>PBRC01000005.1 GCA_002725285.1 Gammaproteobacteria bacterium | reverse complement strand
ATGTCTGAAACGACGATATTTAATCCATGGAAAGATGACGAACTTGCTTCTAAGTGTTACCCCGCAGGCACTAAAAATGAAGCCACAGCAATGTGTCTTATCTCACGGACCAATGCCGATCGCTCGACGGCATCGACTGAAGTGGAGGAGGGTGGCTCCTAGAGTATGGGAACCATTAACGCCCTATTCAGAGAAATCTGCAGGGATGATTTGATAGTTACAGGTGCCCTTTGAAGAAAGAACCAGCATCGTCGTCTCTCTCTCGAGGCATATCACGTGGGTCACTCATCGCGATACTGATTAACTTATTTATCGGGGCGGGAATCTTCGGTTTACCTTCTCGAGCCTTTGCACTCGCCGGAAGCTATAGCGTATTGGCGTTCGTTATCTGTGGTGGCTTAATCGGGTTGATCATTCTGTGCTTCCTTGAGGTCGGCTCCCGCTTTCCCGGGACCGGCGGGCCCTATCTGTATGCGCGTAAGACATTTGGCCGACTCACCGGCTTTCAAGTGGGATGGCTTCTTTGGCTGACACGGATCACTTCGTTCGCGATTATTTGCGACGTTCTGCTTTCGTACCTGAGCGCAATTTGGCCGACGATCAATGACGGAATCACCCGAACCGTTCTAGTGACGGCCATTGTGATCGTTCTCACAACGATCAATTACCTAGGCGTTCGGCATGCAGCACGCGTGAGTAATGTCTTCGCTGTTATGAAACTGGTGCCACTTGCTATGTTCGTACTCGTTGGTATTTGGTTCATCGAACCGGGTCATTTTCAGTTCCAACCAATGCCGAATGCCAATACGCTTGCTTTAGCCGTCATGGTCCTAATCTTTGCATTTAGTGGTTTTGAGGTGGCCACCATCAACACAGGCGAAGTACAGAATCCTGAGAAAGCATTTCCCTACGCTCTCTTTTTTACGGTGGCGCTCGTCTTAGTTTTCTATTTAGCTATTCAAATTGTCGCGATCGGTACGCTGCCTTCCTTGGCGACGTCCAGCCGTCCATTGGCTGATGCCGCGACCGTGTTCGTTGGACCAATCGGTGCTGCGGTAATCGTTGTGGGTGCAATCATATCGACGTCGGGTACACTCAACGCGGGACTGTTGGGTGGCTCGCGGCTTCCCTATGCGATGGCTCGGGAAAATCAAGTTCCCTCATTCTTCGGCCAAACACACACCAAATATCACACGCCCACCAGCTCTCTGATTATCACGGCCGTTGCTTGTTGGCTCGCATGTCTAACCTTCAATTTTGTCGAAGCATTAACAATCAACAGCGTTATCCGCCTGATCACCTATGCGATCGTGTGTGCAGCCTTACCCGTATTGCGACGACGCCCTGATACGAGACCGCCAAATTATGTGGTGCGCATGGGTCCATGGGTTTCTGGTTTCGCGCTGTTGTTGTGTGCCTGGCTCCTGAGCCGGGTTAGCGTGGCTGAGGTATTGCAGGTCTCCGGGGCGATCGTACTTGGCGGTATTTTGTATGGATTGTCTGCCATTCGAAGATAAGACTGTGACAGCGCACGTGGAGAGGTGTACTTTTCTCCATGCTTCGAATAGGGAGTACAGGTCTTTATGGGAGCGTTATTCCGCGCATTGTGTCTAAGAGTATAGGAACCATTAACGCCCTATTCAGAGAAATCTGCAGGGATGATTTGATAGTTACAGGTCATTTTCTATAGCACTACAGATCAATTGACCAAAGTGCTTCACCATCAATATGAGTACCGTGAAGCTTCCTGAAATTTGTTGGACCATTGTTTGCGAGGGACACCTGTTAACCCGTCACTAAATTACTTTAGCATGTCACGAATCTGGTGTTTTGCATCAAGTCGGTAACTACAGATCAGGCAACGACGCATACCTTCTCGCATACTGTTGTTCTGGGAACGCAAGGTCGTGAGTTCCTGCTGCAATGCCTTTATTGCCTGCTCCTGCTCAAGCAGACGCTTCCGAGGACTGAAGAAATTACCCAGTCTCAACACAACTGACTAATCCCTTGCTTCCCAGGTCATACGCACGGTACAGGATGTTTCAGGCAGGTGTGGTTCAAATTCCATTCTTAATGCACCGCCATCACCGTTGAATAGCACCTCGAAGGGGCCCTTGCAGATATGAAGACAGCCTTCTTCCGGTAATGCGTTGGGGTTCGGTAATGTTTCCTGCCTCGCACATGTATGCCACGCGCAATCGGGGATCTCCATTACCGTGACGCCATTCCCAGGATCGTACTCTGTGATAGTTGCAGGTCCGGTTAGCCAATGGGCGGGGTTAAAAGTCTTGAACATGAACGTCGTCCAGCGCCCTGGCTTTTTTGGTTCCAGGCTGGGTCGGCCTTGATGCACAGGTGAGTTTGATGTCTGATGCTTTTCTGACATCCTGTTCATCATCTCGAGGAAGTCGGATGATGTTTCGCGAGACAGTTTTACTGAGGTGCCGATCACGATGTCTTCGAACTGCCCTCTGCTGAAATACTTCCTAAGTTCCAGCAGTGCCCATTCGATCTCACGAACAAAGTTACCATAGCGCTTCCGCCATTTTTCCCTGGGCGAGTCAGACCAGTGGATTGCTTCTCGCTGCGATTTTATTGCCTCGTATTCAGCTTCGAGCTTCTCGGTGTCATTGCACGACAGTCGCAGAATCGGCAAAAATGTATGACTGATTATTGGCATTGCCTTCTTAACCAGCATGGTATTTGACATCCACATGTCGATCCATGCCTGCGGCCCCCAGCTTGCGTAAAGGCTGGGCTGGCTGGCGGCTACAATCCGAGTATGTTCACCGGAAGCGATCACCTGATTATTGCTCATGCGGGTGTCTCTTGAGTATAGGAACTATTAACGCTCTATTCTGAGAAATCTGCAAGTAAGATTTGATGGCCACAGGCCATTTTCTACAGCACTTTCTAGAATAAGAGCCAAAATAGTAAAGGATTAATTTATAGGGAATACCTTAAACTTCAAAGATCTTGCGAAGAGATCAAGGGTGCCATAGACGAGAAGCATAACCGTGCATTTTGATACGGCGTTGGGGTAGGCGAGAGGGATCAATTTGACGATTCGACGGGCTGGCAGAGCTGCAGACCCGAGCGCGCAATGCGCCCGTTCGTTGGCACTATCCCCTTGCACAGTCCTCTTCAGAGAGTGCCCTTCGGCTGCGTTAGACGGGGGCGCCGGTGCCCTCGACCAGCAGGTTTTTCGAGTCGCGGCCTCGAACCCAGCCCAAAGACCGGCTGGCTGAGTAGCCCAGCACGCTTCTCGCCTTGTCCGAGAGCCTCGCGGCAACCTCCGGCGGGACGGCGACGTACTGGTTCTCTTCGGAAGTCAGCCAGTCCGGGACGAACGACTGGAAGAAGCCGGTGCGGCGAATCGTGTTGGAGCCGCTGGCCGACCTCGACACCGAGCTTATCTCGATCGGTGACTGCATCACACCGCGTACGGCCGAGGAGGCGGTGCTCGAGGGCCTAAAAGCCGGGGTCGCGATCTGAACCACCGCCAGATAAGCCCGGAAGATCTGGCGGGAGCCCCTCTGCATAAAAAGTTATCCCAGCGCCAGCTTGAATCAAAGGATATGTTAGGGGGTATACTGACAACATGTTCCTCTCAACTACGGAGTGATCAATGTGTACGAAGTGCAGGTTCGCGACTGCATTCTTCTGGGCGATTCTACTTCAAACGGCAATAGCAGACGGTAAGGATTCGAAAACAATGCTACCAGCAAAAATCAGCAAAGAAGAAGCGATGGGCGTTATCTTTCAACGCGACGACGTGACCGCAAAAACCCACCCGGATGGCCATAAGACTGAAAGCGTCGCGACGATGTCCAGCAGCGATGGAAAATTCCACAGCGGGATGTATCGCTCCGGTAAGACTCGCATCGACATCAGTAAGCCCTACGGCGTAAATGAATTTATGTACTTCGTGAGCGGGAGCGTCACGTTGACCTCCAGCGACGGTAGCGCGATGACAATTAATACTGGTGAAGCCGTAACGATGCCCAAGGAATGGACAGGGGTTTGGGAAACAGATGGCTATGAAAAGATCTGGGTGATCTATTCTGATGAATAGGCTTGCCGGACATGCCGTTTCGAGATTGGGTGCCCGAGCATCTCTTTTGGCGTTGTCATTGTTCTGCGCTGTTTCTCCGGCGCCGGCACAACAGACTGACACAAACTGGGCCCTGAAAGGTGGAGATTTCAGCGGCCAACACTATTCCGCTTTGAAAAAAATCAACGTGTCAAACATCGATAACCTAGGGCTAGCCTGGGCTTCAGACCTGCCGATACCGGATGGCGTGGCGACTACACCTATCGTCATCGATGGCGTCGTCTACCTTTCCGGAGCTTACTCTTTCACGCTGGCGCTCGATGCGAAGAGTGGCGACATTTTGTGGTCTTATGATCCTGAGGTTCGGGACTCGTTTGCCGAACAACCCCTGCTGTCCTGGCTCGCAAGAGCCCACCGAGGTATCGCCGTGAGTGATGGGAAGTTATTCGTAACTACCGTCGATTGCCGGTTGATTGCACTGGATGCAAAGAAAGGTACACGCCTTTGGTCGCAACAGACTTGCGACACCGCATTGGGCTACTTCATAACCGATTCGCCCTACGTGGGCGGTGATAAGGTATTTGTTGGTAATGGCGGTTCCGAATCTCAGCTAAAGGGTCGAGGTTATGTATCAGCCTTTGCAGCGGACGATGGTGACCTGTTATGGCGTTTCTACATCGTGCCGAGTGACAAGCCGGAGGAAAACGATACGCCGGCGATGAAGATGGCAGCCAAAACTTGGTCGGGAGCCGCTCTTGCTAAGTATGGAGGCGGCGGGCACAGCTGGAACGAGATGACGTACGATCCAGTGTCAAAGCTGTTGTTCTTTGGCACCTCAGGGGCATATCCATACAGGCATGCAGAGCGCAGTCCCCTAGGCGGGGATAATCTGTTCTTATCCTCGATCGTCGCTGTGGATACAGGTACGGGTGAGTACCGGTGGCACTACCAGACAGTCGATAAGGACAGCTGGGATTACAACGCCACAATGAATGTAGTTCTTGCGGATCTCACGATTAATGAGGTAGAAAGGGAGACAGTGTTACTTGCACCTAAAAACGGCTTTCACTACACGCTCGATCGGCACACCGGCGAGCTGCTCGCAGTAGGCAAGTTCGCTAAGACCAACTGGGCGACGGATGTCGATCTCGAGACAGGCAAGCCAATCTACAATCCACAAGGCGAATACTGGAACCTGGCCGAGGGTGAGGAGGCGCTTATATGGCCAAATAGTTGGGGTGCACGAAACTGGACAGCCATGGCCTTTCATCCGGGTCAGGCCCTTTCCTACATTCCGGTGATCGACGTGCCGGGAAAGCGATCCGGTGGTGGTGGCGAAGGCGAAGCTCTTGTTATGGTGACAGAGGTGGACGGCAAGCCACATGCACCGGGTAAGTTGGTTGCCATGGACCCGACCAACGGCCGCATTCGCTGGTCGGTAGACCGTGATCTTCCGTTCAATGGGGGATTGTTGGCAACCGACGGCGATCTCGTATTTCAAGGTACCGCTTTGGGCACATTCGAAGCTTTTTCGGCCGGTACCGGGGAACCCCTTTGGTCAGTACAGACGGGCTCTGCAATCAATGCAGCACCTGTCAGCTATTCGCTTGGCGGTGTCCAGTACATATTGATACCTATCGGCGCCGGCGGTGGATTGCAGTACCAATACCCGGGAATGCACTCGACGAAAGCCTCACAAGGCCCCACCCGTCTACTGGCGTTTACTATTGGTGGGGAGGCGCAGTTGGCATCCGGCCCGTCTGCCGAGCGAACCCTGCCCGATCAACCGAAGCTGGACGCTTCGCCCGAAGTCATCGTCCTAGGCGCTGAGGTATATAATGAAGCGTGTAAGTTCTGTCATGGCAGTAATGCTGTCGCGCGCTTCGGTGGAACCGTGCCGGATTTGCGATATGCGGATAGCACCACTCATGCGCAATGGGATGCCATAGTCATCGGTGGGTCGAAGGTCGCCAACGGAATGCCAGTAATGGAGCTAACTGTCGAGCAATCCCATGCAGTTCGCAACTATGTGCTATCGCTGTCGGAAAAGATCCACCAGACCCAGTAAAACAGTCTGCGAGATATACACTATGTCCACGCGCATGGTTCACGCGCATGAAATTCTGGTTGATCCCGCCCTGCTGTATGGATTGTTCGCACCATCGCCGGTTTGCACGCGCGGTAATAGGAGTCAGTTCATTATTTGCACGCCAGATCAGGCCTTTAGTCCCTTTACCATTGGAGACAAACAAAAACAGGGGGGGTATTTTTAGGGGTATATTGCGCTGCTCGACCTGGTCGAGGCAGAGACGCCGGCAGCACAACGCGCCTTTATTACCGGAGTTACCCAGCTCGCCGAGCATGTCGGCGGACGATTGACGGTAGCAAACAGGGTACTCCCACCGATGGTCATTCCCGATGAGCGGGCCTCGGAAGCCGATCGTGCGACAGACTTGCTGGTTATCACCTGGTACCCAACGAAGGAGGTCGGTGAATCCGCCCTCGCCGCCGATACAAATAAAGGGGTAAATGGGTCAGTTTTGGATGTAACTTCAACACCACTGAACCGCTTTTAAGAAAATAGCCTATAGCCATCAAATCTTACTTGCAGATTTCTCAGAATAGGGCGTTAATGGTTCNTATNCTCACTNATTNAATCGCAGANGNCTTGCGGCTTTTGTCTGCAGGTCAGTGGCAACGGNAATAAGGCAGTAATTCGTGGCAACTAAAGCAAAAATTTCCCAACTCCTTGCATATGGGGTTGGGCAAATCCCTATCTCCATCAAGGGNTACTTGTTTGGGGCACCGATCATTTATTTCTACAACGATGTACTCGGGCTCGAAGCTTGGTGGGCTTCGCTTGCGCTCGCGATTGCCATGGTCGTCGACGGGTTTACCGATCCCATCCTTGGTTACCTTTCCGATTACACCAAATCGCGATGGGGCCGACGTCACCCATATATATTCTTGAGCATCATCCCGTCAGCTCTTTTTTTCTTCTTGTTGTTGACCGTCGATCAGAGCGAATCGCAGTTGGCATTGTTTGTCCAATTACTGACACTCACTATTGGCGTCCGCGTCGCTTGGACTTTTTACCAAGTTCCGCGCGAAGCGCTGGGTGCTGAAATTAGTAAGGATTACGAACAGCGCAATCAACTTCACGGTTTCAACAGCATGTTTGGCTGGATTGCAGGCCCGACCACGGCCTACCTATTTCTTACTGCCCTTGGAGATTCGTATCAAAATCTTAGCGCGTACCATGCACTGGCCACGTGGGGCGCGCTCACCATCGTGATTGTTGGGTTCTTTTTCGCCTTCACCACGGCACGAGAAATCCCAAACCTTGAATTACCCAAGGCATCCCTACCAAGCAGTGCTCGGTCGATGTTCCGGGATATATTTTCGACCCTTAACCATACGTCCTGGTTAAGTCTTTTTTGGGCCGGCGTCGTGTTCAGTTTATTTGTTGGACTCACCATGGGGTTGGAGTTCTACTGGAATACCTATTTCTGGGATTGGAAGCCAGCCGACGTTGCAATATTCCCCATCGTGGCAATGGGTGGCGCCCTGATCATCAGTGCGTTTGCCGGCCCGCTGGCACGCGGCTATGACAAGAAAAAATTGGCGATCGGGCTGTTCGTGATCTCGATCGTTATCGGCCCGTCTCTGCTGATTTTGCGGTTACTCGACCTTCACTACGGCATTCAGATCCTGCCGCCAAACGGCGAAAAATACGGCCTCTTATGGTGGGTCATGCTCGTGCACGGTTTCTTTGCCGCCAACGTTGTCGTCCTTGCTTGGATCCTTGTTGGTTCAATGAACGCCGATGTGGTCGAAGACAGTCAGACCAGCACCGGTCGGCGCTCCGAAGGACTATTTTTTGCGGGCCCCAACTTAATTCAAAAAGCGATCAGCGGCGTCGGATTGATGGCTAAAGGACCCCTNCTCTACTTTGTGGGTTTCCAAGCGGCCGCTAGCACCGCTGACAAGACCCTGGCGATTCAGGATCTCGCGGTTGTCGTCGCGATTCTGAGTATCGTCATGCCCGCTATCTGCCTCTACATACTTTCCAAATACCAAATCACTCGCGAACAACATCAAGGCAATCTGTCGGGACTCGGCTATCGCGACGAAGCAAGCTCAGCACAATCTCATATTTCTTTAAAGTAAGGCTGCGTCTATCGATTCGTACGGTCGCGCGCATCCTTTCGAACTAGTTTGGCGCTTTCTCTTCTGGGGTCATCTCCCTTCTTATTCTTGAGAGTGCTGTAGAAAATGGCCTGTCCCCATCAAATCTTACTTGCAGATTTCTCAGAATAGGGCGTTAATGGTTCCTATACGACGGGTATGCAAATTGCCAGAGAATCGGCATTCACAGTGGGAGGGGATGTCGATCAGACAGTAAATATATGTAACTGCCCATCCAACCATACGCCACCAGGAGAACATCATGGTAATAACGGGTCAGTGCCTCTGTGGAGACATCAAATACGAAATTGGCAGTGCACCTGCCGTTACTTTAGTGTGTCACTGCAAGAACTGCCAGCGACAGGCAGGTTCCGCCTTCTCGACCCTGGCTGGAGTGCCGAAAGCGGACTTTAGGTTTTTGGAGGGCGACGTAAAGCTCTATGAGGACATGGATACCGATAGCGGAAACGCAGTGGAACGCTTCTTCTGCGGGAACTGCGGATCCCCCATTTTTTCTGCGATTCCGGGTCAGCCTGATACACTCTTCTTAAAGACCGGGACTCTGGACGATACCAGTGGATTCACTCCCCAGGCTCATGTCTGGTGTGTCAGCAAACAGGACTGGGTGACTCTTGCAGACGGAGTACCGCAAATGGAGAAGTTCTAAGGGAAGGAATGAATAGCTGGACATGTCAGTCAGGAAAGGCCATTTAGACATCGAGTCATTACGTGAAAACGACGTCCAGAATCTACTTTTGCTGTTGGAAGCTGCCGTCTCTCCGCGCTGTCAAGCCAATTCCTGTCTCTAGGAGAGCACGTTTCGCAGGATCAACATTAATCAAACATACATATCCTGGGCCGCAGGTGAGCGGCAGATACGCCTCAGGATGCTTTTCCGAAGGTGAGCAAAAGGTGGTTTATTCGTCTTAACCGTGACCACTTGACTCCAGCTAAATAGTCGGAAAAACTAAACACCCGATAGATAATAAGTTGTCTTTCGCAACGATCAAGAGTAAAAAATGAGGCTTAATTTTCATTAGTACACAAAGATTAAAAAAGGAGAACGGCGTGAAGAAAGTTCATCTTAGCGGTTTGGGGATCTTGTCGTTAATTCTGTTTTTGGCAGGTTGTTCCGATGACGCATCTGAATCTCCCAATCAGGCGGTTGGTGGCAGTGGCTCCAATATCGGCCAGATTGATGATGCACGGATCAACAACGCAGCATCCGAACCTGGTAACTGGCTCGCCTACGGCAGAGACTATGAAGAACAACGCTTTTCTCCGCTAACACAAATCAGTCGGGAAACCGTCGATCGTTTAGGATTGGCATTCTCACTGGATCTGGGGGGTAACGACGCCCTAGAAGCCACGCCGATCATGGTCGACAACATTCTGTTCTTCACTTCAACCTTTTCCGTCGTTCACGCAGTGGATGCCAAGACTGGCGTCGAGAAGTGGCGTTACGATCCTATGGTGGCCAAGGAATATCAGAGACGGGCATGCTGCGGTCCGATCAATCGCGGCGTAGCGGTTTACCAAGGTAAGGTTTACGTCGGCACACTGGATGGCCGGCTGGTCGCAATTGATGCCGCCCAAGGCACTAAGGTATGGGAGGTCAACACCGTTATCGATACCGAACGAAACTACAGCATCACCGGCGCGCCCAGAGCGGCCAGTGGCAAGATCTTTATTGGTAACGGCGGCGCGGAGTTCGGGGTGCGTGGTTACGTCACAGCCTACGACTCAGAAACAGGCGAACAAGCCTGGCGATTCTTCACGGTACCCGGAGATCCTTCACAACCTTTCGAACACCCAGAGATGGAGTTAGCGGCCAAGACCTGGAAAGGCGGCGAGTGGTGGAAGATCGGTGGCGGCGGCACGGTCTGGAATTCCATCGTTTATGATCCCGATTTCAATCAGGTCTATCTTGGAGTTGGCAACGGCGCTCCCTGGACTCGCGTGATCCGCTCGCCGGGCGGAGGAGACAACCTATTTCTGACCTGTATCGTGGCAGTAGACGCCGACACCGGTGAGATGAAGTGGTACTACCAGACAGTCCCCGGTGATAACTGGGATTATACGGCAGTACAGGATATGACCCTGGCCGACATGGTGGTTGATGGGGAGCCTAAAAAAGTCATTATGCAGGCACCCAAGAACGGCTTTTACTATGTTATCGATCGATCTAATGGTGATCTGTTAAGAGCCCACCCCTATGTTCAGACCAACTGGGCAAGCCATGTCGACATGGAAACCGGTCGGCCAGTTGAGAACAAGGAAATGGATTACAGTAAGCGTGCCCAATGGATCCTGCCGGGACCATTAGGTGGCCACGACTGGCAGGCCATGTCCTTCGATGAATCCAAAGGTATCGTTTACATACCGGCACAGGATTTTCCTTTCCTTTATTCGCTTGATGCCGAGTTCAAAGCTACGGGTCTGTATAAGCGTAATCCCGGCACCTTCAACCTGGGCCTAGACCTTAAGAATAGTACCTTCCTCGCAACCGAATACGCCGATGAGGCACTAACCGCTAAGGGTTACCTGAAGGCCTTCGATCCACTCACCGGCGAGGAGCTATGGAACGTAGACCATGTGCACTACTGGAACAGCGGCGTCGTGGCGACAGCGGGTGGACTCGTCTTCNAGGGTGATGGGCTGGGCTACCTCAGCGCCTACAATACCGACAATGGCGAGAAACTGTGGACTTACAACACCTACATATCCATGCTTGCGCCACCCATCACCTACGAGATCGACGGCGAACAGTATGTCGTGATCCTCGCGGGAACAGGCGGACCTGAAAACTTTGTAGGTTACACAAATGACACAGCAGCCTATAAGTATGGTAATTTCGGCAAGCTCCTGGGCTTTAAACTTGATTCAAAGGTGGTATTGGAAGCTCCAGACGTCCTGGATAAAACTCTGCCTGAACAACCGGAGCTTGTCGCTTCTGCCGATGAGCTGTTTCGTGGTGAACAGTTATACAATGGAGTGTGTGGCATCTGCCATGGTGGCGCAGCAAAATCAGCAGGCATCATATCGGACTTACGTATGATGAACTCCGAAACTCATAAGATATTCAAAAATATTGTGCTGGATGGCGCCTACGCCGGCAAAGGCATGGCCAGCTTTGCAGACATTCTTAATGAAAAAGATACCGAAACAATAAGACAGTACATCATCTCTCGAGGGATCGCTGATAAAGCAGAAGCCGAGGCGTTAGAGTCAAGCGCTGGAGGAAGCTAGCGATTTGACTTAGCGAGATCCGGGCATCGTTTTTAAGGGCAGTGTCGGGATCTCTATCTCTCGAAATTCGATATTCAGAAGGGCATCACTAAAGCCACTGGTGCTGTTATCGCCCGCTTTAAGCTGCCCCTTTGTTTCATCGTTTCCCTCATTATCCGACTCTTGGACATAGCCGTTGATCGTCTCTCCTTGTTGGATTTTTTCCTGAGCTTCTTGAACTCGTTCGGCCAAAGCAATATCAAATGGAAGAATATAAGCCCTGGGTTTTGAAATCGCCTCATTATTTTCATTCAGTTCTCGAATCCAGAAAAAAATTTCGCCATCGACGCCATCCTTCTTCCCTGGTTCGTCAATAGCCACCCAAACCAATCTGAAATTTTTTGGTAATTCCTCATTGATTGGCCAACCTGCCAAACCACGATGACCTAAATAAGTCGCAAAGTAGAAACTGGTGATCAGTAAAATCCCAAGTAACTTAATCAACATCGAAAACCTGGTAGGTATACTCGCTGTTAATAACAGCCCGGCGAGGGCCACATATCCGAGAGACATCAACCAGATCATCGTTTAGCCACCTTGACGACTAGTGCCTTTTGCAGAAAGGAAATACCCTCAATTGCTCCTTCCGAATTCACATTAAATCTCAAGGCAGTCAACTCATGACCAACCCCAGTCAGCTCATAATTGCCATAATGTGCGAGCGAGACTTCTGGATTGAGTTTTTCCACTTTCACCGTGACAGGCAAGGGCTCATTATAATTCGCCTGATAGTGAAGCAGGTTGATGACGTACTCCCCGGGCACCAAGTTACGCACGGTAACTGTTTCTTGATTAATCGGATTGACAATCTTTTTACCCGCCACAACGACCGCATCCTGAAATGAACCTCGATCGTCTCGATCCAAATGCATAATTTCTGTGTCTTTATTGTTGTACCAAAGTAAAGTACCCCTCGGATCTTCAACGATGGTATCCACATCGTCTGGGTGATCATCCGGCCAGCGAATGGTAATGAGAATTTCGGCGTTTGGTGTAATTTTACCTCCATCACTAGGCTCATTAATTAATGAGAAGGCCGCCACAAACATAAAGGCAAATCCCAGCAAGGCATTGAATAGCAAATCTGTAAATGCGTCCTCGCTTTCCTGGCGATTGAGATAGCTATGCCTCACCGACTTCCTTTATTTGTCTAGCGAAGCGAAGCTCAGACAACTCCGACACTCGCGTAACTAGTTTCGCCGCACTCGAATCGATGATCTGATACTGCATCTTCAACAGCATGCTCGTACTCAACCCCGCAAGCGTCGTGTATAGAGCAACAGCCATACCTTCACTCATTTCTCCGAGCAACTGTTGCATAAAATTTCCCTCAAATTCTTTAATCTCAGCTACAGGCATGAGCATCAGGATAAAACCGATTATGGTTCCTAACAAACCAATCTTTAACAAAATGTCAGATATGAAATGTCCCGTTGCGTGTCGATTGTAGATACGATCACCGAATGCCTCTAGGAGGCCTTGATATCGTGCGCCCTGTTTCGTCAGGTCGGTAGCTTCCGTGAAGTAACGTTCGATCGCCAAATCTGTTTGGGAGCTAAAATCAAACCACAATTCTTGCTCCACCAAGTCAAGTGCAGTGATTTCTGCGGACAATCGATAACAAATCAATATCCAATGCAATGTAGCTAAAAAATAAAGTGTTAAGATCACATAAGACAAGTAACTGCGGTCACTCTTCAAGGTCAATTCTATGAAGCCTCGTTCGCTCGCCAAGAAAAATGCGAACAAGATAATGCCGAGTAAAACCAGTGACTGCAAAAAAACGATGTGCTTGGTACGAGTAGACTGCATAGACTATTTACTGCCGGTAAAAAAAATTATAGAGCCCATGCCCTAGTTTGCAAAACACATTCAGTATGCCTCCGATGACCGCTTTGGATCTCGAGCAAATATATAATTCAGCATTAAAACAACTACCGCAGCTATACAAAAGAGTTGGAGCAACTGCATAACGTTATAGTCCTCTGAGCCTGACGCTAAAGCAGGCATACCAGGGGAGCAAAAATACTGAACGCCAACAGTATCACCAATCTAAGCCATTCCAGCAAGTAAGAATGGCGACGCCCTTCCGACTAGAAGCTCTGAACCAAAACACTGGTAACTAACCAACAAAAGACGATCAAAACGAAACCCCCAGGCAGAATCGGCTGATTCGCCTGGAGCATCAGAGCAAGGCCTGTGACGACCCAAAATCGAACAAAAGTATACGGCTTATTAAAGAGCCTAGTCGCTGGGTAGTATTTTATCACGTCACCCCGGAATTCGTATTTGCCAGGCAGATTTTCCCAAACTGGATTCCAACTGTTAAGAGGATGCCGAATTCCGTACACGCAAGGCTTTTGCCGATCCGCCATCATAGAGCTGCCAAACAGGCATCCCAGATCACAAAGACGCCCCCATAATTTTTGTCGAGATAACCATCGTTTACGGTTCCGACGCCAGCTCTTGAGCCGCTATTTATAGAGTAATCGAATCCTGGGGTTTCTCCCCAGTTCAAAGGTGGCGCGAATTCGCCTGGGTGTCGCGTCGTTCAACTGTTGGTAGATCCAGCGTCCTTCCTGGTCGTTTCGTGCCGTTATAACCACCATCGCGTTGTGTTCTTCAGCCTGCATCGCAATCGAATGTAATGCTTCTATCAGGCGCGGTCTGCCGTTGTTCAGAGCGTCGATGGAAAGTGGGTACGTCTTTCGATTAATTGAGCGGAGATTAGCAATCAGTTTNGCCACGGAAGGGATATTGGGATGAGACTCATCGACGGATCGTGCCTTGTTCAGATAGTCGANGGCCTTTTTGAAAGNTTCCTGTTCGGCGGAGCTAATGGCCCATTCAAGATATTTCTCAACGATTTCTGCTATTCCCTGATTTGCACTGGCGTTCTCTGGATCAATCGAAAGCACCTGGAGGTATCGGTAATAGGCATTGTCATCCAGGGGAGTCGTTAATCGGTTGTCCTCAAAAGCCAGGTAGGCTTCGTCCAGAAGGGGCGTAATCTGCTCTTGATCCTTCTTCTCGGCTATTGTTGGTGGGAGTGGCTTCGGTATTGGCGTTAACTTTCTTGCAGGTGGCAACACGCATGCGCTTAAAAGTGCGACAATAATAAAGATTGGGAATAAAATGCGGTAATCAGGTAACAAGGCTTATTATTTACGGTCATATCTTTGAGCTAACTATACGTTTACAGGCAATTTATGGCTATCGGGCGGTGGATAATCATTTTCTTGACAATATGCGTCAGTGGTTCTGATTGGAACGCGGCACCTGGTGCTGACGAGTTCAGCGGCTCGAATAGACTGCTCGATCAGGCAGAAATTCTGCCGGTAGACGAGGCGTTTAGTCTGACTGCGACAAAAACCAGTGATGCAGTTCAGCTCTATTGGCAGATAATGCCTGGCTACTACCTGTACAGGCATCGCCTCAAAGCGACNTCGGAAGTCAGTTTAGGCGAATTCTCAATGTCTCCTGGATTGGGGAAACATGATGAGTATTTTGGCGATGTCGAGGTATATTACGGTGAACTCAATGTTGATATTCCGATAAATGACGGTTCTGGAGATTCTTTTTGGTTGGAGGTTGAGTATCAGGGCTGCGCAGATGCTGGAATATGTTATCCACCTGTTAAAAAGCGGCTATCTCCTTAAAAAGTGCGGATATCTTGCATATAACTCCAATAACCTCGATTCTTTCTGAATTTAAGCCGGCAATTGTTCTTCTAAAGTACATTTTTTCCAAAAAAAATCTGGAAAAATGCAGCGATCTCCTGGAAAATAACAAAATTCTTTGTGAGGGCTAAACTATGGCCAGATTTCTAGCGTTACATGGACCTAATCTGAACCTTCTGGGTACCAGAGAGCCAGAAGTTTATGGCTATGACACCCTCATGGACATTGATTCGAGATTGGTTGAACGAGCGCAGGTAGCCGGGCACGAACTTACGAGTTTTCAATCCAATGCAGAGCACGAACTTGTGGAGCGAATTCACGCCGCGAAAAAAGAGTCGGTCGAATATATCCTGATCAATCCAGGTGCACTCACACATACGAGTATTGCCTTACGTGATGCGCTTTTAGGCGTATCTATTCCGTTTATCGAAGTCCACCTTTCCAATGTTCACAGTCGTGAAGAATTTCGACAGCAATCCTATCTTTCAGATATTGCAGTGGGTTGTATCACCGGACTTGGCGCACAGGGTTATCTGCTGGCGTTGGATGCTGCCATGTCTCAAGTCCAATAATCCGAGCCAGGAGATTAACGATGGACATTCGAAAAGTTAAGAAACTTATCGAGTTGATGGAAGAGTCAGATATATCCGAGATAGAAATAAAAGAGGGTGAAGACGCGGTGCGCATCTCAAGAGGAGTGCTAAAGCCGGTCGTCACGCCTGCCACCAGGACACATGCAGCACAAGAAAGCGATGACGACATCAGCGTGAGTAATCCTGCTCCTGCAAAAAGACCCACTAATGGCGCCAAAGGACATATTATACCTGCACCCATGGTAGGCACGTTCTATCGAGCACCTTCTCCAGGATCACCCCCCTTTGTTGAAGTGGGTGGGCGTGTAAAAGAGGGTGATATCCTGTGCATTATCGAATCGATGAAAATGATGAATCAGATCAAGTCTGACAAGACTGGCAAGATCGAGGCGGTACTGGTTGAAAACGATACATCGGTGGAGTTTGACCAGCCGTTGTTTACTATCGTCTAGCCTCTCAGGAAGGATTAACGGGTGATTCAACGCATTCTGATTGCTAATCGTGGTGAAATTGCGCTGCGAATCCTGCGTGCTTGCCAGGAAACGGGCAGAGAAGTCGTCGCTGTCTACACGAAAGTTGACAAACATCTCAGGCACCTCGAACTGGCCGATGATATTATCTGTATCGGCAAACATAGCTACCTGTCGCCTGCTGACCTGATCATGGCAGCCAAATTAACAGGCTGTGATGCGGTTCATCCTGGATACGGGTTGCTCTCTGAGGATGCAGACTTTGCCCGGCAAGTCGTTGACAATGATATGGTCTTCATTGGGCCGGAAGCGGACCAGATTGAGCAGCTTGGCAATAAAGCAGCAGCCCGCAAAATCATGGCTGATGCAGGCCTGAATCCCATACCTGGAAGTGGTTCCATTGCAGATCTGGATGAGGCCATGGAGTGCGCCAGCGATATTGGCTATCCGCTACTCCTTAAAGCATCATTTGGTGGTGGTGGCAGGGGGATTCGACCGGTTCAGGGCGAGGGAGGATTGGCTCAGGCTTTCGCGGAAGCCCGGTCGGAAGCACATGCGAATTTCGGTCATGGAGACCTCTATCTTGAAAAGTATTTTGAGAATGCACGTCATGTAGAGGTACAGATACTGGGAGACGGGAAAGGAAATTGTATTCATCTTGGAACCCGCGACTGCTCTGTTCAACGCCGTCACCAGAAATTGCTTGAAGAAGCACCAGCGCCAGGAATTGATGCTGAAGAACTGGCAGCACTGGCAAACGGATCGGTAATGGCGCTGTCAAAACTCAAGTACAGAAATGCAGCAACATTGGAGTTTCTGTACCAGGGCGGGCGCTTCTTTTTTCTTGAGATCAACACGCGGCTGCAAGTTGAACACCCTGTCACAGAGATGATTACGGGTGTGGACATTGTAAAGGCTCAGCTCAGTATTGCCGATTGTGGTGACCTTCCGATCAGCCAGGAGGAAATCAGCATGCAGGGTTGCTCGATCGAGTGCCGAATCAATGCGGAAGATGAGGCTTTTAGACCGAGTCCCGGGCTGATTACTAAGTATGAGGTTCCAGGTGGGTTTGGCGTAAGAGTTGATTCGCACCTTTACCCCTGGTATGAAGTTCCTCATCAATACGATTCACTTGTTGCGAAACTGATCGTGCATGGTGCTGACAGAAAAGAGGCAATCAACAGGATGCGACGGGCGCTTCGGGAGTTTCGGATAGAGGGTATTGAGACAGGCATACCGCTGCTGAATACCATTCTTTCGAACCAGGCATTTGTACAGGGCCAATATTCGACTCAGCTGCTGAGGGACGTCATCCCCTGATGGAATGGAAAACACTCGCAGCGAGTGCGACAGCTGAACGGCTACCAGTGCTGGAAGATCTGTTTTGGCGAACAGGTGCCGTATCAGTCACGGTTGTTGATGGTGAGGAGAATCCGATATTTGAACCCGGACCAGGAGAAATCCCACTCTGGGATAACGTCACGGCGACTGGATTGTATGAAGATGCTATTGATGTGGCACAGATCCGTGATGAGATGAAACAAGCGGGTTTTGAACTGCTCTTTATAGAATCTCTTGGTGACAGGATTTGGGAACGTGAGTGGCTGAATCGATTCAAGCCAATGTTGTTTGGCGATCGACTGTGGGTTTGTCCTACTGAATATGAAGTAGAAGAGCCCAATGCCGTGGTGGTGAGCCTTGATCCGGGATTGGCATTCGGGACGGGCACCCATGCGACCACGAAAATGTGCCTCGAGTGGCTGGACCGTCATCTGAAGCCAGATTCGCTGGTCATGGATTTTGGTTCTGGATCAGGCATATTAGGTATTGCGGCGCTGATGCTGGGTGCTGAGAAGGTCGTTGCGGTTGACAATGATCCTCAGGCTCTTCAGGCGTCTAACGAAAATGCCAGGCGAAATGGTGTTGAAGCCCGGCTGGAAACCTGCCTGCCTTCTGACCTTGAAGAGCAGGAATTTGATGTGGTTCTCGCCAATATCCTCGCCCAGCCATTAATTGACCTGTCGGGTCAGTTGATAAATTTGATGAAACCTGAGGCTGATCTGGTACTGTCAGGCATCCTGCAGTCACAGTCAGATTGGGTAAAAAAAGCCTATTCGCTCCAGTTTGAGAGTGAATTAAGTTTCGATGGATGGGTTTGTTTACATGCGAGGCAGGTATGAGTGATAAGGACTCAGTTACTCGTTGTCCAAATTCTGAAACCTCTTCCAAGGTGACTGAGGTTCAGTCTGTACCAGATGGTGCACATTATTTAGGAGATTCCCAATACAACGAGCAGCATGAGGTTTCCGCGAGCGAGAGTGATTCCTCACCCATCCAAGGATTTGAAGGTGAGATAGAGGTTCATGATGAGGATCCAACCGCGATAGTTGGCGAATATCAGCCTGAGGAAAAACGAAATCCGCTGCTGTGGTCCTGTCTGGCAGTGATTGCAGTCAGTATTCTTGCCCTTCAGTTTGTGTGGTTCAATCGCGACCTGTTGAGTCAGGATGTCTCGCTGAGAAAATATTACTTGCCTGCATGTCAACTTTTGAATTGTACATTCGCCGATTTCTCCGATATTGATGGTCTATCGGCGACGGATCTCGTGGTGCGGTCGCACCCGCAGGTTGATCGATCACTGATTGTTGATGCGATCGTTACAAACAGTTCAAGTTACAGGCAACGATTTCCGAACCTGCAGCTGAAGTTTACTGATGTGAGTGGTCGAGTGCTTGCTGCACGAGTATTTATACCCCTTGAGTATCTGGGGGGTGAACTGACCGGGGTGCGCTATATACCTGCCAGTACGGAGGTTCGACTATCCCTTGAGGTGGTCGATCCCGGAACAGATGCTGTGGGTTACTCTCTTGCTGTACTCGAACATTAATCAAGTAACGACAATTAAGTAATGACGTTGTACCGAAACGATAGTGATTTGGTATGATGGTCGTCACTCAAGTAAAAAGGACTTTCCCTTGAGAATTGGATCGTTCCAACACCCCAGTCGGTCTGTGGTAGCCCCCATGGCTGGAGTCACCGATTTACCGTTTCGAAATCTTTGCCGCGCGACCGGTACCTATTGGCTCGTGTCTGAAATGATTACGAGTGATCAGCGGCTTTGGAATACGACCAAGTCAAGGAATCGACTTCGGTTCAAAACAGAATTGGAGCCGCGTTGGATTCAAATTGCCGGTGCTGAACCGGACATGCTGGCGAAAGCAGCACNAGAAAATGTCGCGCNTGGTGCACAGATCATCGACNTCAATATGGGNTGNCCTGCAAAGAAAGTTTGCAGNAAAGCTGCTGGGTCGGCCCTGATGCGAGACGAGCGATTGGTTGAGCAAATTCTAAATGCAGTGGTTGCNGCAGTCGATGTACCGGTAACCTTGAAAATGCGACTGGGTTGGTCAAAAANTGAAAAGAATGCGATTANTATCGCAAGAATCGCGGAGCAGTCCGGTGTTCAGTTNCTGNCTGTTCACGGGCGAACAAGACAGTGCAAATTTGANGGAATTGCAGACTATGNCGCGATTNGCGAGGTAGTCTGTGCTGTTGATATTCCTGTTGTGGCAAATGGCGATATTGATTCACCTCGCAAAGCCGCATGGGTGATTGAGCAGACTGGTGCTGCTGCGATTATGGTTGGACGAGCAGCACAAGGTCGGCCCTGGTTACCAGATCAAATCGATCACTACCTGCAAACCGGTAAGTTAAAAAAGGATCCTTGCCTGAGTGAGGTAAAGAATTTGCTTGTAACACATATAAATAACTTAGCGGAGTTCTACGGGGAGGTAATGGGCCCTCGCATTGCAAGGAAGCATGTTGCCTGGTATTTATCCGCAATTCCAGGAGACTGGTCCGTTAGTGAAATTATTAGGAAATTCAATGGCTTGAATCAAGTCAGCGCCCAGATAGAGGTTATCGAAGAAGTATTTGATAGTTTGCGGAAGAACAAACTAATGGTCGCCTAACCTATGGAGAACTAGTAATGACCGACTGTAGCAAACTTAAAGGGACAGAAGAACTTACTGCAGAGGTGGTATCCGTGGCCGATTCGCCGACTCTGGCTGAATCTGTCGAACTTGCCGTCAGTGGCTACATCAATGCAATGGATGGCCAAAAGGTGAGAGATTTATATGAATTGGTGCTCTCGGAAGTTGAAGCTCCACTGCTGAATTGTGTGTTAAAAAGCACCAGTAACAACCAAAGCCAGACTGCTCTTATTCTGGGTCTCAACAGAGGCACGCTGCGTAAGAAGTTGAAAAAGTACGGCTTGCTGTAATCATTCCTTTTACCCATTCGGGTGTGTAAAATTATCATTACCTTTTGAGGACGGTATTTGCCGTCCTCTTTCTTTTTCAACGCACAATTCTCTCTGTGCCCGGCGATTGATTGGAATTTATGATGCAAGATTTCAAGGTAAAAAATGCTTTGATCAGTGTTTCGGATAAGTCTGGTTTGGCTGAGTTAGGCAAGGGACTGATGGATTTCAAAGTTGATGTGCTCTCCACAGGGGGCACATTCAAACTGTTACACGAACACGGCGTCAGTGTACGAGAAGTTTCTGATTACACTGGTTTCCCTGAGATGATGGACGGCAGAGTAAAAACACTTCATCCAAAAATTCACGGTGGATTGCTGGGACGGCGTAATGCTGATGGTGGTGGAATAGATGTTGATGTGATGGCAGATCATGAGATTACTGGAATTGATCTGGTCGTCGTTAATCTATATCCCTTTGAAAAGACTGTGGCGGATCCTGAGGCCACCCTTGCGGATGCCATTGAGAATATAGATATTGGCGGTCCGGCGATGCTGAGATCCGCTGCCAAGAATTGTGACAGTGTTGCTGTCGTCGTGGATATTGAAGACTATGCCGGGATCTTAAATGAGTTACAGGAGAGATCCGGTTGTCTCTCCTATGAAACACGTTTCAGACTGGCGGTGAAAGCTTTTGAGCATGTTGCTCGTTACGATGCAGCAATCTCCAATTATCTGAGTTCCATTGATATTGAAACCAGGAGAAGCACCGATTTTCCAGGTTCGGTCACTCGCCAGTACATTAAGAAGCAAAGTATGCGATATGGTGAAAATCCCCATCAGGCCGCGGCGTTCTACGTCGAAGCGGATTGCACGCATGGGAGTGTTGGTGCTTCAAAACAGCTTCATGGCAGGGAGCTGTCGTTTAACAACGTTGCTGATGCAGATGCGGCTCTGGAATGTGTCCGTGCGTTTTCTGAAACAGCCTGTGTCATCGTAAAGCATGCCAATCCATGTGGCGTCGCTATTGCCGGGACTGTATCAGATGCCTACCAGTTAGCATTCGAAACAGATCCGACTTCAGCATTTGGTGGCATTATTGCGTTCAATCGTCCCGTGGATGCGGCTGTTGCAGAGCGTATGCTGGACCAGCAGTTCGTCGAGGTGGTCATCGCACCTGAAATTGAAGATCAGGCAAAAACGATATTTACCCAAAAGAAAAATGTTCGAGTACTCGAATGCGGCGCGATTGACTATGATCGTACCGGCGAGTTGTATTACAAGAATGTTTTAAATGGTGTTTTGGTTCAGGAATCTGATCTTGTTTTGCTGAACGAATCAGAGTTGAAGGTCGTAACGGATAGAGCACCAACGGAAGATGAGAAACGTGATCTGGGCTTTGCCTGGACAGTGGCAAAGTATGTGAAGTCCAATGCGATTGTCTACGCAAAAGATAACCGCACTATTGGGATAGGTGCCGGTCAGATGAGCCGTGTATACAGTGCAAAGATTGCTGGCATCAAGGCCGCGGATGAGAACTTGAGCGTCCCTGGGTCAGTTATGGCATCTGATGCGTTCTTTCCGTTTCGCGACGGCATTGACTCCGCGGCCGATGCGGGTATTACAGCAGTAATTCAGCCGGGGGGATCGAAAGGAGATGATGAGGTTATTCAGGCGGCAAACGAGGCTGGGATGGCGATGTTGTTCACCGGCATGCGACACTTTCGTCACTAGTTTATTTTCTTCAGATATCAGAGGTAGATAAAAGGACAATAGGATGAAGATTCTTGTAACCGGTTCAGGTGGTCGAGAACATGCACTCGCGTGGCGTATTGCCCAGTCCCCGGAAGTGTCAGAAGTCATTCTCGCACCGGGAAATGCAGGAACTGCCAGCGATGGCAAGTTACGAAATATTGCGATTGATGTAATGGACTTTGATGCCCAGATCAAGTTCGCCGAGGAGCAGAAGATCGATTTGACCGTCATTGGGCCCGAAGCACCGCTGGTCGAGGGTGTGGTAGACAAATTCAAAGCGAAAGGGCTGCGATGTTTCGGACCGAGTGCCGCGGGTGCCCAGTTGGAAGGATCAAAGAGTTTCACCAAGGATTTTATGGTGAGGCATAGGATTCCAACAGCTGCTTACGGCAGTTTTGATCAGGTTGAGGAAGCGGTTAGTTATTCATCGACCATGGCTACCCCGATTGTTATTAAGGCGGATGGATTAGCCGCTGGAAAGGGCGTGGTGATCGCCGAAAATCATGTAGAAGCAGAACAAACAATTCGCGATATGATGCAAGGCAATGCATTTGGTGATGCGGGTGCAACGGTTGTTGTGGAAGAGTTTCTTATCGGAGAGGAAGCCAGCTTTATTGTGATTGTCGATGGCANGAATGCCATCCCTTTTGCATCNTCTCAGGATCACAAAGCCGCATACGATGGTGANAAAGGNCCCAATACAGGNGGAATGGGTGCCTATTCACCCGCGCCTGTTGTCACNANTGATGTTCATCAAAAGATCATNCAGCAGGTCATTGAACCNACGGTTCGTGGCATGGCAGAGGACGGCAATGACTATGTAGGTTTTCTTTACGCGGGTCTGATGATTGATGAAGAAGGCTGTCCCCATGTTATCGAATTCAATTGCCGGTTTGGTGATCCGGAAACTCAACCCGTGATGATAAGAATGCAATCTGATCTGGTGAAGCTTTGTAACGATGCCATAGATGGTAATCTTGCGGGCGCTGAAATTGGCTTTGATGACCGAACCGCACTGACAGTTGTTGTTGCTGCAGGTGGCTACCCAATGAGTTATGACAAGGGTGATGAGATTTCAGGTATCGAAGCTGAAGACAAAGACAGTAAGACCTTTCACGCCGGAACGACTCTGGTTGGCAACAAGGTTGTGACCAATGGCGGACGAGTCCTGGGTGTTACTGCGCTTGGCAACAGCGTTAAAGAGGCACAAGAGAGAGCCTATCGTCTGGTGAAGAAAATTCAGTTTAAGAATCCCCATTATCGATCAGATATTGGATATCGAGCGGTAGCAAGAGAGGAGAAACAATAGTTCGCTTGCCTGCTTGTCCGGACAGCGGACGTATTATTATAACCTCTTGATTTCTAGAGACTTTACCATTCAAGGACGCCTTAGACCTTCCTGGCGAACCGGTTAGTTTTCGAAAAAATTCTGGGGGTTATTGACGAACATGGTTTGAATCGTCGCCTCGGTGACGCCCATCTCCAGAAGCTCGGGAATAACCTGTCTCTTGATGTAGAGATATCTGTCTTCATTGTGTCGCGCAAATTCGTGATCCCGGGGCATGCTACCGTCTGGATTTTCCTTCAGCACAGCTAGACAGATACAGTCGTGAGAAGGACATAATCGTTCAGCATATCCGGCATCGATCAGGTTCTTCAGGGTTACTGTTCGCATATGAGGACTTACCAGGTGACCCGGGTATCGGTCCATTCCCAGATAGCAGCCCTGATCCAGAATCCAGGAAAGGTATTCGACATCCGTTGTATCGTTAGAGTGATCAATTTTCACGCGAGTTAAATCAACACCTTCTTCTTTGAAAATCTCGATCTGTCTTCTCGCGACATGCCCAGTTGGGTATGAGTGCACCATGATGGGCAATCCCGTTTCGACGTGCGCCCTTGCAACTGCTCTTGCCATTGTTTCAAGCTGTGGCGTAACACCTTCAAAGTCTGCAGCACACTTCAAGATACCTGCCTTGATATCCGTGCCACGGAAGCCTTCTTCGATATCGCGAATAAACTCCTTTGCCATCTGGTTNGGAGATATACCGTGAAGGAATCGGGGTACGTCTAGCCACCATCCTGTGACATTGATGATGTTAACGCCAGATGCCTTTGAGACTTCAGCCAGTAAAGGTGCCTTGCGCCCCAGATCAAAAGTGGTCGCATCTACAATTGTATCAACGCCTTCCTTTTTCGCATTCTTGAGGTCTGTAATTGCGCGGTCTTCACGGTCCTGTCCGAGTAGATCCGGATAGCTGTCATACAAGCCGCTGGCACTGACCATGACGTGTTCATGCATCAAGGTAAAACCCAGCTGACTGGAATCAATTGGCCCGGTTACTGTATTTATCTGCCCCATTTGAGTACTCCCAATTCTCATCTCTCATCAGTATTACTTTGAACTCTTTCAAATTCAACAGACGGTTTTGATTTGTTGCCAACATAACTTCACTGTCGCAATTTGGCAGTCCCGAATAGTCTCCTAGCCGGAAAGTGCGATTGCCTCTCTCTGCTTGTCCTTGAGTGCGGTGCCAATTTCCTTACCGGTGAATCTCTGATCGAGATCTTTAGCTTTAATACTATCGGCAACATTGAAATAGGCTAGCCAACTGTCTGATCGACCAGGTTGATCTTCAATTGATGAAATATCCTCGTAGAGTTTGTTTAGTCGGTAAAACCGATCGTTGCGTCTGAATGCATCCACGTCATAGAGAAACTCCAGAATATCGTTGCTATCCATTTCCTCAATCTGATGCCAGGCGACATATTTCTCTGCACCAAATTTGGCTAGCTCAGTCAGATATTTCGGAAGTCGCAACCTTGCTGTGATTTTACTTACCTGAGATGAATCACAGAATCGAAGTAGAGCAGAGAAACGCAAAATCCTGTCATCTGTAATACGAGCCATTTGTGCCAGCGTGGCTATCCCATCCGATGATATTTCGGGCCATAGTAATTTATTACCCGCTAATTCTGCGATTAGATTAAAGAAGATTTGCGGNCTTTTAGTGTTCAGTGTTTTTTCGATCTCAGCGAAAATCCTTTCAGGTGCTAGTTCCTGCAGGTCACCTCGTTGAACCATCCTCTGCATGAGTGCCATGGTATCCGGATGAATATCAAAGTTTTCAAATCGGGCAGCGAATCTGGCAACACGAAGAATTCTGAGGGGATCTTCTTCAAAAGCAGGCGATACCTGCCGCAATATACGCTTCTCGATATCCTGCTTACCATCGTAGGGATCAATCAGCATGCCATCAGCAGACTCTGCAATCGCATTAATGGTCAGGTCTCGTCGATATAGATCTTCTTNTAGTGTCACCGATGCATTGGCATCGCAGACGAAACCCGTATGCCCCTTGCCGATTTTTCTCTCGGTGCGGGCAAGAGCGTATTCTTCTTTCGTTTCTGGATGCAGAAGAACCGGAAAATCTTTACCTACCTGAGTGAAACCAAGATCTATCAGTTGTTGTTCTGTGGCACCAACAACCACCCAGTCACGTTCTGTGGCAGGAATGCCAAGCAATTTGTCACGAACTGCACCACCGACGAGATAAGTTTCCATTTGAATTATTAATAAACAATCGGGCAATCATAATAGTCGGAGACAGTATACTTAATAAGTGGCTCGATTAAGCATACTGTTCCCTGTTAACTGTTTCTCTTAACGGCTGAAACGGAAAAGAACCGTCGGTCATCGAGTCTTAAGGCGGTGAGTTCTCGTCCCCAGACGCAGCCGGTGTCCAGGGCAATGATGTTTTTCTGGCCTGTAGTGCCTCCAATTGCAGCCCAGTGCCCAAACAGAATTTGCTTGGAATCACGCCGTGGGAAAGAGAACCAGGGAGAATAACCAGGCGGTTGAATTTTATCTTTGGCTGTCAGGTTCATCTCACCGCTGGCTGTGCAGTAGCGCAGACGGGTCAGGTAGTTGGTAATGACCCGGAGTCGATCCCAGGAAGTGAGATTATCGTCCCATATTGCCGGTGAGTTCCCGTACATGTGCTTAAAGAACTCCATGAAATGATTCCCACTCAGGGTTGACTCTACTTCTCTCGCATGGGTTGCTGCTTTTTCAACATCCCAAATGGATGGAATACCCGCGTGTACCATGACCCAGTTGGCGTCTGAATAGATAAGCGGAAGATGGCGCATCCATTCGATAATTTCCGGTAATTGATCTGAACGTATCAGGTCATCAAGAGTATCACTCCTTGATTGGGTGCGTGCGCCAGATGCGACAGCGAGGAAATGTAAATCATGGTTACCAAGAACGACTCTGGTCCGTTCAAGTGACATGACGAAATTGAGTGTCTCCAGGTTTTTTGGACCACGGTTGATAAGGTCCCCTACAAACCACAGGTCGTCCGTCGTTGGGTCGAAGTTAAAGAGTGTAAGAAGTTGCTCCAACTCATCAAAACAGCCTTGAATATCGCCGATGGCATAGGTACTCACTCACGACGCCTGCTTCGTTGAATAATTGGCAATATCAATATAATTCTGAAGTGTCAGGTTTTCTGCTCTTGATTTCTGATCCAGATCAAGTGCCAAAAAATCTGAATCGTCAATAAATCCCTTAAGCGAATTTCGGATAGTTTTCCGCCTCATGCTAAAAGCCTGTGCGACGATCTTCTCAAACAGCTTAAGGTCGGTTGCCTCTTCGCGGCTTTCTTTCGGTAGCAATCGAACAATGGCTGAGGTGACCTTCGGGCGTGGTACAAATGCATCTGGTGGTACAGCAAAGAGCTTGTCAGCCTGGCAGTAGTATTGGCTCATAACGGAGAGTCGACCGTAATCCGGTGTAGAAGGGTCAGCGATAATACGGTTCACTACTTCCAACTGCAGCATAAAGTGCATGTCCTGAATGTTGTCAAGATTTTCGAACAGTTTGAAGATCAAAGGAGTTGAGATGTTATAAGGTAGATTGCCAACAACCCTTAGACGCTGATCTGTTGGAAGTTGAGTAAAATCAAAATCGAGTATGTCAGCTTCAATGACGTTGAGTTGCGGTATGGTGAGTCTTAGTTCTGCAGCCAAATCCCGGTCTATTTCTATGACATCGAGGTGACAGTCTGATGCAACAAGCAGGCGGGTTAAGGCACCATGCCCCGGACCGATTTCCAGAACATGCTGGTCACTCTGGGGATTGATCGTGTCGGCAATCTTGCAGATCAGATTCTGGTCGTGAAGAAAGTTCTGGCCAAATCTCTTCCTGGTTCGCATTCAGGAAGCCTGGTACTGCTGTTGAGCCATCGAAACAGCAGTATGNATGGCTGCTTCNAAACTGCCGGACTCGGCCTCCCCTGATGCAGCGAGTTCAAGNGCCGTACCATGATCTACAGAAGTCCGAATNACNGGCAAACCAAGAGTGACATTAACCGACGTACCAAATCCGCTATGTTTCAGAACAGGTAGTCCCTGATCGTGAAACATTGCGAGAACCACATCTACAGAAGCTAATGCGCGTTTGGTAAATGCAGTATCGGCTGGTACTGGCCCGATGACATCTATACCTGATGCCTCAGCTTGATTCAGGACTGGTATGATCGTGTCGATTTCCTCGTGACCCAGATGACCATTCTCACCGGCATGAGGATTGAGCCCGCACACCAGGATTCTTGGTTTATCAATGGCAAATCGTGTTTGCAGATCATGATTGATAATTTCCAGCGTCCGAAGTAATGATGCCGATTGAATGGCATCCGCGACCTCTCGCAAAGCCAGATGCGTTGTGGCCAGCGCTACCCGCAGCTCGTCAGCAACCAGCATCATGACGACTTGATCAGTACGGGTTCGTTGCTGCAGCCACTCGGTGTGTCCGGTAAAACCGATACCGGCGTCATTGATGACGGTTTTGTTTACCGGCCCTGTGACCAGTCCCTGACAGCGACCGGATTCACAGAGTGATATCGCGGTCTCCAGGGTTTCCAGAACGTATGATGCGTTTCGTACATCCAGGATACCGGGCCTGGATGTGACACATATGGGTACTGGTGCGATATTGAAAACACCATTGGCCAGCGTGGTACATTTGCTGACATCGATGATTTCAGGCGATGACTTCCGGAGGACAGCAGCTCGCTCTGTCATCAGTTGAGGATCTGTAACAAAGATCAGGTTAGCGTCGAAATCGTCTGGATTCAGGGTGAGTGCAAGGTCTGGACCAACACCGGCTGGTTCACCTGGCGTTATTGCGAGAGTCGGTCTAAATGCGGATTTCGACAAAGGCATCTTCCCTGATTTCTCTGATCCAGTTCTCCAACTCTTCATCGAACTTTTGATTACGGAGGAAATTCTCAGCCTGTCCCATTCGAAATCTCTCGCTGAAATCCTCGACCCGTCGACCAGTCACTTCGAGGAAGTGAAATCCATGCATGGTCTGAAACACCGGTGAAAGCTCGTTGATCTCTGCTCTTATCACATGTGCTTCAAATTCATCTACGAAGGTACCTGCACGATTCCAGCCCAGATCACCGCCACTAAGAGCCGAACCTGGATCGTCGGAGTGCAGCTTGGCTAATTCGGCAAATTCCCGGCCGTTGATCACTTCTTCTCTCAGGGACTCAGCAAATTCTCTCGCCTCCTGTTCTGTCCTGATCTCAGATGTCTGGATCAGGACGTGTCTGATCTCGGTTTGTGCTACCTGTCCTTCTGCTTTGGCACCGCGTTTTTCGAGTAACTTGATGATGTGATAACCACTGCCGCTCTTGATCGGACCTCGAACCTCACTCGTGTTCATCTGGGGNGCAATGTCAGAGAACATCGTGGGTAATTGNGCTGNTTTNCGCCATCCAAGATCACCACCTTCCAGGGCGTTTTGACCGGCACTTCGTTCGACTGCAAGGCTTTGGAAATCTGCTCCTTGTTCGACTGCTTCAATCAGATCCTGGGCTTGCTGTCGAATATCGGCGATTTGTGCTGAGTTGGCNTTGTCAGGGATTGGGAGCAGGATATGAGCTAGACGATATTCATCTGCGGTGAGTGTTTCACCGAGTTCAGTTGCNAGAAAGCTGTTGATTTCTTGCTCGGAAATCTGAATGCGCCTGCGCATGATGCNTTGCTGAACACGGTTGATTGCTATTTCGCGACGAATTTGGTCGCGCATCTCGCCATAAGAAATGCCGTCGTTCTCGATGGCTAACCTGAATTCCGTCAGACTGAGGTTGTTCTGAAGAGCAATGCTTTCCATGGCACTATTTAGTTCTTCGTCACTGATTCTGACACCCGCTCGATCTGCCATTTGCAGTTGAAGGCTTTCGACAATCAGGCGCTCAACGATTTGCGAAGTGAGAATATCGTCAGGTGGGACCTGTTGGCCTGCGGCTGTTAGCTGTGCCCTAATGGTGTTTTGCCGCAACTCCAGTTCGGATAACATAACGACATCTTCATCCACGATAGCGACGATTTTGTCAAGGATCACAAGTGAAGCCTGAGCATGAAGTACAGTAGAAGCGCATATCAATGCGAGCATGGTTTTAATTCTATTCATCTATAACCCTATTTTGTTTTCCCTCTGCTTGTAGCCAGGAATGGCATCCTCAAGAAGCGAATCCAGGCGTTTTCCTAATGTTGCCAGACCTTTTAACTGAAACTCAAAAAAGATTCCAACCTCTGCAGGCATATTAACTTCCGACACGGGAATGAAACCTCCCGGCGAAGCCGGATCATCAACCAGACGAGTGACTGTCCGTGGATCCTTAATGTATCTGCGAACGAGGAATCTGGACTTCCAGCAACAATCGTTATATTCAAGACCCAGAAACGATTCAATAGTTTGATCTTCATCCCAGCCAAAATTCCAGCGACCGATTAAGCTCCATTTTTTGGCCAGTAGCCAGATGAAATTGATATCCGACTCCTCGGATTTCTGATAGAGACTGGGTGTCCGNACCATCGGATTTGTATAGATGTAATTCAGGTTAAGAATCTTTTGCGGACCATCCCGGTATTTTAAGGAGATGGTACCTCGATTTGACCTGTTTTCCCTCGGCTCCCACTCGAAACTACCGTACATGCTCAGGCCATTGCTGAGTGATAATCTCGCCCTGGTAAACAATGCCGATTCATTTGCTGTCGGATCTTCACCGGGCCTCGGGCGGAACAGCACGTCGCGGTCATCAAGGTAGTATATTTGTCCTATGCTTGCAGAGAAAAATTCAGCAGCNGTTGATTCAGACAGGTAACGNGTGGTTAAGCCGAGGCCTATCTGGCGAGNGTCAGCGATTCGGTCATATCCGTTGAAGCGGTTGGTTCTAAATATCGATGAGTAGCTTGATGTGGCTGGTGTGACATCGAACTGAGGTAAATCATCTTGNTCATCGTGTTCNACATAGAGGAAGAACACNCTGGGTTCCAATGTCTGCTGAATAGCTGTCTCTTGCCATTTGAAGTATNTGTCGAAGTACAAACCGGCATCAATGGAAAACCTCGGTGTGGTTTCTTCAGGCNTGGTANGGANATTGGCAGGNGTGTCGTCGAGATTGTAGCGGCGGTGAATGACACCGATGCTTGGCTNAACGAAGCCCCATACCGATCTTAAAGGCAGGGATATATCGAGATCAGTCACTCCGCGCTGGCCTACCGTGGCAAGCGCGCCAGTTAGATCAGAATTGTCTTTATCAAAATTTGAGTACTCAAGATCCAGTGAGATATTGACTGGACCGTATCGGTAAAACCAATCGGTCCTTACAGTAGGCAGTCTCTCATATTGTTCCCGACCAAGGGCGTTCAGGTTCTGATACCCCCGCAGGAGTAACTCAGCGCTCAATACTTCGCCTCGATATTGCACCTGACCAATTCGATCAAGGGCATTGGTGCGTCGATTAGAGTAGTTCGATCCAACCCGGCCTGTGTATTGTTCTCTTGGTGATCTAACCTCACCGCCTATATCATGCAGGTAATCTTTATCAGAAACCGAGTTGTAGTTTANTGACGTTTTCCATCGGGATTCTGAACCACCTTCATGCCTTAGGTTTAGCAGCCAGCGATCCTGTTTCTNGAATTCTGNCACCGGGACNATCGAGGTGTTTGTTCCCGATGATGTTTGATCNTGAACAAGTCGATCGTCATAAGTNTCNTCTTNGCGCAGATAAGCCAGATTAATCTCATTTGTTGATCGTTCGGACAGGAACCTGAACTGACCGTCGTGAATCAAACCACGTTTCCATAGACTCCTTAACTGGTAGGTCGCATCATAGTTCGGAGCCAGATTAAAGTAATAGGGGATATTAATATCTAATCCGCCATCAGAGTCGTGACCGATATTGGGTAACAGGAACCCGGACTGGCGCCGGTCATCAATGGGGAAACGCAGATATGGCAGGTACAGGGCAGGAACATCCTTGACTCGGATTGTCACATCGTGGGCAATACCGATGCCGGTTTCACGGGATAGTTCGATATCTTTGCTATTCATTACCCAGGTGTTGCTGTCAGGGTCGCAACGGGTCAGGGTCGCGTCATCCAGTAAGAGATTGCCTGTTTTTTCATTCACCAATCTTGCTGCCTGGCCGCGAAGGCGGGATTGATGCAGCAGGAAGGTCGATTGATTAATCATCCCTGTACCTTCGAAAAGGTTCACAGTCGCGTGCTCACCGGTTAAAAGCAGACCGGGTTGACGTATCTGCAGCGGACCATCGATTTCTGAAACCTCGGTTATGTCGTTTTGCAGAATCCTGGGAGATCTGACTTCCTGGTTTGCCTGGGTGACGACGACATTTCCGATCAGTGTTTTTGATTTGCCTTCAACCACCAGTGCTTCATCCGCAGCAGCATTGGTCAATTTAGTGCCCTGGTTCCCGAACTTTGGCTCAACGTATCTTCCCTGACAGAAGTGCACGGTTCCAGAGGTATTTGTTTCGGTACCGGGCTGCCAGTCAATTTCAGCAGCAGATCGATTTGGTTCCTCTGAAGCCAGTAATTCAGGGTTGATTGCAGGGAGGAAAACCAGAAAAATTGGCANGAGGGCGGTGAACAGGCGTCTCATCGACATATCTTGTTTCTCATGAAGAGCTGCTGAGAGCTCCTTGATTCTAAATACTCGCAATGGGTGCAAATATTCGCGAAAGCTAACGCCCGGTAAAAAGTTAGGAGATAATAAAGCATTCATCTTATAAGGTCAGGTTATATTTCCCGCCAACAAGTGTTGAAATGACGTCAATGAATCGCGAACAGAACCTCAACAACTGGGCAAAAACGATACTTGCATCACAGAGTGTCAAAGTGTCGTCTGAGTTTTGCGTCATCGCCGCTTCGGATGATGCGAGTTTCAGACGCTACTTCCGTGGTGAAACTGAAATGGGTAGTTTTATCTTTGTGGATGCGCCACCGGAACGGGAGGATTGCCAAACTTTTGNGAANATTTCNGAACTGCTCGTCGATATNGGTATCAATGCTCCCCGGGTATACCAGGCAGATTTTNCAGAAGGTTTTATGATGCTGACAGATTTAGGCAACCAGCTCTATCTGGATGTGCTTAAAAGTCATGACGTGGAACTCATCGAGCGGTTATACGCGGAAGCTTTTTCCGTTCTGAGAAAAATGGCACNTATAANCTGTGCAGAGCTGCCCAGGTATGATGAGATTCGANTACAGGAAGAAATGAACCTGTTTCCTGGCTGGTTTCTGACACAACAGTTGTCACTGTCTCTGTCGGAAAACGAAAATCAGATGCTCGAGAAAGTATTTGGGTTTCTGATCGAGAGTGCAATTGAGCAACCCCAGGTTTTTGTACATAGGGATTATCACTCGCGAAANTTGATGGTGGTCACTGGGGATAATCCTGGTGTGATAGATTTTCAGGATGCTGTGTCCGGNCCCGTAACCTATGATCTGGTTTCGTTGTTAAAGGACTGTTATTGGAGATTTCCTCGTAATCAGGTTGTTGATTGGGTCGAAACTTACAGACAGGATTCATCGCTGGATGTGGGCACGGAAGAATTCCTGCGCTGGTTTGACCTCATGGGACTGCAACGGCATTTAAAGTGTGCGGGAATCTTCTCACGCTTGAACCTGCGTGACGGGAAACCTGATTATTTGAAGGATATTCCACTGGTCATCGAATACATTCTGGAAGTCTGTGACATTTACATTGAGGGAGCAGAATTTGCCGATTGGTTGAGGTCTCATGTAATACCTCATCTTGCCTTGAGGATGAAATCGTGAAGGTCATGATTTTGGCAGCGGGACAAGGTCAGCGAATGTTGCCGCTGACTGAAAATCTTCCCAAACCGCTGTTGGCAGTTGGAGGTAAAACGCTCCTGGATCACCGTATTGAGGCACTACGATGNGCCGGATTCACTGAATTTGTTTTAAACCTTCACTACCTCGGTGATCAGATTCGAGCTCATCTTGGCGACGGGTCGCAACTGGGAATCGAAATTCAATATTCGGATGAAGATGAATTGCTGGAAACGGCAGGTGGTATTCACAAAGCCCTGCCTCTTCTTGGGGATCAGCCTTTTGCCGTTGTAAGTGCCGATACATTTACGGACTATGACTTTCAGATGTTACGGAATATGAAACTGGATAGGAGAGCACACCTTGTGATGGTCGATAATCCTGAGCATCATCCTGAAGGAGACTATGCAATTGATGAAGAGGGCTTGCTCAGTCTGGCAGGGACAAAACTCACCTATGCTGGTATGGGATTATTCTCTCCCGAATTCTTCAGTTCATTGCAGCCGGGGAGAAGAATGTTACGTGAGTTGTTTGATAGATCAGTAAATCTCTCAGAAATATCAGCGGANTACTATTCAGGATTTTGGANNGATGTTGGGACACCTGAACGCCTGTANGCGCTCCGTGAGAGGAGAGGTTGATNGGTATCAGTTTTTATATATCTCGATTCCCTGCACANGCANTGACAACCAGCCACGAACACGCTTGGNGAGTCGGTTTTCTTTNAATCCGAAANGCAAATCTGAAACTGGTATGTACAACTGCTGATAGCGTGTTTGCAGTGTTCCGTGAGTCCTGGGCATCCCCGATGTGAATGTAGTTGAAGGTCTTCTTTCGGTACTGGCAAGAGCTGGCATGTCCCGGTTTCTCAGTTCTGAACCATTGGCTTGTCTACCGTTCAGGATCACCAGGCCGTGAATATTAGTCACCTGAGCCGGGTATTCAGAGATGAACTGTCTGACATGACGCCATGATTGGTTGAGTGTCATAAATACAAGGTTTAACTGCCGTTCTTCCTGAGCCATAAACCTGATGACTCCACTCAATTTCTTTTGCTGAGAGCTCAGAAGGGGGCAGGTAGAGCCATCAGCTTTTTTTTGTAAAGAGCCATCAGCTTTTTTTAGNAAAGAGCCATCAGCTTTTTTTAGNAAAGAGCCATCAGCTTTTTTNGNAAAGAGNCATCAGCTTTTTTTAGNAAAGAGCCATCAGCTTTTTTTGTAAAGAGCCATCAGCTTTTTTTAGCAAAGAGCCATCAGCTTTTTTTAGCAAAGAGCCATCAGCTTTTTTTG
>PBRC01000004.1 GCA_002725285.1 Gammaproteobacteria bacterium | reverse complement strand
CGGTGGCAAGCAATATGTTGCCGTCCTGTCGGGCTGGGGGGTAGATGCAGAGCGGGAACAGGCGTCTTTTGCTGAAATAGGAAAGCAGTTTCCGCGGGTTCCACAAGGCGGCGTGCTTTGGGTTTTTGGGTTGTAAAAAACGGGGATTTCGGGGAGCGCTTGCAAAAAGCCATAATATCCGTATACAATTCTCGTTAAAACGGGGAGTATATGGTGCAAAAAAGAAACCCCCAGCTTCATCACGCATTAGATACCTCTGACATAAACGAATTCCTTTCGGCCTACCTATTCGTTAAAACCGCCAAACCTCGACAAGACGGCACTACAAAACCTTTCTGGTATCTACGCATCACTAAACCCAACGACAGCCGAATAGAACGCGGTTTGCGGGTAGAACATGTTGATGATGCATCAACCAAAGAAGCCATAGAAATAGGCGAACAGCTTTTCGAGAGAATAAAAAACCGTTATCAATTAGGTTTAACAGAAGACGAAAAAAATATTGTTTCTTACGCTAAAGACTTCCTCGCAGACGCAAAAAAGGGGATGTTGGAGAATGAAAAGCTGATTGAGGCGGGATATGAGCCAATCCACAGAAATAAGCTCACAGGCAATATGTTGTGGAATAGAAAGAACTGGCGGCAGCAAGAACACCACTTCCTTTTGGTTTTAGAGCCTTTCTTCAGCAAAGAAAACCACCGCAAACCCATTAGCCGTATCCATCCCAAAGACATAGCAGAATGGGACACTTGGAGAAAGCTTGAAGCAAAAAAAGATGGAGGAGTATGGTCTCCCTCTACTATTCAAAAGCAAAACACCCATCTGCGTTTCGTCTTTAAATGGGCGCAGTTACAGGGAGAAAGCGTAGCCATACCCAATATACCTGAAATGCCCAAGAATTTAGCGATGCGTAGAAGACCAGAGGTGGATGACGATACCCTTCAAGCCATATATTCCTATCTACGAGATAGGAACGGAATGAACCCAGAAAGCGTTTATGCTTCCAGCATTCCAGATTGGAAAGAGGATAACTACTATATCTTCTACTGCTATTTAGAAACCCTTGAACATTTTGGAATAAGGGGTGGCGTAGGAGATAACCCCATCAAAATGCAGGATATCAAAAGGGAAACAGACGAACATGGCAAGCCCCGCTTCTTTATGCGAAGAGTTGAGAAGAATAGAGACCCTTACGAAGCAGCAGGATATAGATATTGGGAGAAAACCTGGAATAGGCTTAATAGGTTCTACAAGGCGAAAGATATGCCAAATAGAACCTATTTATTCGAGCATTGGAAAGATAAACCCCCAAGAAAGAAAGGAGACCCAATCAAAGGTTTTCGTAAAGCATGGAATACAATGGCTGATGAGCTTGGGTTTAATTATGGGGTCACAGAGGCAAATAAAAAGATTGTCCCTTACTCAATCAGACACCGTTATATAGGTAGAAGGCTAATGGAAAGCGGTGCTAACCCCCTTATCATAGCAAAGTCTGTTGGCACTTCATTGCAGATGATAGACAAGATATATCTACATTACGAGGTAAGAAAGAACTATGACAAGTTAGTTCAGACAGATATAGACTACGAGAAAAGGATAGATATATATGGTTCATCATCAGGTAAGGTTGTAAAAAGGGTTGACCGTAATTCCCCTGAACATTTTGAAGAATGGAAGGCTAATAAGGAAAATGTTGAGGCTGCCCCAGAGGGATAATTAAATATTACCAACGAGGATTAGGTTATGGCAAAAGAAGAAAATGTTTATTTAGACGCTTGGGGAGAAAACCAAGACGGGCTTTCACTGGATGCTAATGAAGCATTGTGGGGTGAAAATAAATTAGGTGATACTGTATTAGAAGAGATGTGGCGTAGGTTTGCTTATATTCATCGCTGGTTGTTTCTCAATGCTGAAATTAAATACCACTATGTTGGAGAAGAGAGGGCACTTTCTCAAGCTGACTTGGAAAAGTCGATGAAAATACTGGATAAAGCAAAAGCCGCGGCGACATCCAGCATGAATGACATTATGTATCATTTAGATGGGGGTGAACGGGTCACTAAACGATGGCTTCGGTAAAATCAAAAGAGAGGATTAGGTTATGTCAGAAGAAGAAAATGTTTATGTAGATGCTTGGGGACATAACCAAAACTATTTTAATGAAACTATAAAAAAGATTATTGCCATTCTACTTCTGTCTCTAACAAGCAGTGCTTTTGCATTGCCAGATTGCCCCTCTGGTTCCAAAAGAGGGTACAACTGTTTTGGCACTTACACTTCCCCCGATGGAAGGTATGCAATATCACAGGGCCGTAAGAACGCGCAGTCGAAACAGCGGCGGCCAAACGAGAAACAGAAGCACTTCGTCAGCGTCTTGCCATACTGGAAGCGGAGAAAAGGGAATAGTTATGAAGATTAGATATATTATCATTTTATTTTTTCTTGTTGAACTTACTTTAGCGGTGATTGGAGTCACAATGACAGCACAACTGTCAAAGACACTTCTACTTGTTGAACAGGCTCAAATCAATAGATATCAATCATATCTTTTAGCGGATGAACTTCGACAGTCCTCGGATGATTTAACGCGTTTTGTAAGAACCTATGTCACTACAGGAGATAAACGGTATCAACAGTATTTTCAAAATGTTATTGATATTCGTAACGGGATTTTATCGAGACCGGATGAGTATGAAAATGTGTATTGGGATTTGGTTGTTGGGGGGATTATCTCGGAACCTGAAGACACAGGTAAAAGTAAGATATCACTGGAAGATCGGATGTTGGGTGCCGGTTTTACTATGGAGGAATTTAGTAAGCTAAAAGAAGCGCAAAATCGCTCTGATGCATTGATTAATCTTGAAGATGTGGCTATGCATGCATTAGAAGGTTTGTTTGACGACGGGAGTGGCTCATTTAAGAAAAGGGGTCAGCCCAACCGTGAAATGGCTATTGATTTAGTTCATGGAACAAAGTATCACACTGAAAAAGCGGGGATTATGGATCCGATTGGCCAATTTTTAAGATTAGTTGATTTGCGTACGGATGCAGAGCTTAAGAATCTTAATACGGTATCTGGTAACTATTTAATTATTATATTTGCGGTGAATGTTGGGTTAATTATAACTCTATTACTATTGATATGGTTGCTTTATCTGCGATTTTTGAAACGAAGCCAATTATTATTAGAAACAGCTCAACAAATCCTTAATGGTAATTTAAATGCACGAAGTAACATACACGGAGTTGATGAATTGGGAGTCCTGGGTTCTACGTTTGATACTATGGTAGAAAAATTGTCCGAATCTATGAAAGATGCCGAACAAAAAACGGTTGTAGCGAACCAGCGAAGTGAAGAATTGAAAACAGAAAAAAGTCGATCGGATCAACTTCTGAATAATATTTTGCCTGTTAGTATTTCTGAACGTTTAAAAGAAGGCGAGGATATTATTGCGGATCAATACCCAGAAGTTACGGTTTTGTTTACAGATTTAGTTGGGTTTACGGAGCTATCTGCAAAATTAGGGCCACGCCAAATTGTGAATGTATTAAATGCTATTTTTGAAACGTTTGATTTATTGGCTGATGAGATGAAGGTCGAGAAAATTAAAACAATTGGCGATTCTTATATGGTTGTTGCAGGGGTTCCTGAACGAGATCCATTACATTGTCAACGGATAGCTGACTTTGCATTAGAAGCAGTCAAGCAATTTCAAGAGCTTGCAAACCGTTTTGACTATGATTTACAAATGAGAATCGGTTTTCATACGGGAACTGTCGTTGCAGGTGTTGTAGGAAAAAATAAATTCTCTTTTGATTTATGGGGAGACGTTGTTAATACGGCAAGCCGACTAGAGTCAACAAGTACGCCTGGAGCTGTTCATGTTTCGGATGCAGTTAAAGCGCGTTTAGAGGATGATTATGAATTTGAAGATCATGGCAAAACAAAACTTAAAGGAAAGGGTATCTCTCAAACTTGGCTATTAAAGGAACGGAAATTATCTTCAGAGAGTACTTTATTGGAGGAAGAGAAGTGAAAAATACAATTTAGTTTAGTCGATAGACCCTCACCCTTTTCAAGCGCGGTGTCAGATTAAATCGAAACTTCTACAGGTTAGTGATACCGCTCGCGTCACGATCATCATTTGTCTGTTCCGAACATTGTTGAAACCTTTACTGACTACTCGCCATCGGCGAGAACAATCTACCGGGGAGCGAAGAGAGCAGCAAATTTTAGAAAAGATAAATCTCTAAAAACCTTATAAATAAGCACTTATAGACAATAGATAAAATATATAATATATAGCGCTGCAGCTCTAGGAGCAGCGGACCAATTCCGGGATAACCGGCGTTCCTTCAACCTACGAAGTCGGTGGCAAGCAATATGTTGCCGTCCTGTCGGGCTGGGGGGTAGATGCAGAGCGGGAACAGGCGTCTTTTGCTGAAATAGGCAAACAGTTTCCGCGGGTTCCACAGGGCGGCGTGCTTTGGGTGTTTGGGTTGTAGCGCTGCAAACAATTCAGTGTTACCCGCCTTACCCTGTGTCAACTCTGTTAAAGGCGAATACAATCTGTAATCATGGGCGTGTTCTCCCGCATGTGTGTTTGGTCAGGCTGAGATTTATAGTGCACTCTTTTAGCCGCGACGGTTTTTGGTTTTTCGATGTAAAGGTTGGCTTTGATGATACTTACTCGACGTGATGGTTCTTTCTGGATTGTTCTACTTTTAGCTCTGATTCTGGCTCAATGGTCTTCATGTAGCGCCGCTGGATCGAATCAAGGGTTGCTGGAATTCAGCAAGGCCCAGGTCAAAAAAGGCCGTAAGGTTTATGAGGATCAGTGCGTTGCCTGTCATCAGAAAAAGCTGGAAGGATTTACCGTTGTCCCACCGCTTGTTGGAACGCGATTTGATAACACCTGGCGTGGCAAGTCTGTCGCTGTACTGGCATTTCATCTTCGTCGAATGCCACCAGCAACGGAGGCAGATCCGATACCGAAGCGTTTGAGTGACGAGGCCTACGCGAACATTCTTGCATATATATTGGCGTCCAATGATTTCAAACCGGGTCGGAAAGAACTGCCTTCTGACATGGCGGCACTTGAAGATCTCATTATTCCTGACTCGGAGGGGACAGAATATGATCCGGTTGCCCCGGTTGTTAGATCGGCAGCACAAACAGCGTTGCTGAATAAACTTCCTAATGTCACGGATGCGATGCTCCAGGCGCCATCAGAGAAGGACTGGCTGCATTGGGGGCGGACTTACGATGGGCACAGTTACAGTCCTTTGAAGCAGATCAACAAAAAAAATGTGAAGGGGCTCAAACCCGCCTGGCGCACACCACTGCTCCACGGCTCGAGCATGCCAATGCCGCTGGTCCACCAGGGCGTCATGTTTCTGCATACCTACCCCGATACGGTGATAGCTATGGATGCCACTAACGGCGCTGTATTGTGGCGGTATAAGCGAGAAGGGATTGTCTTCTCGAACAAGAAGATGGGTCTTTCACTTCATGAAGATCGGATATATGTAGCGACGTCAGATTTGCATGTAATTGCATTGAGTGCGAAAACAGGAGAGCTGGTCTGGGATCACAAGATGGATCTCGGTCCATTGGATCCCAGCCAAAGACCGATTTTCGCGCGAAGTGCACCTCTCATCGCAGGCGATGTTGTCATCCAGGGAATCATGAGTTTCAGGGTGGCTAAGGGTTCCTACATTCTTGGAATAGATAGAAAGACCGGCAAGGAAGCCTGGCGGTTCAACACAGTGGCATGGCCAGGTCAGCCTGGTGGGAATTCATGGAACGGAATTCCCGTGGAGGAACGAAACGGTGGTTCAGTCTGGCATCAGGGAACCTATGATCCCGAAACTAACCTCGTCTATTACGGTGTCGCACCCACCTACGACACGGCGCCACTATTGGTTCCGTCGAGAGAGGTCGGAATCACAAATGAAGGGATGTACACCAACTGTACTGTGGCCTTGAATGCCAATACAGGTGAACTCGTCTGGTATTTCCAACACACCCAGAATGACCAGTGGGATTTGGATTGGGTGTTCGAGCGTACCATCGCTGAATTACCCGATCCCGGACGCGATGGCACAGTTAAGGCCGTGATGAATGTCGGTAAGAACGCGATGCTTGATGCCGTGGATGCAGCAACTGGTGAGTTCCTGTTCTCCGTCGATACTGGTGTGCAGAACATGATTACATCGATTGATCCTGAAACTGGTGCAAAGACTATTGATCCGCGAAAAATGCCCAATGCCGATTATGCCATCGACATCTGCCCGATCCCTTTCGGCGCACGATCCTGGCCGCAGACCTCCTACAGCCCAGATACCAGATTTGTCTATATTCCAATCACCGAATCCTGCTTCAACATGAGTGAAACGGGGAAAGACGGCTGGCTATTGACTACGGGTGTCGAATTTGGTGATGCACCTCAGCCTGATCTTGACGATGGCATGATGGGCCGGATACAGGCTATCGATGTTGCAAACCGGAAACTTGCGTGGAATACGGACCAGGTAACGCCACCATCAACGGGAATTTTGTCAACCGGTGGCGGGTTGATCTTCTCCGGAGATGTTGACCCTTCCCTCAAGGCTTTTGATGATACAACAGGTGAGTTGCTGTGGGAGACTCCACTCGACGACTCACCGAGTTCAAGTCTTATTACCTACCAGGTTGGTGAGACACAATATATTGCCGTGGTGGTTGGCATGACGAACAACCATGTTCGGGACATTACAAGGCATTACAGACAATGGAGTTCGACTCAAGGTGTACCGGGGGACAAGGGAGGTGCATGAGTCTGGGTATTTGCGTTGAAGTAACCTGTTTTTACTCGGGCTAATTCGGTGTTCATCTTTTGATGCGGCGATGAGTGTAGACAGGATCACAGTTCGCTAACTGATCTCTAAGTGACAGCATCGACCCACTGACCCCTGTTAATTGGAATTTGCCAAACATCACCATTCGGCAGGAGAGAGAATTACTTTGGTCTTCATTTTAATCCAGGAGATCTGATACTCACTATTCTGCGGAGAGGGTGACCAGTGTTGTTTCATCTGCCGCCAGTCCTGTTCCCATGGCCTTGCGTGCAGTGATCAGGCGACCCTCAAGTCCGAGCTGTTGATCTGCTAACGAAATGACTAAGTGGTTTGGCTTTGCGTAAGGTGCGGCTGCTCGCAATGCAAGCGCTGAATCCATTTCAGATCCTTTGCTCTTAATCGTCTTGGCAATCAGAGCGACCGCGGTAGAACGACTGATCCCGGCATAGCAGTGGATCAGTAAAGATTCATTCTCGGGCCAGGATTGCAGGAAACCGATAAGATCTGCCATGTGGTGATCCTGCAGATGGATAGAGCCGTAGGCTGGTTCCGATATATCGTGGACAGCTACCCTGTGGTGTCGGTCCGGTCGTATTTCGGGGGGCGTCAGGGGTTGAAACTCAGGTTGGATGATCGATACCAGATATTCAGGCGCGAGGGTTCTGACGTGGTGTGGCATTTGAAATAGGCTTGTTACGTAGATCATCTGATCTGTTTGAGCGAGTTCAGTTGGATAATCATAACAGACAGCGTTTCTTAGTGAGTTACAAAAAAAATCAGGGATCGGAACGGCGTAAAAGCACCTAAGTAGGTGCCATTTAACTCTAACGCCGTTCATAATCGGCATCACAATGTCCATCAATACCAGATTGACTTCACCTTCCCTGGCCAAGGAAGGTGCCGTAAATGGAGTGCTGCCGGCAATAGCCCTAAGCTGACTCTCCATTGGCGTTTGTTGAACACAGCTTGATTCACAGAGGCTGTCAAGATATCGAGAAAACGGGATCTATATTTATAGCTAAAAACGAGTATGATTCAGGAAAATCAGAAAAATACTACTATTTCATGAACTGCTCAGGGCTTTGAAGGGCAGGTGGAGAGATTAATGAACGACACAGCATCAGCGATGAAACTCAAGGCACTGCTAACCGAGGAACTTGAAAAACGATTCCCGGATAACCTGGATGTCAGTCGGTTTGAACTGGAAAATGAATGGCGTCATCACTTCGAACATGGTGATCAGGAACTTGCTGATGCGCTGCTTGAAGATGAGGCACTGTTGTCAAAATTCACGGACGCGTTTCTAGAGAATATTAATCACTTGAGTACAGCCAGCAGCATCACTCTGGAACTTGAGCAGATGCTCATGGGCATTTGTACAGAGATGTCAGAAGCCTGAGGAAATAGAAGGGAATTTGAAAAGCTGGCGAACCCTGCGCCACATAACATGAGCGGTAGTACCGCCACAGGAGAATCTCAATGGCCTATAAACTTAACGAAGCACTTAAGGCCCTCGAAGCACTCAGTAAGAATCCTGATGACACGGCTCAGGCAATCAGGGCCATAGTTGCGATGTCAGGTAATTCCGGTGAGCGACTCTTTAACCGATTCAAAAGATCCAACAGGGGGGCCAGAATCCTCAGGGAAAAACTGGAACTCTACGATATTCTCTCGGATATTGATCAACTGGGCGAAATGCCTGAAGGATCATTGGGTCATGGTATCTGGACCTTCTATACAAAAGAAGAGTTAAGCGCCCAGGGACTAAAAGGGGCGAGTGAAGCCGCTTCTGATGGCACTGCTCAAGGTGATCCGAACAGTGATCAGGCAATATTCGGCCGACGAAATCGGGAATTACACGATGTCTTCCATGTGCTTACCGGATATGGTCGTGACATGCGAGGTGAAATGGCGGTTCTTGCATTTACTTTCGCACAAACAAAGAGCACGGGTATTGGCTATATGGTCATGCGCTCGATGGAAGGAAATGGCTGGGATTCGGAAACGGGAAGGTTGATGCGACAGGGATACTGGCGCGGACGCCGTGCCCAGTGGTTGATTGACCAGGACTGGGAGGAACTCCTGCCCATGCCGCTCGAACAGCTTCGAAGCGATCTCGGTGTTGGCCCGGCGCCTGAGTACGTGCAGATGCGTTCAGCTGGTGCCCCCGTTCTTGCGGCAGGTTAAGTGCGACCGACAGCAACACGTTCATTCAGTAAATCGCACAGGCCAGATTCCAAACACTGATTTTATGGGCGGGTTTGGCTCGTGTCAGAGACAGGCAAATCACTGTTCTTGTCCTGTTAAATACATTTGATTTCCTGGCAGGCGCGTTGCGATGAATGAACAACAGAAATCTAAAGGCAAGTCGATCCTTGCCATATTTGCACATCCCGACGATGAGCTATTTGTTGCGCCAATCCTTTCCCGTTATGTGAAAGAAGGTGTTGACTGTCATCTCGCTATCGCCACTGATGGTCGGTTTGGGATGGCATCGCACATGAATGGGCTGGCCGGGGACGACCTTGCCGATCTTCGGCGTAAAGAGCTGCTGAGTGCCGGTAAGGAAATTGGTATCAATCCGCCGATTTCCATGAACTTTGCAGATGGCTTCTCTCACAAAACTCCTGTTTTGAAAACTGCCTTGAAAGATCTTTCAGATCTCTATGATGCAGTTCTGAAACTGATCGAGGATATTGATCCATCCGTGTTGATCACTTTTGGTCCTGACGGCGTATACGGTCATCCTGACCATACGACGGTCGGTAATGTCGTGACTACCTTGTTTCAGGCGATGAGCCCGGCGGTAAATACCCGGCTCTACTATCCTGGCATCTGCATTCAGGATTTCCCTGAGTTGTTTGATACTGACTCCAACTCGTTTGATCGAAAGCGCTACGGTCTGGACAGCAAGAATCTGCCGATAAAGATTAATTTCTCAGCTGATGATGCAAAAGCAGCTCATCGGTCACTCAGTTGTCATCAGTCTCAATTCACTCAATCAGGAATTGACGCCATGTGTGAATTGTTTCACAGGCATGGGTATGTGCGGTTTCGTGCCTGGGATGGCAATTATGAAGATGGGGCCAGTTTATTCTGATAAGCGTCAGATCCAGCCGGGCAATTAGCCAATAGATATTGCGGCGTTCTCTATACGGTCACAGGCCTCGATGAGAGTTTCCCTGGGGCAGGCAAAGTTAAACCGCATGAATCCCTCACCATCGAACTGGGCACCATCAGAGAAACCAACACCAGCGTCTTCAAAGAAAGACATTGCATCAGCCAGCGCTAGCTGCGAGACATCCAGCCAGGCCAGATAGGTTGCCTCAACAGGACTCATGCTAATTCCCGGTATGTTTTTGATACGGTCGGCAAGATAGTCCCGATTTGCCTGAAGGTACCCGATCAGTTCCTGTCGCCAGGATTCACAATCACGGTAGGCGATGAGCATGCTGGTGTACGCAAAAACATTAACCCCAACCAGGGTACCTTTTCTTGCTTCCATGAATCTTTCTCTGATATCGGGATTCTTGGTGATAGCCACCGAACCTCCCACTCCTGCCAGATTGAAGGTCTTGGTCGGTGCCATCAATGTTACTGTAATATCCGCGGCCTCGGAGCTGATCGAGGCCGTCGGTACATGTTTTCTATCATCAAATAGCAAGTCGCAATGAATCTCATCAGAACAGATTAGTACATCGTATTTAAGGCAGGTCTCTATGATCCGTTTGAGCTCTTTTTTGTTGAGTAGTCTCCCTATGGGGTTGAACGGATTGCAGAGCAGCAGCAGTTTTATGTCTGGGTTATCTGCGAGTGTTGATTCGAGTTCGTCCTGGGGGAATGACCATTCGCCCCCGGTATTTCCAGCGCGGATGCGATGCAGTTTCAGTCCCCAGTTATCAGGAGCGGACAGGAACGGATAATAAATTGGTGTTGCTGTGATTATGGACTCCCCTGGGCTGACCAACCCGCGGGAAGCAATGTTCAGTCCCGGTACGACGCCGGGTAGAAACTGGATCTCCTCTTCATGAACCTGCCAGTTATACATCCGCGCCATGCGTTCGATAATGACGCCAGGGAGTTCCGGTGGTGGTGATGCATAGCCAAAGATCCCGTGATCGGCGCGTTCCTTCATTCCGTCGATGATTTCCAGTGGCGCTTTGAAATCCATATCTGCAACCCACATGGGTAGAATGTTTGTTCCGGCGTATCTGGCCCACTTGCCACTATCCGTGTCGCGCCTGTTCAGAACTGTGTCAAAGTCAATCATGTCAACCTGATCTGATGAGATGTAATGTGAGTGTATCAAGCCTTGACTTGTATTGGTTCAGCTACTTGCATCATATTTGATAGGTCTTTTGTGTTTCGGTTACCGATTCAGTTGAAGAAGTAAAGATGATAGTTTGACAAGAAACAGCTAGGGCCGAGAAACGAACTCATGAATGAAGAAAACATCACTCTGGTTGAACATTCCTCCTCGGACAGGATCACTCGCTGGTTCCATTGAATCAATGTTCTGTCAGTGCCGGGCCTTTCGGTAGCGTGATGGCAGATTGAGTCACTGACGGTGATCCCGCCAAACTGGCCAACTTAAAGCCTGGCTCAAAGGAATTCGTTGTAGAGTAAAGTTACGCTGAGATGAGAGTTCCGTAAACCCATCATCCGGTTACATGCCAATATGTTCTACGGCCTGCTGTTACTGATCGCATTGCTGCTTTCAAAATATTGGCAATCCAGATTTGGTGAATGGTGCTCGAAACCGACATTGTCACTTATGTTTATCCTCGTCGCGGTACTGTAAACAGACTCTTGGACAAATTTTCACTGGCTCGTGCTGGCAGGCTTTGTAGTTTGCTTCTTTGGTGATGTATTCCGGATTTCTGAAAGCAGAAAGATGTTTGTGACCGGGCTGGTATCGTTCCTTGCGGGGCATTTAATGTATATCATGGTCTTTTATCAACTTGCTGATTTCGATGTGAGCGTGGTGTTTGCTGTTGCAGGAATCCTCTGTTGGGATTGTCTCTATATTATGGAGGTCAGTTCACACTGGCAATTTCAGTTGGTTAGCTGGCTTAAAGTACATTCAATGCCAGGAAATCAGATTTTGCGGGTTTCAACAAATTTCTTACTGCTCCTGACACCAGGTTGTCAGGAGTTGACCTGTAGATTGACATCTTACCCAATAATCGGAAATCACCGATGAAAGTAGATTTTAAAAAATCAATCAATTCTTATGCCGCAAAGCGGAATCAGTTTGCCGTTCTGGATGTTCCCAAAATGCAGTACCTTAAAATTGATGGTCATGGTGATCCTGGTGAATCAGAATATGCCCTTGCTGTTGAAGCCTTGTTTCCAGTCGCTTTCTCACTCAAGTTTCTGTCAAAGAAGCTGCTGGATAAGGACTATGTGGTGCCGCCATTGGAAGGGTTATGGTGGGCTGAAGATATGGAAACATTTACCACTCGACGAGATAAGTCCCAATGGGACTGGACATCAATGATTATGACACCGGACTGGATTACCCTGGATATGTTCGAGCAGACATGTAAGGAAGTCTCGCGCAAAAAGTCGCCAGAGTCCCTTGATAAGCTGCGACTGGAATCACTGGATGAAGGCGCCTGCGTGCAAACCCTGCATCTAGGTTCTTTTGAAGATGTGGGTCCCGTTTTGGATAAGATGCATAACGAATTTATTCCGCAGAACGGGCTCTCAATGAGAGACAGACATCATGAAATCTACCTGAGTGATTTCAGAAGAGTATCGCCGGAAAAACTGAGAACGATTCTACGGCAACCCGTTTCACAGCAACTGGCCTGAAATAGATGCCGTTCATAGTGAATTATTGCGCCTGTCGTTTTCAGAGTCTGTTTTTCCCTGGCTGAAACCGGTTACCCTGAACGCTTGGCTCGTTTCGACTTTTTTGATTTCTTGTGATCCTTACCTTTGTCGGATTTCCTTGATGGTTTCTCACTTTTCTTGCACTTGCCAGATTCCTCAGACTGCTTGCCGCAACCCTTCAAACCGTCTTTCTCATTGTCATTGTCGTGGGGCATTGTGATATCGATTTGTGCATCGCTGTGATTTCTAGTCATATCAGAAGCTGTGACTGTAATGTTGTAAATCGGCCCGTGGATCTTGATTTGGTGGCATATTGGGCGCACCCTCTGTTTCGATAGCCCATGCCTGAGGGGTGCAAAATGAAGGAGATATCAAAGTCCCGCGTTATCACGCTGCTGCTTGCAGCACTCTGCTCTGCTATTGCTCTGGCATCTTCAGAGTTCGAAGGAATATGGCAAGGCGCCATAAACACACCAGGGCAGGTACTCGAGATAGAAGTCACCTTCAGCGATTCTGAAGATGGTGTAACAGGTAAGATATCTATCCCGGTTCAGGGGATGATGGATTTTGCCTTATCCGATATCGAGGCTGAAGGTCGATCAATTCAGTTTGCGATGGCGGGAATTCCTGGCGAACCAGGTTTTGAAGGTGAACTTTCAGACGATGGTAAGGAAATATCAGGAAATTTTACTCAAGGCGGTGGTCAGTTTACCTTTCAGCTTTCTGCGGGTCTTGCAGGTGCTGATGTTGCCAGAAAGGCCATGGAAGGATTCGATGATTTTCTCGACGAAGTTGTAAAGCAGTTCAATGTCCCTGGTCTTGCTATTGCAATTGTGGCAGGTGGCGAGTTGGTTTATGAGAAGGGGGCGGGATATCGGGATATTGATAATAGTCTACCGATGACACCGGATACGCTCTTTGCTATTGGCTCCACAACCAAGGCTATGACCTCAACACTTCTCGGTATGCTTGCGGATGATGGAAAGTTGTCCTGGGACGAACCACTCACAGAATATCTGCCAGAATTCAGACTGATGGATCCTATGATTACAGCTCGAATTACACCGAGAGATCTGGTTACTCACCGTTCAGGATTACCTCGCCATGATTCGCTCTGGTACAACAATAATTCAGTTTCCCGCAAGGAAATGATCAATAGGTTCGAACACCTGGAACTGACCGCGGATTTGAGAGAGCGTTTTCAATACAACAATCTAATGTACATGACGGCGGGTTATCTGGCTGGTCAACTTTATGGTGGTACCTGGGAGTCTGCCCTGGGAGCCCGATTGTTTAAACCTCTCGGTATGAACAGGAGCAATTTTTCTGTGGCCGATTCTGCCCGGGACGAAAACCACGCGCGACCTTACCGGGAAAAGGATGACAAGCTGGAAGAAATACCGTTTCGCTCGATTGATCTGATTGGACCTGCAGGTTCGGTTAATTCGTCTGTCAGGGAAATGAGTCGCTGGCTTCTGTTTAACTTAAATGGTGGCAGAGTAGGCGATAATCAGCTCATTACGCCAGCCATGTTGAAAGATATTCACTCTCCACATATGACAACGTCAGTTGAGCCATCTGCAGAAAGCAGGGTAACTCAACAGACCTATGGAATGGGCTGGATGGTGGAATCGTATCGTGGCATGAAGCGACTACAACATGGTGGCGGTATCGATGGATTTATCACGTCGGTGATGTTGTTCCCCAATGACAATGTGGGATTGGTAGCGTTCAACAATCGCTCATCTGGACTACCTTCGCTGGTAAACCAGATGGCAGCAGACAGAATTCTGGGTCTTGAAAAGGTGGACTGGACAGGCACTGCACATAAACGTATGGAGCTGGCAAAATCAGTTGCCAGGAAAGCGGAAGACGCCAAAAAAGAGAAGAGAATTAAGGGAACCAAACCTTCGCATCGTTTGAGTGACTACATAGGCCATTACAGACACGAAGGATACGGCAGTGCGATGATAACGAAAGGCGAAGGAAAAAGAGGCTTGCGAGTTGAATACAACGGTATTCAGGCGCCGCTAGAACATGCCCATTATGATCAGTGGCAAGGGGCTGATACAGATGGTGATCCGTCTTTTGTTGGTGCTCAGATTCTCTTTCGTGCCGACTTTGAAGGCAACATAGCAGAACTGTCCGTACCACTGGAGTTGCTAGCTAGCCCGGTTGTGTTTTCGAAGCAACCAGATCCATCAATGTTCGACCCGGAGGTATTGGCAGCCTATACAGGAGCCTACCTGCTTGAATCTGGTGGAACTGGCTCAGTTGAACTGGCAGGTAACACCCTTATGGTGTCGGTGCCTGGCCAGCCCAGGTATACGTTGATTCCGGATGTTTCAGGACGTTTCAATCTACGGGGCTTACAGGGTTACAGCGTAGCCTTTGTGGAAGAGAAAGGCGTGGCGGTTAAGTTGATATTTCATCAGCCGAACGGTGTCTTTGAGGCGAAGCGACAGGATTGATGAGTCAGTGAACAAGGCCGGATTTTACGGTGAATAGCCCTTGGTGCTGTCGACACAAACCATCAGCTTGCCTGTTTTAGCAACAGCGTTCCTGACCCGTTTGGCGCTCGTGTCTCCTGCGATTGTTACAGGGAAGAATGCCTTCTATCACACTGAAGATGGTGTCTTCCCTGAGAGGCCGAATTCAATGCGCAAGATCAAACCGAAGGCTGATCTATTTGGACGAAAGGGCCCTACTTGCCGGTGGTTTTGATCAGGGATGTGACTGGGGACGACCGCGAGAATCTTTTGGTCGGAATGGGCTGCAAGGAAATTAGCGTGTGGTGATAAGTCGTTAGGTCTGAACTGAATAGTAAGAACGACACCCGCTTTGTTGAATAAAGACCAGCGTCATCGTGCATCTGCTCCTTGAAATTAGTACTTCTCAGCCGGAAGCTACTTCATATAGCATTGGGACAAATAGTATAGGAAACACGCTCATGGCAGATGCAGTCGCAAGGACCGTCGCAGCACCCGTGGTATTGGGTGCCGTTGCATTCAGCAAACCAAAAGAGACAACCCGAGATCATCCATTGGCTAGCGATGAGGCCTGCAATGATCTGCTGAATGCCTTTTTAGATTTAGGTGGTGAAGAACTTGATACCTCACGGGTATACCAGAACGGTAACTGCGAGGCGGTTATTGGTCGGGTGCCGGCAGGTCGATCCATCAGGGTTGGCACCAAGTATCACCCTGGTCTTGAAGGTAGTCCCGTTGCACAGATGGATCAGACACTGGCAGCACTCAATCGGGATCTGGTATCGATTTACTACATCCACATGCCACCTACAGACATTGTGATGGAGGACACACTGGCGGAGATGAATGCCTGTCATGAAGCAGGTAAATTTGTAGAGTTTGGATTGTCCAATTTTCCAGCCTGGCAGGTTGTTGAAATATGTCAGTACTGCCAGCGGCAAGGATATGTGCTGCCCACGGTGTATCAGGGGGTGTACAACGCACTCAATCGAACTGCTGAGTATGAGCTTATACCGGTACTGCGAAATTATGGCATCAGGTATTACACTCATGGTTCTCTAGCGAGTGGTTTTCTTACGGGCAAATACAAAAAAGGGGTAGCACCCGTCAAGGGTACAGACAGGTTTGCACAGTCGCGGCGTGTTAAACAGTATGAAGAGCGATATCTTAAACGAGATGAAATGTTCGAAGCGCTCGATGCCATTGAGCGTGTGTCTGGCGACGCGGATATCAGCGTGCTAGAAGCAACCGTTAGATGGACTCAGCACCATTCCGTGGTCGATGGTGCTCTGGGAGACGCGATTTTGATTGGTGTTTCGAGGATAGAGCAATTAGAACCCATCATGCTTGCCTCGAGGAATGGACCGCTGCCTGAAACGGTGATCGAGGCATTCGAACTGGCGAATGATCTCGTTAAGATGAAGTCAGAATACTACCTGCAGTATCCCTACCCCAAAGAGGGCAGTCCCTGGCGATCCCGATTGGAATGATTATTAAGTCCGGGAACTTGATGTTGGTTATCATTTTGTTATTCTCCATGTACTATTTTATCGAACAGCAATTCCTGCGGGTGACCTAAAACGACGATTACTGAGAGTAGTGCTGAATCAAATAGCTATGACCGGAAGCCGCTTTCCCATTGGGTAATCGCAGCGTTCGCTGCACCCGGGCTGCCACTGGCACTTGTGGGGCTACCCATGGCGGTATACCTGCCTGCAGTCTATGCGGGGAAGGACGGCTACGGTTTGTCTCTTGCCGCTGTTGGTTTTGTGTTGATGCTGACCCGATTCAGCGATGTAGTAACAGATCCGCTGATCGGCTTTATTTCGGATCGAACCCGTACTCGATGGGGAAGACGAAAACCCTTCATCTTTATTGGCACACCAGTTTATGCCCTGGGCATATGGCTGTTATTCATCAATCCCATCGAATTCAGGGAAGTCACCTGGTTAGGCCTTGAATTTAATATCGGATATCCCTATCTGTTCTTTTCACTGGCACTGGTGTATCTGGGCGCCACCATTAAGGACCTGCCATATAGAGCCTGGGGAGCAGAACTCAGCAGCAACTATAACGAACGGACAATTATCACGAGTTGGCGAGAAGCCTTTGGCGTAACCGGTGCCCTCATTTCGGCGTTCACACCAGCAATTATATTTTTCCTTGGCTACACAAGACCCATCGACGCGGTGTTTTATCTCTCTGCTGCCATGCTGATCATAATGCCGATACTGACACTCAACACTCTGATCGTCTGCCCGGAATATCCCGTCAGGGAACGTGTACAGACCCGAATTCCATTGATCGAGAGTGTTAAGCTGGTTTTCAGGAATAAGATCTACGTCCGATATATCGTCATTTTTACCTTCTCCGGAATTGGCTCAGCGATGACCAATGCACTTAGCTTCTTTTTCGTTGAGCATGTGCTGGTCGCAGGGGCCCTTTACGGGTTCTATTTAGCACCCTATTTCTTGTCGCAGATAGTCTCAATACCAGTCTGGTTCAAGTTGAGTGCAAAAGTCGGAAAACACAGAGCGACGATGTTCGCGATTGGCTGGTACGCGTTCTGGGCGAGTTGGATTCCACTGATTGCGATCGCCCCAAATGAATGGTTTGACGCTTTCCAGGTACACGTAATACTCGGTTTCCTGCCTCAGGCCTGGTACGAGACTATTGTCTCGCAGTTTGAAGGCATCGAAACCGGTAAATTCCTGTTCTTTATTGTTGTTATGTGTTTGAAGGGATCATCAATCGGTGCCCTGGCGGCCTTACCGCAATCCATGGCTGCAGATATCATTGATGTGGATACACGAACATCCGGTCAACAACGAGCTGGTGCTTACTTCGCGATTGGCGGGATGATAGGTAAGGGTGCTGCTGCACTCGGACTCTTCGTTGGTACCAGCCTTGCTGTTCTTGGGGGTTTCGATCAGTTGGCTGACCCGGAAAATACCACCAACACCGCGGAAACCTTGCTGTGGCTGGCTTGTGTGTACTCGGTCATCCCGGCCTTGTTTAAATTCGTTGCAATGCCTTTTCTGTGGAACTGGCCCCTAACTGAGGCAAAACTCCATGAAATTCAGAGCGAAATCTTTGAGTCACCGGGTAATAAGAAAGTCGAGAACGCCTACTCCTCATAAGAATCAATAAATCCTGAGTACCGAGGCAGAATTCAGGGTCACCTGATCAGTCGGATTGCTCTGGCAAATAATCAGAAATCAGATCCACTATTCAGGTGGACTGGTCCTTAATATACCGGATTCTTCAAGTGCCTTAATTGATGCGTCGTCCATATCCAGCAGTTCACTTAGAATTTTGTGGTTGTGCTCACCCAGCTTCGGTGCCGGACGCCAGTTCTCACCACGAACCCCATTGGTTCTCATGGGTAAACCGGGATACAGCTTGGTATCGATATGGTCACCCCCAAGCTCGGTAAAAAACCGGCGATTGAGCGACTGCGGATCTGTCAGGAATTCTTCTGTGACCTGGACCGCACCGGCGGGTACCCCTACATTCTGAAGTTGGACCATGAGTTCTGTTTTATCAAAGCCAAGGGTCCATGATTGGATGATTTCATCCAGTGCCAGCCTGTTTTTAATGCGATCTTCCAGGGTGGTGAAGCGCCCATCGGATGCCCAGCCAAGACCAGCATTCGTCGAAAGTGCCTGCCATTCACTCTCGTTCTGTGTGGCTATCGCAATCCAATGATCATCACCGGCACAGCGGTAAATGCCGTGTGGTGAATAGTCGGCATGTCCGTTACCACTGCATGAAGGTGGTGCGTCTATCTGTGCCATTAAGAAGTACTCACCCAGAAACACGATGGCCGCTTCCTGCAATGCAAGTTCGATATATCCCCCTATGCCTTCCTTGTCACGTCGATGCAGCGCTGTTACAACCGTCGCGGCAAGTGTGGTTCCGGCGCAGGCATCCGGTGTAGCGGTAGCAGTAACGCGGGGCTCATCGGCGCTGTAGCCCATAAACGAGGTGAGGCCGCACATGGGTTCGACGATCGTGCCATAGGCAACAAAATCTCGATGAGGACCGCTGTGACCAAAACCCGGCATCGCCACATAGATGATGCTGGGATTAACCAGCCTCATATCATCCCAGCCAAGACCCAGATCAGACATGGCGTTTGCGCTGAAGTTTTCGACAACAATGTCACTGTGTCTGATGAGGTCGATCAGAACTTCACGACCCTGATCTGATTTGCCATCGATACAGAGACCGAGCTTGTTGCGATTAAGTTTGTTGGTCACGCCCTGACGATTCCAATGATCGTCGCCATATACTGAAGCGACCACCGGTGTACCAGCAGGTAATGCAGCGGGACCTCGTGCCAGGGGAGCTTCCACCTTGATGATTTCTGCACCCAGGTCGCCCAGGATGCGAGTCCCAAGAGGTCCTGCCCAGACGTGAGTGAAATCGAGTACGCGAATTCCGTTTAAAGGACCGGCTGCCATCTAGTCACTCGCTTTGCGGGCAAGGCTGGCAGCGTCCATCTGTAGAGAGGGAGCGGCTTGTGGTGGCTGATCTTCACCGACATATCGAAATGAAGATCCCGGGATCTTGAGTGCCTGACCATTGAATGTAATCGTCTGCCAAAAGCTTCGTTCATGCAGATGTTGATCTTCAAGTAACTCAGGTATTGTCATCAGGATACCTGTTGGCACTCTGCAGACTCGCTGACCGAGATCGAGGATTTCACGACGGGTCTTGTTGCCAAGCTGTTCGATGACAATCGCATCAAGCTCCTTACTGTGTTCGACACGTTCAGGCATATTTGCAAAGCGTGGATCTGTCATCAGTTCCGGTTTGTCCAGCATGATTGTGAAGGCATCCCAGAAAGTTGCGTCAGCATTAACTGCAAACCAGCCATCTTTGCAGGGATACATGGTGATCGGATGCAGCACACCGAAATCGTTACCATGACGACTTCGGATTCTCCCACCAAAGGTCCACATCACGGTAGTAAACTGATGGAGTGACAGGGCAACCTCGTACATGCTGACATCAATCTCTTGGCTGTTATCTGGCTGGAGCCGATAGGTAGCAAGCGCCGCGGTGTATGCATACTGTCCTGACTGGTAGTAGATATAGCGTCCTGGAATCGTTAAAGGCTCACGGTCAGCATCTCCCATCAAATAGGTTTGACCACCCATGGCCAGGAGAACATTGCTTGTCGCTCGCCAGTCTCGCCTTGGGCCATCAATGCCGAAGGGCGTAATGGCAGTTCTGACTTTCAGGTCAGAGCCGCCGAGGTTTGTCCAGTCGATAAGCTCAAGTTCGGATGTATTCAGATCTGTGATCAAGATATCGACCTTCTTGGCCAGACTATTTAACAGTTCTCGACCGGGCGGTTTCAGGTAGTCAATCGCCAGTCGAGTTTTACCGGCATGCAGATACAGATCGACTGCAATGTGCTCTGATCGGTACTCGTAGGCTGTTTCTGAATCAATTCGATCCACTCGTATGACCTCTGAGCCCCAGCGCGCGAACAGTTTACCCGCGTAACCCGCTGCGCATTTCTCACCCAATTCAAGTACTCGAAGCGGCACCATTACTCTCCATGTTTACCTAACACAATGATCTGACGTGTCATGTAACATATTGTTACCTATTGTACGTCGTCAGCCCATATGGGACCACTGGCGCTGTAGCCACTCGTTCAGACAGCTTCGCGGCTCCGGCTGCTGCCTACGCACGCTGCAGAACTATGTGGAAAGAGAATGCGAAAAGAGAAACCCGGGCTCGCCACTCGCCATGTTGCCAGGCATAGGACTCTTAGATGCAAGCTGTTCCCTAAGTGAGTGCCATCTTACTCAGAGTCCATTTGTTTTTCTTTCGCTTTGGTGCGCTGGCGAGATTCATTGATATTGATACCGTCGCCACCACCAGCGCCAACCCTGCCGAGAGCATTCAGCTGGGAGTGGTAAGCGAAAGTGGCGCCTCTACCCATTATCTCGGCGTGGGTGTTTAGTGACGTTTTTTGAATCGCCAACGAGTCGGGAGATGTCTCTGTGAACTGCTTTGCCATTTCCCAGACCTCCGCTTCCAGCCTGTCTGCGGGTACAGCTCGGTTAACAAGGCCAATGCTTTCGGCTTCCTTGCCATCAATGATCTTCTGGGTCATCAACATCTCCCGGGCCTTGCGCAGACCGAGGTAAGTCACCCAAAGTGGCATGCTGTCGACGCCACCCCGACCCACTGGATGACCCATCTTGGCATCCTCGGCAGCGATAGCGATATCGCAGAGCATTTCAAGATAGCAACCGGCAGCCAGACAGTATCCGTGAACCTGTGCGATAACGGGCTTGGGTACATTCATGATTTTGAGATAGCGCTCGCTGATATTGCGCAGTGCGCTGAGCGCGTTACTTGTCGTCCAGTGGTCCTGACCGATCGGTCCGGTGATGTAGTAACTCGCTTTAAGGTCCCAACCTGCACAGAACGCTTTGCCACTTCCTCGCAAAATAATGCACCTGACTTCAGGGTCTCCTTCAGCTTCTTCGAATGCTGCTATCAAATCATCCCATAGGCCGTGGTTTAGCGCATTCATTTTATCGCCGCGGTTCATCGTGATCGTAGCGATGTTCTCTTTGACACTGTAGATAACGTTTTCAAGTTCTAACATGGTACCTCCTCTGCAGAAGTCTGAACAAGAATACTGGACGCAGAGACACTTCTCTGCAACTGGTGTGATGAGGTCTTAATTTTCGTTGTTGGTAGTTACTCGATCAGTTCCGTATAGTTGGCAAAGTGTTTCACTACAAACAGATTCATTGTGCCGGTTTTCTACTGAATCCTGAAGAGATTCAGAAACGTACCGGCGTTGGATTTATAGCGGTCCTTGTCTCACCGGATGACACCAAGATTTGAATCGCATTAGCTGACATGCATCAGCCAAATATATTGATCAACCGGTTGCTGATGAGTAATCTCTTTTCAGGAGTAGTATCGGAACGGAAATGAGTCTCTCCACAAATCTAATCGGACCTTGAAACATGGGTGTTTACCTTGTTAAACGTCTGCTCCTGATAATTCCTACTCTTCTGGGCATCATTCTCATCAATTTCGTGATTGTACAATTCGCACCTGGTGGTCCAGTCGAACAGATCATCGCCCAGACTACCTTCGGACAAAGTTCCACCACGACCGGTATCAGCGGAGGCAGTGATGCTGGTCCAGCTGGAAACGTCGACACCGGTGACTCAAGCGCCAGCTACGGTCTGCCACCTGAAATCATAGAAGAACTGGAGCGTCAGTTCGGTTTCGACAAACCGGCACACGAACGATTCCTGACCATGGTCAGCAACTACGTTGTATTGGATTTTGGTAACAGTTTTTTCCAGGACCGACCCGTGATTGAACTGATTATCGAACGAATGCCCGTGTCCATTTCCCTGGGATTATGGTCATTGCTAATGATCTACGGAATCTCGATACCACTGGGAATTGCAAAGGCGGTCAGGAATGGCAGCCCTTTCGACATTTGGACCAGTTCACTGATTTTCATTGGCTACGCGATTCCCGGGTTTATCTTTGCGGTGCTGCTGATTGTGCTGTTTGCCGGTGGAAATTACCTGGATCTGTTCCCGCTTCGCGGTCTGACATCAGACAACTGGGTGGATCTTAGCTGGGGAGACAGAATTCTCGATTATCTCTGGCATCTGTGTCTGCCCATCATGGCACTCACTATCGGAGGCTTTGCGACGCTGACAATGCTGACCAAGAACTCTTTCCTGGAAGAAATCAGTAAACAATTTGTGCTGACCGCACGCGCAAAGGGTCTTACTGAGCAACGTGTCCTCTACGGTCATGTATTCCGTAACGCCATGCTTATCGTCATTGCAGGATTTCCAGCGGCGTTTATTGGCATCCTGTTCACGGGCTCCCTGTTGATCGAGGTCATTTTCTCCCTGGATGGTATGGGGCTTTTAAGCTATGAAGCAGTTATCAAGCGGGATTATCCGATCCTCTTTGGTACGCTCTTCTGCTTTACGCTGATAGGGCTTGTTATGCACCTGATCGGTGATCTGGTCTACGTGCTGGTCGATCCACGCATAGATTTTGAGACGCGCGAATGAACCCTGTTACGGAACGTCGCTGGCGCCAGTTCAAATCGAACCGTCGGGGTTTTCTGTCATTGTGGATTTTCGGGGTGCTTTTCAGCCTGTCACTCGTTGCAGAGCTGATTGCTAACGATGTGCCTATCGTGATGAAGCTCGGAGGCGAATACTGGTTTCCGGTGCTGCAGGGTTATACCGAGCAGGACCTGGGCGGCGAACTGCCTATACCGGCTCAGTACAGTGATCCCTTTGTGCTTAATCTGATCGAGGAATCAGACGGCTGGATGCTCATGCCGCTTATACCGTTCAGCTATGATACTCAGGATGTTTACATCAGATCTTCCGCTCCCGCTTCTCCTTCCATGGACCATTTGCTGGGTACTGATGATCGTGCCCGAGATACGCTGGCTCGATTGGTTTATGGATTTCGATTGTCAGTGTTATTCGGACTGTCGCTAACCATCCTGAGTTCCGCCATAGGTATCTCGGTGGGTGCGCTGCAGGGATATTTTGGTGGTGTGATTGATCTTGCGGGTCAGCGGTTCGTTGAGATATGGGCCGGACTGCCGATCCTTCTGACACTGATCATACTGGCCAGCGTGGTGGAACCGAATGTCTTCTGGCTCTTGGGTATTCTTACAATGTTCAGCTGGATGCCCCTGGTCGGCCTGGTGCGGGCTGAATTCCTTCGAACACGCAACTTTGAATTTGTTCGCTCAGCACGAGCACTGGGTGTCAATGATCTGTACATTATTCGGCGTCATGTATTACCCAACGCCATGGTTGCCGCGCTGACCTTTTTGCCCTTCATCCTGAGTGGCGCAGTGACGACCCTCACAGCGCTTGACTTCCTCGGATTCGGCCTGCCCTCCGGTTCACCCTCGCTCGGAGAACTGCTCGCCCAGGGTAAGAACAATCTGCAGGCGCCCTGGCTGGGCTTTTCGGGGTTTGTGACACTGGGCATCATGCTGACGCTGCTGATTTTTATTGGCGAGGCATTCCGGGATGCGTTTGATCCGCGACACCAGGGTACCCATACACTCCCAACTAACTAGATTCTGTGCGCACTCAGGTTACCTGCCTGTCAATTCCGACATTCCTTTTCTGACCCTTTCTGCTTTGACTTCATCCCACCACCAGGTATCGAGTGGCGCTACTCGCAGTAAACGGGCAGGGGTCTCAGGTTGTCCGAATTTGTCCCAGTAGACCAGTCGTCGCCCGGGTGATCCAAGCCCCGGTATATAGTAGAAGTTCCACAACAGTATTCGATCAAGCGCGCGTGTTGCCGCATAGAAATCTTCAGGTGCTCTGGCAGACATGACCTGCTCGATCATGGCGTCCACGGCGGGATTCCTGATATTACCCCAGTTCTGCCCCCCTTGAGAGTCAGCGGAAGCGGAGCTGAGCTGATTACGCAACATGATACCTGGTGTGTTTGGCGGTTCGAATGATCGGGCAGTACCGTCAAAAAGTCCATTACGCATCCGGAAGAGCCAGTTCGACAATTCGATTTGTCTTGCTGTCGTCTCGATGCCGATCATATTCAACATCCGCATGAGTGGCGTTTCCTGGCGCAAGGCAAATGGAGAGAAAAATATTAAGCTGATAATAAACGGTTCGCCTGTTTCGATATTGGTCATTACCCCGTCCCGGTGTTCCCAGCCTGCTTCGCGAAGTAACTCAAGTGCACGTTTCACATTTTCGCGGTCATAGCCGAAACCGGAGGTTTCGTTGCCTACCCATTCGTGGGTAAAGACGCGATCTGGTATCTGACCACGCCAGGGTTCGAGTAGCTCAAGTTCTTTTTCTGATGGCAGACCGCTCGAAGCCATCGGTGAGTTATAAAAATAACTCTTGGCGTATTTGTAGAACCCGTACATTAATACGCGATTTGTCCAGCTCCATTCAGACATCAACCACAAGGCTTCGCGAACGCGAACATCCTTGAACTTTTCTTTTTCCATATTCCAGTGTATCGGTGCCCACAGACCCCAGGGACGCGAAATATCTACCAGATCTTTTTTAAGGAAACCTGCTTCCACGGCGGGGAAGTCATAGCCGGTAACCCAGTTCTTGGATACTGTCTCTTCTCTGATATCAATTACATCGCCCTTGAGTGCTTCAAGCTGAACAGACTCATCCCGAAAATAGTCGTACTTGATGCGCTCGAAATTGTACCGTCCTTTGTTGACGGGAATGTCTGCGCCCCAGTAATTTTCAACTCTCTCATAGGTGATGTTTCGACCCATCTGTACTGTACCAATGCGATACGGACCACTGCCGAGGGGTGGCTCAACGGTGGTTTTGGTGATATCTCGTTTTTCCCAGTAGTGTTTCGGAAGAATTGAGTACCCGGCAATGATAAACACCAGATCCGGATTACTGGCGGCATTCGGTTTGGTCTTAAAAAGCACCTCGTTCCTACTGATTCGTTCGATCGTCCCGAGCTCGTAAAGGGCGCTTTTTACACCCGCAGCCCCGTGTTTTTTCATCATCTCAATAGTGAACACCACATCGGCTGCGGTCAGCGGTTTGCCGTCGTGCCAAAAGGCATTGTCACGAATTTTGAAAGCAAACTGCTTATAGTCGTCTGCAACCCAGACCCCCGAGGCCAGGCGCCCATAGTAACTAGCGGGTTCGTCAATCGCGGGTTCCAGCAACCGATCATAAAGCAGCATTGCAGCGCCGAGGCGATAGCTCCGACCCTCTGCCCGACCTTTGTCCAGGATCCCGTTAAAACTGTCGTAGGTGCCATAGTCCGGAAAACGTACAATGCCGCCTTTCGGCGCATTCGGATTGACGTACTCAAAGTGACTGAAGTCAGCACTGTACTTCAAGGGTTCAATGTAGGAGGTGCCGTGTGAGTACTCAAACGCCGCTGCATATGGCGTGAGTCCCAGTATGCCGACCACCAAAAGTCGGATCGACAGTCGAACTGACAAGATCTGTTTTTCATAATGCATATACAGGCAAATTCTTTTAATCAAGTCCTCTCGAGCATAGTGTACCTAATTCATTGAACAGGTCAGTCAAGAATTGACATTTCTATGAATAAAGCCGGAGATTTACTGGATTTCTATGGGTGTCTTCTAAAAGGTGAGATGCTGAATTCCTTGCCAGTTATCGTTTACTACAGCAGGCAGTCACTTCAACCCACTGCATTTACCTTCAACTAGATGGCTTATTCCTGCAATCCGCATCTATATCATGACATCATGGCAAGGAATTTGCGGAATTGACCACGGAAACATCGTTTCCATTTACTTTACTGCATAAGTCAAACAACAAAGAATAAGAATAAACCATGTGAACCCAATTGACCTGGTAATCATTGTCGTTTACCTCATTGTCATTACGACGGTGGGTTTAACCATCAGCCGGCGTGTTCACAGTGCCAGAGATTTCTTTCTCGCTGGCCGATCCTTAACCTGGTGGGTGATTGGCCTCTCTATCTGACACGGAATGACACAACCTGTGTCTTCGATGCATATCAAACCACCGGACGTTAGCTGTTAAAGCGAAGGATGCAAACTGATATGCTTAGGCTTTGATTCGGCTGGATGTAATGAAATGAAATCACAAGGTATTGCCATTCTGATGCTGCTCGGACCGGTCATCTTTTCGGTTCACGCGGATGAAACTTTCAAGGTGAAACGCACGGCTGCAGGTCATCCAGATCTGTCCGGTGTCTATGATAGCGGTACTCTGACACCTCTTAACCGTTCCGATGCCTACAGCGAAAAGCGATATATGACGCGGGAAGAAGCCGATAAGATTGCCGCGAGAACAGCCACTTATCTGAAACAGCCGGATACGGCCGATCCTGATCGGGGGCCACCAGTCGTTGGGGGTGATGGTGACTCTGGTGGTGGCAAAGGTGGAACGGGAGGGTATCCGAATTATTTCCTGGATATTGGGAGTGACCTGTCCGAAGTAGATGGCAAGTTTCGTACGTCCATCGTTTATGATCCGCCTGATGGACGTCAGCCGCCCATGACGACTGCTGGTCAGACAAAGATCGCCAATTCGTTTCGCTCATTCACTCACAAAAATACCGGTACGGCTACCTGGCTGGATGAAGAAGGCCCCGGGCCGTTTGATAATCCAGAAACTATGGGGCTCGCTGAGCGTTGTCTGCTGGGATTCAGCGCCGGGCCACCGAGTTTGTCCGGTGCCTACAACAACTTCAAACGAATCGTGCAGACCGATACTCATGTGATGATTCTGCTGGAGATGGTGCACGATGCTCGCATTATCCGGCTTGATTCTGAACACGTTGCAGCAGGTGTACAGCAGTGGCAGGGTGATTCCATCGGTCACTGGGAAGGTGATACGCTGATTGTGGATAGCACCAACTTCAGACATCTAACGGGCCTGTACGGTGGTGATGAAAACCTCCATCTGGTGGAACGCTTCTCTCTACTTGAGAACGGAAATCTGCACTACGATTTCACGGTCGATGACCCAACCGCATGGACGGCGCCATGGAGTGGTTCCTTTGCATGGAAGCGCAGCGACCAGAGCGTGTACGAGTACGCGTGTCACGAAGCCAACTACTCGATGTACAACACCCTGAAAGGCGCACGATTTCTCGAGCGCAAGATGATGAAAGAACGGAGTGAGGGTCTGGAAGGAGAATAAGACTCTTTTTAAAGGGGTGGCTTAACCAGGATTTTCCCGTGCTGATCGGGGCTGGCGAGTGAAATGAATGCTTCTGCTACACCATCCAGTCCGATCTCACCGGTAATCATTGGTTCAGCGTTAAGTTCCCCTGTGCTGATGAAATCAAGCGATTGCTTAAACTCGGTTCTGGAATAACCGAGTACATACTGAACGCTGAGTTCCTTGTTGATTGCGATCAACGGTCTGCTGTGATCCATCTGCAGACAGACGCCGGCAACTATAATTTGTGCGTTTCGGGGCGCGGCGACAAAAAGTTCATCTAACATACCTGGGACACCGACACACTCGAAGTAAACCACGTCTCTGGTTTTGGTGAGAGGCTCGTACTCATAGGGGGAGTTGTCTGCTGGATTGAAAATAACATCTGCACCCATTCGTTCTGCGAGACCTCTGCGTGCGGAGGAATAATCTGCAGCAACAATTGTGGCAACCCCGCGTTGTTTCAGTGCAGCGATTACGGAGAGCCCAACCGGACCGCAACCAACAACAAGTACGTTCTCCTTACCTTCAAGTTTGGCCTTGTTTACCGCGTGATAGCCCACCGCCATTGGTTCTGTGAGGGAGGAAAGTTCAGCGCTTAATCCAACAGGTACCGGCTCCATCAGAGATTCAGAAAGCAGCATGTATTCGGCAAAGCCGCCTGGGATGGAGTCAGAATACCCGATAGGCTCCGTTGGCGAGCGAAGCAGGACAGGAACGGAGCAAACGAGGGAGCCCACTGCAAGACTGCGTTCTGTTTCTGGTCCGTAGTCGATAATTTCAGCACTGAACTCATGGCCTAATACAACAGGATTAAAAGTGGTCAGTTTGAATCCGCCACCAACTTCGCGGCTGGTTTTCACAAAATCATCGGTGAATCGGGCCGCATGCAGGTCAGAACCGCAGATGCCGCAGGCTAACGACCTGACAAGTACCTCGCCCTTACCCGGAACCGGATCATCCATCTCAACCAGGGTCAGTGTGCCATGCTCTAATGTCACTGCTCTCATAGGATTCTCCTTTCGAGGATCATGCGATGGGTTCTGAGATGATTCCCTGCCTAGTGTAACAAACTCTCGATGTGGGCTTCATGATTGCAACTCTTGCCGGATGATGTTTTCCTAGGCCTATGAAAGGTCTACATTATGAAGTACACCCTGGAAGTGGTTCTCCGTTGCTGTTGGTCCACGGTTTTCTTTCAAGCCGTGCACAGTGGCAGTTTAATCTCGAGGTGTTGAGTGAAGTATGTACGCCGGTAACAGTTGAGCTCTATGGTCATGGCCGTTCGCCCTCACCGGAGGATACAGAGTCATATCTTCCGGGCAGTTATGTACGTGAGTTCGATGCAATCAGGCAGGCGATTGGTGCGGAGGCCTGGTTTCTATGTGGTTACTCTCTGGGTGCAGGATTGACCATTCGCTATGCCTATGAGTATCCGGAACAAACGATTGCCCATATCTTTACCAATTCCACGTCTGCCTTCTCTTCGCGACCCGAGGTTAGACCAGCCGAAGAAATAATTGAGAGATTCAAGGAAGGTGGGCTCGATGCGATTGAGCAGATACCGGTCCACCCAAAGTACGCGAAACGACTGCCGGAAAAAATAAAGAAATTGCTGGTTGCAGATTCTCGTCTGATTGATCCGGAAGGGATTGGCAGAAACGTTGCCTATACCAGTTCGACGATCTCTGTCCGTGACGAGTTGCATCGAAATACCAGACCTGCACTGCTGATCTGCGGAAAGGAAGAAAAGCGCTTCCAGGTATACCGGGATTATGTTGAAAGTAACATGCCGAATACGAGTCTGATAGATTTGCCGGGCGGTCATGCAGTCAATATGGAATGTTCAGAACTTTTTAACAGTTCAGTTGCTGATTTCATTAAGCAAAATTCATGAGCGCGATGTTGAAGGCGGGAAGGACCTTTTACCTCAGTGTGTCATCAAAATAGTAATGCATTGAGGAACGCCAGATTAATAGTCACGATATCAAATACCTGACTTCAATCCATTTGTTTCAACCATGGTAACTTGATACTTTTGGGTACAGAATTGCATCCCTGACCCATAGAATCTCCAGGATTAAACCACTTTGAAGGCCAACATAAATCAACTTCCCAATGAAGGGCTGATGCGAATTTTGGAACTGACCCGGAAGCTCTCAGCCCCCTTTAATTTGCCCACCATGCTGGCTGAAATACTGCAGGCTGGGTTGGATATCATGAAGGCGGATTCGGGTTCTGTCTGGTTGCATAACGAAAATCGGGATGTGCTTGAAATGCATCTTCCGGAAGTTCATCCCATGATTACTGTCAAAACTGGCGAAGGACTGGTTGGCGAGTGCCTGGCAACCAACAAGGTGATTAATGTCAGAGATTGCTATACAGATCCGAGGTTTAATCCAGATGTTGACAAGAGAACGGGTTATAAGACTGAATCAATATTGAGCATCCCTTTGATTGGTTTTGAACAAAATCTGGTGGGTGTTTTACAAATGTTGAACAAATCCGGGGGGCCGTTTGATGATATAGATGAATTGTTGGCGTTATCCCTGGCCGCTCAGAGTGCGGTTGCGCTGCAGCGGGCCCAGATGACCGAAACCCTGATTGCAAAAGAAAGATTAGATGAAGAGATAGAACTCGCCCGGGAAATTCAGTTTGCGACATTACCGGGGGAGATGCCCGTTGTTCCCGGATACGATTTCGGCAGTGGTTTTATTCCTGCAGAGTATACAGGAGGAGATCTGTTCGACCTGGTTACACTTGGTGACGAGGTTTTCATTTTGATGGGTGACGCAACAGGTCACGGTTTCGGACCTGCGCTGTCAGCAACCCAGATGCATGCGATGCTGAGAGTTGCTTTCAGAGTCGGTGCGTCGCTGGATCAGGCATACATACATGTGAACAATCAACTAAATCAAGACCTGCCAGATAATAAGTTCCTGACGGCATTCGTTGGCTTCTTGAACTGGCAGACACACATTGTGAGATACCATTCCGGTGGTCAGGGTCCCTTGTTGCATTTTTGTGCGGAGAATTTGGAATGTTCATTTCATCCGCCAACCAGTTTTCCTGTTGGGATACTGGATATCGATGCCGTGGACGCGCCGACTGAGATCAAGCTTGCGCATGGCGATATCTTTGCCGTGATATCAGACGGCGTGTATGAATATCATAACAAAGAAGGCGAGCAATTCGGAGAGGATCGGGTCGCTCAGATATTTAAAGAATGTACTGGTTCTTCCATGGACGAGTTAAAGAACCGGCTTTTAGATGCGGTATTTGCCTTTGGTGAAGGAGCTGAACAGTTGGACGACATCACGATTGTACTGGTACATCGAAAGTGAAAAACATGGATGATCACGTGAAGCTGACCTGTAATAGAGATATCGGTGAACTTGAGCAGATAGTGGATAGCACGGAACGATTTTTTGCCAAAAATTCCATCGGCACAGATATTAGAGGCACAGTCGATCTCGCGGTCGAAGAGCTGTTCGTCAACATGGTTAGATACAACAAAGAAACCAATGCTCAGATAGAAATAGAGATGTATCCGGAAGGCAATGGTATCAAGGTGGCATTGACTGACCATGATGTGGACCGATTTGATCCGACACTTCATGATGATGTCGATGTGAACGCCCCAATTGAGCAGAGAACTCCTGGTGGTCTTGGTATATTCCTGGTTCGCAAGTTGGTCGATTCAATAGACTATGACTATCGCAACAGAGTGAGTAGAATCACTTTCATAAAATATCAAGAACCCCGATAAATGTTTGAAATTGAGCTGATCGAAGTGGGCCTGGTTGCGTTAAGAGGACGCCTTGATGCCGTGCAGGCAAACGATGCAGAGCGCTTCCTTGATGGTATTGACAGTGAATTTGTAATTGATCTTTCGGAACTTGAATATATTTCAAGTGCTGGTCTAGGCGTTCTTCTAAAAACTCACAAACGCCTTATCCCTTTTAGTGGTGGATTGAAGCTGATAAGAGTTACCAGTCATATAAACGATATTTTCAAGTATTCAGGGTTCGATAAACTGTTTGAAATCGAAACCAGCTAATGCAAGTAAAGGTTAAAACTGATCTCCATGCAGGCAACCTTCGAACACCCCTCAAAAACTAATCTTGTCGACACCAACTTTTTCTCTCGGTTCATCTAGTTATGGATAGAGAAGCTGAGAGAAAAAGGGATGCAAGTCTCGTTCTGGCTGGTCTGAAGGGAGATAAGAAAGCGTTGCAGGAGTTGGTGGACTACTACCACGGACCTGTCTACAACATCGCATTTCGGATACTGAACGACGTGGACGCTTCGGCGGATACAACCCAGACAACATTTCTCCTGGTATTTGAAAAACTTCATACGTTTAATCCTGAGTTTAAGTTTTTCAGCTGGGTATACCGCATTGCGGTAAACGAAGCGCTTGATTACTACAAGAAACAGCAGCGTTTTGAATCGCGTCTCGTGGAAGCAGCGATTCCTTCTGAGTCCGGTGGACCAGAAGAAAAAATGTATAACGTTGAGTTGAGCAGAGCGATCCAACAGATGTTAATGAAGCTACAAGAAGACTACCGTTCCGTCATTGTGTTGCGTCACTTTATGGAACTGAGCTACGACGAGATGGCTGAGGTACTGGATATCCCGGTTAAGACGGTTCGTTCCCGCCTTTATTCTGCCCGTCAGATCTTGAAGTCCGCGCTGCAGAGTGAGGAGTTCTGCGCCTTATGATTGAAGAGAAATACCAAGATCTGATTAACGCGTCACTTGATGGTGAGTTAGGGCACGAAGAAGCAGAGATACTGGCGGATTACCTCGTCGGTCACCCTGAAGCTCAAGCTTACAAGGATGAATTGAAGTCTCTGGATTCAGAACTGGCAAAGTTTCGCGAACTACCCCCGCCGAACGGACTGAAAGAGGCAATAGTTAATCAGTTGACAGTGTCTGCTGCTGAATCCAATGTTTCGGATTTGAGTTATCGCCTTAGTGAAAGGGCAAACTGGCTGAAACCGGCACTGTCACTGGCTGCTACCATCACGGTTGCAGTCGTGCTGTGGCAGGCCATGACAATCAATCCTGATATTGATGATTCTTCACAAGTCACTGGAACGATGATAAGTCCGATTCCTATGGATTCAATACACGTTGATGAACCGGGTTTAAACGCATATGTCGGCTTCAAAACAACGGGAGAAAGGCTCACACTGGAATTACGGATAAACTCATCGACCGATACCTCGGTGTCGATAGAGGTACCATCGGATAGTTACAAATTGGTTCGACCGGATGAATCCGTTGAAATAGAGGCTGAAAATCCGTTCATGGTTGACAGTGCTGGCCAGATGGAGATGAATGCGGTCCTGATACCCACAGATGTGGCAGGCTCTGCACCAATAAATGAAACTATTAGGGTGAAATTTACTCAGGATGGGGTTACATATATAGAAGAGTTACGAATTCCCGGAATAGAACAACAAGAAATGTAGATTTCTACCAACTTATTGCGTAATAAAGCGTAAGTAGTAACTAAGTAGCAATAATCTCGAAACACAAGAGGGCAGAAGTATGGAAAACAAACAAAAAACAATAGTGATCGGTGGTGTTGCGGTTTTGGTCGCAGTAGCCGTGCTGTATACGCAATTCCCCTTAGTTGATGAGGAATCTGTGACCGGTACGATCGTTCAGGCTGAGCGCTATCGTGGTGAGCAGATGACTGAAGACGATGTCGCGCTTGGCGATGAAGAACTGTCCCGTTTAATGCAGACTGACTCGTTCAGGTTGGTTGTGGAAAACGACGCCTTGCGTAGCGTAATGGCCAGTGATGCCTTCCGCAATGCAATGGCCAGCGACGCTTTCCGTGAATTGATGTCTAAAGATGCCTTCCGTGAAGCTCTGGGGAGTGATGCTTTCCGTGAAGCAATGGGACGAGATGCTTTCCGTGAAGCGATGGGACGAGATGCCTTCCGCGAAGCACTTCGAAGTGAGGCATTCCGTGAAGCCATGGGTAGAGACACCTTCCGTGAGGCATTGGGACGAGATGCCTTCCGAGAAGCATTCAGAAGTGATGCATTCCGTGAAGCGTTTGGTCGAGATGCATTTCGCGAAGCGATGGGACGGGATGCATTCCGCGAAGCCTTCAGGAGTGATGTGTTCCGCGAAGCGTTTGCCCGGGATGCATTCCGCGAGGCGTTGGGAAGAGATGCATTCCGCCAGGCGTTCAGGAGTGATGCTTTCCGTGAAGTGATGAAAAATGACGCCTTCCGCGAAGCGATGAAAAGTGATGCCTTCCGTGAAGCTTTGAGGGGTGATGCCTTCCGCGAAGCTATGAGAGGAGATGCGTTCCGAGAAGCTTTGAAGGGTGATGCCTTCCGTGAAGCGATGAAAAGTGATGCATTCCGTGAAGCTTTTGGTCGAGATGCTTTCCGTGAGGCACTGGCGAGTGATGCCTTCCGCGAAGCCATGAGGAGCGACGCTTTCCGCGAGGCGATGGGCCGAGATGCGTTCCGAGAAGCGATGGGTAGAGATGCTTTCCGTGAAGCCCTTGCCAATGATGCCTTCCGTGAAGCGATGGGCCGAGATGCCTTCCGTGAGGCGATGGGCCGAGATGCCTTCCGCGAAGCCCTTGCCAATGACGCTTTCCGTGAAGCAATGGGAAGAGATGCGTTTCGTGAAGCGATGGGTCGAGACGCCTTCCGCGAAGCCCTTGCCAACGATGCTTTCAGGGAAGCGATGGGTCGGGATGCCTTCCGCGAAGCTATGGCTAATGATGCGTTCCGTGAAGCAATGGGTAGAGATGCGTTTCGTGAAGCTTTTGGTAGGGATGCCTTCCGTGAAGCGATGGGCCGAGATGCCTTCCGCGAAGCCATGGCAAGTGACGCCTTCCGTGAAGCATTCAGGAATGATGCCTTTCGCGAAGCGTTGGGCCGGGATGCCTTCCGCGAAGCGATGGGTCGAGACGCCTTCAGGGAAGCGCAACGCAGTAATCAACAATAGTTGATCCGCAACTTCTTTAAAGACAATATAGAGCAGTCGTTCTTCGGGCGACTGCTCCTTTATTGTGTAAAGAGAAAATAATGCGCCTGATCAGAATAATCCCCTTTATATCGCTGATCCTGTTTACTGTTATCAGTAAAGCAGAAACTTTTGAAATGGACATGCTTGAAACCGAGGATGTCCGAATGCTTTATTTTGATCCGGTTCAGACTTATCTGGTTCCTCACATGTCCAGGAGTTTTCACAATTCGCTGGCGTTTCAGAAATCAAAGTTTGAGTGGCAACCGTGGGACAAATCGACGGTTATTTTGACAGACCTCAGTGATTACGGAAATGCGGGTGCAGGAGTTTCACCGGGTAACGGTGTGACCGTTTACATCGCACCCACGAGCAGAACATTTGAAACTTCCCCTGGTGCCGAAAGGACTTTCATGCTGATGAATCATGAATTAGTCCATATCGCTACAATGGATGGCTGGAATCAGCAAGATGCTCGTTGGCGGAAATTTTTCAGAGGCAAACCACGACAATCAGATCAGCACCCTGAATCGATCTTCTACAACTATTTAGCGGTGCCGCGGATGAGTTCACCCAGATGGTATTTGGAAGGTACTGCCGTATTTCTTGAGACCTGGATGTCCGGTGGTGTTGGCAGGGCTCAGGGAGCCTACGACGAGATGGTGTTTCGTTCAATGGTCCGAGATGATGCATACTTCTACAGCAATCTGGGTATTGTCTCAGAAGGTGTCAGCATAGATTTTCAGGTAGGTGTCAATGCCTATCTGTATGGCACAAGATTTATCAGCTACCTTTCGTTTGTTTACTCACCAGATCAGATCATCGAATGGATGAAGCGAGATGAGGGAAGTGAGCGATACTATACGAAGCAGTTTGAGCAGGTTTTTGGACTATCGCTGGAGTCTGCGTGGCAGGACTGGATCGACTGGGAAAAAGAGTTCCAGCAGAAGAATCTGGTCAAAGTCCATGAAACTCCCCTAACAGCTGGAAAAAGATTGAGAGATGAGGCACTTGGATCCACATCGAGGGCATTTCTCACGGAAGATGAAAAGACTCTGATTGGTGCTTTTCGATATCCCGGTGTGGTGGCCCATATTGGTACGATAGATGTAGATACTGGTGAATTGAAAAGAATCACCGATATTAAGGGACCAAGAAGTTTTACAGTAACATCCCCAGCCTACGATTCAGCCAATAACAGACTTTTCTATACCGCGGACAACAAATCCTATCGAGACCTGATGTCAGTTAATCTGGCATCAGGCGAAGAAGAACTCCTGATAAGAGATGCCCGTATCGGTGACATTGTCTTCAATGAAATTGACCGGTCTCTTTGGGGATTGCGGCACCTCAATGGCTACGTGAGCCTGGTTCGCATTCCACATCCATATGATGACTGGAACGAACTTCATACCTGGTCATATGGTGAAGTACCTTACGAAATGGATATCTCACCAGACGGCGGCTTACTTTCTACCTCTAAAGCTGAAATCGATGGAACTCAGCATCTTCAGGTTTACAAAACTGAAGAACTTCTCGCAGGTAAAATCGAACCGGTAGCTCAATTTGATTTTGGACCCACCGTTCCGGAAGGTTTTGTATTCTCTCCCGATGGCAAATATCTGTTTGGGAGTTCGTTCTACACCGGTGTTTCAAATATATTTCGCTTCGAGTGGGCAACAGGTGAGTTGGAAGCGGTTAGTAATGCTGAAACAGGGTTCTTTAAACCTATCCCAAGATCTGATGGTACGCTTATCGTATTTGAATACACTGGGCAGGGATTTATACCGGCGGTCATTGACCCGGTCGTTTTGGATGATCTCAGCGCCATTACCTTTCTTGGTAATGAAATTGTCAAAAAACACCCGGTTGTGAAGGATTGGTCAGTAATCAAGTCCTTCCGTTCTACACCCGAAAATCCAGTAGCCGGGGAATCAAAATACCGTCCTGCCAAGGAGCTGGCGCTTCATTCAGCGTATCCGGTGCTAGAGGGATATCGAGACGATACAGCCTTCGGCTGGCACTTTAACTATTCCGATCCGGCACAATTCCACAAGTTTGAATTGACAGCTTCATATACGCTGGACAGTAATGCCGAAAGCGACGAGAGATTGCACTTTAACGCCCAGTATTCTTCGCTGAACTGGCATTTCCAGTACTGGCATAATGATGCGGACTTCTACGACTTGTTTGGCCCCACTGAATATAGTCGCAAGGGTGACGCACTCCTCATTGGGTATGAGAAAGCGCTGATCTACGACACACCAAGAGAACTGATGCTAACGGCAGATCTGGAGTACTTTACCGGGCTTGATACGCTACCCTCTAACCAGAACGTTTCCACATTTCAATTTGAAGATATCCTGTCTGCAGAAATTGCACTTATCTATAAACACACCCTTAAATCTTTGGGTGCTGTTGACCATGAAAAAGGATTCGAATGGGATCTTGTACTAAAAAGTGACCATGCAGAAGGGGAATCCACACAAAAATTGCGAGCCGGATTTGATGCAGGTTTCGCCTTACCCTGGAAGCACTCTTCTATCTGGTTGTACACCGATATTGGTTTCGCAGACGGTGACAGGCTCAATCCTCTAACCAGCTATTACTTTGGTGGTTATGGCAATAACTATGTTGATAATAGTGAGATCAAGCGTTACCGGGAATATTACAGCATGCCCGGCTTTGAAATCGACCAGGTCAGTGCCAAGACTTTCGGTAAGGCGGTGCTAGAATGGAATTTGCCCCCAAAAAGATTCCGTGAGGTCGGCACACCTGGGCTTTTCCTCAGTTGGCTAAGGCCAGCCCTGTTCGTGGGCTCGTTGTGGGCTGATCCGGATGGAAGGAATGATCGGAGAGTTTCGACCACAGGTGTTCAGGTTGACCTGCACTTTACGCTGGCACATCGCCTGCCTATGACGCTTTCCATTGGTTATGCGGTCGGTTTTGAATCTGGTCAGGACAATGAAACCGAATGGATGTTGTCATTGAAAGTACTGTAATCGCTGTGAGCTATTTGGCAGAATAACCCGCCGTCTCCCTGATTTTATCAGTTTTATGGATAGTGCAGAAATTATCAGCATGCCGGTAGGCCTGTTTCCTGTTCTGATTTTCCTTGTAATACTCAGATACATGGATAGTCACCAGTTGGTTGGCGTCCGCTATGTCGTTTCAGTGATATTTTGTGGTGGGCTTGCAGCGATTGGTAGTTACTTTGTAAATACTTTTCTGGCAGTGATATTCTCGCTTGAGTCGGTTCAACTGACTCGCTACGTTGCACCACTGGTGGAGGAAACTTTGAAAGCATCCATCGTTGTCTGGTTGCTCTACAGACATCGAATAGGATTTCTGGTTGATGCGGCCATCACAGGATTTGCTGCGGGAGCCGGGTTTGCTCTGGTCGAGAATATTTACTATCTGCAGCTACAGACAATTGACAATCCCGGTGTCTGGATCGTTCGTGGATTCGGTACGGCGATCATGCATGGTGGTGTTACATCAATCTTCGCTATTGTGTCCCAGTCTTTGACTGAACAGGAAATGAAAATTAATCCGATACTATTCCTTCCCGGGTTTGTGGTCGCAGTCATTATTCACTCGGTTTTCAATCACTTCTTTCTTTCCCCTATCATCCATACTATCTGTGTAATGATATTCCTGCCCCCGATTATATATGTCGTATTTGAGAAAAGTTCGAGTTCCCTGAGTGAGTGGCTTCACCTTGATTTTGATGAAGATGCGAATCTTCTGGCGCAGATAAACTCAGGTGAGTTTAGCAGCTCAAAAATCGGTCGTTTCCTGACAGAGCTGCGTGAAAAATTCGAAGGGCCAGTCGTTGCTGATATGCTTTGTTATCTTCGTCTTTACACAGAACTCGCCTTGCGAGCCAAGGGGATTCTGATGATGCGGGAGTATGGGATCGATACAGAAATAGAAGACGATATCAAACCGATGTTGGAAGAATTGAAGTATCTGGAGAAGAGCATAGGTAAGGTAGGAGTTATTACCCTTGCGCCGTTTCTGCACTTCACCCGTAAAGATCTGTGGCAACTCTACCTGTTGGCAAAATAGGGTGTTTGATAGATATACTGTCAGGGCAGGCCAGCCTTGATATTTAATATGGATTTACTGCAAGTGAATAGGAGATAGATATGGAAGGTTCCGTTAGCGATGTACTACTGGCTATCCTCAAGAAACATGGTGTGCGCTACCTGTGTGGACTACCGGCAGCGCAGATTGGTCTGGTGATGAACGGTGCCTCTACCGATCCGGAACTTACCTATTTGACGACCCGGCATGAGGAGGCTGCGGGGCATATGGCTCATGCGATATCCAGGATTACAGGGACTCTGGGAGTATGTTTTGCGACGGTAGGGCCAGGTGCGACCAATTTGGTGCCTGGTGTTGCAGCCGCCTATGCCGACAATATCCCCATGATTGTTCTGACCGGTCAGAACCATGCAAGAGAAATCGATCCCAGTCGCGACCAGCTTCAGTCAGCCGACCAGCTTGGATTGTTCCGTTCGATCACTAAGTGGAATGCCTGCATTCATCATCCCGAAAGGGCTGCCGAACTCATCGAGCGCGCTGTGCATGTTGCTCAGTCAGGACGCCCAGGACCGGTCCACCTGGATATTCCATGCGATGTGGGAACCCAGTTGTGCAGCTATGACCTTGACACTGTACCGCCATTTCAGCTTCCGCGTCCCGTTCCCAGCAGTGATGAGGTGAGAAGCGCGGCGGGTTTACTGGCAAGTGCAAAAAGGCCTTTGCTGATAGCAGGTGGCGGTGTGGTTCGCTCCGGTGCAGTAAAAGAATTTCGAGAATTAGTTGAGCGAATCAACGCTCCGGCTATGACGACGGTGATGGGAAGAGGTGTGCTTCTGCCAGAAGATCCCAACAATATCGGCTCCGGTGGGCTGATCGCAGGTCAGGCAACGCTTGACGCCTCAAGGCAGGCTGATCTGGTACTTGCGGTTGGTAGTAAATTTTCCACATTCAATCCGGTTCACAAGCCACCCGTATACCCAAAACCTGATGGCCAGAAAATTATCCAGATTGAGATTGACAGTGAGTCAATTGGCAAAGTTGCACCGGTGGATCTGGGTCTGGTTGGAGATGCCAGATCCACGTTGCAGGCCGTGCTCGAAATGTTGGAAGGTTCAGATCTGGCGATAGATGCAGACTGGTTGCCATCAACTCAGAGCTACCATCAGAACTATCGAGACGTTGTAGATTCAAGTGCAAATGCCAAAGTTGTTGGCGGCGGCAGCGTTCTTAACGAAGCCACGGTTGCCAGAGCCATGAGTGACCTGATACCTGAGAAAGCAATCACCGTACTTGATGGTGGTCAGGCGATGATGTGGAATACCACCTTCATTCAGCCATCCGATACTCACATTATGTTAGCCGAGCCAGGCATGGGTCATCTGGGTTTCGGCTTGCCTTTTGCCAACGCGGCAAAATTGTCTCACCCTGACCGCCCGGTTGTCTGTATCACCGGGGATGGTGCTTTTGGATGCACCATTCAGGAACTGGAGACTGCTGCACGATATCAACTTAATATTGTGGTTGTTGTATTCAACGACAGTTATTGGGGCATGTATAAGCCGTTTGGTGAAATGCTTGAGAATCCCAATTTCGGCACAAAATTGACCAAGGTGGATTTCGCCAAAGTAGCGGAAGGGTTTGGATGCCACGGACAGAGCGTTACGGGCATTGATGAACTACCCGATGCGTTTAAGCGTGCGATGGATGCAGGGAAACCTGCCGTTATTGATGTTGAAGTGGAATATACGCCACATCCGATGGATTTTATGTGGAATGAAATAATTCTTCATGACTTTCAGTTCCCGGTGCCGAATAAGATATCGGCTGTGGCTTAGACAAACTGTCTGTTCAGGGCTGTCTGTTTTGCTTGTTTAACGCTTCGGTCAACCCAGGTATCAGCTCGGCACCAACGGGTACTTCGACGCTGGAACCTTCAAGTGCATCACCAATAGGATAGCTGCGACCGTCCAGGCATCCCGCGAGGAATACCTCACTCATGGCCCAGAATGAGAAACTGTTGGCGGTCCGCATCAGACCGTGACCTTCATCCGGGTACAGTGCATAGGTAACAGCGGTGCCGTTCTTGTTCATGATATCGACGATCATGTCTGACTGATCTTGAGGCACACGCGAGTCTCTTGCTCCCTGACCAATCAGAATAGGGTGTCGGGTTTGGTCGGCAAAATTGATCGGTGAACGGGAACGCAGAAAAGCTCTGCCTTCCTCGGTTCTGGGATCACCCAGAACGACCGACATTCGATCCACATCCCAGTGTGGCATAAATATCTCAAGATTTGAGGGTCCCACAAGATCAATACCGCAGGCAAATTTCTCGGGAGTCATGGTCATGGCAACCAGGACTTCATAACCGCCGTAACTACCACCCAGGATCGCAACTTTTGCTGGATCTACAATCTCCTCACGGATTGCCCAGTCCACCTGATCAAGAATATCCTGGTGCATCCTGCCGCCCCACTCCCGGGTCTGGCCATTCATGTATGCCTTGCCGAAACCGGCTGATCCGCGAAAGTTAACATAGAGGATTCCATAGCCGCGGTTCGCCAGCCAGTGCAGGAAAGGACCATAGGCAAACTGTGCGCGCTCGTCACTTGGCCCGCCATGAACCAGCACAATGACTGGCAGTGGTTCAGAGGGTCGGCCATCTTCATCAGGATCCGTCCAGGGTGGCAGTAAAAGGTACGAGACCAGATCCAGACCATCATCAGTCTGCACAATGTAGGGGTGTAACTTCGACAGAGGAAGGCCTTCAAGCGCTGGTGTGCTTGTGAAGAGTTGATCAGAGGACTTCCTGATTCGATCATAGATAAAAAAGCGAACAGGTTTATGTGACAGCATGTCCTGTACTATCCATTTGTTGTTGTCGTCAGTCTGGCTGACCACGTTCCAGTCACCTTCTGCCGCCTGGTTTAAGAACTCGATATCGGGTGCCACCGAGGAATCAATTGCATGCCACGATGTGCGGGTCCAGTTGGTCGCGTAGGCAAGGGGTTTGTTGGTCAGAGGTTCATAAAGAATCCCAGCAAGATCTGCTCGCTTGTCCTGTGCGATGACTTTCTTTTCGCCGGATGAAAGATTCAGACTGATAAAAGCGGTAGTGTCCCGACCTTCCACGTCATAGAGGTAGAGATGTTCATTGCTCTGATTCAGACGGATGATTTTCTGAGAGCTCGAGGTGGTCAGTGCTGGCAGGTCTTCTGCCGAGATCTGCATAAAAGTATCGAATTCCTTATCATCAGATATCCGCGAGATGTCGATTCCACCTTCAGCATTGATTGCGACGGCCAATCTGAGTTTGAGATTGTCATCAGCGAGAAATCCCAGGACCTTCCCTGGATTCATAAGAATGTTCTCACGCAGACCTGTCTGCAGATTAAGGCGGTAAACATCAGGTAACATGGGATGCCTTTCGTTCACCAGGATAACGACTTCGTTCGGGGAGTTTCGATCGGATGCGATGATCTGGGTTTTTATGCCGGGTGATGGTGTGAGATTACGTTCTTCACCGGAAACGATATTGACGATATGGATGTCCCAGTTCTCATCTCCATCATAATCCACTGGATAGATAATGTGCTCACTGTCGGCGTGCCATGAATACATCACCACGCCGCTTATGTCAGTGGCTTGCACACCTCGATCGGTGAAGCTGGTAACGGCTTGCCCACTTTTGGGTTGATCTGAAGGCGCCACAAAGAAATTGGGAACACCATCCAATGGAGCAATATAACTAATCCAACGACCATTCGGGCTGATCTGAGGTGCGACATACTCGGCTGGTGCTAGCAGAGTCTGAAGTGGGAGCAATTCAGGAAGTTCTGCTGTAGTAACCGGAACATCAGTAGAATTGTTAGATTGATGTGTGCTGTCAATGCATCCGGCGACAAATAAACATAAAGCCATACTTAGAAGAAAAGTACGGTTAACGACCGAGCGGTGTATATTAGTGACCAGTCGCACTGGCAGTCTCCTGGACTCCCAGTTGGTATCCTCGATCAAAGGCATCGATGTTCATATCGACAAAACGTTGAGGAACACTGTTTCTGATCTGATCAGTCAATGCTTTTGGATCGCAGATTCCAGAACAGCTGATCAGCGCACCGAGTGAAACGATATTGACTGCTCGAATCGTTCCAGCCGCCAGCGCTTCCTTAATCAAAGGCAACATCAGGCACTTTTCTGCATCTGTTGGTGGTTCGGTTACCCGTTCTGAATCGGCGATAACCAGTGTATCTGATTGTATGAACCCCCTACTGGCAGGTACTGCAATCTGATCCAGGATCACCAGATAATCGAGTTTTGCAACCAGTGGATAAGCCGTTTCACCCGAGTCGCTGACGACGAGATCAGCTCTGCTGAGACCACCGCGCGAGGTAGGTTCGTAACCCTGGGAAATTGCTACATACCGCTGTTCCGCCGAGAGTCTCTCTCCTAGAATCTTGGCAGCCAGTTGAAGTCCTTGCCCGCCACTGCCGCTGAAGCGAATCTCGATACCACTCATGATTTAACCTGCCTTCGGGCATGAAGCGTTTCCCCGTATTCTGGTCTGTCATCTTTGTGCAAAATGCCGGTATTAATAGTACCGGGCTGGAAGGTTTCGTTATGCTGAAAACCATAGTTTTCAGAACGATAGGCTGATTTTTGCCCCATAATCATCTCGGCAGATTCACCAAGGTCGTTCTTTCGACCATAGATCTCGGTACAGTCTGATAAGACCTCAATAAAGGAAAAGCCAGTGTGGGACATACCTTCACGGATCAGGTTCTTAAGTGACGGACACTGCAAGGTCAGTTCGCGCCCGACAAAAGTTGCACCCGCGCCCGTGGCAAGAGAGCAGGGATCGAATGCCGGTTCAAAATTTCCGGCGGGTGTCGTTGTTGTGAATCTGTCATCACTGGTTGTAGGTGATACCTGACCACCGGTCATACCGTAGGTTTCGTTGTTAAGCATCAGGCAGGTAATGTCCAGATTACGTCGGCAGGCGTGGATCAGATGATTGCCGCCAATGGCAAGACAGTCACCGTCCCCCGTAACGACAATAACGTGCAGATCAGGCCTGGCCAGTTTCAGGCCCGTGGCAAAAGGCAGGGGGCGACCGTGGGTTGTGTGATACGTATTGGCATCGATATAGGCACCGACGCGACCGGAGCACCCAATACCGGTCACAATAGCAAGTTTATCCTTGTCGATGCCCTCCTCGTGGATCGCCCACAGCAGTGCTCGCATGGCAATGCCATGACCACAACCAGGACACATAAAATGCGGGAATAGATCCAAACGCAGGTAGTCACGAATATCGAACTCATCGTCACTCATGTCAGTGTTTGCTATTGGAATTTTCTTGTCACTCACCAAGCAACTCCTCGATCTTATCTATCATTGCGTTTGGACTGATGGATTCACCATCATAACGATTAAGCCCGATCACTGTTTTATCAGGTGATGCGAGGCGCTCGATCTCCATTATAAGTTGTCCTGCATTCATTTCCGGAGTCAGGACATACCTGGCTGATTTGATTGATTCCCGGAATCCTGCCTCCGGAAAAGGCCATACGGTTTGTGGTCTGAATACGCCGCACGCTATTCCCCGGGCTGTCAACCGCTCCTGGGCGTAACGGGCTGCTCTCGCAGTGATGCCATAAGCTGCGATGACAACGTCAGCGCCTTTACAGTCATAAGATTCATATCTCTCTATTTTGGAATGATTTACTTCTATCTTGTCGATCAGGCGCTGCACGGCAATCTGAGCTGTTTCAGGGTCCTGGGTAGGAAATCCATCCGTACCATGGGTCAGGCCCGTAGTATGGGTTCGAAGCCCATCTCCGGGATGCACCATTGGTGGAACACAATCATCCGTGGTGGCGTAAGGTTCGAAAGTCTCGGGGGCACCTTCAGCTCTTTTGCGGACCATGCTGGTTTCGGATGTTGTTGATGAAAGATCCACTGATTCAATCAGGTGTGCGATTGACTCATCGAACATGACAACTACAGGAACTCTAAGGCCTTCTGAGAGGCTAAAAGCGCGCTGAGTTTCTGTATAGACTTCCTCAACTGACCAGGGTACCAGCACTATCGACGGATGATCGCCGTGAGTTCCCCACCTTGCCTGCATGATGTCACCCTGAGAGGGGCGGGTTGGCATCCCGGTACTTGGGCCGCCGCGCATAACATTGATAATCACACAGGGTATCTCTGTCATCGAGGCGTAACCGATGTTCTCCTGTTTGAGTGAAAAGCCCGGACCGCTCGTCGCTGTCATTGCTTTGACACCCCCTGCAGAAGCCCCAATGACCGCGACTATCGATGCGATTTCATCTTCCATTTGAATAAAAGTACCGCCCACGGCTGGTAGTTCCTTTGCCATACTTTCGGCGATTTCGGAAGAAGGAGTAATTGGGTACCCCGCATAGAATCTGCAGCCAGCTTTGATGGCACCGAGCGCGCAGGCTCTGTTCCCCTGGAGGTTCGTCAGCTTGCTCATTTTCCAGACTCTATCGTATGCTCGGTATCCAGATGTACGTTGATGGCGAAGTCAGGACATAACCACTCACACATCCGGCAACCTGTACACAGATCTGGTTCAAATAATTCGACAATTTGTTGTTTGTCTAATCGAAGACAACGTTCCGGACAGAAACGTACGCAGATATCGCAACTCTTGCACCAGTCCCCGGTAATCTCCAGCCGTGGTTTGTAGATAGGCATCTGACGGGTGGCATCCGATTTATCCGGATAGCTTTCAGAAGGTATCTCCTGCTCAAGGGCCAGTGATCTTGATCGCCCGGATTCAAAAGCCTGCAGATTTCCAGAGATTGTTTTCGGGGGAACGGTATCCTCAATGACTGCTTTCCAGGCTTCCGGGTCAAAGTTCAGCGCAGTCGAAAGTGCACCAAGCAGGACAGTATTTGCAGCCTTTGGTACGCCAGCGTCAGTCGCCAAATCAACTGCGTCAATTGCCATGCTGTTGGGGATCTGTTCAATGATCTCCTTGAGGCTCTTGTCGACATATCCCAGTCTGGCGTTTACGCGACGATCTCGACAGGCAAATGGGGGAACAATCTGTTGAGTATCGACGATAAGGGTTCCCGTTTCAGATTTCAGATAGGGCAACCAGCGCAATCCCTCCGCCCATTCCAGAGCCACGATGATATCCGCCTCGCCTTCCGGGATGGTGGGTGAATAGATGTGATCTCCGAATCTAACATGACTGAATACCGAGCCGCCCCGCTTGGCCATGCCATGAACTTCACTCTGTTTAACCACAAATCCCTGCTGCTGGCAGAGTGTTGACAGCACTTTCGATATCATTACGACACCTTGTCCACCAACCCCGACAACGAGGACGTTGCAGGGTCCGGTAACCTTTGACGGGAGTTCTTCTTTTAACTGCTGCTTCATTGTCAAAGGACTAGGTGTTCAGGCTTGATTGCGTCGGTTGGACAGATTTGAGCGCAGAGGCTGCAGCCCATACAAAGTTCACTGTTGATATCTACCTTGTGGTGGCCATCGTACATCTCATCAGTCCAGACGAGAGCAGGGCAGCCAAGATTCATACAGGACTGGCATGCTGTACAGGGCGCTGATTGTACGATAAACGCCGGTGCTTTGATCTTAACCGGGTCAAGTACACAGGGACGATCTGATATGACGACAGAAACGCCGCGGTACCGAATTGCTTCCTGCATATGCTGGTACATATTCCCCAGATTGTAGGAGTCAACAACTCTTACCCATTTTACACCCAGCGCCCGTACCAGTTGCTCAAGATCAACACGCTCTGTTTCGTTTCCCCGCAGATTGATACCAGTGGAGGGGTTTTGCTGACCACCTGTCATTGCCACAATGTGATTATCGAGTAATACCACGGTAATATTGGCCCGATTGTAGACGGCATCGATAAGCGGCGGGATACCAGCATGCAGGAAGGTAGAGTCGCCAATCGTGGCAACGATGGGCTTTGTTTCTGTTCCGGCTCTCCACATGCCTGTGGCATTGCCGATACTCGAACCCATGGCAACTGTTGTGTCAATGGATTTAAGTGGTTCAATGGCAGCCAGTGTATAACAACCGATATCCCCGACAACCCGGGCATTGGTGGCCCGGATCGCCATGTATCCTGACATATGCGGACATCCAGCACATAAAACCGGTGGTCTTTTCAGGGTGGTATCCTCTGAAGCTTGCATACGTTTTTTCTTGGGTAAAAGCCCCGCCTTCTCCAATCCCTGCTGGACTGAATCGGGAGAGAATTCACCCATTCGTGGGAATAGGGATTTACCCTCTACTTCTATACCGAGACGGCGGATGGCATTCTCGATAACTGGTTCGAGCTCCTCCACAACCAGCACACGGTTAACTGATCTACAAAAATTTCGCAGTAATACATCCGAAAGGGGCCAGGTTGCACCCAGTTTCAATACATGAGCCGTCGGTGCAACTTCCTTCACATAGGAATAGCAGATTCCACTCGTTATGATGCCGTAATCGGCGGTGCCCGGTTCAATCCGGTTGATTTCGTCTGTGCCAAAATGTTTTATTAATTTAGCTTCACGTTCGAGTAGAAATGGATGACGCAGGCGTGCATGAGCTGGAATCATGACATTCTTGACAACGTCCTCATTGAAAGGAAGAGGCTCTATGTCGTCGCGGTTACCCAGCTTTACCTGACTTCGGGTATGGGAGAGTCGGGTAGTGCTTCGGACGATAACTGGTGTGTCGAATCTCTCACTGAGTTCAAAACTGAGTCGCGTAAAATCGAGTGCCTCCTGGGCGTCAGATGGTTCCAGTACCGGGACCGTGGCGAGTTGAGCAATCAGCCTGGTATCCTGTTCGTTTTGAGAACTGTGGATTCCCGGGTCATCGCATACGACAAGGGTCAGTCCGCCGTTAACGCCAATGTAGGTCATCGACATGAGTGAATCCAATGCGACATTGAGCCCGACATGTTTCATTGAAGTCAGTGATCTGACTCCAGCAAAGGAACCGCCGATGGCAACATCCAATGCAACTTTCTCGTTCGGCGCCCACTCCGCTGCGATGTCGCTTTCGGGGAATTCGGCGATACTCTCCAGAATCTCGGTACTTGGCGTCCCAGGATAGGCTGAAGCAATTTTGACCCCCCCTTCCCATGCGCCTCTGGCAATAGCCTCGTTTCCCATCAGCGGAGGCAGTTGTTCCCCTGCAACCTGTACATCTGAAAAGGAAGGANCTTCTTCGGCGTNTCCTAATTTGATCTGTTTCATGGTATCTCTGGCNAATATTACTGTTTAGTGGCTCCAGGGAGTGAGAGTGACGTTTGATTCAATCAGTGTCAAATTTGACTTTTCCCTGCCAAACGTCTAGCGCATGTCCTTGACTCGAATGGCTTTTCCCTCGGATCGTGGCACAACACCTGGCGCCAGAACCACGGCACGACAGGTCACTCCCGCTCTCGACTTCAATTGTCNTACGACTTCCTTACCAATAGCTGCATACTCCTTCTCTTCTATTCCAGGCGCCGCTTCAACTTCTATCGTCAAGGTGTCCATAATCCCTTCTCTGGTGACAACCAATTGATAGAGCGGTGCGATGTTACTAACAGTCAGAAGAGCCGCTTCGGCTTGAGAGGGGTAGAGATTGACTCCCCTGATGATCAACATGTCGTCATTGCGGCCAATTATTCTCATGATGCGCACATGGGTGCGCCCGCAATCGCAGGGAGTTGTATCAAGACGGGTAATATCACGGGTTCGATATCGAATCATGGGTTGAGCCCATTTTCCGAGGGTTGTGATAACAAGTTCACCGGGTTCACCTTCCGGTACCTGGTCGCCGGTTTCCGGGTCGATGGTTTCGAATATGAATGCATCCTCCCAACCGTGAAGACCATTTCTGACTTCACTGCATTCAACTGCAACACCAGGCCCCATGATTTCAGAGAGACCGTATATGTCGACCGCCTTTATTCCCAGCCTTTCATCCAGTTCGTGACGCATCTCCTCACTCCAGGGTTCAGCACCGAATCCTCCGACTGCAAGCGGGCCATTCCGCAAATCCACGCCTTCCCTTTCAGCAACCTCTGCGATGTTGAGCGCGTATGAAGGTGTTGCACACAGAACACGAGCGCCAAAATCCTTAAGGAGGACGATCTGCCTTTCGGTCTGCCCACCTGAGACAGGAACAACTGAACAGCCNAGNCGCTCGGCTCCCTGATGTGCACCCAGGCCACCGGTGAAAAGACCATAGCCGTATGCGTTGTGCACGATATCNCCGGGACGAGTTCCAAGACAGGCGAGGGTGCGTGCCATCAGATCACTCCAGAGGTTCAGATCATCGTTGGTATANCCNACNACCGTCGGCTTGCCGGTTGTCCCGGATGACGCGTGGATACGGATAATCTCCTCCCTTGGCACGGCAAACATATCGAATGGATAATTGTCACGAAGGTCGTCCTTTACCGTGAGGGGAAATTTGGTCAGCTCATCCAGATTTTTCAGATCATCTGGTTNAACACCCGCCTTCTCAAACGAGCTGGCATAGTGGGGTACGTTTCTAAATGCATGAGTCAGAATGGGCTTCAGTTTTTCAAGCTGAATCGCTTTCAGATGATCTCTTGAAGCAGTCTCGATTTCCGGTGCGAATTTATAACTGTCCATAGTTCCATCATATAGATGTGTGTGAATATCAGTCTATACCTGATTAGCTGGAATGGGCTTTCTTTGTTGGTGAAATACGAACTATTATNGAAATGATATTCCAGATTTAGTGATAATATCGAAAGNATATTTCAGATGATANAGACAAAAACTGACCCAGTGGNTCCCCTGAATCACTACGAGATACAGATACTCTCTGCTCNGCAAGAGGATGGTCCGGCATCAACCAGATACGAGCGATCATCGACCACGATGGCAAGTGCAGATCCAGAGCGCTCCGGGTCGGCGTTCGGATTNCCGCTACCAANCATCACCAGGCTTGTCTGTGCCTGNGNTAAAGGTGCGGATACTGCTGAAGATAGAATNGCCATCACGATGGTCAGACGAATGCAAAAGTGTCGGNCTGTCATCTGNACCTTAANACNAAAATATCTGTTTGCCNNNGATNGTATATTTCCTNGCCNCTGCAAGAAACATNGATNAGNNCTTCGCGCCACAGAAGAGCTGAGAACGGCAGTTGTACTAGAATATCAGCTGAACAGGNTCACCGTGCATTTCCGCCAGAGTTGATCGTATTGCNGGTAATATAGCGCCCTTCTGCAATTCGTTTGCCCATCCGGAATGCCGCGCTGCCAGACGTGCCACTATTTCTGCATGAGTCTTTGCCAGATTGGCAGTTTCACCTGGATCATTATGCAAATCGTAGAGAAGCGTTACCTGACCCATGGGTGATTCCGTCGTCCATCCGTTTTCTGGTGCTGTCAGTCGACCCGTGTTGTCAAGGTCAGCTGTGGTGAAGTCGGTCTTGTTGTATCTGATCAGCTTCCATCGATCGTCTCTGACCGCAATCGTGGGTCCTGATCGCCAGAAAAGATAATCGTGTGGTGCCTTTTTAAGTCTGCCTTTCAGATAGGGCAGGAGATTCACACTGTCTTTACTATCTATTTGCTGTCCCGATACAGCGGCAAAAGTTGCCATCAGGTCCAGGGTAATGACCGGGTACTCATATATCTCTCCAGAAGAAAGTCCTGCAGGCCAGCTGAAGATCAGTGGTGTCCGTATGCCTCCTTCCTGGTGATAGCGTTTATATCCGGCGTAAGGTGCATTAGAGCAGGCATCCTGGATGTAACCAGCGCAACCATTGTCACTCATAAAAACGATCAGGGTATTTTCATATTGACCGGTTGATTTCAGTGTATTGACTACCTTTCCCACACTGTCATCTAACGATGAAACCATGGCTGCGTAGACTCTTGAGCGGACGTCCTCGATGTGCCGATAACGATCGAGGTACTTCTTTGTGGCCTGCAGGGGCGTATGTGGTGTTATGTGACTGAGATAGAGGAAAAAGGGCGCATCTTTGTGGTTCTCGATATATGCAGCAGCCTCGTCTGTGAAGACATCAGTCAAGTACTCGTCAACCGTGATTTCATCAAATCCCCTGACGATCTGATTCAGTCGGATGGTAGGTGCTGGTTCTCCACGTAATGAGCCGTGCTCTGTGCCCGGGACTTCTGAATTAATGTAACTTGTGCCGCCATCGAGGACACCAAAGTACTCATCGAAACCACGGTTCAGAGGATGATTAGGACGTTTGTGACCCAGATGCCACTTGCCAACCATGCCCGTTGCATAGCCGAACGATTTTTGTGATTCAGCAATGGTTCGCACACCGGTATTCATGCCTGTCTCCCGGTCTCTGCGTGCGGGATTAAATTCCCAGCCATGTCTTTGCTGGTATTGTCCGGTCATAAGTCCGGCTCGTGATGGGCTGCAGACGGGATGTGAAACATAAGCCTGACTGAAGCGAATGCCGCCCCTGGCGAGGTTATCGATATTGGGTGTCTTTATGACTTCACTGCCATAAATGCCCGTGTCGTTGATGCCAAGATCATCTGCCAGAATCAGTATGATATTAGCAGGTCTTTCGTTTGATTCTGATGCAATTGCNGGAGTTTCTATTATGAAAACACAAGAAAACAGGAAGGTTATCCGTAGGAAGTTTTTTGCTCCTGNCATTTTGTCTCCCGGNTCGATTTGTTCTGGTNGTTAGATTCGGTATCCGGAGCCATTTTACATGATTNCGTNTCATGTANANTCTGATTCAGGGTTAAGGATGTAAGCCGCAGGCACTGACTGGATAACCAGGTTAACAAAAGGAGNCGNTCTCTTGATTGGTAACAATAGTAGNTGACACCTTGATGAAGCTTGCAGCGNATACAAAAAGGTGTAGTGTCTGACTTAAGAACATCTCGGGTCAATCGACATGCTGGTAAACTTGTTTTTCCCGAAAGCAGAATCAAGAAATACGCTTGTAATCAACATGTCCNTTACCTGTATGGTTAGATTTGTGCGAATGCTCCTGCTTGTTTTTACTGCCTTCGTACCTTTCGGCGTATCTGGTGCAGAGGGCAAAATAATTGAAGATTCGGCCTGTGGTGAATTCACTATCATCAAGGTCAAAAGGNGCTATCTGGTTGCGGCATGGCACGATGGTGCGGTCTTAAAACTGGATGACAGGGTGACTGGCGACTTCGGCGAAATGGGAATACAGACATTNGAAAAAGCTGATGGGTCAACGGCGGTCTATCACATCTTTGATGTACTAAGACCACGCAGAGCTGAAATCAGCGCAACAGGTGATCCACGGCAGAAGATGAGGCTCATGATTACCTGCACCTCGGAATCCCGGCCCGGAACCCCTTAGGAGCATCTCGTAGGAGCATCTCGTAGGAGCATCTCGAATGAGCGCTTAAGCAAGTGCCATTCAACTCAGATCCATTAAAAAAACGGAGGACGGGTTGGTCTTCACCACATAAAAAGACTACCGTGTCACCTCCAAATCGTATTCAACGCGGGAGAATGAGTATGGCTGTTTTTGACTGGGCAGATACNCCCAAAGTGAAACTGGGTCCTATGGGAGCGGAGGCGGGGCTTTCAGATCTTGAGACCGGATTTCTTGATACCTTATGGCAGTTCGCAAGGGAAGTCATGCGTCCTGTGGGCCAGCAACTGGATCGGATGACACCAGAGGAAGTTGCAGCCGCGGATTCGCCTTTCTGGGCGTTTCGTGAGCAATATCTTCAGCTGGGTCTGAATCTTGAGACACTGCAATCTTTGTCACCTGAAGAAAGATCGCGTCTCTTTCCCATGGCCATGGAAGTGCTTGGCTGGGGAGATGCCGGACTGGCGATTTCCTGTGGTGCAGGATTCCTGCCCCAGTACATGTCATGGATGTACGGCAATGAGGCGATGCTAAGCCGTTTCCCGGATACTGTTCTCGGATGCTGGGGAATTACAGAACCTGATCATGGTTCTGACAGCCTTGATCCCAATAAGCAGATATTTGCTACGGGCGGAGAGTATGGCAAACCAAATTGCGTTGTAAAGATTGATGGTGATGAGCTAGTAATTAACGGACAAAAATCAGCCTGGGTATCGAATGGCACTATTGCCGAAGTCTGTATTCTCTTCGCGGCTGCTGATACAGGTTCCGGGCCTGATGATGCGAAAGGATGCGTGGTTATTGTTCCGCTAGANCACGACGGCATCAGCAGGGGCAAACCNCTTGATAAGCTGGGTCAGCGAGCACTCAATCAGGGTGAGATTTATTTTGATGATGTGCGACTGCCAAGAGAACANATGATTGCTGAACCTGGGGATTTNAAAAAGGCGGTCTATGCCATTCACAGCGAAGCGAATAGCCTGATGGGTGCAATTTTTACAGGTGCTGCACAGGCGGCCTATGATATGGCTTATGACTATGCCCACGAAAGAAGACAGGGTGGTGTACCAATCATTCGACATCAGAATGTGGCTTATCGGTTGTTTCACATGTTCCGCAAGGTTGAGGCGTCCCGGGCGTTAAGCCGGCGAGTCGCGTTTTATAATGGCACCATGGATATTCCCGCGCTCCATGCTGGTATGTGCGCCAAGGTAACNGCCACGCAAACTGCCTTTGAGGTGGCAAGTGAAGCATTGCAGATATTCGGTGGAATTGGCCTGACCCGTGACCACCCCATAGAGAAGATTCTNAGAGATGCCCGGGCTTCAATGATAGAAGACGGATGTAATGAAGTCCTGGCGATCAAGGGTGGGTACTATCTTGTGGATGAAGAAAGACTCTGACGACTCTGAAATATCTTCGTCAAATTCAGTAAAGGATAAAAAGCAATGAGCCATTTTGGTCAATGGTCCGAACGTGATGGACTCCCGTACTTCCAATATGAGGCCGACCAGGAATCGCTGCCAGAAGCAGAATGGGATCCGATCAGGGGGCCAAAAACGCGGCGTCACTGGGTGCTGCTTGGTAACCGGGTAATTCAGATGCAGGCGGCCAACGATGGCCGGGTTGCGATATTTGATGAGCGCCATGGTCTGCGTTGGATTACCGCGCCGGATCCAGCCGGAACCGGTATCTCAATCATGACGGAAAGGGGTGAGTCATGGACCAGTNCCTGGGAGAAGAATTCAAAAGGGGAAGCACCAATAAGACGTTTTGGACCGACCTGGTTCGAGATAGTAGCCAGCTATTCCGGGCTTTTGCTTGAGCGATTGATCCTGTGCCCAGAGGGTGAAATGCCCTGGGTTCTGGTGCGTGTTCGAATTAAAAACAGCAGTGNTGNTTTGCGCCAACTAACTCACCGGGAAGAGTGGGATATTGTTCCGCGCTTCGTCAGTCTCTTTGGCGCACCCGAGAGTCGTCGTGATCATGCCAGGCAGGCGCTGGTCTTTGACGTTGAGAAATCAGAGAGAGGATTACTTGCCAAAGAGCGTCGCCTTGAGGGCTCAGACATTGCCATCGGTCCTTTTGCGCAGATCTTTGGACCTGCTTTGGATATTGGCCTGGAAGCACTAGGTGACACCGAAGCAGAACCCAGCCACAGTGACAGCAGTCACCCAACGCTGACGCTGACCAGTGAGATTAGTCTGATGCCAGGCGAAACATCTGAACTCTGGTTCCGTTTCGGTAATCTGGAAGGGTCGTTAATGGAAGATCCGGGTGTCATCATGTCGTCATCGATTGCCCAGGTGCAGAAACGTCTGCCGACCGGAACAGCCGAGGGTCAACCTGAAACAGCCAGGGAAATTGCCTGGCATGCAGCACTCCTGACAGGAGGAGCATGTAAAGACGAGATTATTGGTGGTTATACACTCAACCAGTCGTCTGCGTATGCTTTCCCGATTGGATTCAATGGGGCTGCACGTGATCCGCTTCAGCATGCCTTGCCACTGATCTANAGCGAACCTGATCTTGCACTTGGTACCTTAAGAAATACATCCGCCTGGACAACCCCGGATGGTGAAATGCCATATTCACTGGATGGTTCGAAAAAACCGGCTGCACTTGGATTCCAGCCCTCGGACCAGAACCTCTGGGCACTGGCGCTCGCGGCTGAGTACGCTGCCGCAACCGGAGACCTTGAAGCTTTCGGAGAGGAACTGCCATACCATCCTGAATACCAGGCAGGGGCCGTATCTCTGGCTGAGAACCTGCGTCGTCAATTCAACTTTTTCGTAAAGGATATCGGTCGCGGCGATAATGGCCACGTTCGNATGTTGAATGCAGACTGGAACGATACCGCGATCCCATTATCTGGTGTTGAACCCGCATTGATGAAGACCAGGGGTGAGTCGGTTCTGAACTCAGCAATGGCAGCCTGGGTGCTCCCGGTTTATGCGGGATTGTGNGATCGCCTGGGGGATAGCGAAACAGCGGAAGCTGCTCGGAACTGTGGTGAAGAATTACGAGCAGCCGTCNCGGGTGAATGGAATGGTCACTGGTTCCGTCGGGCCTACGGTCCTGATGCTCCGCCGATTGGTGACAAGGACTGCTGGCTGGAAGTTCAACCCTGGGCCATTCTGTGCGGTGCAGCAGATTCTGACCAGGCCAGAGTTTTATTGGGTGAAATCGATCAGCATGCCAGGAGTAATTCCCCGCTCGGTGCGCGTGTACGCTGGCCGGTTGAAATGGATGATGATGTGATGGGTGGGCCAGGTGAAGGTGCTGGTGGCGGCGGGATATGGTTCGCTGTCAATATGACTCTAATCTGGGCGGCCGGCCAACATGATCCTGAACTGGCGTGGGACGAATGGTATCGTATGACGTTGACGAATCACCAGAGTCAATATCCCGCTGTCTGGACAGGAACACTTTCTGGACCCGATACATACAATGGTGTTGAGTCAAACCGACCTGGTGAAACCTGGGGCTCAAAGGCGCTCTCCATGCAGGCGAATGGCATGAACAATCTGCATAGTCACGCACAACCCTTGCTCGCCTACCTTCGCTTGTTAGGTGTTGAGCCTGCCCCGGACGGTAGATTGCGCGTAGGGAAAGGTGCGAGCTTTGAGAGTGCGTGCTTTTGTCTGTCAAGCGATGGACATGGCTGGTTGCAGGCGAAAGGCCCTGTGGTACTGGATACTGGGTTTGGTGAAATTCGAGGTGGCCCAGGTCGCGTTGAATGGTAGGGCGATCAGATCGCAGTGCAGTCTCTTCCTCGAAGCAGGAGATTGACAAAACCCTGCCTTTCCGGGACCAGATGAGTTTTCTCGGCAAATTCCAGAAGTTCATCACAATGAGTGGGCAGTAATCTGAAAGCCTCGTGGTCGATAACGAATATGTCGAGAGGTATAGGTTCAATCAGAGCCAGCAGTTCGCGCGCTGATGAGCCTGCCTCTTGCAGACCAAAAGGCCAGAATTCCAAAATCATCGTCAATTGACGGGCATTGTTTTTGATTGTCTCAAGTAAACCTTCGACAACATAGGTCTCTGCTCCTTGTGTATCCACCTTAATAAAGTCAATCTGCTGNAGCTCCTTGAGCGCAAGATCGCCTTTCATCAAGCGAATTGTCTGTNGGTCACGGGANGCACTCTCGCTGAGACGATGATCGCCGAGATTGCTGTCTGACAGGTACAGTACCCCTTCACCATCCTGTCTGTGCAGGGCGCTTTGAATTGCAATGTAATTAGTCAACTCCAGTCGNTTCAGGTTTTCGCTAAGTAATGCAAAGTTNGTCTGTTCAGGCTCAAAAGCAACCACCTGTCCGGATTCACCGACGAGATGTGAGGCAATCAGCGAGTAGTAACCGGNATTCGCACCTACATCGATAAACACCTGACCAGGTTTCAGTAATCGCGTAACTAGGTCAGTTTCATAGGGTTCCCATATCCCCTCTTCAATCAAGATGCGGGATACTTCATCCTCTGATCCATGCACTNTCATGGATAGTGCAACAGGAAATGATGGAATCTGTAAATCAACGATCAAGGCTGTTCTCCGTTTNGTAAGGGATCGTGAATCTCTTTTCGAGCAGAAAGTTAACGATACTGAACTAACAGGTTTTTGCACATTATTACAAAGAACCGCTGGTGAGCGTAAAGTCAGAAAGCTCAGAGAGAACCACTCAAGATCGGTGTTCTTGATTTGGCCTTNAGTATCATATCCATCATAGCCTGATCAGTTTCCGGGAAGATGCAGGAGAAAGGGGAAAAGCCTGCAACAGCGGTATTAAGATAGCTGAGATATTGGGAGATGCCGGTCGTGATCTGCTGGCTATCGGGCAAAGTACCGAGGGCTTTTAGCACGATATCGAAGGAAGCTTTCGTCGGCTTCTCAGTGAATCAAAGGTTAGGTCGATAACCACAATTGTTATCACTCCCTGGAAGAAGGAAAACTGGATGGAACTCAAAGCACCTTATTCTGCCCAGATTGCCTTGGACAGAAAGAGAGCCGTGAAAGCTCTGCTGCCTTTAATCGAACCGAAATTTTCGTTGTCTCAGGCATTCGCCTCAACGGATAAGCGTCACATGCAACGGGTCACCAGGGTAAAAACACTGTTTGACTGGTACAAAAACATAGACCTTGAATTTGATTTTGAAGACCACGGGAATGGTCCTGAAGCTAAGCTGAAAAATGATATGATGCGCTCTTTTCTCACCTATCTCTGCCAACCTTTTGTCGTCGCCGAACCTTTTAATGGACGACCCGGCGAACAGGTAGCGCACCGAGATCTTCTCGATGAAATCGAATCACTGCTTGATTAGTTGTGACAATAGCCAGGTGAACTGATCTGGTGGTTCACCTGGGGAATGAAAGTGAAAAGTTGCTCCCATCGATTCGAATTTCTGTGAACACTTTGCCGGTTAGTATCACTTGCTCCATCCTGGATCTATGACGGGAGATTTTGCTCTATTTTGTGATATAAAAGATTTTAACGACGTGACTCCCAGAATAAGGAGAAGTGTGATGTACCGGACCAGTTTGTCTGCTGGTTTATTGGTTGCCGTCATTGGTTTTGCACCGGTGATCTCTGCTGAACCAGACCTTGCGCAAGGCAAAGCACTATACGAGAGACATTGCACTGCCTGTCACGGTGAAGGTGGTGACGGAAAAGGAGAGGCAGAACGCTATCTGTCACCGAAAGCGCGAGATTTTACAGCCGGGGTTTTCAAATTTCGCAGCACGCCGAGTGGAAGCCCGCCGACAGATGAGGATCTTTATCGCACAGCAAGGCGAGGGGTTTCCGGGACCTCCATGCCATCTTTTGATCGACTGTCTGATCAGGAATTGACCTCAGTCATCGCCTATGTGAAATCTTTTTCTGACATATTTGAAGACGAAGACGCAAAAGAGCCACCTGTTCAGATCGGCAATGCACCTGAATCAAGCTCACAAAGCGTTGCAGTAGGTGCTGCAACCTATAAAGAAATGGAATGTTACAAATGTCATGGAGAAGGGGGTAAGGGTGACGGCCCCTCTGCTGATAAACTGACCGATGACTGGGACCAGCCGATACGGCCTTATGACTTGACTCGTGGTCCGATGCTGATGAAAGGTGGTGCGACGNCGCAAGCTATTTACCGGACATTCATGACCGGTNTGGACGGTACGCCNATGCCTTCCTATATGGACGATATGCCTGCTGAGGNTCGTTGGCCGCTGGTCCACTACATTCAATCNCTGTCGGGCAGTACAGGATTAGAGCTATCAGATTCACCGGCTGGCACNTCGACCCTCGGAGTCACCAGAATCAAGAAGAATATTTCACTCGATATCAATGACAGCGTCTGGGANGGTNTTCCNGCAGCAGNAGTTGCGCTGCGACCTATCCGGGCCAGAGATGTCTGGCCAGACTCAGTGCAGACGAAAGTTGTTATTAACTCAACCCAGATCGCATTTCGTTTTGAATGGAAAGACGCTGAGCCAAATGAGAAGGTGTTTGTGACAACAGATTTTATTGATGGAATCGCACTGCAGTTTGTACCCAGGGGTATGCCCCGGGACTTTGTAGGGATTCCATTCTTCGGTATGGGTGACGAGAAGGAAAAAGTACATATCTGGAACTGGAAAGCCACTGCCAAAAAGCCGGATTCAGGTAATGGCAAACAGAATCGACCTGTCTCAGTACTTGAAGCCTATGGATTTGGGACGCTTGAGGATCAACCGGATGCCGCACAAACTGTTGATGCTGCGGGCACCTGGCAGGATGGCAAGTGGATCGTGCTATTGAGACAGGACCTGAAAGATTCCTCCTTTAGTGCTTACGAATCAATACCGGTTGCTGTTGCAGCCTGGGACGGTAGTGAGAGGGATCGGGCCGGACAAAAATCAGTTTCGGAGTGGATGGAGCTGAAACTTAAATAGTACCCAGGGCTGCCGGAGAGGTTAAATGAGTTGTAGTTATCGCCAAGGTGCTGGTGTTCGAATAAGCTGGATCCTGAATCTAACGACTAAGCTGAGTCAGGTGATTTTCCTGGTCCTCGTGATGATGTGTTGGGGAGGTCACGCGAATGCGGCCAGTTCTCAGTACATAGTGCTTGAAGGTGGCGTGCAGAGTGGTGGTGCGATAAGCGGGACCGTCGTCTTCAACGGAACAGCGCCAGACCCGGAAGTGTTCGAGGTGGATACAGATGAGTCTTATTGCGGTCTGAAAGCTTATTCCGAAGAACTGGTGGTTGGCAGTAACGGTGGCATAAAAAATGTTGTTCTGAGTATTGAGAATATTGAAACCGGGAAGGCATGGGATTTCCCCACGAAATTTGTTTTTGATCAGAATAAATGCAAATTCAATCCTCATGTCATGATCATCANGTCCAAGTCCGAGGGGGTGGTTCTGAACAGCGATGACGTTGTCCACAATATCCATACCATCAGCAGAGGAATATTTAATATAAACAAGTCCACTAATGGACATAGTGAAANCAGAATAAAGGAAAAGAAAATCCGCAAGCCCGGCGTGATTAGAGTTAAATGTGATATGCACTACTGGATGAAAGGATGGTGGATCGTTGCCAAGAATCCCTATACGGTGTCAACCAATCAGGATGGTGAATTCTTAATTGAAGACGTGCCTGCCGGCAGCTACAACATTAAGGCCTGGCACGAAAAGCTTGGCGAAAGTGAGTATTCTGTCGAAGTAAAGGCAGATGAAACTGCACAATTGAATGTCACGCTCGGATAGGAAATTTGCTGGCCGTCACCGTGNTGGTAAGCCAGCAACCGGGATAACACAGATAACAACTAGGTGGATTTGAACATGCGAGTACCCTATTTCAAGACATTATCACAGGACGATCTGCTTGATCCGCTCGCTGTTGGATGGTCCGGAGTGAATAGCGAGCATGTACCCCTGACAGGTACACCNGTGGATATGCAACCCACTGCCTACATCAGGACCAAGTGGAAGAATCAACAACCAGGCAGGATAACCAGGGTTCGGCTCAAGGCGATGCACAATGGGGAGACGCTCGCTTTTCATCTGCAATGGGCTGTTCCGTCGAAGGTTTCGCAAACCCGTAAGCCCGGCAGTTTCCCGGACGCTGCCGCTATCGCCTTCGGCACCGATGGCGGTTCATCCTTCCACACCATGGGAGCATCAGGCAGCCCTTTGAATATCTGGCACTGGCGTGCCGATGCGATTAATNACGGGCGTCAGGTGACTGCAGCNGGTATTGGTACCACAGAGGCTTATGCAGACAGGGACGTGAAGGCGTCGGCCAGGCAAGCAGGTAATGGCTGGCAGGTCGTTATTGCACGCAATTTCGAAAGCAGGAATCACGACCTCAAGATGGGAGACAGGATCAAGTNTGCGGTAGCCATATGGGATGGCAACAGTGAGGAACGCGGCGGGCTAAAAGCTTATTCACCCAGTCCTCTCACTATCAATATTTCAGATGAGCAGGTATAGCGTATGANTTCTAATGAGAATCAACCTGATCACCAGCTTGGCATGGTGATGGACCTCAACAAGTGTATCGGCTGTCACACCTGTACCATGGCCTGCAAACGGCTTTGGACCAAGGGTGATGGCATGGAGCATATGTGGTGGAATACCGTCAATACGATGCCGGGCCAGGGCACGCCTAAAGGCTGGGAACAGATGGGCGGCGGCTTCAAGGACGGCGTCGCGCAACCAGGGCATATGCCAACCAAGGAAGAATTCGGCGACGCCTGGGAGTTCAACACCAAAGAGCTCTTCTTTGAGGGAGGTGGTGCCAAGGGAAAACTTGAGATTAAGGGCGACCAGCCTGATTGGGGTCCGAACTGGGATGAAGATCAGGGTGGCGGTGAGTACCCGGATAACTACTACTTCTATCTGCCGCGGATCTGCAATCACTGCACGCATCCCGCCTGTCTTGAGGCTTGTCCCAGAAAAGCGATAGAAAAGAGCAAAAGTAACGGTATCGTCACCATCAACGCAGATCGCTGCCGAGGCTATCGCTTTTGTATGGAAGCCTGTCCCTACAAAAAGATCTATCTGAATCATCAGACTGGGATTACCGAGAAATGTATCTTCTGTTTCCCGCGTATCGAAAACGGCGTTGCGCCTGCCTGTGCAAGACAATGTCCTGGCCGACTTCGTTTTGTGGGTTATACCGATGATATGGAGGCGCCCATCGGAAAACTCATCCATAAGTGGAAGGTGGCTATACCCCTGCACCCCGAATATGGTACAGAACCCAATGTGTTCTATGTGCCACCCATCGCGCCGTCATTACTGGACAAAGACGGCAATCTGGATGACTCGAAACCTCGTATCCCTAACGATTACCTTGTGTCCCTGTTTGGACCTACGGTGCTTGATGCACTGGTGGTTCTGAAGGAAGAAATGGCAAAACGTAAAAAGGGCGAGGCTTCTGAACTGATGGATATACTCATCGCATACGACTGGAAAGAGATGTTTGGCGGTTTTGATCGGAACCCGGAAACGATTGAATGGCTCGAAGACTCAGAGTAGAGACTGACGGAGAAATGATTATGAAGAATAAAGGAATAAGCCGTCGAAAGTTTTTACAATTTTCCGGCGTGAGTACGGCAGTCATAAAGCTTCCGGTTGGATTGAATATCCTGTCGATGAGCGGTTCCGTGGCTGCGGCAACTGAAGATGGATATGCAACTGCAACAACGGCCTACGGCGACTGGCGAGATGTCTATCAGCAGCGATGGAAATGGGACAAGATTACCAAATCCAGCCACTTCACCAACTGTTGGTACCAGTCTCACTGTGCATGGAATGTGTATGTCAAAGACGGGCTGGTCTGGCGAGAGGAGCAGGTCGCTGAATACGAAGCGACCAATGCGGAACTACCGGACCCCAATCCCCGAGGTTGCCAGAAAGGTGCCTGCTTCAGTGACAGAATGTACGACCCGTCACGACTTAAATATCCTCTGAAGAGGTTGGGTGAGAGGGGCTCCGGGCGTTGGGAAAGAATTTCCTGGGACCAGGCATTCTCAGAAATTGCAGAGTCTTATGTAGATATCATGGTCAATGAAGGGTCTGACAGAAATATCATTGAACTCGGTCCAATGTTTACCTTTGGTACCATGACCGCAGGAGTCATGTCGCTGTCTGCCCTGACTGACGCCACGACCATCGATATGAATACCGAGATTGGCGATGGCCACAGAGGATCCCTGGAAACATTTGGCAAGATTGTTTTTGAACGTTCGGCAGATGACTATTTCCATTCTGACCTGATCTTTATCTGGGGAGGTAATCCGGTCTATACCCAAATTCCCAATGTTCACTACATGCTCGAAGCGAGGTACAACGGCGCAACGATTGTTGTTATCGCACCAGACTACAGTGCCTCGGCTGTAAAGGCTGACATTTTTGCGAAGATTAAACCTGGTACTGATGCCGCGCTGGCCCTGGGTATGGCAAATGTCATTTTGAAGGAATCACTATACGACGAGGTATTTCTTGTTGAGCAGACTGACATGCCTTTGCTGGTACGAGAGGATACTGGCGAATTCCTGCGATCAAAGCATCTTGAAGATGGCACCAATGATGTCAGATCAGGCGCCTTCGATGAATTTTATGTGGTCGACCATGATGGTGAATTGGCGAAGGTACCCAAGACAACCCTGGCTCTGGGGCAGCTGAAACCAGATATGAGTGCCAGAAGAGAAATTCGTCTTAAGGATGGCAGTAATGTCGAGGTACGGACAGTATTCACGCTATTGCAGGACAAGGTCGGTGAATATACACCGGAGAAAGCATCTGAGATGTGTGGCACACCAGCCAACCAGATTATTGATCTGGCAAGGCGCATGGCCGCGGCAAAATCAGCCTGCATGACGACCACCAGCAATATTGCCAAGTATTATCACGGCAACCTGATGGAACGTGCTCAGGCACTCGTCTTTGCACTGTGTGGTCAATACGGCAAGAAGGGTAGCGGATTTGTTGCCTTTCCTTTCCTCGCGTTCGACGGAGCCACCAACGTCATCATGGAATCCGCTGATCCTTCAGGTATGGGCAGGCAGATGATGGCGGCGGGCAGGGAACAGCTCGCGGCACTGGGGTATACAAAGGAGATGATTGCCTATGAGTCAGCGCGGATGCAGGATGAGGCCGGTGTCGCGACTCAGACTCATGGCACGATGTTCTGGTATACCCATGCCGGCCTACTCGAAACCAACGAAAAGATGCATGAGTGGGATCCCTATTTGAACCGACCGGTCAAGGAAGTATTTGAGCAGTCTTTGAAAGAAGGCTGGCAACATGTATGGCCTAAGCCTGGGAACGATCCGCGATTGATGATGAGTATCGGCAGTAATCCTCTAAGGAGAATACGAGCCTATCCACAACTGCTGAAACATCTGTGGCCCAAGCTTCGTACCATTGTTGACCTGGACTTCAGACTGACATCAACAGGAATGATGTCTGACTATGTATTGCCGGTTTCTGCCTGGTATGAAAGAGACGAGGTGAAATGGGTCACACCCCTGATGCCGTACCTGCATGGGGGCGAGAAAGCCACTTCCTATTATGAAACCAAATCCGACTGGGAAATCATGTCGCGGATGATTGAGGCTGTAGAAAAAGAGGCGAAGGCAAAAGGATACGCCACCTTCAAGGATCGCGCAGGAAGACAGCGGCGATTCGAAGGCATATACGGTGTCGTCAGTGGTCGTGGCAAGTATGCTCATGACGATGATGCCAAGCTGGCGGCTGACATAGTTGCGCTTAGTGATAACGTCGAAGGTGACTGGGAAGATATAAAGAAAAAGGGATTTATCCCGTTTACTGCCACTGGTGACAATGCCGTATCCATTGGTACTCAGACAGAATTCAAGAAGGGCGAAACCATCACACCCCTCACTAACCATGTATTCAAGAAAGTGCCTTATCCAACACTGACTCGTCGAATGCAGTTCTATATCGATCAGCAACTCTACCTGGAGTTTGGGGAGCAGTTGCCGACTCACAAAGATTCACCAAAGGTAGGTGGTGACTATCCTCTGATCATAACGGGTGGACATGCGCGCTGGAGTATTCATTCACAGTGGCGGGATTCACGCCTCATGTTGCAGCAGCAGCGAGGTGAGCCATTGATTCATATGAACATTGATGATGCTGAAAAGAGGAATATCAAAGACGGCGATCAGGTCAGGGTTTACAACGACATGGATGAATTTCAAATCATGGCTAAGGTTTCACCGGCGATACAGCCAAACCAGACGATCATTTATCATGCCTGGGAGAATTTTCAGTTTAAAGACGGGAAAGGTTTTCAGAATCTGATGCCTGCACCCCTCAACCCTGTAGAACTGTCAGGTGGGCAATTCCATTTACGACCGACAACTGTCATGGCCTCCCCAAGTCACTTTGACCGAGATACCAGGGTAGAAGTGGAGTTAGCGTCATGACAATGTATCGAGACCTGGCTGAAAGGAGGAATCTGTGAGTGAACTTGAGTTTAGCGAGGGCAGTCCTGCCAGACTGATCGCTCATCGAAGCTTCATCTACGGCGTGCTGGCGGCGTGTTTTCAGTACCCGGATGAGATTCTGACGGAATCGATATCGACAGGCACATTGCTGAAAGGATTGCAGGGTATCTTTAATCTTGCGCTTGCGGCAGACGACATCAACGGATTGGCTGCCGAGGTCAGTCTGGAGGAATTGGAATCTGAATACACGCAGCTATTCGAGGTGACGTCCCCGCAAGGAGCTGTCTGTCATCTCTATGCGGGACTTCATTACGGTGATCGCATGCAGGTAATGGAAGAGCATGTCAGGTTCTATAATTTTTTTGAACTGCATATGCCGGATACCATTGAAGAGTTGCCAGATCATCTCTGCACCGAACTTGAATTTTTGCAGTTTCTTTGTGCTCAGGAAGCTTACGCGGTTGATAAGGACCAGGAAGCGCAATCATTTCAGAATGCACAGCAGGATTTTATTTCGCGGCATATGCTGCGTTGGATAGGTAGCCTTGAACAGTCTGTCGAAAAGCACGCAACCGGGCCTTTCTACACGAGTCTCGTCAGAGTCACGGGTGCATTCCTGAAGAGCGAATTCAAACGGCTTTGTAATTCAGAAGATTCCTCTGTCATTCCAAGTATCGCTGTCAATTGATGATTCGAGAATGCGTGTCATGGGCGCAGAAATAGATGAATGTGCAGGAAACCCAGCGCTGGATTCATCGAGTTAACACGACGGCGGCACTTGTCTTGCTGACCACCGGTGTGCTGCATATAGTTCCTGATATTCGCAGTGCTTTTTTCGGGGGTTATGATCGACTGACCGCCGACATTCACTTATGGACCGGTGCCATATTTATCAGCTTTCCAATTCTCGCGACACTGTTGAGCAGTGGAAGTGTTCTTAAGAATTTGTATACTCGTGTATTCCGGGATCCATTGTGGCATTGGCGGCGATTCAATCTGACCTGCACAATCGTCATCTGTTCTACACAGGCCTGTGCTGGCACCATGATCTGGGTTGATACACTATTTCCGCTGCCGTTGACCCTGCTTGATGTGATTTTCTTTGTTCATCATATTGGCGCCTGGTATATAGGACTGATGTTCCCTGTTCATCTCTGGATGGCGCGACGGGCAATTGTCAGAATTGTCCGTGGTTGGGTGCTGGCGGGGCAGCAATAACAAATTATAAATAAGGGAAGTGAAACATGGCGAGGGTCGAGGGCAAGGTAGTTGTTGTCACGGGGGCTGCATCCGGCCTGGGTGAAGCCGATGCACGCTTGCTGAGCGCAGAGGGTGCCAGGGTCATTATGACTGACGTTAACGCTGAGAAGGGTGAGCAGATCGCTGTAGAAATCGGTGCCGCATTTGTTAAACAGGATGTGTCGGAAGAAGCAAGCTGGCCGCGATTGATGGAATTCGTAGAAAGTTCTCACGGCAGGCTTGATGCCCTTGTTAACAACGCGGGTGTAGGTATTATCGCGGATATTGAAACCACAACCACCGAGGTCTGGCGCACGATCATGGGTATCCATCTGGATGGAACTTTTTGGGGTTGTCAGGCGGCGATTGAGCTGATGAAAAAAAGTGGTGGTGGTTCCATCGTCAACATGTCATCAGCAGCAGCACTGGTCGGGATTCCATCCTATCTTGCTTATTCGGCAGCAAAAGGTGGTATTCGTTCGATGTCCAAATCTATTGCGATCCATTGTAATCAGCAGAAGCTGGGCATCCGATGCAATTCTGTGCACCCCGGGGCTATTTCGACACCCATGGTTCACCACGCCATGAGAGAACTTTTCGGGATCGATATGACTGAGCAGCCGGATGTCGAGAAGACCCGAATTAATATGGGGGTTGGCGAACCGAATGATATTGCCTATATGGTGCTGTATCTGGTTTCTGACGAGTCCAAGCATGTCACGGGTGCAGAAATGGTTATTGATAATGGCGATACGGTCGTCTTAAGAGGGTAAAGCAATGAATATAGTCGGCATGGTGCATGTGAATATCAACTGCACAAACTATCAGCGTTCGAAGGCGTTTTATGAACTACTCGGTTTCCGAGAGTTCTGGCAGGTCCCTGAAACTAATACAAAAGAAGTAGCCGCTGCAGTAGGGATGCCACCCTACAGATTAGAAGGTGCTCTGCTCATTCTTGAGAACGCATCGAATCCGCTTGTGATTGATTTACTTGAATGGAAGGATCCTAAAGATAGTGACCCACCATACCCTCATCTCTACCATACCGGGCTCGCGAGACTGGCGATGCTGACGACTGATCTTCAGGCTGACTATGATTTCCTGAAAGAGGCCGGAGTGGAGATTATGTCAGAGCCGGCGACAGTTTCAGTAGACGGGGAACACGGTTCTCGCTTCTTTTGCTTCAAGGATCCTGACGGTACTTTTCTGGAACTGGTCGAAAATTTTTAGTTTTTTGTGACTCAATACCGCAGTGGAAGTTTAAGCAGCTTCTACCATCAAGTACCATCAAGCATTATCATAGCTATAGATTGAGCCGATGTTACGTCTATTTTTGCCATCACCCACTTGATGATCCCGTAAGGGGCGAAGGCCTTGTCACAAAGTTCCCAATTGTCGCTCAACCTCCCCCAAATCCAGCTTCCCGGAAATCCGGAACATTGCCCGGGACGCCAAAACATGTTTTATTCGTTCTCAGTCGCATTGGGAACAAAAAACTGTGAAACGAAAAATCTGCTTGATGTTCTATATCAGTCTGGGGTTATGCCTCGGCAGTTCAAACAGCCTCGCCCAGATGAGTGGTCACACCTACACCAGTCAGGACATTGAAATCGGCTCTCGTGCCTATGTAATGCAATGTGCACTGTGTCACGGGCCGGATGGTGGTTGGGTAGACGGTATAAATCTGGCAATTGGACAGTTTCGTACAGTTGTCACAGATGATGATCTGATTCGGGTGATCTCCGAGGGTATCGGGGGAGGCAGGATGCCAGCCTTCGACCTCTCCCCAGCAGATCTACAAGGGCTTATCGCCTTTATTCGTACAGGTTTTGAGCCTGAAGGCGTCAGTGTTCGACTAGGTGATGCCGCCAGTGGGCAGAAACTTTTTGAAGGGAAAGGTGAGTGTAGTGAGTGTCATCGAGTCAACGGTCATGGCCCTCGTACAGCGCCGGATCTAAGTGATATCGGTTTAATCCGAACACCCGGTGCGCTGCAAAGGTCTTTGCTGGACCCGGCATCGGCCCTCTTGCCAATCAATCGACCGGTCACGATCGTCACTCGAAACAAAGAGACAATCACTGGGCGTCGTTTGAATGAGGATACCTATACCGTCCAGCTAATTGATTCTAAAGAACGGCTTCGCTCGCTGGCTAAATCTGATCTGATCAGTTATGAAGTCAGTGAAACCCCGACCCACGAGCCAACGACACTCTCCGGTGACGAGGTCGCTGATCTCGTCGCCTATCTGCTTGCGCAACGAGGTTTGCTATGAACTTGTCATTTTATTGTCGACCCCTTTGTATGATTGCAGGTCTGCTTTTGAGCGTTGGTGCAACGGGTCAGGTGAGTTTCGAGCGTATTCTTAATGCCGCAGACGAACCGCACAACTGGCTTACCTATAACGGTGGCTATTCAAGTCAGCGGTACAGCAAACTGAAACAGGTGACACGGCGCAACGTGGGTAAGCTTGAACTCAAGTGGGTCCTGCAGAATCAGATTTTTGGTGCCTGGCAATCCAATCCGATAGTTGTCGACGGCATTATGTACCTGACCGAACGCCATAACGATGTGATGGCAGTGGATGCTGTGACGGGCCGTGTGTTCTGGATGTATCGCCATACACCGGCAGCCAATACCCAGGTCTGTTGCGGTGCTAACAACAGAGGGGTTGCCATCCTGGGTGACAAGGTGTTTATGGGTACCCTGGACGGTCGCCTCATCGCCCTTGATCGCATCAACGGCAAACCTCTGTGGAATGTTGAGGTTGGTGACGTTAACCGGGCCTACTCAGTCACCATGGCACCGCTTGCGGTCAAAGATAAAGTTATCGTCGGTGTAGGCGGGGGTGAGTACGGGATCCGCGGCTACGTGGTAGCATACTATGCAGATACCGGCAAAGAGGCTTGGAAGTTCTATACCATCCCAGGACCGGGTGAACCCGGCCATGACAGCTGGGAGGGAGATGACTGGAAACATGGGGGTGCCCCTGTCTGGATCACCGGTTCTTTCGACCCGGAGCTCAATCTGACTTACTGGGGAGTTGGCAATCCGGGTCCGGATTGGAATGCCGAACAGCGCCCCGGCGATAACCTTTATTCAGACTCGGCGATTGCCCTCGATGTAGATACGGGCGAGTTGAAATGGCATTTCCAGTTCACACCAAACGATGACTATGACTACGACTCGGTTCAGGTCCCCGTCCTGATCGACAGGGATTGGCAAGGCAAACCGGCCAAGCTGATGATGTGGGCAAACCGCAATGGTTATATCTATGTGCTGGACCGGGTGACCGGTAAGTTCCTCCTGGGCAAACCATTCACCAAAGTGAACTGGTCGAGCGGGCTCGATGAGAATGGTCGACCTATCCCGACGCCACAACCCGAAGGCATGCCAACCTACCCCGGTAACCAGGGTGGTACCAACTGGTACCCGCCGTCCTACAGCCCCAGGACTGACCTGTTTTACTTCAGCGCCTGGGAAAACTACGCGACGATCTATCAGCGAATCAATCAGGAATATGAACCGGGTGGTCTTTTTCTCGGTGGTGGATTTGTCGTCAAGGCACCCGTACATGGGGCGCCAACTATCGCTATTGGTCGCACCTCACCCATCAACAACTGGACCGACGAAGTCGGCCACGCTTCTCTTATGGCGATGGATCCTGATACTGGTAAAGCGGTATGGAAATATGAGCAGTTTGATGTCAGTGACAGTGGCATGCTGACGACCGCATCTGATCTTTTGTTTACCGGGGGTCGTGAAGGCTACCTCCATGCACTCGACGCCCGAAATGGCAAGCTACTGTGGAAAGTCAGCCTGGGTGGTCAAATTGTGATGGCTCCGGTTACTTATATGGTTGATGGCGTGCAATATGTTACGGTCATCTCCGGGAATATGATGTCGACGTTTGCCCTGGGTAGATAAAGGCGCGTAGTCCTGCAGCGTGCGAAGGCAGTACCCGGAGTCTCGAAGCTGTTTGAACGGGTGGAGCACATGGATGCGCGGAACGGGTAAGCGAAAAGAGAAACCTGGGATCGGAACGTCGGGAACGTCGTAAAAGTGCCTTGTAAGAACACTTAAGTTAAGTGCCGATCTCATTTAATAAAGGTGTATCAGGGTTAGTTATGGAATTTGATGATATAGACGATTTACCCCGGCAGTTTAACGGTATTACCGAACCTGCACTCGAAGCACTTCGAAAACGCATTGGCGTTCCTATAAAAGACTCCCTCGAACCCTGGTGCCATGAAGCATCCAGAGATGTGATAAGGCATTACGCTCATGGCATAGGTGACGATAATCCTTTGTGGTGTGATCCTGAGTACGCGAGGGAAAGCTGCCATGGAGAAATTATTGCTCCGCCATCATTTCTTTTCGCGTGTGACCGTATTATTTCCGGCTATGTCGGTGGATTGCCTGGTGTCCATGCCATGTGGGCAGGGGCAGACTTTAACTGGCACAAACATATTCGAAGAAATGACGAGATTCACAGCAAAGCCTGGTTGAAGGAACTGATTTCGCACGAAACCAAGTTCTCGGGGACTGCGATCCAACAGATCTATCATGTTGACTTTTTTAATCAGCAGGACGAACTCATCTGTGATGCAGATAGCTGGTGTTTTCGCACTGACCGTGACATTGCCAGGGAGCGGGGAACCAAGTATGAGGATCTTAAAGAGAAACCGGATCGTGTCTTTACTGATGATGAATTGATAGATCTTTTTCGTCATTATGCCGACGAAGAAATTCGCGGCAGTGTACCCCGCTACTACGATGATGTTGCCGTTGGAGATACATTGCCAGTCATGGCAAAAGGACCAATGACCGTGACCGGGTTTATCGCCTTCGCCCAGGGATGGGGAGGTCTTTATATTCGAGCCAACAAACTCGCCTGGCAGCAGCATCGCAATCATGCCGGTCTTGGCATTAAAAACAAGTTCGGGATTCCGGACTGCCCGGAACGTGTGCACTGGGAAACAGAATTCGCCAGGACAATTGGCGCGCCGGAAGCATACGACTATGGTCCAGAGAGATTCTCCTGGATGACGCATCACATTACCAATTGGATGGGTGACAGTGGGTTCCTGGTTAACTCAAAAGCCAAAATACGTCGGCATAACCCGGTTGGAGACTTCCTGCTTATTCGGGGCGAGGTAATCGACAAAAGAGAGACCAGTGATCAGTATCTTGTTGAGATCAGCCAACGTGCGGAAAATCAGGATGGTGAACTGTCTATTGAAGGGACCGCGATCGTTGCTTTACCGTGTAAGTAAAGATCGAAAGGAGATTTACTGCCAGTGGTCCAGATTGATACTGCTACGCTCAGCGCATTTCTGCGTTGACTACAGTACTAAAAAGAAAGTCTATTCGAGTTTCTACTCCGACCCAGATATTATTCAGTATCCGATAAACTTCAGGTAGAGTAATGCGCAGAAGAACGGCACGAGATGCCGGTAAAAAGAGTGAGATTGATGACATCGGTCTGGTGGAAGCCACAATGTCGGCTTACCATCCACTCAGCGAGGCAGGTGTCGATCAGGTAGTTGATGCGGCGTTGGAACTCTTGCGTGAAACCGGGATTGGTTTCGACTCTGATCCCAGGGCGTTGGAGATTCTTACTGAAGGTGGCTGTGACGTCAGTCGCGAGGGATTGGTCAGGTTTCCTACGGCGCTGGTTCGAGAGGCAATTGAGTCAACAGCGCGTTCTATGAAGGTCTGGAACAGACCTGGCACAGAGTTCATTACCCTGGACAGGAAACATACCTGGTTCTTTGCGGGTATGACCGCAATTAAAGTCTATGACGAAGAAACGGGCGAGCCAAGGACGAGTTGCCGCGAAGATCTGGTCAGAATTACTCAGCTTGTCGATGCTTTGCCTAACATTGATGGCACCAGTGTGACCTGCAAAATTGTTGAACAGTCCAATATTCATGGTGAAATCGATGAGTTTGCGGTACTGGCAGAACATACCTCCAAACCATTGGAGTTCCTCTGCGAGAATGCTGAAACCCTGGATGTGGTGATCGAAATGGCAGAAGTTATTAGGGGAGGACGCGAGAATCTGCTGGAAAAACCTTACTTCGCGCACTATGTAACGCCATTACCTCTGTACTACGCAAAAACTCACAGCGATCAGGTTATTCGAGCTGCCGAATATGGTCTGCCCTTGATGGTGGGTACAGTGACAATTGGTGGCGCATCGGCACCGATCACCATAGCGGGTTGTATGGTGCACTCTCTCGCTACTGATCTGGCCGGTCTGGTATTGAGCCATCTGGTGCGTCCTGGTTCATTTTGCATGATGGGTTCCGATGTTATGTTTATGGAAGCCGCAACAGGTGGCGTGGGTGGTTTCTCGCAGATGTACCTGGGCGACCTGGGTATCTGCCAGGTGATGCGTTCACTTGACCTGCCTTCCGCAACCGGTATCGGTGGTTGTTCTTCCGCCAGGCGTTTTGATGAGGATGCGGTCTGGGAGATTTCATGCAACATGACGAATACCTTCTATGCCCGACCGGCAAACTGCGATTATCTGGGATCGCTTGATGATGGCCTTACTTATTCTTTGCACGCCTTGGCCTTCTGTGATGAACAGGTGGCTTTGTTACGGCAACTGTGGAGAGGCATCAAAGTCGATGACGAGATGCTGGCCAGAGACCTTACCCGTGAAATAGGAGCCAGAGGAAATTACCTTGCCCATCCGCATACAGCTAAACACTGTCGCGAAGAATATTGGAATGCCAGATACTATGGTGCCAACTTTCCGGTAAGTTCCGGCAATCTGCCTGACGAATCATTGGTTGAACGGATTGAAAGAGATATAAAAAAGATTCTTGAAGAACACCAGCCTGAGAGGATGAGCCCGGACATCCTGCTGCAGATCAAGGCGATTCAGGAGAGGTTTAAGACAGAAATACCTGAGTAGAGCTTGCGTTGAACCGTGAATAAAAGGTAGCCCGCGAATAGAAACCGATCGGATTTTCAATGTCCTGGACGTTGATGAATTGAGAGCTTGTATCACAGTGGAGGAGTTGTATGACGCACTCAATTCCCATCGAGAGCAACACAAAGCGAGGAGGACATGCCTGGAAGAACGGTGAGAAATTGATCAACTGCTGAAGGGGTAAACTGTAGTGATTATGATAAAAGCCTGGATTTGATGTCCGGGTTTTGTTCTATCAGGCAATTCTGCTCAGTCAGCGTTAACATGATCTCCACAGATTCCGCGATGGCAGAGATAAGATAAAAATGACAGTAGCAGTTGAGAGTTCCAGCGTCTGGCGTAAAAAGGTTTTTCCCATCGCGGTCTACATCTGTCTTGCTTATATGGTGCTGTACGTTTTGCTGGGATTGTTTGGTTGGGGCCAAGCGGCCACGAACGAACAGGCATTTGGTGAAGCTTCAAGATGGTGCGAAAGGGTCAGTGATGGAATTTTTCGCGAACCATCAAATGCCCTTAGCAATGTAGGGTTCATGGTTGCGGGACTCTTCATGTTGAGGGTTCTATCTACCGATCCACAGGATGGAAGCGGGCCTAATCAGTTTTATGGCCTGACACCTGTGGCAATGCTCTATGCGATTGCTGCTATCTGGCTGGGTCCCGGCTCGATGCTGATGCACGGCACGCACACTGAGTGGGGCGCCTGGGCCGATAATCTCTCCATGGTGATGTATATCGTCATTCCATGGCTCATTAATGTATCGAGAATGGGTGGATGGTCAACCAGGCTCTTCTTCACGGTTTATCTCGCTATCATCGTTACGTACGGGCTTGGGCGTTTTCTCTTTGGCGGAAGGCTTGGTATTAATCTTGATCTCTTTGGTCTCTCGATTGCACTCTGGTTCATATCAGAAGTGCTGTTTCGCTACTGGTCTCCCGGGTTACGATGGGCATCGGGACTGATGGGATTTGTTGTTGCAGCGGTGTTTGGCATCATGCCCTGGGATATGGCCGCCCAGCCTGAGGAATACTGGTGGGTCATTCTGTTCTGGTTACCCGCCTTGCTGGCGTCTCGACCACCTCTGGCGATGAGAACCTACAATCCCTGGTTTGTCGCCGGTGTCGCGAGTTACCTGATAGCTTTTGCAATCTGGCTGACCGGGCGACCGGAAAACGAATGGTGCAATCCGGACTCACCAATTCAAGCCCATGCAATCTGGCATCTGCTCAGTGCATTGGCAACCTGGTGTTTCTTCAAATTTCTGCGGACTGAAACTGCCGGATAATGAGATCAGGACTGATAGGGAAAGGCATTTCTCGATATGACCGAGAGAGATGTCTGACCCTGATGGTACTTACTTTAGGAACCGTTTGAAGAAAATAGTCCAATGCATTACAAAGTTGCGAGTGCAGAGACCTGATATCGGGACGACTTAAGAGCACCTCGAAAGAGCACTTCCAAAGAGCACTTCGAAAGAGCACTTAAGTAAGTACCTTNCATGTTTNGCCCTCGAATATCNGCTCNTGGTTCTGTCAGCATCCTGATCCCTGGCAANCGCGGCATCAAGAACCTGCGGATTGCCATNGACGTCGGAGAGGNCCAGTACCTTTAGACCNGGCTCCTTAGCTAAACATCAACCCGTTGAAAGTTCGGTGGTCGTTTTTCAACAAAGGATGCAACCCCTTCTTTGAAGTCGTCACGAGCAAGACTCTCATCCATCCAGACGATGGTCTCATTCATGGCATCGCCCAATTCCCGATTGAGATGTTTATAAACCTGTCGTTTCATCATCATCAGAGANATGGGCGCNGCGGTGCCAGCTATTGATCGCAGATAGTCCTGAGCATCTTGCAGAGACTGACCTGGTTCACAGAGACGATTGGCCCAGCCGATGCGATAGGCTTCTTCAGCTTCAATCCTGCGAGAACTCCAGAAAACATCGAGCGCGTTGGATGGACCGACGAGTCGAGGCAACATCCAGCAGGTACCATGTTCGGCGATTAATCCCCGGGGTGAGAAGGATGAAACGATTCTTGCACCGCTATCCATAAACCGCATATCACAGAAAGTTGCGTAGCTGAATCCCAGACCTGCACAAACACCGTTTAGGGCAGCAATAAGTGGCTTGCGTAACCCGAGGAAATAGGACGGTGAAGATTTGTAGTTTGGATCGTCATCAGGATTGCCTGGATTCGCCGCCAGATGCTCATGGGTTTTACCCAGGCGCTGTCCGGCTTCACTCATGGCGCCGAGTGCAGTCATATCAACACCGGAGCAGAAACCGCGGCCCGCACCGGTCAGTACCGTGCCCAGAATGTCAGAATTCTTCTCGGAAGCATCCAGTGCATGGCGAATCTCTGCCTGGGTCAAATCGGTGAGTGCATTCAACGTATCCGGACGGTTAATGGTAATGGTGGCGACAGGGCCATCAATCTCGTACAGGATCTCTGCATAATCGGTCATTTTGATTCTCCTCTGCTTTTTCAGTTAAGTGACTCTGTTAATACAGAGCTAAAGGATATCAGGTTACTCAAGAAGATTGGGTATCCGTAATATTAAGGTTGTGGAGGCGCACGTTTCTTTGACTGAGGAAACATCAGTTCCTGCAATGCGTATCACCAGTGATGAAAACACCGGTCTGAACCCTAACGCTTCCAACCTGATCTGCTGGTCGGTACCGGGCCGGGAGTGTTCATTTCTTAACGCAGTTGGGGCTGCATCAGGCATATCGCCTGGGGCATTTGGTGTTTATGCGTTACTTCCTGACGGGCATGGCTCTTCTCGCCTAAACAGTTGACCGAAGATGGTATGAGATGGAATTACATGAAAAGGGTGTCCAAAGGTACAATACTCAGAGCGACTTCGGGTAATAGAACGACCATAGAAATATATAGGGAACCTGATGAACCTGTTTCAGGAATACATGAATCTTGCATGGCGAATTGCATCGACTAAAACGATACCTGCTGTGACAGAGATTCACCTTCCTTCTCTGGAAGAAGGGAGTGAGAAAAATGATACGTTTGGCTTTGTCTTTCTTGAAGATGGGAGCGTGGGTCCGTTNTATACGAGCCTGAACGATAATCTTGAAGTGCTATGGCAGCTTTACCCCGAAGGCAAAAGCCGTGAAGCCGATACAATGGACCTGATCGAGAATCTCTCAGGAGGCAGTGAGGCGATGCGTGCGGTCGCACTTGGCGCTTTCAATGCGCTCAGCCAACATGTTATGCGNCAGGCGAATTACTCACCCTTTGAATCAGCAGCAATGGCTCAGAACAATCCTGTTGAGCCCCAGCCCGGTGAAACGATCGGGATGGTGGGTTACTTCAGACCGCTTATAGAAAGGCTGTTNGCGAAGGGAATCAAGATACGGGTGCTGGAAAAGAATCCAGGTCGTGTCGAAGTGCAGCCGGGAGTTGAACTTAGTACGAATCCGGCTGATCTGGCATCTTGCGGATACTTTCTATGTACTGCCTCCACCCTGATCAATGGAACCCTCTCAGAAATTCTCAGTGTCCAGGGAGAGGATGCCTGGCTTGAGCTGATCGGTCCCAGTGGCAGTGGACTACCTGACCTGTTATTTCAGCGTGGCGTCAATTCAGTTGGTGGGATTGAGATTNTTGATAGCGATGCACTGGTCGATGCATTAGCAAAACAGGAGCCNTGGGGGCGTGCNGGAAAGAAATATCAGCTCACAGTCGACGACTATCCCGGAATAACGACCCTGCTGGCACGAATAACTCCCTGATTGCCGATCCTGAGATCAGATTTGGGGTCAGAGCAAAGTGTTAGAGTAAATATATCTTTGCAAGTATCTATTCACAAAAGGTTTGAGAAAAGATGCAGCTATCATCTCAATTTCATGGGTCGGTATAGCGGCCTCCTATTTGGGTAGATGTTAAGATAGAAAAACTTGAGTTGGCAGTGATCTGAATGCGAGAGTCACTGCTCATCTCTGCACATATTGCAGCGGTGATATCAGCATAATTGCTTGCATTCACGAAAAGTACTTTTATAGTAACTGCACATCCGCATACGCGAGAATCAAGCCCTCGAAGGCGAAGCTCATGTTTTTTATCCGCTTGTTTGTTTGTACGCTCATCACATTGCTTTCTTGTTCTGCTCACAGCGAAGAGTCAAAACCTCGCATTACAGATCACCCTGAGGTCAAGGGGGCTCTGGCTGTCCTGGAAGCCTGGATTGATGGTGTTCGCGATTACCAGAAAATCCCCGGTATCTCTGTTGGATTCGTGGTCGACCAGGATCTCATCTTTTCAAAAGGGTATGGATACGCAAACGTGAAGAGAAAGGTGCCCGCGGATGCCGATACAATTTATAGTGTCTGTAGTATCAGCAAACTGTTTACCAGTATAGGTGTAATGCAGATGCGTGACGCTGGCAAACTCACGTTGCGAGATCCTGTTTCGGAACATCTTGATTGGTTCAACATCAAGCAAAACCACGAACAGGCCGGNCCTGCACGTATCGAAGGATTGCTGACTCATTCATCTGGTTTGCCCAGGGAATCTGATTTCCCATATTGGGTTGATGAGAAATTTCCTTTCCCTACTCGTGAACAGATGATTGATAAACTCACTAATCAGGAAACTCTCTATCCAGCTGATGCTCTGTTTCAGTATTCCAACCTTGCACTATCGTTAGCAGGTGAGATTGTTCAATATCATGCCGGGATCGAATACTCTGACTACGTTCAGGAAGCCATCTTGAAACCGTTAGAGATGTCAGATACTCGCTCACATTTCCCCAAAAAGCTCCATGGCAAACAGATGGCGGTGGGATACAGCGGAATGGGGAGGGCTGGTGAACGTGAGCCGGTACCACCGTTTGAAACCAAGGGCATTACCCCTGCGGCTGGATTTACGAGTACTGTTAATGACCTGGCAAAGTTTGCCAGTTGGAATTTTCGCACGTTAGACGGAAGGGAAACCAATATTCTCGCACCCAATACGTTACGCGAGATGCAACGGGTCCACTGGGTTAATCCAGACTGGAAAACCACCTGGGGTCTGGGATTTGCGGTCAGAGAAGCTGAAGGTCAAACTTTCGTCGGGCATGGTGGTGGATGCCCAGGCTACATTACGTCGTTTTCCATGCTGCCTAAACATAAAATCGCAGCAATCGCATTGACTAATGCATCGGACGGCCCAGCTGGAAATATTGCAGTCGAAATGATGAAGGTTCTTGGCAGTGCGCTGCAGAAACTTACACAACCATCTAGTTCAAATGAACCAGCAATTGATCTAAGTCTCTATGAAGGCAATTACGGCGGCACAGTCTGGGGTGGTGAAACAGCGATCCGGCAATGGGGCAACCAACTTGCAATGATACCATTACCAAGTAGAACTCTGGGTGAGATAGAGAAACTCAAACATGTTGAGGGCCATACATTTGTGAGAATCACAAATGAAGGTGAGGNGCGCGAGCAAATGGTGTTTCAGACTGACAAGAAAGGAAATATAATCGGTCTCCTTCGCCACAGTAATATCTCTCGACGCATAAGCNAATAGCGGAGATTTGGGATTAGGGTAGAATAGTACTTACTTAGAACAACTTGCAGCTAACGGTCCTATCTTTACAGGGTGACGAGTGCCGGGCCCAGGTTTTTCTTTTCGCGTAGTTCTGCAGCGTGCGAAGGCAGGAGCCGGAGCCGCGAAGCTGTCTGACCGAGTCGAGCACCGGGGATGTGCTGAACGAGTAAGCGAAAAGAGAAACCTCGGATCGGAACGACCTGGAAGTAGGGAGTACTTAAGTAAATNCCATTCGGATCAGAATAAACTTGCTTCCGGCAGCGTTTCTTCGCAAACCAACAGGAAACCAGACAGATGTCATCAACCAAAATAATATGGATATCAATACTGGCAATCTACGCGGCATTTTTTAGCTGGTACACTTCACTTGGTGGCCCTCTGACCAATGAAGAAATTGAACATTACATGAGTCTTATTGAGAGCAGCAATCCACCACCGGCACCAGAGCGCCTCGCTCAAATGCGAAAATTTATGGAGGAAGACACTGGTGACGATTTCGTTATGGTAAACGTTATTCACATATACGATGAGCCACTGCAGATTGAAGGGGTGGAACCAGGCGAGTCCAGTGCAGACGTCCTCGACAAATATATGGAATATATGTGGCCAGCACTTTTGAAGCGCGCCTGTCACCCGGTTATCTTCGGCACTGCAGCAAGTCCTGCGATGGACCTGATGAATGCGGAGGGTATGGCNGTCTGGNCCACTGGTGCGGGTATGCGCTACCGCAGTCGACGAGATATCCTTGAGATTTCAATGAATCCTGCATTTGCCGGATCCCATGAGTTCAAGATCGCGGCCATGCAAAAGACCATTGCCTTTCCCATTGATCCCTGGATGCAGGCAGGAGATCCAAGACTGCTGTTAGCGCTGATACTCGGGTTGATTGGTGGTCTGATCAGTTGGTGGCTGGCNGCCCGGGAATAGATTTACTTTTCNCTCTTATCTATCCGTGCTCNGAGACGACAATGAGAGTCTCGGACTTATTATGGGTTGGTGTTAGTGGATCGTATCAATGAAACCGGGAGCAACACNAGTATGCGCAGGATCCAGGCTGGCATCATCCGCCATGCCACGTTCAACNAGAGTCCTCAAATGNGGCAATCGCGTGATTAGTTCTGATGCAGAGATATTGGCAGCGATGACGCGACCCTCATGGGTTCGCACAGTATAGAGAGATTCTCTTGGTCCCATGTGAAGACTGATGGTGTGTTCGTTGGTCTTTAGATAACCAATAAGGGGATGGTCTTCGTCAACCTGGGAAATGCAGCCAGAGAGTAGAATCGACCATGCGATTACACCAAGTATTTTGTTCATACCCATGCTTCTGCCGGTTAAATATAAATTCTAGCGTAAGGGATTCGAGAATTATATATCCAAAGGTTGATGTCACGGCTTTTGGTGAACTCCCTGCTGCTGATTGTCAGGGGATGTCCATCCGCAGGTTTGTTTGGCGTTTGATCTTTCTTGCATTGTCCTTGCATTGTCCTTGCATTGTCCTTGCATTGTCTAAGTACTCGGTCTAAGTACTCGATAAGGTAGAAAAGTAGGTGTGTAAAAAGTGCAAAATGACACTTCAATCCGCTTGAAAGCAAATCCTCTCAATCACAGGATTTGATGTTCTTTGACGACGAGAAACTTGATACCAGAGTGATCCATTATNGTCGCTTCCATTGCAGGAGCATCTTTCAGTGATTCATGACCGAATGCCTCTTGTTGCGCTGCTGCATCGTTGAACCATAATACTGAAATAGCATCGTATGGGGGAACTCTGCCGGAGCGGTAAAAACCAGGTCGGCAGTGTGCCTGCACATAACGAAGGATATGAGGGTTCTCTTTTACCATAGGACCTATCTGGTCAAGATATGTGGTTTGAAAAATTTCAGGCGAGACAGAAACCAGTTTGGGGACGAAAATGACTAACTTGATTGCAGTATCTGGAATCTGGCCGTCAACAACAACATGTTCGTCTGTCAGCAGAGTGCCCATCGAATCAGCATCAATGAAGTTTGTTTCATCCTCTGTAACGGATTTGAGATGCGAACTGCCCGCGCTGTTACGCACCTCATCCATTGATTCGAACCAGACCTCGGCAATCCCGTCATAGAGCGGTTCATCTGAACCGATGGACTCAACATGGTTCTGGACGTAGCNAATGATNCCCGGGATTTGACCCACGAGTGCGGCGTGTTGTGTTCGCCAATGTTGCTGGAATGCCTGAACGTCTAAGTCGGGTCGTCGTTTAAAAAAACTGATCTGCTTTATCATTCTGTGGCCTTTGAGTAGTCATAATTGGATGTCGGTGGACATCATGATAAGAACCTGTGCTAGTTCTGTTGGGAAAGATTAACAAAGAACTGATAAGTAAATCGATCCTTATTAGTCGATGTCATTGCTCAGTGATCGAAAAAATCACTCATGCACTTAGGAAGCATTGGAGCACTCGCCCAGTCAGTACCTATCTAGTCAATCTCATTCAGAAACTCTGAAGTTTTGACAAGCCCATTGCCTACCAGATTTTCAATGGTCCATCTAACCCAGGGCACGCCGATGTTTTTGTAAGTTAACTTTAGATAGAGCCAGATAACTGGTATGCAGACCATGACTGATGATGCAGCATAGAAGGCCACCATGTTTCTTTCCAGATATTTGTAGAAATCTACGCCAAAGAGGAGATCAAATCCCAGGAATACATACAAGAATCTGTAATGAGCCGATGCAGGCCCTGGAATTCGCTCTGACAGATGATGTGGTGATCCAACTGCTACGCCGGTCCGGTCAGTGGACAGAAAACTGCTTGGGAAAGGAGGAGTAGCCGGGCTCCCTGGAAATATCTCCCTAGTTTGGCTGCAATTCAGGGTATATCGGATCCCAGTTCTGCAACCAACCGGGTTCTGCCAGAAGTTGCAGAGTTGGATTTATGACATAAGTGATTGGATAAATACCCTCTCCCGGCATATCACCTGAATGGATGGCGAACAGTGCTTTCCTGAGATCATGCAAATCGGTAAGAGTCTGAACCGGCACACCTGGCGGCCCTAGCCGGTGTGCACCAAAAATTCTGGAATCCGACCTTGTTACTGTCAGTAAGGTTTCGGCACCCTGCAGATAGTCACCCAGATTGCTGTTCGGTAGAAATCCGAACAGGGGGCCTGGATAAATGAAATCACCTGAAAAAATCAGCCCTGCTGCCTGATCCGCCAGTGAAATCGAATCGTCGGTATGGCCCGGAGTGTAGAGAACGAGCAGTTCCCTTCCGCCAAGGTCAATTACATCGTTAGGCTGAATCCACTGGTGTATAGGCAAGCGCGGCGTATCATAGCCTTCGGCAGAACCCAGATGTTCTTGCCAGGTAAGCTGTAACTTTTCTTCTTTGGTTCGCGCTCGAAGGTGAGGCAGATCAATCAGCGCTACATGATCAAATGATACGCCATTTCCAATATGATCGTAGTGCAGATGTGAGGGGATAAAGGTGATGGGTCTATCCGTTAATGACTCTGCCACAGGTAGAATGTTTCTGAATCCGGAACCCGCATCAAACAGAATAGCTCTCTCAGTGCCTGCAATCAGATAGTTGAAATTCTGTTGTTGGTAGCGTGGTTCCCCAATTGCGAACGTGTCCTGATCAAGCACCTGAACGATGTAGTAGTCGTCATGCCAGCTGACATCTTCACCCTCCTCGGTAACATCAAGAAGTGGAGGAGGTTTACCTGTTGAAATAAGCTGAATAGTAATCCAGTGACGTTTAATCACCGTTAGAGACGCGATAAGGATGAAAGCGATAGCTGCGATGATAAAATTTTTCATGTTTAGTCCTGCTCACTTGGCAGCTAGTGCTGTTACGCCTCAGAAGTGTTCGGATGGATCAAGAATCGGCAGTTTATTCTGCCATATTCACGGCTTGATTGTGCGAATGATCAGATGAGTACATTTCCACACAATCAATGTGAAGACTTGCTGGCCAGATCCCTGTTTACTCTGGCACTTCACTCTGTCCCCATTGATTCCTAGAGATCAGACAAAGAAGTACGTGAAAGAATGGAGAAGATTTTTTCATTGATTGAACACCAGCCTCGCTGCAAGTTGCAATATTTACTGATTTTGCACTCAGAGCCTGTTGATACGCATTCAGTGATTGAGAGGGGACCTTCCATTGCCTCTAGAATCTCGACGACAGTAATGCTGCTCGCAGCCTTTGCCAGCTCATATCCACCGTTGACTCCTCTGTATGAGTAAACGATACCGTTCTGCGAAAGTCTTAGTAGGATCTTTCTGACAGTAGCCAGGGGAATGTGGGTTTCTTGCGATAGTTCACTGATCGCCACGATACGTCCGGTACTGCCAAGATATTCAGCTAGCACTAGTGCGTAGTCTGCAAGCTTACCAATTTTCAACATTTCAGATTACATCGCCTACACAAGAAATCTTAGCTTACTATAGAAATCCTCTATAGCATACCAATATGGTATTGATTCTTAAAGCACACTATTTTAGTATTCTATTGAATAAAGAGAACTAAAAATCGCTCTAATTCAGACCGAATAAACCCTATGTTTGCAGAGTCCCTGAGATGATTGATAAAAAAGTAAACCTGAGTAGGCGATCCTGGTTGATTCGTACGATTTCCGCTCTGAGCACAGTTGGAATGACAGCCTGGATAACGCCGTTTGTTAAGTTCCTGGCACCGAGCGCGAAAGCCCGTGGGTTGGGTGCACCGGTTGAGGTAGACGTCAGCACAATCGAAGAGGGATCAATGAAAGTCGTTGAGTGGCGGGGTATTCCCGTTTACATCATTAGGCGTTCAAGATCAGATATTGCCAGTCTGCAAAAGTACGAAGATGAGCTGAAAGATCCTAATTCAAACACAGATCAGCAACCGGATTATGCGCGAAACAGGACACGCTCAATCAAGCCGGAGATTCTGGTTGTTGAAGGTGTCTGTACTCATCTGGGATGTACGCCCAAATATCGTTCTGAAAAAGTGGATGGTTTGTTCACTGGTCTTTTTTGTCCCTGCCATGGTTCCACCTTTGACTTTGCTGGCAGGGTTTACAGCAATGTGCCGGCGCCAACAAATTTAAGGGTACCCCGGCACCGATATATCGATGATGACAAGCTGATCATTGGAAGTGACAGGTTGGTTTCCTGATGGCATCGCGACTGTTGAAGGGACACAGATTTCTTCGCTGGGTTAACGAACGTCTGCCCCTGGAGAAGGCGTATAAAACTCACATGAGTGAATACTACGCGCCCAGAAATTTCAATTTCTGGTATTACTTCGGCATCCTTTCGATGGTTGTTTTGTTCATCCAGTTTGTCAGTGGTATCTGGCTGACGATGCAATACACTCCCGACGCAGAACATGCGTTCGATTCGATCGAGTATATCATGCGTGATGTTAGTGCAGGATGGTTTATACGATACATGCATGAGGTAGGGGCTTCGTTCTTTTTTATCGTAGTCTATCTGCATATCTTTAGAGGTCTTCTTTATGGATCCTACAAGGAACCAAGAGAACTGCTCTGGTTGATAGGGGTAGCCATTTATATCGTCCTCATGATGGAGGGATTTCTTGGTTATATGTTGCCCTGGGGAAATATGTCTTACTGGGGAGCAAAGGTCGTACTGTCTCTAATTGGGGCCATTCCGTATATAGGTGAATCCCTGCAGGTGTGGATTCAGGGTGACTATCAGGTATCTGGTGTAACACTCAGTCGATTTTTTGCTCTGCACGTTACCCTCATTCCAATATTGCTTATCGGACTCGTTTTTCTCCATATCATTGCGTTACACCAGGTGGGTTCCAACAATCCCGAGGGAATTGAAATCAAGCTGGTCAAGAATAAAGATGGCGTGCCTCTTGATGGCATTCCTTTTCATCCCTACTACACGGTACATGATCTGATACCGATTGTTGTGTTTCTGATTCTCTTCTTCGGAGTGATTTTCTATTACCCTGACGGAGGAGGGTATTTCCTTGAACCACCCAATTTCCTGCCAGCAGACAACCTGAGTACGCCTGAACACATTGCTCCTGTCTGGTACTACACCCCTTTTTACGCAATGTTGCGTGCGATTTCGTTTGATTTTCTGGGAATCAGTGCAAAGTTCTGGGGGCTGGTTGTTATGAGCGGTGCTATCGGATTAGTAGCATTTCTTCCCTGGCTTGATCGAAGTCCTGCTAAATCCATGCGATATAAAGGCTGGGCGAGCAGAATCATGCTTGCCCTTTTCACTATTAGTTTTGTTACCCTCGGCGTGTTGGGTGCTCATCCTTCGGACTGGATGCCGTTTTGGATGGCACCCTTTTTTACACTGATTTATTTTGCTTACTTCCTGGGTATGCCCTTTTATACAAGCCTGGAAAATAGCAAACCTGTTCCTCAACGAATTAGCAGTGGTCGGTAATGATAAATTGGCGATGGGCAGTTGTACTTTCGATACTTGTTTCTGCCACGTGTCTGGGTGCCGAACCGAATCTGAGAAAAGTAAATGTCGACATTCAGGATACGGGAGCTCAGAAGAGAGGATTCAAAATATACATGGAGTATTGTAAAGGCTGCCATTCTGCGAAATTCATGCGTTATGAGCGAATTGCCACTGACCTTTCAATTGATCCGGAAGAAATGAGATCGCAGTACATCAACGATTCTAGCAGTCTTCATGATTCAATCAGGTCGACCGCCCCATCCGACTCGTTGAGTAAACTGTTTGGTGCAGCACCGCCTGACCTTAGTTTGTGGGCTCGATATCGAGGGGAAGACTGGCTGTATTCTTACTTGACAGGATTCTATTTCGACAGCGAAAGATCTTTCAGCTACAACAACAAGGTTCTGCATAACGTAAATATGCCATGGGTATTAAACTATCAGCAGACACACGAGACCCCCAAGATTTTCGGTGAACGAATACGTGATCTGACCAGCTTTATGGTCTATATGGCTGAACCTATTCGATCCTACCGGGAATCTATGGGGCAATACGTATTGCTTTTTCTTGCCCTGCTTCTCATCCCGGTATATTTGCTTAAACAGTCTTACTGGAGGGAAATCAGTCAGTAACAGATTGATGTGCGCCCCTTTAATATTTCGGAATTCCTGTGTCTCCATCAGACACCATATCAGTATCTACCTTTATCCATACCTCATGGTCATTAGTCGGGTTGCTGTCAAAAATAACACCCGTGATATAGGCAAACCTGTTTTCTTCACCTTATAATCACGCTATGAATACGGAATCGAAATACCTGTTTGGACCGGTCGATACGGTAATCTTGAATGCCAGAATATGGACTCAGGATCAGGATTGTCCGAAAGCTGAAGCCGTTGCAATCAGAGGTGAATATATCCTCGCAGTTGGCTCAACGCCAGACATAGAATCCCTAAAGAGTAGTGCCACAGAAGTCATTGATGCCAGCGGAATGACGCTGCTCCCTGGTTTTATTGATTCTCATTGCCATCCACTGATGGCTAACGAGGCAATTGGGGCGAATGTCAATTTCAGACGGATATCTGAAGTCCAGGATGTTCTGAAAGAGAAGGCTGAGGAAACTCCCCCTGGCGAATGGGTTTTTGGTTTCATGTATGACGACACCAAGTTTGAGGAAGGGCGTGCATTACATGTTTCTGATCTGGATGCGGTTTCACGGGAACATCCGATTTTTGTGCAGCATCGTGGTGGTCATACAGCGGTTGTAAATTCAGCGGCCTTTGAGCTTGCAGGCATCACAGTAGATACACCTGATCCTGAAGGCGGGGCCTATTATCGTGAGAACGGTATTCTTACCGGTAAACTGGCGGAAACCGCCGCTTTTAGAATGCGCGGGATTGGTATATGGCCGAGTGTGACCAGAGAGGTTATGCAGGAAGCAGCGCGGTTGAGCACAGAGAGGATGGCGTCAACGGGACTCACCTCGACAACTGATGCAGCCACGACCGGACACAACCTGCGTGCCTATCAGGATGCACTCAAAGCAGGTGAATTGAATTGCCGGATATCGGCCATGCCAGTCGGTATTCGTTTTGGCGGTGAGACGGTTCCTCTCTATGAGACTCTCAAAGAAGCAGGCATATCCACCGGTTACGGCGACAATATGCTTCAAATAGGTAGTGCAAAGTACCTGGTGGATGGTTCAGCTTCAGAACGAACCATGCGCATGACAGAAGCTTACGAGGGGCGACCGGATGACTTTGGCATTCTTGTTATCACTCAGGAAGAAATTAATGCCGCGGTAGATGATGCCGTCGCCAATCAGTATCGGATCGGGTTTCATGCCAATGGAGATGAAGCCATTGATATGGTACTAAAGGCATACGAGAGGGTGCTAAAAGACTGGCAAGGGGACAACCCGAGATTTCGTATTGAACACTGCTCGCTGGTAAATCCCGATCTGCTTGAGAGAATCAAAGCAGTCGGTGCGATACCGGCACCTTTTTATACCTATGCCTACTATCACGGCGAAAAGTGGTCGGAGTATGGCGAGGAACGCATGAAATGGATGTTTGCTCATCGCTCTTTCCTCGATTATGAAATCCCTGTCGCACCCGCGTCTGATTATACGCCAGGACCCTACGATCCATTGATGGCGCTGCAATCAATGGTGACCAGGAAGGATTATCTCGGGCAGGTCTGGGGCGAGAATCAGAAAATTACCGTAGATGAAGCGATACGAATCTGTACTATGCACGGTGCCTACGCGTCCTGCGAAGAAGGCATAAAAGGATCCATTACACCGGGCAAGCTGGCTGATATGGTACTGCTGGCGCAGGATCCGCATGATGTGGATCCGGATACAATAAAGGATATCAAGGTGGTGCGGACAATACTGGGCGGAAGGGCGACATTTGAAGCGTCATGATTCACGGTGAATTGTTTCGTTTGAACAAAGATATTGGTCACAGCAGTGCAGATATTGCGGTGGCGGACCAACACAAGGAATATAGAAAATGAGTGATTGTTTACTGGAAAAAAGAAACGATGGTGTCGGTATCATTACGTTTAACAGACCCGAAGCATTGAATGCCATCAGCCAGAATATGCAGGACCTGTTAACTCAATATCTCGTGGATTGTGAGCAGGATCCTGCAGTCAGGTGCCTTGTCGTCACAGGTGCAGGAAGAGGATTCTCGGCAGGTGGTGATGTGAAACAGCAGGCAAAAGGATCCCAAGCACGTGAACCCGGAGAGCAGGATGCCATGACTCAAAGGTCCGAAGCGTTGCAGCAGGGTCATATGCAGATCAGCCACAGGTTGCACACCATGGCAAAGCCAACTGTGGCAATGGTTAACGGGCCTGCAGCGGGAGCCGGGTTATCGGTTGCCCTGGCATGCGATATCAGATTCTGTTCAGACAAGGCAAGTTTCCATACTGCCTTCGGCAAGGTGGGATTGTCAGGTGATTACGGTGGTTCTTACTTCCTGCAGCACCTGATTGGTTATGGTCGTGCTCTGGAACTCTATTACAGTGGTGAGAAAGTAGATGCCAAACGGGCTTTGGCACTCGGGATCGCCAACCAGGTTGTGAGTCATGATGAGTTTATGGTGGAAGGGCTCGAGTATTGTGCACGCCTGGCTGCTGGACCTACCAGGGCTTATGCAAATATGAAATCAAATTTTAACGTTGCGGAGCAGTCAACATTAGAAGAATCACTCGCCAATGAAGCGAGAACGATGATCGCAAGTGGCATGACCAAAGATCATGCCGAAGGTGCGCTCTCATTTGTGGAGCGACGCCCGGCAAATTTTAAAGGTGAGTGACGTCGAGTGAGTTGGACAGTCAAGGTTGGATTCTCACGACGACGATTACTGAATGCAGTATATGCTGTTGTTTGGATTTCGTCGCTTCTTTGCACGTCGACAGGATTTGCAGAAGAATCGAATGCAGTCTCGCGTCTCGAAGCGCTGGATGAATCTTCGGTAACTTTTAAAACCACAATATTTCGAGGCAGGAATGTCCTGTCAAATATCCCCGATAAGTCTCGTGCCCTGGTCTATCTGTTCCATGGTTCCGGGGGGTCAGTCAAATTTGTGCAAAGGAATCATACCCAGGTGGTTGCAGATGCCCTCTTGAGTAAAGGCTATGCGCTGGTTGCTTCTGAGAGCAAGCTGCGAACAGGCAAGAAACGTTGGGATAATAAGAGTGCTGATCCTGAGACCAACGTCGACATAAAGGATATGTTAGCGCTGCATGAACATCTGATCGCAAACACGGCAATTACCGAAGATACACCAGTTTATACAATGGGCATGTCAAATGGTGGTGGTTTCAGCGGGTTGTTTGGCTATGTCGCCTCGGCAAATGGTGTGCCTGTCCATGGCATTGCCAACTACATGGGCCCGGTTCCCTTTGCCAGTAAATCTCTCTTCGATAGGGGAGTCCCTTTCCCTCCCTATTTTGTGGTACTCGGGGAACAGGATGGTCTGGTCATATCAGCTAATGTGGTCAAGGCTGTTGAGAAATTAACACGGGCAAACACATCGACAGAATTGCACCTCGTCAGTGAACGTGCAGTGACGACAGAAGCACTTATGGAGCTTGGTTATACAACACCTCAGGGTGCAGGGAAATTAATGGAATTCCTACGTAAAGAAGGTCATATAGATGTGGATGGCAATCGCCTGTTCCATAGTGGTGATGTGCTTAAACGTAAGTATTTGCGTGAGTTAGGTCAGGAGATGCTCGCCGCTGGATTGTCGAGGCCGGATTTGAACGCTGTGGTCATCGTATGGGCTGGGCACCATATGCGAAGTGATTATGTTGACCAGCAGGTCGCGTTCTTTGAACAACACCTGACTGAAAACTAGATATCCTCATCATCGGACAGAAATTGGCTGTCTCGAAATCGACGATAGTAGGGCAGTCCATCGTTCATCTTGAGCCAGGGTATCAGCGTGTGGGAGTATCACGTGGTAATCAGGAGCAGTAAGTGTGGTTTGGGTGAGTGGCATGATGAGTCCAGAAATCTGCATGCTGACTATCAACACTATATGGGCGAACCGCCAGCCAGAATTGTGAAAGTCCGGCTTATCGCCAACAGTATTTTTCAGCGGAACAACGGCAGATGCGACTATGCAGATATCCTGTTTCGTGACAGCACCGACGAGCACCGCATCCTATAACACGGGAACAGATACAGGAGAATCTTAAATGTACTTTAGTGAAGAGCCAGAACATATCGGCATGCTGCGTGAGTCCATGCGTCGCTTTGTGGAACGACATTTGCCTGAAGACAAGGTGCGCAGCTGGGATAAAGCCGGTGAAGCGCCCATTTCAGTCTTTCATGAACTGGCAAAGACAGGCGTTTGCGGCCTGACCATCGATGAGGAATACGGCGGTGAGGGTAAGGATTTGGTGGCTGCCATCTCGGTGCTGGAGGAATTAGGTAAGCGTGGCGGCGCTGCTGCAGGACCGTTTATTCATTGTGCATTTTATGGCGGGCTTAACATCGGTGCAAATGGTTCGGAAGAACAGAAGAGAAATCTGTTGCCGAAACTGGCAAAGGGCGAATTGCTCATGGCATATGGATTGTCTGAACCTGACGTAGGTGGTGACCTTGCATCGGTTCAGACTAGAGGTAGTCTGTCCGAGGATGGAAAAGAGGTCATTATCAATGGAACCAAACGCTGGTGCACCGGTGCTCGATTCGCCGATTATATTATCTGCCTGCTGAATTCAGATCCCGACGGCAAAAAGTATCAGAACCTTTCTTTTGTACTCATTCCAACCAACAGCACAGGGATCACAGTCTATGATCTTGATCACTCGGGGCTACGTTATGCGAGGTCAACGGATGTCATTTTTGAGGATGTGCATGTCCCGGCAGAGAACATCCTCGGTGGGCCGGAGAGCTGGAACAAGGGTTGGCCAATGCTGGCAAAAGAAGCACTGGATGTTGAGAAGCTGGAAATCACTGCCATTGCGCTCGCTAACGCATCTGCAGCGGTTGACGATGCCTGGGATTATGCTCAGCAGCGCAAGCAGTTTGGCAGGGTGATATCAGGTCATCAGGCGATCCGTCACAAACTCTCTGTTGCGAAAACCAAACTGCAGGCCTGTCGACACATGCTCTATCATGCCGCGTGGCTGGCAGACAGGGGAGAACCCTGTTCAGTCGAAGCATCCATGGCGAAACTGTTCATCGCAGATACGGGTCTTGAAATTGTCCTGGCCTGCCAGCAGGTGATGGGTGCCTATGGTTGTTCAGGTGACTATGATATGGAACGTTATGTCAGAGAGGCGACACTTATGCCAATCGTTGGGGGTTCTTCTGATATGCAAAAGAACAATATTGCTGCGAGATTGGGACTTGCCGGATGATGGGCTTGACGTATTTAACCTAAAAGACCTATTAGTCTGCCTGCACTGATACTGAGCTCAGTATCATCTCCCGGTTCAACAGGTCAGAGCCTTCGCGCAAAGGCACATCGGCACCGGTAAATTCAAATCCGGTTCTCCTGTACAGTTGTATCGCCCGATTGTTTGTCTCGGTGACGGTGAGTTCGATGGTTTTACACCCATCCTCTCTGAGGAAGGTAACTACCCTGTCGAGTAACCGTCTGCCGATCCCCTTTCCTCGGATGTCGGGGTTCGCCCACATGGCTCCAATATGACCGATGCTTTCTTTGTCAACCTGTCCGGACACCAGGCCCACCGGCTCCCCGTTGTAACTTGCAATAAAGATTTCAAAGCCAGGTGCGGCGGCGATTCTCTGTGCTGATTTCATCCAGTAATCATCATCATGAATGCTGGTCTCATCATAAGTAGGACTGAAGGCATCAGGTGATTCCTGCAATGCACTGAGCCTTAGTTCCTTCAGCAGTAAACCTTCGTTGGCCTGAAGTGTTCGGATTGAAATCATAGTGTAAACCGGGTGACCCACATATTTTGAACGGGTGGTTCGGCCTGACTGTATTCATGGTAAGCGGTGATGATTGTGCCGTCATCACACTGTGTTACCGAGGGATATCCAATGTGCCAGTACTGCCTGACAGACGGATCAGCCTGGCCGCCTCGTTTGATTTCAAATTCATTTTCAGCAAGCCAGGTCATCCCGTCTTCTGATAAACAGCCATGTACTCCCCAGGGTTCGCGCCGGTAACCATAGACCGCCAGCACCCTGCCATCCTGCAACTGCATGACATCTGGTGGGTAGCCCCAGAGTCCAGTCCGTTCCGGTCTGCTCCAGCTTGCACCGTCATCGTCAGAGAAGACAAACCACATATTGTCAAATCGGCCGGGTCTGGCCATGGCCCTGATCAGGCAGACAAGTCTTCCGCTTGACAGTTTTGCCATCCCCGGTTCTGCAAACTGGAGAATGTTAGAAGCATCATGGGCGACGGTTGCCCAGTACTCCCAATTCTCGCCACCATCGTCACTTCGAAGCACAAAAATACGGATATTCTCCCCGCCCTGGGCAATAAACTCCCGCGTCTCTGAACCATGCAAGGGCATCAGCAACCCGCCGTCATCCAGTTCAATGATATGACCAGCACCTGAGCCACCGACGATGTAGTGAGACAGACCCGAGTCAGCCATGGGTGCTGTGTTAACCGGAATGGGACCATGCCAGGTTTCACCGTCGTCTTTTGACTTTAGTAGTGAATAGCCAGTCTGCCTTTTTAGTCTTTCAGAGCGTCCTGGCGGAGGACCTCCGATCACCTGGTCTGCACCGCCCTTAAGTGAACTTGGAGCAATGAAACTGCAGACCCGGGAATGCATCAGGATAGTGCCGTCTGAAACCTGGGCGAAGGCACAATCCCAGTTGCCCTGATACTCCGTGTGGTGCCAGACGACTTTATTGGTGTCAGGATTCCAGCTTTTGCCCTGATCAGTGGATTTAATGAAGCACGACTGGCCACTGTCGGTATGCACCTTTCCTCTTTCCTGGTTGTAGCCCAGCATCAACTCGCCGTTCTGCAATTTGATGATGCTGCCTTGATTGCAGGCATGGTCCGGGTCATTGACCACCAGGATGTGTTCAACATTGTCAATCATACCTACTCCCTTAAAAGCCTGAACTGCACGGACAATGCTACACCATAACCAAAATACTCTGCCATTGAACATCAATCCGGGGTGTCTGCACACTTCTATGCAGCACTACCTGCCTGCGGTACTATTTAGTCAACTCGTTTCGGGAGTCAACGATGGCCAAAGAAGAGAATGTACTTGGATTTACTGAACCATATGACGTACCGGTACCCTATATGCAACGGTTGCGTGACTATTATCTGGCCCTGGGATATGGCAATCCGTATCGTTGGGCACAATACGCTGATGTACCTTTTATCGCTGTCGAAAAACCCTTAATTGAATCGAGATTTGCATTGATCACCACCGCTGGCCCTCTTAAAGAGGATGCAGGAGACCAGGGACCCGGTGCAGCCTACAATGCAGCGGCAAAGTTTTACGAGGTTTATACAGCCAGTAGTGACGACGATCTTTTTCTGGGCATCTCCCACCTTGGTTATGATCGAAAATACACCACCGCAGATGACATCAACGCATACTTTCCTCTGAGAGAGATGCGCTGTGCTGTCGAAAATGGTCGTATTGGTGAGATTTCGCCAAGATTTTACGGTACACCGACGAATCGGAGTCAGGTGACTACCATTGAGCAGGACTGCNCGGACCTGTTGACNCTTCTGTGTGAAGACGAGGTGGACTATGCGCTCCTTGTGGCCANCTGACCCGTCTGCCATCAGACCGTGAGTCTGACAGCACGTCACCTGGAAGCAAATGGTATCCCGACGGTCATCCTGGGGAGTGCCAAGGATATTGTTGAACATTGCGGTGTGCCGAGGTTTGTTTTCAGTGATTTCCCGTTGGGTAATTCGGCGGGAAAACCTCATGATCCAGCCTCGCAGGCCGAGACCCTCGAACTGGCATTCAGGGTACTGGAGCAGGCACCTGGTCCTCGCACGACGGTTCAGTCATCTCAATGCTGGTCTGCAGATTCCGCCTGGAAACTGGACTTTCAAAATATTGACCGTATTCCTGAAGAAGAGATTCAGCGACGCAGGGCAGAGTTCGACAAGATTAAGGAAATTGGCCAGAAAGTTCGTGACGACACCGCNGCCACTCGCAACAAGTAAAGCATATCGTCTGGTGCAACGGTCGGGGTAAATAACGGGATTCATGATATGACGAAACCATTTGACGGTGTCAGGGTACTTGATTTCACCCAGGTATTTGCCGGACCACTTGCCAGCTATCAGCTGTCGATTCTGGGTGCTGACGTGATAAAGGTGGAAAGACCAGACGGTGAAGACATGCGAGGTACACCTCGACATGCAGATCAGGTGAATCTCAAGACCTCTCCGGGCTGGATCGCAATTAATACAAACAAACGCAATATCGCCCTCGACCTGAAAAACCCAACGGCGATCGAGATAATTCGGCGCCTGGCAGTGGATGCCGATGTGGTGATGGAAAACTTTCGTCCCGGAGTGATGGATCGACTTGGTATCGGATATGAGATCCTTTCTGAGATTAATCCACGTTTGATTTACTGCTGTGTTTCGGGATTTGGGCGTGAGGGACCACTGAAGAACGAGCCTTCCTATGATGGCAAAATCCAGGCGATGTCCGGCATCATGTCAGTGACCGGTCGCGAGGAAGACGGGCCTATGCGCGCGGGTTTTGCGGTTTGTGATGCGACGGCTGGTATAACCGCGGCTTTTGGTGTCGCATCCGCCCTGTTTCAACGCACTCATACGGATAAGGGGCAACTGGTTGACGTTGCTATGTACGACTCGGCATTGACGGTGCAGGCACCTGCCGTTGCGGATTTCACGATAACAGGAAGAGAACATAAATCTTATGGTAACCGTGCCATCAGTGGTCGACCCACTGCAGATCTGTTCCCGGTCAAGGATGGAAGTATTCTTCTGGCTGTTAATAATGAAAAACAGTTCATCGCGTTGATGCAGGCCATTGGCTGTGAATATGTACTGGAAGATCCACGTTTTGTTGACTGGTCGCAAAGGTTAAAGAATGAGCGTGAACTTGTTGAGATTATTACTGACGTTTTTGCTGAGGCGGATGCNGCTGCCTGGGAAGCAAAGCTGCTCGATCATGATGTACCCTGTGCTCAGATTCAGTCCGTTGGTGAAGCTGTCAATCATCCTCAACTTCGGCATCGAGATTATATGCAGACCATAGATAGCCCGGATGGTCCCGTTACGCTCGCCACCACGGGTTTCAGACTGGCCCACGGTGATGCATCACTCGAACGGGGTTTTGCGCAAATTGGTGAGCATACTGAGAAAGTACTGGGCGAAGCAGGATTCAGCGCAGAAGAAATTTCCCGGTTTCGCGAAGACGGTGTGATATAGGCGCCAGCTACAATACGGCGTAAACCAGACCCAGCACCCCGGCACCGAGCAATACCCATGGCAGGTACGAAACCATCTTGAGCAAACCCAATGCCCGCTTCATATCCCTGGTTTCATTCACGCGAGGGTAGGGAATATCCGGAATCGGTTTGCCAAGAAACTCACACAGGGGTTCCCAGCCTTCTTTTGCTTCGTGAACGAGCAATCGATCGGGCCGGATGCTTCGCTTTACATCCTCAATGTGATCACGGAATACCTGCGTCACGTGGGCTTGATCATCCATCCTGTCATCGAAGGTGCCGTGCCAGATGGTACGGTTGACAGATGCGGTGTGGATACGGACAGNTTTGCTCAAAAACAGTATCCAGGCGGGGACTGAACTGGTAAGAGGATAAATTGTTTCAGTGATGCTCTTGTACCAGGCATCCGGGTCCCGCACGGTCAGGATGACTTTTGCATCCGGATAATAAGCTGCGAGTTCTTTGTAATAAGAGGCAGACGGCCAGTCGACAGAAGCCTTGAATCCATCGAAAACCTTGTCCCAATCCATATTCTCACCCAGGGACGCACGGGACCAGTAGTCGATTTGGCTTGGATTCTGAACAACCTCCAGCATGTGGTGGCATCGGGCGTAGCCGAGTTGTTTCAGCGCAATCTTCATGGATTTGGTGCCGGTTCTCCCGAATCCGGCACCAATGACTTCGAGGGTCATAGGACATTTCTCATGATCGGGAGATTGAGTACCGAATATGTCACAACCTTAACAATTCTATCAGTCGCGATTAAAGACCTTACTGGTAATTTTCCACTCGCCATCGGTATTAAGGAGATGGAAGCTGTCCACAAACCCCATCCCGAAGAAGCCTTCTTCTGATAATGTGGCAATTGCAGCCTTGCCAAATACCTGGATATCAACAATTTCAGCGAGGTAGTCTGCACCTGAGTCGAGCAGCGGGGGTGCATCATCAACCATCTTGAAGAAAGGCTCCGGCGTACCTTCCATTGAGTCATCACCCATGGCGCCCATCATGACGGCGTCCTTGTGGAAAATGGAGCGGAGTAACTCGGCGTCGCCCGTGCCGGAGCCTTGGATATACTTTTCTATGATCGATCGCACTTCAGCGATATCAGATGTTCTAGACATACAGTTACTCCATATCGGTTTGTTGGTTAGATGGTCTGCCTGTTCACCAGGGACTGACGATTCTCGCAGCAATATCTGATCAAGTCTAACAGCTAAATATAGTTATTAGAGAATCGATAGCACACCTTTCCCTAAGACAAAATTCTTTTCAGAAAATCAAGTTGTATACGGATATTCTTTTCGAACCATTCTCCTCTGTAGGGAGCAAAGTGATTACACCCCAGTGTTTGAAACTCGCCGTTTGCCATCTTAGAAGCCATGAATCTGGCCTGGTCAATGGGAATGAGAGAGTCTTCCTCCGCTCCGATAACGAGTGCTGGACAGGTTATTTTTTCTGCTGAAGGAAGAGGATCGTACCTGGCGAATTTTATCAGCGCTTTTGCGGGTACAGAGTTGTTAAAATCAGCTTCCTCAGGGATTAGAGCCTTATATCCGGGTTCAGATTCAGGTGTGTTTAATATCGCAGAACTCCCGGGAGGGCCGACAACGGGGATGTAATGGGGCGATCCTGTGACTGCGGTTTTGACCATGTCCCAGAGCGCGCGAATAATCATGATGGCAGATATACCCAGATCCGGATTCCCTTCTTTTGGCATGCCGGAATAGGGCACTTGTGAAATAGTGGCGGCTACATTGCCATCCCGAGCGGCCGCGCAGACAACATGAGCGCCACTGAATGAAGTGCCCCAGAGTACAATTTTGTCCAGGTTGATACCCTCTAGTGTTCGTACATGGGCCAGTGCCGCATCCCAGTCCTCACCATGATGAATCGGATCAACATTGTTGCGCGGGTTACCTTCGCTGTCACCAAACGTGCGGTAGTCAAAGACATAGGCGGCATAACCGTTTGCTGAAAATTCTTCTGCAAATTCGACGAGACCGAATGCACGTTCTCCGGCGAAACCATGTGCAATAATGATAATCGGTGGGTTCTCAATATCCTCAGGACGAAACAGCCATCCTGAGCATCGGATTCCCTGGCTCAGGAAATCACTATCGGTCCTTTCTACCAGGGTTGATTCGTTCATTGTTCAATACTCCTCACTTATCTGAAGTTCAAGGATCGAGGCCGTCGGACAGATTGGGATCAGTAACTGATTTATACAGCTATGAGTTGATTATCTCCAGCAAACGGTCGATTTCCTCCGTGGTGGTTTAATGCACAAAACCAATCCGAAGCATACCGCCTTTATCAAGCAGACCCAGTTGCTCGACGACTTCAAGGGCATAGTAGTGACCGTCCCAGGTGGCAATATTATATTTGCCCTGAAGTTCTGCGAGTTCAGCGGCAAATTGAAGTCCGCCTTCGATTAGCAGACTCTCAGGTTCCGCACCGAGTACCCAAGGAATCATACGCTCACGTAAAATCCCGGATTGCTCATAGCGACCGATGGAGTTGAAGCCGAGTCCGACCATGAACCATCCATTTCTTCTCTGATTACTAACAAGGGCAACGAGCGATACGGTGTGATCGCTGAAGCTGACGACTGCATTAACCATGTTCCCCTGCAAACGAATGGTTCTATCGAAAATCTTTGTGATACGCATGATGCGTAACTTGGTGATATTGACGCAATGGCGTTCTTGTTGGATTGCACATCGGTAGTAGTTTCAATGGATAGATTATTGGTTGCGTTCCGGTAAATACCAGATAGGTGAAGTCCATGCGCGATCCTGTATCGTCTGCATCGCATTTGGGAACTCATCACAGCGCCCTGCCTTTTTACATTGCTCCGAAGACCATCTTGGTCGTGGTGATTCGATAATTCTGGCATACCAAAAAGCCGGTGCCGAAGAGTCAAATTCAGGATCCTGCCATTCCGCGCATATGTTTAAGCCACCAGATTCCGGAGCCCATATCGTGAATGTCGACTCCTTGAGTTCAGCATCCTTCAACTCACCCTTGATGATTTCAACAGATGCCAGTGGAATCCTGTCGTATAGTGCCTGAACAACAAAGTAAGGGGATCCAGAGACGGTCGTAAACTCGCCCCCCATTGGGATAGAGGCCTGACTGGTATCGCCTTTAGACGCGCAGGACAGTGCCTTGCCATCTGTTGCCGCCTTGATTTTAACCTGTATTCTGGGACCACTGGTGCCGTAAACTTCCCGGCGTTTCAATGAGGTGAACAGGCTCTCCCTTGTGTTCTCCTCTGCCCATACAGCGATCAGCCCACCGGGATTCCAGCTGATACGGGTCATGGAGCGTTCGAGGCTGCCCATTCCAAAGACAGAACCCGGCCACTGATCCTCCTCGACCAGACCACCTGTTGCAGCATGATTATCGGTTGAAGCGATGATGCCTAACTGGAATGGGTTTCGGCGTTTAGTACCCGAGCGTTCGAAGGCTGCCAGTCCCCTAAGTAATAATCCCCTGACATAGGAGCGTCGCATTCTTTCCCATTCCTGATCATTGAAGTCTGCCGCGGTAGTAGGCTGTGAATTCTTGGTCAGGCGAATTTCAAAGTTGCATCCCTCGTCGACCTGGCCAAAGACGGGAAGACATTCGCTGTTACCTTTTTCCTGATGGATCTCAACCAGGCGCTCGTAGCGTGCCCGAAGATCTAGTTGATACTCATCTTCAGTTTCAACATCAAAACTCCTGCCATCACCCATGTTGGTATTGTGGGGAATAGCAATAGCCTCACATCCATTTTTGGCTTCGCATTGCCTGTCCAGTTCTTCCCAGAGTTTCAAAGGCGACGGAAAGTGCATATAGTCAATCGCGTCTTTCGTGACATTTGCGTTTGCGAAGATTACGTTCCGGTGATTGTGACTGTAGTCAGGTGTGGCTGACCATTCAAAACCCACCATTGACGTAAACTTACATGGCTTATTTGCCTGATTGGTCTGGTGTTGAATTCTTTGCCATTGTGACGCACGGGATTCGGTACAATGCGCCTCGTCAGCCTTGCAAATGGGAGTGGGTTGCGGGCTGGCTTTGGTAATGGTTGGCAGGACGTATTTTGCAAACACCTCGCTCCCGGCTTCGGGAGTGTTCTTCTCCGTCATGGTGTCGCAGTAAGGATCATCGGACCATTCGGGATCTGTGCAGATATACAGAAGATCAAACCATTCTGCATGGTCAGTGACGGACATAAAGTCGAGCGGGCGTTCTAGAACCACCGGACCAACTCCCGTCAATACCAGCGGTTCTCCTCTGGCGAATCTGTAGGCTTCTGCGGGAGTCGCCAGGGTTCCATATCCCCATGCATCCAGGGAGTATGCCGAATGAACGTGGAGGTCTCCCCAATAGACATTTTTTACACCTTCCTCGAAGTAGCTGCAGTGTTTTTCTTCTTCCGCCCAGGCACAGGCAGCGATACTAGTCAGCGAGGCGAAAAACAGTTTTGAAAATTGCTTCATGGTTTTTATTCGTGTAACAAAATGGTATATCTCGCATGGTGATTGATAAACGTCTTCGAACTTTGATTGTTTCATTCGCAAAGAAAAACTTACTTTGCAATCTGGGTAAATGTATTCTGCATCTTTCTGAAACTAGAGGTAATGACCATGCCCCAAGAATGGCAACGCACTTTTGTGTCTGTGGAGTCNGCTACCGGTAAACGAAATGGTGCTGGATTTCGACCCTGTCAGGGCCTCTACTATGAACCTGCGGATACAAGAGCAAAAACCGCGCTGATCGCCACTCACTACAATGTCGATTTCAGCGAACATTACCTTGGTGAGTACATGGCCGCAAGAGGATACGGATTTTTGGGCTGGAATACCCGTTTTCGTGGAAATGAAGCTTTCTTCCTCCTGGAACATGCACTGATTGACATTGGCGAAGGGGTTAGATGGCTGCGCGAAGAAGCAGGTGTTGAGCAGATCGTTATTCTTGGAAACTCAGGTGGCGGGTCACTGATGGGTGCCTACCAGTCTCAGGCCAAGGGTGTGACCATGCAGGCGACACCAGGGCTGCGGTTACCGGAGTCTCTGGATTTGATTCAACCTGCCGAACTCTACATATCATTATGTGCTCATGGTGGTCGCCCGGAAGTACTCACGGCCTGGTTTGATCCGTCGATCACAGATGAAAAAGATCCCACCAGCATTGATCCATCGCTCAATATGTACGACGAAGCAAATGGTCCTCCCTACTCTGAGGCATTCACTGAGCGATACCGCAAGGCACAGGTGGAAAGAAATCATCGGATCACAGCGTGGTGCCATGAGGAACTTGAAAGAATCAGCATGCAGGGCATGGTCGATCGTGCTTTCAATCTTTACAGAACCTGGGCTGACCTTCGCCTGATGGATGCAAGCATTGATCCATCCGACAGGCGAGAAAAGTGGTGTTATGCCGGTGATCCCCAAAAAGCCAACTTTTCACCGAGAGGGATAGGGCTGACCAATACGCTTCGTACCTGGTTGTCGATGTGGAGCCTGTCCGACTCCTATTGCAGCGGTCTTCCGCACCTTGAAAGAATCAATGAACCAGCGCTTGTGATACAGAGTAATGCGGACACTGGTGTGTTTCCGAGTGATGCAAAAGAGATATACGATTCACTTGCGTCCAGTGACAAACGTCTTGAGATGATTCCTGGAGACCACTATCTTGAGACGCCTTCCGATGCTCGAGATGATGTGGCAGATCTGATATCCACCTGGTTGGACCAACACAAGCCGGAAGCCACTTTTTTTTGAGGCATGGAAGCAATCCTGAAAGTCTGCATATGCAGTATCTGCCGGGTTTTCCGCTTGTGATTTCTGAATTTTTGTTAATAATTATGCTTTGAGAAAAGGACAGAAAGGTTAGACATCAAGGAAATGTTAAAGAAGCTTCTAGCATCAAAAAGTCAGCTCATAGTGCCAGGCGTGTACGATGCATTATCCTCGCATATCGCCAGTCAATGTGGTTTCGAAGCGCTCTATATGTCCGGTTTTGCCGTGGCAGGGAGTTTACTCGCAAAACCGGATATTGGATTGGTAACAGCCTCGGAAATGACCGGGCGCGCCAGGCAGGTAGTTGAAGCTGCTCACGGCGTACCTGTCATTGCCGATGGTGATAATGGATATGGCGGTGAACATAATGTCAGCCGTCTGGTGCAGGGATACGAATCTGCTGGTGTCCAGTGTATTCAGCTGGAAGACCAGGTCAGTCCGAAACGCTGCGGGCACATGAACAATAAACAGGTTGTGCAACTTGATGAGGCTGTTAGTAAAATTATGGCAGCAGTGAAAAGTCGATCCTCTGATGATTTTCTGATCATGGCCAGAACAGATGCCAGGGCAACTCATGATTTCACTGAAGCATTACGGCGAGGAGGCGCTTTTCTTGAAGCGGGTGCAGACATTCTGTTCGTCGAAGCACCTCAATCTATTGAAGAAATGAAACAGATCACAGCAAGTTTCCCGGGGACTCCGCTTGTTGCGAATATGGTAGAAGAGGGGAAAACACCCGAGTTGACAGCCGGCGAACTGGCAGATTTGGGTTATCAGATTATCCTGCGACCCGTCTCAGCGCTTCTGGCAGCGGCAAAGAGTCTGGAAGTGAGTTACCAGGCGCTGCGAAAAACCAGTCAATTGGAAGACACACAACCACGATTTTCTTTCAGCGGATTTAATGAAATGGTTGGTCTGGGAGAGTTTGATCAGGAGTGACACACAGCTTGTAAATGAATGAGTTGTCAGATAGCTTGCATGCCTGGGTACAGATATGGACAAGGCTGCGATACCTCCGTCAGGTTGCTGATTAGTTATGTCAATTATATTGATAGAATATTCGTGCCCAGGTACAGATTAGATTTTGTTTAGCCATTGCTCAATAGCTGATGCTCTCTCTGTTTTAAGCCAGTTAATTGATATTTGTGAGACAGGTAAAATCAATTGATTTCGTCCCCTCATGCTAAACATCAAGATATAGTCAACATATTTGGTGTTATTTATAAATACACTTAGAATCATTTCACCAATGGTCACAAATTACTCGTTGGGTCGATGTACAGATACCCAAAAGAATGGAGAAGCAGAAAATGAGTGAAGCAACAAATATTGAACTTGGTGGCGTCCATCATTTGGCGCTTGTGTGCAGGGATATGGAAAAAACCGTTGAGTTTTATACAAATATTCTAGGTATGAAACTAATCAAAGGATTCGATATTCCTGGAGGTCAACACTTCTTTTTTGATATGGGTGGTAATAATCTACTTGCGTTCTTCTGGTTCAGTGATGCACCGGATGCATCGCCGGGCGTTGCATCAGCCAGACATTTGTTAGGTGCGGGCAATATAAGTTCAGGCCATGGATCAATGAACCATGTGGCCTTCCATGCACCTCTTGAGAAGATAGAAGCCATCAGAGAGGAGTTGATCGCCAAAGGTATTGAAGTTTCTAATGTCATCAATCACGCCGATATTGATACCCAACCAGGTGTTTTGCGAACGACTAAAAACGTTGCTGAAACGACGTGGTTGCGTTCAATCTATTTCCTTGACCCGGATGGGATCATGCTGGAATTTTGTTCGGCCGTTAAGGATGGTACCGGCGATGTTACACTGCCTGTTAATGCAGAGGGAAAAAAGGCAGACGGGAGAGGCCTGGACGGGGATTAATCCAGGAGTTGTTGCATTCCTCCACTCATATATCATCAGAAATCGTATAGGGGACGTTGATTAACGTTCCCTTTACGGCTGTTTCCCTTCTTAATGCAGTGAGTGATCTGATGTTTTAACACAGTAATGAAGGAGAAGTACTATGCCGCGTCTCAGACAAGTTTCGAAAAGTGAAGCGACAGGTAATGTCAGCAAATTCTATAAAGCACTGTTTGGTGACAGGGATCCGGTAGCTGAACCAGGTACGGCAACAGGTACCCCTGGAAACTGGTGGTCTGTTTTCGCCCTGGTCCCCTATATTTTTGATCATGCTACTGATCATTTTGGTATGTTCGGGATGTTCGCCAGCGAAAGCATAAGTAAGCTGGATAATAAAGTTCGAGAGTTGGGGATCATGCGAGCTGGTTATGCACAGGGGAGTCAGTTTGTATTCTCGCAGCATTGTAAAGCTGCACGACGATTTGGTATCACGGATGAACAGATAGCGGCCATACCACACTGGCAGGTATCCGATCTCTTTGACGCAAAAGAGCGCGCTGTTTTGGCCTGGGCTGACGCGTTAATTTATGACGGCGGCCGTGCTTCTGATGAACTTTTTGAAGCACTGCATTCGCATCTGTCCGATGAAGATATTCTGGAGCTGACTTATCACATCATGGGATATAACCTTCACGCTGTTTGTTGTAAAGCACTGCGTCTTGAATTCGATGATGTCCCCGAGAGGATCATAGAAGTGCCAGTGCCAGGTAAAGGGGAGCCTTCTGATTGGGCAGGTTCCGCATGGCAGGGTAAAGAATAAGCTTTGGTGAAGAACTAACTTGTGGACAACTGGTTTCAAAAACGCTGATCAATCATTAAATCGACAGGCATATCTTTCATGATGCCAGGCAGTGGGTGTCTGGGTTTGTGTATTAGCAGTACATTTCTAAGGGCAATTTCATGGCGAATATTCTGGTAATTAAATCCAGTTTGATGGGCGAGGCCGGGAACTCCAACACTCTGGTGGATGTGTTTCTTGATGAGTGGCAGGCAGCAGACAAAAATGATGTTATTTCAATTCGGGATTTTTTTGCAGATCCAATACCGCACTTGTCCGGTGAGCAGTTTGTCGCGTTTACTATTCCGGAAGATGAGCGTTCCGAAAAACAGAAGCATGATGTGATGTTGTCTGATGAGCTGGTTACTGAGTTTTTGGCCGCCGATGTTCTGGTTCTCGGTGTACCTATGTACAACTTTGGCATACCATCTTCATTGAAGGCCTATATCGATCATATTTCTCGCGTGGGCAAGACTTTTCGCTACACCGCTGACGGACCGGTTGGATTAGCTGAGAACAAAAAGGCATATGTTTTGGGTGCACGTGGTGGTTTCTATTTGGATACACCAAAAGATACGCAAACGCCTTATTTGAAATCGATTCTCGGGCTTTTTGGCCTGAACGATGTAACCTTTGTGGTCGCTGAGGGATTGAATATCAGTCCAGCACAGAAAAAGAAATCCATGCAAGAGGCTAAGGACAAGATTTTGAAGCTGCTAAATCAATAACTGGCTAGTCTTACCCTTACAGGAAGAGAATTGAGATTCATTGCGGGACACGGGAAAACATGGTTTATTCAACCTATATGATCTTTTAAAAGCGAGGATATGACCATGAAGATTGGAATTTACGGTGGTAACGTCAGGCGCGGGGCACCGCTGACCAGTATTATTGATGAAGTTGTTGAAATGGAGGAGAGAGGATTTTCGAGCTACTGGTTTCCTCAGGTGGGAACTTATGACGCTCTCACGGTGATAGCACTTATCGGTCAGAAAACCAGCAGGATTGAGATGGGCACGGCTGTTGTTCCCTCCTATCCACGACACCCCAGTGCACTCGCCCAACAGGCAGCAACCGTTAATACACTCACCAATGGTCGACTTGTCCTCGGCGTTGGGCCTTCGCATAAACCAGGGATCGAAGATGGTCTGGGATTGAAATACGACAGACCTGCGCTGCACATGCGTGAGTATGTCAGCATCATCAAGTCGTTAGGGACCGAAGGGAAAGTGGATTTTGATGGTGAAATGTACAGAATAAAGACCGGCTTCGCCGTACCGGAAGCACAACCCTTCCAGGTCGTTATATCAGCGCTTGCACCGTTGATGTTGAAAGCGGCTGGTGAGGTTGCCGATGGCACCGTCACCTGGATGGTGGGTCTGAACACGATCAAGAACAACACGTCACCCGCAATTAGAAAGGCAGCTTCAGATGCCGGGCGATCCGATCCAAGAATTGTCGTGGGACTACCTGTCTGTGTACACGATGATAAGGATCAGGCGACTGCGAGGGCAGTACAGATATTCAAGGGTTACGGCATGCTCCCCAACTACAGACGTCAACTGGATGCAGAAGGGATTGAAGAAGCAGGTGAAATTGCTGTTGTTGGCAACGAGAAGGAAGTCGAAGAACAATTACAGGGCTTCTACGATGCTGGTGCAACAGAAGTCATCGCCAGCGTCATTCCAGCCGGGGATGACAGCCGTGGATCTTTCAAACGGTCTTACGAGTTGCTGGAGTCTCTGGCAAAGTAGAGTATTGCCTGGGTCACGTTCTCGCAATGATATCAGAGGCTGTGCTGCCCGGATGGTGTAAACCATGCAGGATCCTGCAGCGCATCTTTGATATTCACAAGCCTGATCCTGTTTTCATCCACAATTAAGCGAAAAGAGAAACCTGGGATCGGAACGACCCAAGAGTACTTAAACAAATGCTATTCTATACTGACTCCACTTTCGGAATCCGAACCCCGGCTCTGATCAAGTAATCAATAGAGAGAAGATATGATGCGATCCGAACTACTGAATGAAACAAGACTCGGTATTCTGATCACCCAGAAGCAGGACGGTCGTGGCCAGGGAGTGCCCGTGTGGTTTGACTGGGATGGTGAGTATCTGCGCTGTTTTGCGGCCAGGGNCAGTAAAAAGATCAATCGACTTAAACGAGATTCCAGAGCCTCGTTACTCGTCACGAACCAGGTAGGCGAAGCCGAGGCATGGGTTGCTTTTGATGGTGAATTCAGCGTTCTTGACGAGGGCGGTCTTGCACTGGCAGAAAAACTCGCGGCAAGATACTGGGACCTGGAAAATCCGGAATTCGCAGCAAAGCTGGCTGAGTGGCAGGCGTTTCCTGACGTCTTTGTGTTGCTTGAGATGAAACCTGATAAGGTTCGGACCGGGAGTTAGAATTCGAGTCAAGTTAAAGACTCATCCCTGGTGGTTAATCACCTTGAGGTAATTAGTTAACCAGCTCAGCGTGCGGCATGATTCAGAACAGTCGTCTGTCAGTGACACCCTGTAGTGTTCAGTCCGGCAACCCAAGAACGCGTTTCGCAATGATATTGCGCTGAATTTCATTACTGCCACTATAGATAGAAGCAGCTCGAGAAAAGAAAAACTGTTTTGTCATTTCGATTTCGGGAACAGTGAAATTATTATCGACACCAAATGCTCTTGAACCATGCAATCGGGTCAGAAGGTCGCTATGGTCTTGTTCCAGTTCGGTACTCACCACTTTGAAGATTGAAGTTGCCGGTCCGGGCGTTGCACCATCCTGCGATTCTTCCACTACCCGACGCTGGGTCAGATGTAAGGCAACTGAATCCATTTCATAGTTCAGAATTTCATCTCTCGTGATCGGATTTGCGATCTTGCCGTTAACCTCGCCGAGGAATGTTTTGGCAACATCCGCCAGGCTCGACGTTTTCGCACTGGCACTACCAGACACCAGTGATTCCATTCCCGAGCGTTCGTGCTGCAATAGTCTTTTACCGACGGTCCAGCCACGATTCAGCTCGCCGACCAGATCGTCCCGGGCAGCCAGTGCATCGTCGAAGAAAGTTTCGTTGAAGGGTGATTCCCCGCTCAGCAGTTTGATGGGTTTGACTGTAACGCCTTCTTGATCCATGGGCAGCAACATGAAACTGATACCTTCATGTTTCGGTGCTTCCTTGTCGGTTCTCACCAGGATAAACATCCAGTCAGCGTTGTGCGCACCGGAAGTCCATATTTTCTGGCCGTTGATGACATAGTTGTCACCTTCCAGTACTGCCTGGGTTTGCAGGCTGGCGAGATCAGAACCCGAACCGGGTTCACTGTATCCCTGACACCATTCGACTTCTGCGCGGGCAATTCTTGGCAGATGTCTCTGCTTTTGCTCTTCGGTGCCGTATTCAAGAAGGGTAGGTCCAATCATGGAAGTACCAAAGCTGGATAGTGCTGCCCTGGCACGGATGCGCCGCATTTCTTCGATGAGAACCACATATTCAGCAGTAGACAGACCACCGCCACCGTATTGTTTCGGCCAGTTGGCAACAGTCCAGCCTTTCTCAACCATCCGTTCGAGCCACAGGCGAGTGTCCGGATCTGTAATCTCAATCTTGGTGCTGCCGTTAGAGACTTCGCCAGGACCCCGGGCGCCGGCTGGGCAGTTCTCTTCGAGCCAGGCTCTCGTTTCTTGTCGAAATGAATCCAAAGACATAGCAGCGGGCTCTAAAACAATAATGGATTAACCGTATCAAAAGAATAGTGATGCAGCAAACTGAAGTTTGACATCATCAGAGTCTCGAAGTGCAAGATCGTATTGATGGCAGAATATTCTGACAGAATAACCTGTAATGACAATTGACTTATCGGTGCTGGTTTTTTTACTCTGGACTGATCACTTGTCTTGCATGACGCAAAGGAAGTCCATGAATCGCAAAGACCATATAGACACGTTGGGTGCTGTTTTGCTTATTTCCATGTCAGTCATCCTTGGTCTGAATCAGGTATTTGTAAAAATAGTCAACGATGGGCTGCAGCCGGTATTTCAGGCAGGACTGCGTTCGTTTTTCGGTTTGTTTCTGGTGCTGGTCTACGCACTGCTGATGCGTAAGAGATTGTCGATAGGAGACGGAAGCTTCTGGCCAGGGATGTTGAGTGGTCTGTTCTTCACTGCTGAGTTCATTCTTCTGTTTGAAGGCCTGGACAGAACCACGGTATCCCGTGCTTCCATTATGTTCTACATCATGCCCGTGTGGGTTGCGATTGCTGCACACTTCCTGATTCCCGGAGAGAAGCTGACCTTGATACGAGTCCTCGGTTTGATCCTGGCGATCTCCGGCGTAGCAGTTGCACTGGTCGTCAACAACAGTGGGACCACAGAGGGAACACTGGCAGGAGATCTGTTGTGTCTTTCAGCTTCGTTATTCTGGGCAGGCATCGCGCTTGTCGCAAGAATCAGCAGATTATCTCAAAGTATCCCCGAGATGCAGCTGCTGTATCAGCTGGTCGTGTCTTCGATTGTCATGCTGGCCATTGCCCCCTTTTTTGGCGAGCTCGTGAGAGATCTCACACCCACCATCGTTTTTATCTTCAGTCTTCAGGTNATCCTGGTCGTCTGCATCAGTTTTTTGGTCTGGTTCTGGATTCTGTCTATCTACCCGGCATCAGATATGGCATCTTTCTCATTTCTTACACCAGTTTTCGGCGTTCTTTTCGGCTGGCTGATCCTAGGCGATGAACTGACCTATTCGATCCTGGCCGCCCTGATCCTGGTCGGTATCGGCATCACTTTGGTGAACTACAAACCAAGAGATTTGGGGCCAGAGTAAGATTTTAGGTTAGTGTAAAGTTGCACTTACTTAAGTGTTCTTACGAGGTACTCTTACGAAGTTCCGAACCCGGGCTCTACACATGCGAACTAGAGCATCGCCTCGGCGCGTTTGCCCTTTTTCTTTTTCAGAATCTCACGGCAATGGATATCACTCTTGCCGGTTTTGTCGGTCGTCAGGCAGGCAAAACAGGACACACAATCAGCATTTTCCGTATGACCCTCTCGCCACTGCATAATCAGTTCAGGCTGGCGAATTAACGGCCTCGACATCGCGATGCAGTCGGCAGCTCCCTCTTCGAGAACACTTTCCATAACGCCAAGACTTCTCATCCCGCCGACCACAGCAAGCGGTACTGTCGTGGACTGGCGAACAATTCGGGCGTCCGGGACCAGATAGGCTTCTGCGATTGGTCGGCTTTCCTTGCCCATCGAGATTTTTCTGAATGCACGACCGCCCATGCCATGGCTGACCTCGATAAAGGAAACGCCTTCTCGTTCAAGTTGCGCCGCGACTTCTGCACCTTCTTCAATGGACATCCCCTCACCTTTGTCCAGATAGTCGTGACATCCGAGCTTAATCATTACCGGGAAGTCTGCGTCGACCCGACGCTTGATGGCTCGCACCACCTCAACGACGAATCGCATTCTGTTCTCCAGACTGCCTCCCCANTGATCCTGCCTTCGATTGCTTGAGGGGCTGAGGAACTGTGTCACCAGGTAACCATGAGCACCATGAATCTGAACACCATCGAATCCTGATTCCTGCACGCGAGCAGCTGATTTGCCAAAGGCGTCGATGATGGATTCAATATCCTCATCGTTCATTTCGATTGGCCCCTCATCGCTCTTGTTGGCAGAGACTGCCAGGTGCCTCTCGCCTGTGGCAATTGCTGCTGTTGAACGGTCACCACCATGGGCAATCTGCATGACAATCTTCCCCCCGCTGTCATGAACTGCGCTGGTCATGGCCTGATAACCTGGAAGCTGTTTATCGTCATCTATTCCGTTCATGTCGGCAAAGCATCTGCCTTCGCGATTAATGTAGGCATAACCAGTCATTATGAGCCCGACCTGGTTGACGGCCAGATTTCTCATCAGCTCGATGCTCTTCTCACCTATACAGCCGTTGTCGTCCGCCAGACCAAAGTAGGTGGCGGATCTGACGAATCGATTCGCGATTTCAAGGGGCCCGATTTGAAGTGGTTCAAACAGAAGGGACATAGTGTTGTTGCCTCTTTAGTGGAGTGTCCAGATGTAATCGAGCAAATAAACAATTATATCAAAAGCACAGTCAAACCACTTATCAGAGTCTAGTCCGGCAGCTCCAGGACTCTTTTGGCAATAATGTTCAGTTGCACCTCAGAGGTGCCGCCTTCGATGGAGTTTGCCCGGGAGCGGAGCCATTCACGGGTGGTAGATAACTCGTCTTCTCCAAATCCTTCACCTTCCCAGCCGAGAGAACTGCTGCCCATGATTCGCAACATCAGGTTGAATCGCTCCTTGTTCTGCTCCGTGCCATAGTATTTGAACATTGACGAGGTGGCACTAGGACCATCTGCAACCGCGGTTTCTTCTTCTGCCCGACGGGTAGTCAATAGAAAGCTGGCAACATTCATTCGATGGCGGGCGATCTGGTCACGTAACACCGGATTTCCTATACGACCCTTGGTTTCACCGTGATAAGTCTTGGCCTGATCTTCCATGGGAATTTGAGTTTTTGGAGGTTCGCCGTTCATGCCGAGTTCTGCAGTCATACTGCGTTCGAATTGGAGCAGCCGTTTAGCGATACTCCAGCCGCCATTCGGTGTTCCAACAAGATTCTTCCGTGGTACTTTTAAGTCGGTAAAAAAAATCTGGCAGAAGGGAGATGCGCCGCTGATCAATCTGATCGGATGTACTTCAATGCCCGGTGAACCCATATCAAACAGGATAAAACTGATACCNTCATGCTTGGGCACGTCCGGATCAGTTCGCACCAGGCAGAATATCCAGTCCGCGAAGTTTGCATAAGAAGTCCAGATTTTTGAGCCATTGATAACGTATTCATCGCCTTCGAGCACAGCACGAGTCTGCAGACCGGCCAGATCAGACCCTGAACCAGGTTCGCTGTAACCCTGGCACCAGCGGATCTCAGCGCGGGCGATTTTTGGCAGATGCTCTTTCCTCTGCTCCTCATTGCCATATTCGAACAGGACCGGACCGAGCATCTTGATACCGCCCCAGTTGGCGAGAGGTGGACGCGCGTTGATTCGGGTGAGTTCCTGGCGAAGGACTTCAGCTTCAGTTTCACTTAAGCCGCCACCACCATATTCTTTCGACCAGGTGGGGCAGAGCCAGCCTTGACTCACCATTCGGTCCAGCCAGACTTTGGAGTCGGGATTCTTAAAAGTTGGATTGCGACCACCGGAGACACCTTCGTCACTCGGCATGGGTGTTCTCATCGACGCCGGGCAGTTCTTACTAAGCCAGTGCCGTGTTTCTTCCCTGAATGATTCCAGCGTATTCATTGTTTGCTCCTGCAGGACACATAATTAAACAGTGTATTTCATTAATGTGTTGNATGGGAGTATCGATTTCCCTGCCTGCCCGGGTGGGTGCGGATTCAGACTGGGAAGGCGGCACGGAGGTCTCCTGTAAGAGTAATGCGGTTTGCGCTGATTACCGGTTCGCAGTAGTCTTCTTCTATCACTCAACAATACAGAACAATTCAGAAGGAGAATGCGGATGGCGGATAGAGACGTCAAAGCCATGGCTGAAAGTATCGAGGCGCCAAGCTTCGACAATGTGGCATTTACAACACCACCTGATTTATCCAAAGCAACCGTCGCCGTGGTGACGTCAGCGTCACTTCATCACGAAGACCAGGAAGACTTTGCGCCTAATGATATTGGTTATCGGGTACTTGATAATGACAACCGGGATTACCAGACAGGTCATTGGAGCCCAAATTTTGACAGCGTGGGTTTTGCAGCCGATTTCAACACAGTGATTCCCCTGGATCGATTGGATGAATTGGCGGCGCAGGGCAAGATCGGCAAAGTGGCCAGTACGCACTTGTCTTATGCCGGGAATCAATTCGATTTGAGTGCCGTTCGAATGGACAGTGGTCCCGCGGGAGCCAAGCTGCTTAAAGATGAAGGCGTGGATGTTGTATTGCTCACACCCGTGTGACCTCTCTGTACGCGTACCGTGAGTACGCTGGCACATATTTTTGAAGAAGCAGGGCTGGCAACCGTCACGCTTGGTTCAATTCGAAAGCAGATTGAAAGTACTGCACCACCGAGAGGATTATGGTGCGATTTTCCACTCGGACGACCGCTGGGTAAGCCCGGTGATACTGAGTTTCAGCATCGTGTTCTTGCTCATGCGTTCTCGTTGCTGGATGCAACCGAACCCGTGTTTGAAGAATTCGGCGAGTCCCTTGCGGATGAGGAAAGTGAGGGCTTGAGCTGTCCCCTGCCACCCAGAACCAATGCTGATTTGCATCCTGCCGTTGATGAGGTCCGCGGATTACGACCCGCTTATGATCGTGCGATTGCACAATACGGGAATCGTGCCGCAACCGGTCGAGTTATCTCCGCTGATGAGATTGAAGATGCGCTTTCCGCGTTCGTACGGGTTGCGGAGGGCACACCATGGAAGGAGGCTGGTATTCCTGGTATTCCAGCCCGCGTTGCCCAGGACATCCGGGGCTATTATGAGGTTGCTGGACTCGGTTTGAGTGATCACATCCCGGCTGCGTGGACCGGTACCAACTGGTTCCTGGATGATACTGAAGGTGGAAAAGTTGTTTTATCGGCAAGAGCAGCCATGCGCGATGCCGGTGAGAAACAGCCGATCTGGTTCTATATGGCACCCGGGGATCGCTGATAAGAGACCAGGTTCAGTATTCTGGACCTGGTCGTCTTGTCCATTGCGCCAGCAAGTGAATTGCTAGTGTCCCGCGTTCCCCTCTGCAATGGTTTCCTTCTCCAGTAACCTTGCGCCTTTCAGTATGCCTTCCATAGCATAGTTTCCCTCATGGCAGGCGTACTCAAATACTCGATCATCTGATTCAGGCCAGGGATATTCACCGCTCCAGGAACCGCTCCAGGAATTTGGATCTTCCACCGTGAAACTGTAAAGCAGTGTCCTGTCGTCTGTTCGTGTAAATTTCTCAACAACATGAAGGTTCACTGCGTTGTCACCCTGAGAAGGCTCATGTGAGCATAAAAGCGCACAGAATTCAGAAGTAAAATTGATCGTGTCGATGACGAGGGTATCTCCCTCCCACCAGCCAATCGAGTCACCCAGCCATCTTTTGATCGATGGGTTACCATGCTCGCTGTTCAGCCTGACAACACGCGCGTCATGCACCATTTCGTTGAAGAACACGATGTGATCAGGTGTCTGGACAATTCTTTTAAAATTATTGTAAAGGGTTGGCAACATGGGTGGCCCGCCTGATGATCCAAATCCCAGCATGCAGCGATCACTCATTGTCATGACTTCAGGGCCGTCGTATGGGCCAGGGCCTTCCTGTTGCAGCCACCAGGCGTCACCCTTGTTCTCATGAAGCACTTCATTAAAAAACTTGGATGCCTTCTTCGTGGCACGTTGGGTCAGTTTCGGAAATCTGCCGTTAGGTGGATCAACAATAACTGATGTCCTATATTCACCGTCAATTTTGATCGCGGTATCACCATTATCGATCCAGAACAGGTTATAGCCGCCGACATTACCGGCCGCACCTGGAGACCCATCACCGCCTGCAGGAGGTGCTTCTCTGTTCGGATCGCTGTCCAGGACACCAGCAGCTTTGACAGCCGCTATCTGAGTCGCCAGGGCCTGGGCTTTATCTTGTGATAGTGTTTTAATATTGCCTAGAGCTTCTGGTCTTTCAATCGGTGTTACGGTGGCAATATTGTAGATGCCTGAGAGATCAGGCTTGCCGTCTGACGTCCGTGGGATATCGCCGCAGCAAACAGAAGAAAAAACGAGTCCAAAGGCGATTGCTGAATAGTGAGTGTGCTTCTTCATTAAATGCCCTCTCCGTGGTAGATATATGGGATTAATCCACCTTTTTATCCCAATGGCAAGAATTGTTGATTTATTTGGGTGGTGCCGGATCAAACGCCCTTTGAAAGTTCGGCGTCTGTCAGAGATTTCACGGGTGAGTTTCGCCTCAGGTGAATGACGACAGGACCAACGATCCTGAGAAGATGTATGATCTGGTCTGGCGATGAAGCTTTACAGGTAGGGCCTCAACAGATGTCGACATCGAGTACAGCAGCGGGTGATCCTGCAGCGGTTTACCCGGAACCGACGAAGGCCTTGTATTGCCTGATCCTGCTGTTCTTAGCCTACATATTGTCGTTTATTGATCGACAGATACTCTCACTTCTGGTGGGACCGATCCGGGAAGAATTTGGCATCACTGATTTTCAGTACAGTTTGCTGCAGGGAGCCGCTTTTGCCTTGCTCTATTCGGTTGCTGGTTTGCCGCTCGGGCGTCTTGCAGATCGCTACTCGAGAAAGCTGATTGTCTCAGGGTCGGTTCTTTTCTGGAGTTTGATGACAATGGGTTGTGGCGTAACCCGGGACTTCTCACAGCTCTTCGTTGCGCGCATGGGTGTCGGTGCGGGCGAAGCCGGTCTTTCACCCCCTGCCTACTCACTGATCCTGGACAGCTTCCGTCCCGAACAGGCGGGATTTGCCATGTCGTTCTACAAATTGGGTGTTTATGTGGGTGGGGGGATTGCTCTGGTGGTAGGAGGAGTGCTGTTTGACTATTTCAGCAGTATCGGTGGTTTTGATTTGCCTTTCATTGGGCATCTTAAGGCCTGGCAACTGACACTTATTAGCGTGGGTGCACCCGGCTTACTACTGAGCGTTCTTCTTCTCACCATCACTGAACCAACACGTAAAGATCTTGTTGGGGAAGCAGGAAAAGCTATACAGTTGCCGATCAGCTCTGTGGGGAGGTTCATCTGGGTGAGAAGGCGCGTTTACCTGACGCTGTTTCTTGGTTCCTCCATGTTGGCTATGGCAGGCTATGGCAGTGCTGCCTGGTATCCGGAATTTCTGTTTCGAAATTACGGTATGACTAAGAGCGAAGCAGGATATTCATTTGGCATGATTCTGCTCACTGCCGGTAGCGCTGGTGTCATGTTCGGTGCCTGGATGGCGAGAAAACTGAGTGACCGTGGCTATAAAGATGCCAATATCAGGACTATTTTCATCACGTCGCTGTTAGCTCTGCCCTTAACAGTCGCTGCTCCCATTACTGGTGATTCACAGATGACATTGCTGATACTGTGGCCAGGCGTGATGATGGGTAGTTCTTACCTGGGTGTTATGGCAGTAGCCATTGTTGTTATCACCCCGAATCAGATGCGTGGGCAGATTACTGCCGTCTATATTTTTGTGACCAATATACTGGGTATGGCAATCGGCACCAGTGTGCTTGCTGCATTTACAGATTTTCTGTATCAGGATGACGGGCTCTTACATTATTCAATCGCAACAGCCAATGGTTTGTTTTATCCAGTGGCAGCGGTACTGTTCTGGTACTGCCTTGCTGCCTACCGGGTGAGTTTCGAGGAAGCCGGGCAATGGCAGGTTGAATGAACACTTTCCAATGGCTTCGTTTGCAGGCAATCTAAGGGTATACGAATAGGGGAGTACATGATGCGGGCGGTGATTGCCAAGGATAAGAAACTGAGAGTGGATGACTGGCCCGATCCTGTCCCGGCAGAGGGCCAGGTACTGGTCAAAACATTGGCCTGTGGAATTTGTGGGTCGGATCTGCACATGCTGAAACACGCGGACCATATGATTGGACTATCCGAGAGAGCAGGTTCCAGAGTCACTGCATTTGATTCGTCCAGGGATCTGGTTTATGGGCACGAGTTTTCGGCAGAAATCCTCGATTTTGGTCCCGGCACGCAAAAAAACCTGAAGGTTGGTGCAACCGTCTGCTCGATGCCTGTGTTGATAGGTCCGAGTGGTGCTGCCGGACTGGGTTATTCCAATGACAAACCAGGTGGCTACGGCGAACTCATGGTTTTAAGCGAAGGACTCCTGCTTGAAGTTCCCAGTGGACTCTCTGCTGATCATGCTGCGCTGACAGAACCCATGGCAGTGGGTGCTCATGCTGTCATCAAGGGAGATATGGGGAAAAATGATGTTGCCCTCGTGATCGGATGCGGTCCGGTGGGTCTTGCGGTCATTGCCGGACTGAAGGCGAGAGGTCTTGGGCCGGTCATTGCGGCTGACTTTTCAAAAAAAAGACGTACCCTGGCTGAAATCGCCGGTGCAGACACGGTTATTGATCCCGGAGAAGTTTCACCCTACTCAAGGTGGACAGAGATGGGTGTACCCGTCACTGGTGATGAAGTTACACTCAAGACCATGCTCGGAGAGACCGTTAAATCTGCGGTGATCTTCGAATGTGTAGGCGTGAAGGGTGTCGTACAGGAAATTATCGATGGCGCACCGGTGGGATCGAGAATTGTTGTAGCGGGTGTTTGTATGGATACGGATCACTTTGAACCCGCGCTTGCCATCGTGAAACAACTGGACATCCGTTTTGTCCTTGGTTATTCACCGGAAGAATTTTCCGAGACTCTACGGCATATAGCGGAAGGAACCATCGACGTGGAACCTTTCATCACGGGCAATGTTAGCCTTGAAGGTGTCGCTCAGGCATTCGAGGATCTGGCNTCACCTGATGTCCACGCGAAAATCCTGGTGAAACCCTGGGGATAACCAAATTGCAGTGAGTTGGACACCCTGATTGTCGTCTCGTCTTGACGGCTCCTCCTGACTTTGAACCAATAACCGGAAGTAACGCCCATTAGACGACATAAATTAGGCAGGAGAGTGAAATGTCATCACTAGATTACGAAATAGAGCTTGGTGAAACAGAAAGAGCCATGGTGGATACGGTCCATCGTTTTGCTGAAGAAGTTATGCGGCCGGTCGGTCAGGAACTGGACAGGATGCAGGATCCCCAGAAGACAATAGATGAAGGATCCATTGTCTGGGATGCCATGGCCAAGTATAGAGAACTTGCTATTGATACTCTCTCGACAGGCGATACCGATATGACACCAATCGAGAGAGCCAGACTCAGCGCTATCATTTCAGAGGAACTGGGCTGGGGAGATGCCGGGCTCGCTCTCACCCTGACGACCCAGGGAGGTGGCCTTGTTAGCTGGCTTGCAAACATGAGTGGGCATGAGGAATTGATCAGGAGATTCGGTGGTAGTAACCCAGAAGAGATAGGCTGCTGGGCGATTACAGAGCCTGACCATGGCAGTGACACGCTCGCCATGAACCAGCCGCATTTCAATGATCCTGGTGTCCGGGCTAACTGTATTGCGACCAAGGACGGTGATGAGTATGTCATCCGGGGGCAAAAATCCAGCTGGGTATCTGCCGCTCCCATTGCGACAGTGATGGCCCTTTACTGCACCATCGAGGGTGATCGTGGTTTCGAAGGTGGCGGTGTTGCGGTAGTGCCACTTGATTTACCTGGGATTTCAAAAGGAAAGCCTCTTAATAAAATTGGTCAGCGGTCGATGCCCCAGGGAGAAGTATTCTTTGATGAGGTCAGAATTCCAGCAGACTATATGATCTTTGACCAGGAAACCTACAAGACAGCGCTTCAAGGTACCCTGACTATGGCCAATTCCTGGATGAGTGTTACCTTTTCAGGTGTTGCCAGATCTGCATTTGACCTTGCCAATCAGTACGCGAAAGAGAGAGTACAGGGGGGCAAGCCCATCTGTGAACATCAGAGTGTCAAGCTTCGGTTGTTCGATATGTATCGCAAGGTTGAGACGGCGAGTAATTTTGCGAGGAAAGTTTCTATCCTCAACAGTGCAACAGACAAGGGGAAGCTGCATTATGCGATAGCAGCAAAAACCTACGCGACCAGAGTTGCATTTGATGTTTCAAGTGAAGCGCTCGGTATCTTCGGCGGCAACGGCCTCAGTAAGGAATACCCCATCGAGAAGATCATGCGGGATGCCAGGGCGTCGATGATCGAAGACGGTTGTAACGAGGTTTTAAGTATCGTTGGTGCAGAAGATCTGTGAGTGTAATCACTATCCAATCAAACAGGAGTCCAGCTTTATGCGTCTGATAACTTTCACACAGGGTGGTGATACACGGATCGGTCTTCTCAACGGAGAGAAGGTCATTGATCTTTCGGCTACGAACTCTAAATTGCCCAATGAGATGAAGGCATTTCTTGCAACTGGTGACGAGGGCATGGCTGCTGCAAGGTCAGCTGAAGGATCTGATGCCCATTTTGATCTCAGTGATGTAAAGCTCGAATCACCTGTTGTAAATCCTGCAAAAATCCTGGCGATTGGTCTGAACTATCGTGCCCATGCGGAAGAATCGGGAATGGAGATTCCGAAGACGCCATTTGTCTTTACCAAGCAGCGGACCTGCATGAACGGCCCCTATGATCCGGTGCACTGGTCAGAAGACTCCAAAGCGCTGGATTATGAAGGTGAACTTGGCATCATTATAGGCAAGACCTGCCGTCGGGTTCCCCCCGACAGGGCGGCTTCTGTGATTGCCGGATTCTGCATCATCAATGATGTCAGTGTTCGTGACTGGCAACTGCGTGGCAATCCCTCCTCATTCACCATGGGGAAGTCATGGGATACCCACTGCCCAAGTGGTCCGGCTCTGGTTACACCTGATGAAGTGGACCCTCATAAACTGCAGCTTAAGACCACCATCAACGATGATCTGCGACAGGATACAAACACAGACGATCTGATTTTTGACAGCTATGAACTGATCACATTTTTGTCGACTGCTTTTACGCTCGAAGTCGGTGATGTGATTGCCACAGGAACACCCAGCGGGGTTGGATTCGCGCAGAAACCGCCAGCGCCACTCGTCGTAGGTGATGTCATGAAAGTCGAAATTGAGGGGCTGGGTTATATAGAGAACACGATTATTCAAGAACCTGCTGACGTTGCTCGATATTGAGCTGCCTTTGAGCTGGAGCGGGGATGGTTTGAAGAATGTGGATTCAAACTAACCCCAGGCCCAGTTTTCTCCTGATAGTTCATGGGTATGAAGTATTGAACCATCCTCTAATCCTTCGTCCAGAAACTCTCTGAGAAGCTGACTGTCGAGTGGGGATTGTTCATCGAGAACATCCATTAAATGATCAACGTCGGGTTCATCCGATTCACTGACATGCTTTAAGGTGTCCGCCATCATCATTTGATAAAAAACGTTCATTTTGTGTAACCGCCGCATACCCGATTTTTCTTCATCAGTGGCGGTGCCATCTTCGATCCGCAGGGTGGTTGCCGCCAGCTGCTCATCCAACAATGCCTGCATGCCGTTAGAATCTCTTTCCAACAGTTCAGCATTGGCGCCATCGGTTTCGATAATGGCCTCGTTGGCTGTATAGCGGGACCAGTCATTGCTGAGTATCCGCAGACCCAGTTTATCTGCCTCGTCTCGAACCAAGGTGCCGGGGAAAGGTGCTAGGATATGGAAACCAACTGCCATACCCAACCTGTCTATTTGCTGAGCAAAAGCCGAGGTTTGTTCCATCGTTTCGAGTGTTTCGCCTGGCAGACCTGAGATAAAGGATGCCTGACTGGTAATTCCTGCCTCTGTACAGAGTCGGGCTGCGTTAATCATCTGATCAGGGGTAATGCGTTTTTGCACGGTTTCGAGAATNTCGTCATTAGCGGATTCAAAGCCAAAGCTCAGGTGTATACAGCCNGCCTGTTTCAGGTGGNCAAGCAGTTCAGCGTTTATTGTGTTAGCTCTCGAAAATGCCGTCCAGGGAACTTTCAAGCCGCGCCGGATGATCTCATCACAGATAGCATGGCAGTGTTTCTTCTTTGCAGTAAAAAGATCATCTGCAATATTGATCTGTGAGATACCCAGCGAGGCAAGCTGCTCCATCTCATCTACCACAGAGATGGGATCACGGTAGCGTACCTTGGCACCGGACATTTTTCGACCGACACAGAAGATGCACTGAAACGGGCAACCTCTGCTGGTAATCATCGACACGGCTAGACCCAATGCCTTGTAGCGACGCATGGGCAACAGATGTCGTGCTGGCATTGGTGCCTGACTTAAATCCAATCCTGTCGGTCTGGGTTTGTTGAATCTGATTTCTGAACCCTCACGATAGACAAGACCTGCGACATCATTCAGTTTTGAACCGGAATCAAGCGCCCTCGTTAGCTCAGCAATGGTCGCTTCACCCTCACCAGTCACGACCATGTCAAGTTCTGGGTGAGTGAGCAGTTCTTCACGGGCATTAAATGTAACATGAGGACCACCCATGACTGTNAGNAGATCAGGTTGAAGTTCTTTTATCACTTTGAGCAGATCACATGCCCCGTTGTAGTTCATGGTGACTGCTGTCAGTCCAACAAGATCAGGTTGGAATGTATCCAGCAAGTCCGTCATGATTTCACGACTGTACGCCTCAACGACCAGATCAAGAACCTTTACCTCGGCACCTGCTTTGCAAAACGCGCCAGCAACGTAGGCAAGACCCAGGGGTGGTGAAGGCATTTCCGTCATGGGGTAGAACGGATTAATCAGGAGTACGCGCATTATGGTCCCGGCAAAAGTCAGAATTATGCATTAGATGACGGATTTGTGCAGGGGAATTTACCGGCGGGCGAATTTAGATGCCCGGTGGCGATTTGTCTACATCGACCTGCCGACGTGCTCAGGCGAATCGTCGTCCCTCATCCAGCATTGCCAGGTAGTGATCTAGCGGCACATAGTTAGCCACAGTATTGCCGGTCCCGAGACAGTACCCGCCGCCTGGCATGCACGCCTGCAAAGTATCGTTAGTACGCTTCCTGATATCAGTTTCATCCGCCGTACACATAAAATCCATATCAAGGCCGCCCAAAACAGCAATACGATCACCCCATTGTCGTTTGGCTTCGCGAACATCAAGGATGGTGTCTTCGTATGAGTGTTTGCCGTCAATTGATACATCGTCAATCAGATCATCCATGATGTCTTCAAGATTGCCACAGGAATGCAGCAGGTAGAGGCACCCGGCATCGTGGGTGATCCCTGCCAGTGCTTTATGCCCGGGTAACACAAGTTCTCGAAGATCGTCAGGGCTGATCAGGGTACCAGTGCGAAATCCCATATCATCTGATCCCCAGATCATCTTGACGCGATCGAATTCCACCAGTCGCTCTGTGACCTGTGTGTCTATCTCGAAGCAACGGTCGGCTATCGCACGAACCAGATCCGGTTGATCGTAAAGTGAGTAACAGAGGGTTTCGTAGCCCATCAGCCAGGACAGATTCTCAGCAAAATGTCCTGTTAAGCCGCCGAGTACACACATGTCGTCGGGCAGATTCTCCTCATACCACTCAAGCGCTGTCGATCTCGCTGCCTGGGGGTCAGGCCAGGGGTATGATTCAAACTCTTCCCAGGTAGTGATTGGTCCTCGCTGTTCGTCCACGAAGACTCTGCCCGAAGAACGTTTATTTGATGCGGTATCTTCTGTCGCGTTCGTATTGATAGGCATGATGAGGCCNGACAAACCGCAGAGCACATAGTCATAACCCAGAAACCGCTGCAGGGCGATCTCCCGTTTCAGGATGAAGAAAGGATCTGCGCGGTTCAGGTCCCCAAGCAGATCAAACCGTTCGCAGATTGCCTGTTTGATTTCCGGGTCCAGAAACAGCTCCAGATTGTGTGCCCGTTCCGGTGTTCCCTGTCGGGCGACACAGCGCACAAAATTTTCCCAGTCAGGTGCAATATACTTGCTAAAAGGTGATCGTGACATCGTGCTCCAATACTTGGTCAGCGATTTTAGACGTTGCCAGTTGCATTTATCTGTAACGAGGATACTTTCGTCATCCTTCATTCCTGTCCAGTTACGGATCCGGCAAAACGACNTTAACGCATATTCTATCCGGTTCAGGTGAGATGATAACCACATCTTTCAGTTGTTATTCATNTTGCTTGAAATCAGACTGGCTCTNTGTAAGAAAACAACGNCATCATCGAGTTGCAAANAAAAATTCAGGAACAGCATCCGCATCTGTTATCTGCATAACGGAATTGAGTAAACTGTCCGCTGATCCTTAACCTACAACAACGGGTGATGCACATGGAATACTCTCCTTCGTCAGTTAGAAGCCACAAAGGTATTAGTCCGCAACTGGGTACTGGTGTATTTATCGACCCTACGGCGGTGGTCTGTGGTGATGTAGCCATTGGTGGTGATTCATCCATCTGGCCCTGTACCGTTGTTAGAGGAGACATGCTGCAGATCAGGATCGGCGCGCGAACCAGTGTACAGGATGGAACCGTCATACATATTACTCACGATGGGCCGTATAACCCTGGTGGGTGCGCAACGACACTGGGCGACGATGTAACGGTAGGACATAACGTCACNTTGCATGGNTGCACGATCGGGGATCGAGTACTGGTTGGTATTGGTGCGATGGTTCTCGACAATAGTGTGGTCCACAACGATGTCATGATTGGTGCAGGAACCCTTGTGCCGCCGGGTAAAGTGCTTGAAAGTGGATATCTTTATGTTGGCAGTCCATGTCGACAGGCGCGCCCACTAACAGAGAAAGAAATGGACTTTTTTATCTACACAGCNGGGCACTACGTCAAGCTGAAAGACGAGCATATCAACGAANTGTAAAAGATTGACCTGANTGCACAGAGTGACTTTCCTTTTCTGTCCGGATCAATACAATGGAAGTCCCTGAATTAGTGTGAGACGTGTTATGAGCGAGAACAAAATGGAGTTAGAGGTTCCCAATGAGCTTCCTCCTATCCCTGAAGACCCCTGGGCTATCCCCATAGAAGAAATAAACGTCATAGATGGCAGATTGTTTGAAAACGATGTGCATTGGGAATTCTTNAAGCGATTGAGGGAAGAAGACCCGGTTCACCTAAACGAGATGCCGGATACTGGTCGATATTGGTCGCTTACCAAGTTTGAAGACATTATGTACGTTGACAAGAATCACGAGTTGTTCTCCTCAGCTCATGGCATAGCGCTTGGTCCGAGAGTTGATGCAGAACTCAACCCTGAGAACCTGAATCTGTCGATGTTTATTGCGATGGANCCACCAAAACATGATCTGCAGAGAGCCACGGTAANCAGTGTCGTTGCGCCTTCGAATCTAGCAAAGCTGGAAAGTACNATCCGTGAACGTGCCGGTAANATACTTGACTCACTTCCAAGGAATGAGACTTTCAACTGGGTGGACAAGGTCTCTATTGAGCTGACGACACAGATGCTGGCTACGCTTTTTGACTTTCCGTTCGAGGAACGGCGGAAATTGACCCGCTGGTCCGATATCGCTACGGCGGGACCTGAAACGGGAATAGTTGAAAATGAAGAGCAGCGTCGTAATGAGCTCCTGGAGTGTCTTGCCTATTTTACTGAGCTGTGGAATGACCGGGTAAAGAAAGAACCGAGTAATGATCTGATATCAATGCTGGCCCATGGTGAAGCCACCAAAGATATGGAGCCCTATGAGTTTCTAGGAAACCTGATACTGCTGATTGTTGGAGGCAACGATACCACCCGTAACTCCATCAGTGGTGGTGTTTTGGCGCTCAACCAGAATCCTGCGGAATATGACAAGCTGCGGAACGATACGTCACTGATTCCCAACATGGTGGCAGAGATTATCCGCTGGCAAACGCCATTACCCTATATGAGGCGAACAGCCAATCAGGATACTGAAATACGCGGCAAGAAGATCAAAGCAGGCGACCAGGTTCTGATGTGGTATGTCTCTGGAAACAGAGATACGGAGGTGATTGATCGTGCCGATGAGTTTTTGATCGATCGACCCAAAGCTCGCCACCATCTATCCTTTGGTTTTGGAATTCACCGCTGCATGGGCAATCGTCTGGCAGAAATGCAATTGCGCATTGTCTGGGAAGAAATAATGAAGCGATTCAGCTTTGTAGAGGTCGTTGGTGAACCTAAACGCCTGCGTTCCAGTTTCGTGAAAGGGATCACGGAGTTGCCGGTTCAGGTGCACCCATTATAGGCCTCTGTCAGGAGATAGAGACTCAGCTGGCACAAGACTCTGGCAGGAATATCAGTTGTTAGTACTGGTATTCCGGTAGCTGTACGACGATGCCGTTGAGTTCTTCTGTAACAGGGATCTGGCAACTCAGCCGGGAATTGGCCTGCTTGTCTGGATTAAGATCCAGCATCAGATTTTCCTGCTCAGAGGGTTCTCCTGCTTTTTCAACCCAGGAGTCATCCACGATGACATGACATGTGGCGCAAGAACACTCACCACCGCAGTCCGCGTCTATTCCCGGNACCAGATTGGCGGTGGCGATTGACATCAAACTGTCTCCTGTCGTGGCTTCGATCGTNTGTTCNTTACCATTGTGTTCTATAAATTTAACTTTNGGCATTGCTACTCTCTCTACTTCTCAAGGTGTTCAGGGTAATTTCAGACCTGCTAATGATGCACATTGCGCCAAATACAGCAATAGATTTCATCGCTATCTTTTTTGCTGCCTGCTAACGCATTCTGCAAAGCAGAACCTGATTTTCAGAATTCCGGTGGCAGGTGGCTTGTTATTTGCGAATTTCGTTATGTGATCTGTTCGGAAATCCTTATTCAAAATCTTCAGTATCCTAATGGAATGACTCCCGGGATAGAACGCTGATGAGTCGTCGACCGCGTAGCGGCGTTGGTCCAGTGCCAAATTCGCAAACTGAACAGCGTGATGTGATCAGCATTTGCGGCACGCGCCTTGAATCGTACATACTCCGGGCAGGTGGCTTTCCAGTGGNCGGCTGACCCTATTCATTCGGTCATCTTCACANTAGGTTTGAGGTCTGTTTACTTCTTAGACGATCTCNTAGGCTGGACGAAAACCAATAAATACGCCGGTCGTGGTAAAGAGAAACAGACCCAGGCCAAGAACCTCGTATCCGACGGTCTTGATCTGTCANGTAGGAAGGTAATCCAATACTGTACAGCGCTCATTCGGGGTACAGTTTACTTAATTNATNTATTCCGGGGACAGTTTNAGCAGGAGTGAAGGGAAATGAGTNAAGTTGACGTAACCAAGAGAACTCGAGTCCGTTTGGGTCACGAGTTGGGCGTGTATGATCGAGAGGTGATCTATCAGATAATCGATCAGGCGCCAGTTTGTCACGTCAGTACGGTGGTTGATGGGAGTTCATATATCCAGGCTACTGTGCACTGGCGCATTGACGATCACGTTTATATACACGGTGCAGTTAAAAACAAGTTGATCAAAGCCATATATGAAGGCGCAGAAGCCTGTCTCGCGTTCACTCACTTCGACGGTTATGTCTTGGCGCGATCGGCGTTTAATCACACCGTGCTCTATCGATCGGTGATTGCATTCTCTAAAGGACTATTTGTTGAGGATCTTGATGAAAAGAACGAATTGCTGAAACGCTATCTGGAGCATATCGAACCCGGTCGATGGGACAGAGTACGTCAACCGAGCAAGAGTGAGTTGAAGCAAACAGGCATTGTGAAATTTGAGCTGAATGAAGTCTCAGGGAAAGTCATGCCGAAAGAGTTTGCGCCGGGAATATTTCCAGGCGGTGAGTATGAAGATCCGGCCGATGCTGAGGTTTCACCCTGGACAGGTATTCGTCCCTTTACCCTTGAGGAACAGAAGCCAATCTCATCCACAGATTTCCCACTTTCGGCAGCAGAAGACTGATGGCGGGAGCTGAGGTGAAGTCAGGCGCGAGTAATCTGGTTCGTTTGATCAGGATCTATCTCATTCCCGGGGCTGTTCTGCAGTCGGTCATGATTGGTGGTGGTTATGGCACCGGCAGGGAAGTCATCGAGTATTTTACCAACTACGGCAGTATCGGCGGCGTCTATGGTATTGGTGTGGCAGGGGCTTGTGTAGCCGTAGTATTTGCGTTGTCTCTTGAAATAACCCGGATTTTCAAGGTTTACGATTACCGGAACTTCTTCAAGGTCCTGCTGGGCAGGGGTTGGTTTCTCTATGAAGTTCTCGGTGCCATGCTCTTCATCCTGGTTATTGCCGTCATTGCTTCAGCTGCCGGTCAGATCCTGCTGACAGAACTTGGTATTCCCGTGTATATGGGCACGGTCATCATACTTTTTTCGGTTGTATTTCTGAATTTTTACGGTCGCGAACTNGTGACGCTGGTGCTCGCCTACTGGAGCATATTTCTTTACGGGGTGTTTATTAGCTACCTTGTTGCCGTGTATTTTCAGTTCGGAGATTTACTCTTCAACCAGGCGGGAACCAGCGGGGTAACATCAGTAAAACCGGGCTGGTTTACCAGTGGATTGCAGTACTCATTTTACAATGTCACGGCGATCCCCATCATACTCTTTGCTGCCAGGGGGATTGAAAACAGGAAAGAAGCGTTTGCTGCGGGATGCATTGGTGCCGCCATCGCCATCATTCCGGCNCTGTTGCTGCATATCAGTTTTGTCACCCAGGATCCGTCTATTCTGNGNGCAGAGTTACCCGTCTATGAGGTTTTTGGGGNNCTTAATATCCAGTGGCTGAAGTTCCTTTACCTTGTCGTTCTCTTTGGTACCTTCATCGAAACCGGTGCTGGAACTATCCAGGGCTTCGTCGAACGGCTGGATGGCTGGTGGATGGAAAGAGAGGGTGGGCGTCTAAGCAGGAGGGTTCACGCAAGCGTTGCGGGATTTGTCGTATTGCTTGCTGGTTTCCTTTCGCAGGCAGGCATCGTCGCCCTCATCGCGCAGGGGTATGGTACCCTGGCCTGGGGTTTTATGGTGGTCTATATCGTCCCCCTTTTGACCGTTGGTGTGTGGCGGATCATCAAATCCGGTTAACGGCATTCGATTTACTCTGTTGTCAGGATGATTATCGATCTGTGGTATCTTTTCTTTTTTTGTATTAGTGGCTTTGTCTATGGGTATTCTGAACAACATTCGCGTCCTGGATTTTGGACGCTATATTGCGGGTCCTTTCTGTGGTGCATTGCTGGGTGATCTCGGTGCTGACGTCATTCGGATCGAAAAAGTAGACGGTAGCGAAGATCGTTATATGACGCCCGTAAATCCGGGACATCCTGACGGCGAGGTGGGTTCAACGTTTCTGCAACTGAATCGCAACAAACGCGGCATGACGCTGAATCCTAAGAAGCCCGGTGCCGAAGTCATTAAGAGGAAGCTGATTGAATCAGCAGATGTTGTACTTGCAAATATGCCTCAAAGCGGCCTGAAGGATATCGGCATTGATTACCTTTCCCTTATCGAAATAAAACCTAACATCATTCTGGCCAGCAGTACTGCCTTTGGCGCGGCGGGTCCATTCGCAGACCGGGTTGGATTCGATGGCGTCGCTCAGGCCATGTCCGGTAACCTGCACATGACTGGCAATGCTGAAGAACCGATGCGTAACTTCCATCCCTATGTAGACTTTACAACGGGGGCTCTCAACACCATCGCGATTCTGTCAGCGATCATACATCGCAGAGAGACGGGAGAAGGCCAGGAAGTTCAAGGGGCGCTTCTGGCATCGGCGTTGACTGTCGCCGGAGGAACGCTGATTGAACAGGCAGTCACAAACGTAAATCGTGTTGCCTCGGGTAATCGAGGGCAGACAGCAGCACCCTCAGATACCTTCAAAACCCGGGATGGCTGGGTACTGGTCAGTGCGATCGGTCAGCCCTTGTTTGAAAGGTGGGCTAACCTCATGGGTGAGGAAAACTGGTTAACTGATCCTCGCTTCGGTGACGATGCAAGCCGCGGAGAACATGGAGATGAGCTCTGCGAACGAATGCAGTCCTGGACCTCAACGCGAACCACAGCAGAAGTCCTGGACGCACTTGATCGTGCCCGGATCCCCTGTGGCGAGGTATTGTCACCTCAACAGGCTCTGCATCACCCGCAGGTAGACGCCATGAACTATCTGGATGATATTGAATATCCGGGAGTTGAAGGAACCTACCCATTGCCGAGAATCCCAATTGAATTCAGCAGAATTCAAAGGCAGAAAGCACAACGACCCCCACTGTTGAGTGAACACACAGACGAAATCCTCGGTGAACTCGGTTTTTCAGAAGATGAGATTGCCGGTTTCAGGGAAAAGCGAATCGTCTAGCCTGGATAATTCCTCAAGGGACCGGCTTCTCGGAGACAGTATACTCATTTGCCAGCTACTGAAGCTAAGTGAGTGTTCGTTAGATTCGTTGTTCTCTAGTCATTTGGCCGTAATACAAATACCGCCCAACCGAGATACCTGCGTCCGAACCTGAAGTAGGCGCGCCGATTCCTGGCAATTCATTCAGACAGTTCGGATGCCTCGGGATCATCGGGATTCCTGGATAGGTAGTCATCGACTGCCTGCCACTGCGGCGCCTCGTAGCGCTCCCAGCCATGTTGATCAGCAGACAGCATCTCGATGAGGCGCATGCCGGCAGACTCAATACGATCCAACGTGCCGTCAAGAGAAACATAGTCATCCGGGGCGATTTCCATAGCTTCATACGCGGCCTCCGGCGGTGGTTCGATCCAGAAAGGTTCTCCTGCCAGCAAAATCCCTCCGGGTTTGAGCGCCTTCTGCATTATTGACAAGGTACCCGTCAGGCCTTTACCGATCCAGGTTGCGCCTATACAACTGACCAGATCAAAATAATGTGTCTGCTGAGGATAGACCGCCGCATCACCCTGAACAAAGGTGATCCTGTCTGCGACGCCAAGTTCACTTGCGCGATCTCGCGCGGCATCCAGAAACATGCTGCTGATGTCGACACCTGTGCCACTGATGCCGTATTTCTGTACCCAACGACAGATCATTTCTGCTTTGCCGCAGGCGAGATCAAGCAATCTGGTGTCCTGGTCAAGCCGGCAGATTTCGCCCAGTAACATCAAGTGGTCTTCGGTGATGGGATTGAGGACGCGGTGATAACTTTCGGAGATTTCGTGAAAACGCAGTGACATAAGAATGTTCCCCAAATTCCGGGCTTCAGATTTGACTGAACCAGTTCACGTTCTTTTCAAAATCTGAACAACCATTGTCTGGTGATGCTCAAATCCAAGACGTTCATAGAGTTCGACTGCTGTCTTTTCTGAAGGGCTGCCTATCCTAACATGAAGGAAGGCACCGGCATTTTGTGCAACGATACCTCTTAATACATCTTCGATAAGTTTGAAGGCGTAACCCTTGCCCCTGGCCTCGGGATGGGAGCACACTCCGCTTACTTCGGTCCATCCCGGCAACCTGAATCGCTCGCCGGCCATCGAAATGAGTCCTGCATCCCCATCAACACCAAAATACGAACCCATCTGGCCGGTCTTTTTTCCAAAGGGACCGGGCTCAGTGAGTTTTGCCAGTGCGAACATGGCTTCCGCATCATCATCATTCAGGCGGCGACCATAATGCCCGGCTTCGTCACTGGTCGGGTTTGGATAAATCATTTGATGGACAGGAATCTGTGCCATCTCATCCCAGCCATCGAGTGATGCGGCAACCTCGTCCGGACGAGTCAGAAGCCCAAGGATTCGACCCTGCGATGCAAGGCGCGTCAGTGTTTCCAGGTTACCTGGTGTTTCAACGGCAGCAAAAATGGAGATCAGATAATCATAGAGGGCGGCATCATCTTCAGAAATTCCAAGCGCTTTCTGTAACGAGTCCAGGGCGTGCCAGACCGGGTTATCCAATAGAGCAGGATCAGGCATGTTGCCTCTCAATAGGTTCGTGTCAAATGATATTGCTATCCGCTGGCAGCTGCTGCTTTGTTATCGTCAAAGGGTGCACCTAAAGCCGGATCTTATCAAGTCGGCGTGTTTGTCATTCTATCAATCGAATATTCAGATGATCCGTCACCCCGGCTGCCAGGGCACCTTCGCAGGCTGCTGCCGTCACGGGTTATCTGTTGCTGGAATTCGCGATAGGACGCCTGGGCTTTACACTCGCAACCCTGTCTTTCATAGGACTGTTAGTTGCAAGTTATTCTTAATGTAAGTGCCATTCGGGTCAGAGTAAAGTGCCAGAGTAGATGCACAGTCTAATCTGAAGTCAGCTGACACTATAGTGAGGCGTTGACACTCTCCGTCAGGGAGGACTAATCTCCACATAGGTATAAGCAGGGAGGTATTTCGATGTCACAGGCATTGCAGGTAGAACCCACTTTGCGGGAAGAGGTTATAACAACAGAGGCCACAGCCAGAGTCGAAGGACTACGGCAACTCTATCTGAACACCAAAGACAGGGTCGTCATTGATATTCTGCGTATCAGAACCCGGGTGATGCAGGAGACAGAAGGCCAGCCAATGATTACCCGGCAGGCGAAGGCATTTGCTGCAATTGTCAGAGAGATGCCGGTAAATATCTATGCCGATGAGCCATTCGTGGGCTGGTTGTTCTGTGAACCCCGTGGTGCAAATCTCTCAGGCGGTCAGGCGATTTCGATACAGGGTGAGTTTGATACCATAAGTACAAGAGAAATAACGCCATTTCTAATCAGCGACGAAGACAAGAGAGAACTGCGAGAAGAAATTATCCCCTACTGGAAAGCACATCGGGTTGCTGGTTCAACCTTGCCCCACTGGACGGCGGGTTACGAGAAAGTACTGAAAATTGGGCTACTTGGGATCAAGAAGGAAGCCGAAGAAAGGCTGGCAAGTCTGGATCTTGCTGATCCGGAAGACTTTAGCAAGCTGGCATTTCTAGAGGGCGTTGTGCTGGCGCTGGAAGCGGCTGCCGAGATAGGTGAGAGATTTGCAGCAAAAGCCAGAGAACTGGCGAGTACAGAGAAAGATGACAGCAGGAAAGAGGAGTTGCTCCGAATCGCAGAAACCTGTGATCGGGTTCCGGCACAACCGGCAACCACCTTCTGCGAAGCCATTCAATCAGTCTGGTTCGTTCATATCCTGCATGCACTCGATAATGAGCATGCCACGGGCATGGGTCCGGGAAGACCCGATCAATATCTTTATCCCTTCTATAAAAAAGACATTGACGAAGGAAGGCTGGACAAGGAACAAGCACAGGAGCTGATTGATTGCTGGTTCATGCGGTATTCCCAGTATTACATGGTCTGGCGTGCCGATGCCGGATCCTATGGTACTCATACCCCCCATACGCCGGGGCACCATCTTGATGTAGGCGGGGTTAAACCCGATGGGACCGATGCCAGCAATGAGCTTTCCTATATGTTCATCGAAGCCATGATGCACACGCCTGGAATGACAGAACCGACGCTCGGACTTCTGGTCCACAGTAAAACGCCCGAAGATCTGTTGATCAAGGCCTGCAAATTGACCGCCCTCGGTGGTGGCTATCCTATGTTTATCAATCAGGATCTGAGGATTGAAAGTCTGCTCGCCCGAAATGAGATCCTGGACGGGCCACCCATTACTCTGGCGATTGCTAGGACTGGCACTGGTGCCGGTTGTCACGAACTTGTTGTACCTGATATGGAGTCTGGATTCAGCTTCACACCGTTGAACCTGGCTTCTGTTGTCCAGCTCGTGCTAACGAATGGCATAAGTCGCAATAGCGGTAAGAAAAAGGGGATAGAGACGGGTGATCCGAGGCAATTCACTTCATACGAAGAGGTCCAGGAAGCATTCTGCAAACAGATGGCCTGGCAACTCAGGAACGGGATCATCGGTTCGCATATGGCTGAAAGAGCGCTGCTTCCGAAGGCATTCAATTCGGCATTGGTAGATGACTGTATTGAAAAAGGGATTTCCAAGGAAGAAGGCGGTGCTCGATACAATATTCACGGTGTACAGACGTGGGGTCGCATCGATGCGGGTAATTCAATGGCGGCTATCAAAAAGCTGGTATTTGATTCCGGAAAGATCACCATGAATCAGTTATGTGATGCGCTTGAGGCTAACTTTGTAGGACATGAATATATCAATAAGATATGCGTTGATGCACCCAAGTTCGGAAACGACGATGATTTTGTCGATGAGCAAATCGCCTGGGTGACCCATGTGGTCAACGAGGAAGCAAAACAGTACAAAAGCTCCTACGGAGGCTGTTCAGTGGTCGCAGAAGTCCCAAGTGCAAGTTATATCGGCGCCGGGAAAGGAGTTGCTGCTCTGCCTTCAGGGAGACTGGCCGGTGAGCCGTTGTGTGAAGCAGGTACCCCTACCGCAGGCAGTGCGCTAAACGGCCCGACTTCGGTCCTGAAATCAGTTGGGAAAGTAAACAACGCAGAGGTTAATCAGGGGCAGACGCTCAATCTGAGGCTGGAACCATCACTTTTCAGCCGAGAAATGGGCTTCCATACTCTAGCTGGTTTGATACGAGTGTTTGTGGATCAGAAGGTCGATCATGTTCAGATCAATGTCGTGCACTCAGATGTTTTGAAGGCTGCTCAGAAAGAACCTGAAAATTACAAAGATCTGACGGTGAAAGTCGCTGGCTATAATGCCAGGTTTGTGGAGCTTCACAGAGAACTGCAAGACAGCATTATCGCGAGAACGGAATACGGATTGTAATCATTCCGCTGAGAAAAATAGCAAAGGGCTGCTAGTTGCCTGCCCTGTTGCGACGGTTGGGCCAATCACACTTCGTGGTCGACTACCTTGTAACCAAGTTCTTCCAGCTTCGGTTTAAGGACTTTTGCATCCCCTACAATAACCAAAAACATATCTTCAAATGCCAGGTGCTTCCTGGCCAGCTGATTGATCTCATCTGCAGTAATGCTGCTAACGATCCTTGTGCGTTGCTTTACGAACTCTGATGTCAGATCGTGTTCCAGAATCTTTGCAAGAAATCCTAACTTCGCATTTGGAGTTTCATACTTGAGTGCATCTCTTTGATTAATTGCCTTACGCAAAAAAATCAGTTCATCAGCGGTGATGCCATCCTTGTGATACTTCTTAATCTCGTTTACGAACTCGACAATGGATTTGTCAGTGGCATCTGCTCTAACCGATGCAGATGCGGTGTAGCTGCCGGATAGCTTGTCACCTGAGAATNGCGTGAAAGCACCGTAGGTATACCCCTTGTCTTCGCGGAGATTCAGGTTAACACGGCTGTTGAAGTGNCCCCCCAGTGGAAAGTTCATCAGGTCCGATCGATAGTACTCTCCTGTGATATCTTCTTTTAGACCTCGTTTACCAATACGAATCGCCGATTGTGCTGCCTGATCTTTGTTGACGAGATAGATCGTGTTGGCATCATGGCTGGGTGTTGGGAGGTCCAGCTTAATTTTCTCTCCCTTTCCTTTCCAAGTCTTTAGAGTCCTCTCAATTGACTCGACCAGGACTTTTTCTTCAAGGTTGGAAACAACAACTAGTTGCGCCCCGGATGGTTTGAAGTGACGCTTGTAGAATCCTTTTACGTCTTTCAGTGTCAACTGTTGCATCGTCTCCTCGGTCCCTCCCTGAGGGAGTCCGGCAATATTGTCTCCGTAGAGTAAACCCCGATACGCGGTTGACGCCAGGTAACCTGCATCCTTCTTGTTATTGAGTATTTCCTGGATACTCTGATTGCGTAGTCGCTGAAAATCCTCCTCTAAAAAGGCGGGTTGGAATATTTTCTCCTGGACCAACTCAAGTGTAGCGTCCAGATTTTTCGTCAGGCTGCTGACAAATATTGTGGTATAAGAATTCTGAGCTGATATCGAAACGCTGGCGCCGAGTTTTTGGAGTTCATTGCTCATTTCCTCTGTCGAGCGTTTTTTTGTGGACTCATCCATTAGAGTCGCCAGAATGGATGCGGTACCAGCCTTGTCTTCGTTCTCGTGATAATGCCCACCGGGTATTTTCAATAATATGGCGCTAGTCGGTGTTTCAAGGCTCTGTGTGCCCAGGATGCTGATGCCATTCTTCATCTCGTGTCGCCAGAAATTCGGCAATGTGGCTTGTAAACTGACTCCCGCCGCCGGTAGTTTGCTTCTGTCAAAATTGTCTTCTGGCCTGCGCATGATCAGATCGTCTTCGTTGCTTGCCGATGCCACACCAAAGTTACGAACAGGGCGTTTGAAGGTATCTGCGTGAGCAATAGCATCCATCTGACCATTTGGCACGATGCTCATGATGACACCCTTCTTGCCCTTGATATATTTGTTGAATACGCGGGTCACATCCTCTTTAGTGACGTTGTTATATCGGGCGATGTCGTCCTCGATGAAATTAGGATTACCGGTATAGATCTGATTTGCTGCGAGCTGGGATACCTTACCGCGAACGCTCTGTAAACCAAAAACGAATATCGCTTCCATTTTCGCTTTTACTTTGATCAGGTCATCCTCCTGAACTCCGCGCTCTTCAAATTCGTCAATCGAGCTGCGAATGATTGCTTCCAGGTCAGCCAGGGTTTTTCCCGATGCAGGATGAGGCAGGGCGAGCAGATTAAAGGTACAGGAAAGCTCCGTACAGGGATGATTCACCTGTGCCTGGACTGCTAACTGGTTTTTAACCAGATTCTTATAAAGCAATGACGTTTTGCTGCCACCCAGAATTTCCGACAGGATATCCAGCGGTGCCTCATCAGGATGCCGTCCTGAAACAGTTGGATAAGAGAGATATATCAAAGGCAGGTAAACATTGTCTTCCATGGAAATATATCGATCCTCACTCAATGTGATGCGAGGTTTTTCTGGCATTTCAACATCTGGACCCCGTGGGATCGTGCCGAAGTACTTGTTGACAAGAGTCAATGTCCTGGCGATATCCACGTCACCACCAATAGTCAGGGTGGCGTTGTTGGGGCCGTACCAGCGCAGAAAGAACTTCTTAAGATCGTTGACGTTGACTCGATTCAGATCTTCAATATATCCAATGGTCGTCCAGGAGTATGGATGACCTTCGGGATAGAGAGCCTCGGACACTCGTTCAAACAGACGTCCGTAGGGTTGGTTGTCAACTCTCTGTCCNCGCTCGTTCTTTACNGTATCTCGTTGATTCTCGAACTTTTTCTGGGTAACCGCATCGACCAGGAATCCCATGCGGTCTGCTTCCAGCCACAGCACCTTCTCCAACTGATTGGCAGGAACGGTTTGGAAGTAATTGGTACGGTCTGTCGAGGTCGTCCCGTTCATCGTCCCGCCAGCTTCGGTGATGATCTTGAAATGTTCTTCATCGTCAACATGTTCAGAACCCTGGAACATCATGTGTTCGAAGAAATGGGCAAAACCGGATTTGCCTGGNTCCTCTCGACCGGAGCCAACATGATAGGTGATGTCAACGTGCACCAACGGATCTGAATGATCTTCGTGCACAATTAGAATCAGGCCGTTGTCCAGCAGATACTTCTTGTAAGGGATGATGATTTTGTTCGCTTCACCTTTGACCTCTTCGATAAAGGCAATGCCTGCCGGTGGTGCGTTGGTGGTTTGAGCTGCCTGGGATCCACATGCGGCAAGCACCGCCAGGATGAAAATCAGGATTTTTTTANTGGTGAATTCACCTGCTCTCATNTTCTTGTCCCCAACTGGTTTTGCAACACCGGTAAATGTGTATGAATGGTCGCGACTAGTGCGCTTCAGGTCAAGCAACTTTGCTCATTCAGATACACTGGTGTCGTTGTTGGGCATCAAATCATAGTTCAGAAAAAGCCGCCAAGAATGAGTGGACGGGACGAAGAAATCACACGTCCAAAAGAAAATAACTTTTGAATACTGATTGAAACCTGTATATCCATTGAAAAGAGGATTGTGGTGGCTGATAATTTTTCAGNNTGATTCACTAATTATCAGCTCGGATACCAGCTAGAAACCAACATAACTCACAAAGTCTTCATTGTTTGCACGGCGTGATTTAACCGTGTTGGCAGCGAATTCTTCATCCGGATAGCCCATGGCGATACAGATCATTATGCTCTGATCATCAGGGACGTCTGCATGTTCACGCACGATGTCTGATTGCATAATGCCCTGACCGTTGATAACTGTACCAAGACCTCGCTCCCAGGCTGCCAGTACGATGCCATAGCAGACAGCACCCAGGTCAAACTGACTCATTGCAGCTGGTTCAAGATACTTGTCATAGGTTAATACCAGGGAAACAGGTGCATCGAACTGTTTGAAGCCTCGCATCATCCAGTCCATTCGNTTTTCCTTGTCATCGCGGGCGATTCCCATTGCTTCAAAGAGCTGGACTGCGATCTCGATCTGCCGTTGTCGATGAACGCCTTCCCAGGCTTCCTTCATGGGAAAATCTCGTTTTGGCTTAACACCGCTCATCATATTGTGAAGGTTTCCCTTGCGTATGCGCTCAAGTGGTTCACCAGTAATNACATGTACATACCATGGTTGTGTATTCATCGACGATGGGGCGCCCTTGGCAACGTCAATAATTTCATCAATCACTCTCAGAGGTACGGGATCCGGTTTGTATCCCCTGATGCTTCTTCGCGCTTTAACTAACTCGTCAAATTCCATAAGTTCTTCCATTCATATGGTGTATTTTTGCTGCCAGCACGTGTTGAAATTCAGTCCCACCCGACCCGGCAGACTAAAGCGTATAGTATTAAGCGAACATTGTGAACTNCCTGATCTGAATCAGGATTCAGAGACTGAGGGAACGCAACACCNTGCGACCGTCTCTCGTTACATTTGAGCGAGAGAAAAGGGCATGGTCGAAATGATCCTATGTCGCTGCCTGTTTGATATAAGATGTAAGNTTGCTTTTGTGAAGAGAAGTTATGCCATTCACTAAACTTGATGGATATGAGATCCACTATACGCTTTGCGGACCAGAGCAGCCGGAAAAGAGACTAATGTATGTCCATGGTACCGGGTGCAACTCAGCGGTATGGCACAGACATTGCGATTCAATGTCAAATAGTCATCAGTGTGTGGCTATCGACCTGCCTGGCCACGGTCAGTCTGAGGGTTCGGGATTTCGTGGGACGGCAGACTATGCCCACTTCGTGCAAGCGCTGGCAGNAANTCTGGGNTGGGATCGGTACATACTTGTTGGCCATTCACTCGGTGGCGCAATAGCACTGACGGTCGCTGTATACCATCCAGGCAATCTTTCTGGACTGATACTCGTTGATACGGGTGCAAGATTACGCGTCGAGCCTGAAATTCTGGATACGGCTCGAAGAGCTGCAAAAGGAGAAGTGATGCCACNCTCGGATCCACGCTGGACCTATGCGGTGAATACACCTGACAGCGTGATAGAGGCAGTACGAGCTGACCTTGGCGATGTAAGTTCCGATATCATATATCGGGATTGGGTGGCTGATGACACGTTTGACTTCCTGCACCGGGTTAAGAGTATTGAGACACCGGCGATTGCGATCTGCGGGGATGAAGATCCGATCACCCCGGTCAGGAACCACGTTTATTTTCATACGCAAATGCCGAGATGCGAACTTGAAGTGATCAGGGAATGTGGACATTGGCCTGCTTATGAGAAACCGGGTTTATTCGACAGTATTGTCGAGAGGTTCGTTAATCAGCTGTAACGAGTTTCTCTCGGTTGCACTTCAAGTGCCGCGGGGCCTAAAAATCGTATGATGACGGATGATTGCAAGCGTGCCGCTGTCGTCTGTGACGATACCATCTAATACCTGGTACCAGTGATCATGCCGGTCATAGGCGTCAACGATTTGCGCACCAACAATTATCTCACAGTTTGCCTTTGCCTCACGCCTGTGCTGGATTTGACTTCGCACATGAATCGTCGGGCCATAGGTAAAATTATGCCGAGTCAGTGGTGCCATCCGGGCCGCAATAAAGTATGGATGTACATAGACTGGTTCATTCCCTGCACTCAGATAGCGCTCAGATTGCAGACCAAGGTCCTCAAAGACCATACTCTCGGCAGCCTCGTTGCTAACGTAGACAGAGAGCGGGCGTAGTGGTTGTCTGTAAGGGACATGGGCCAGGTCATAACCTGGCAATGTTTCGAGCGCATCCGATCCGGGTGATGGTGCCGGTGGTTCAAGATCACCTGCCCAGGCCGCTTCGTTCAGACCCGCAGTACCTTGCAGCACGATCCGCTCGTTTGCACCCGAGCCTGCTGTGCAGGTGACGGTCCAAACCTCACCATCTGGTTCGACGTCAGTTCGCATTGGTTCTTCAGCGTAAAGTGGTCGCTTTAAACTGAAGTCGACCCAGCCCTGCTCCAGCCATGACTCACCGAGAGCCCGGGTGATGGTTGTCGCAGCCCAACCGTATGTTCTGACGCCTGCAACCAGAGCTCCGGCGTAGCCGGCGGCGTCAGCGCCAGCCNCATTGTGGATGGGATTGGGTACACCCTGCGGCGGCGGGTCTGCGGTCGCGATAATTGTATCTGTAGATCTGTTCAACNTANTGATCCNTCAATAGACATCCAGATTATCATCCTGCAGGTTTCTGTCGGCAATATCAGTGTGAGGCGGTCAGTTCCGGGATAGCGTCTAGCAATCTGCGCGCGTTCCCATCCAGGAGGGCTTCTACCTCGTCTTCACTGAAAGAGCAGTCCGTTGGCGCCTGTCGGGGAAGATTCCTGATGATTTCAACCCACTCTTGACTGGGGACGGACTCCTCCAATATGGGAGCATCTGTACCAAACATTATCCTGTCCCGTCCAAATGCATCCAGGAATTTTCTCAGAATGTAGCAGAACTGAGCGTAATTTTGTTTGGCCACCCNCTGCCATGCACAGAAATCACACATGATGTTATCTCGTACCTTCCCCAACGCGATCAGATCACGCCAGAACTCAAATCCAAGATGAGCTGCAATGACGGTAAGTTCGGGGAAGTCTACCAATACTCGTAAAAGGACCGCGGCGTGGGCATTGCCCTGGTTGTAAAAAGGAGGATTTTCAGGGCCCATGTGAAATAGTACCGGGATATTCCAGGCAGAGGCTCTTTCGTAAAAAGGATAAACCTCTTTGTCTGCAGGAAGGAAACCGGTAGTGGGATACAACTTGATGCCTTTGGCGCCCCATTCGGTCACACATTTTTCCAGCAGATCAACGGCGTTCTCTCTGCGCGGGTCGATACCGCAGAACCAGACCAGCCGGTCGGCATGTTTTGCAGCCACTTCGCTGACATGCTTATTTTGCTGTTCGATGCTCATCTCTGCCTCTCCGAACAGTAGCCCATAGTCGAGATGAAGGATGATTGACTTTTCAATGTTTGCAGCATCCATTCTGACGATGTGGGCGGAACCATCCGGGTCCAGCATCTTTGGATCGCCATACTCGTTGCCATTCGCCACATCCTGAGCACCTTTGTCATCGCGTGATGTATGTTCACCCGGATCCCAGGAAGGCGATACAGAGGATTCATTCTGGAATTCTTTGACAAACAGATGACAGTGGCTATCGATAGTCATTCAATGATCTCCTTACACCGGATTAGGCGTTCAAACAGTGGCAGAAAAAGATTGGGACATCAACAAGCCTATGTGAACTGCGAACTGACAGTCCATTCAATGACAGAATCAGAAATAGTACCTGATGCTGCCATAAGCAAGATTTGAGCTGGAGCCGTATTCCGACTGGATTGTCAGGTAGGGAGGAAGCGGAGAATAGGCGAGATTGTCCCCGGTAAACAGGTAGATACCAAAATCCATGCCCAACTCGTCGGCGAGAGAGTAGGTGCCGGACAGATTAATAAAGGACGAGTGATCGCTCAAATTGAAAAGCGCGGAGGCGGTAAGACTCAGCAACGGAGTCGCTGTCCAGGACACGCTGGGTATCAGATAGTCCTTGCCCAGCAGAAAGACACCACCTTTTTGATAACCAACATGATCCGCCAGTTGAAAGTAGTTGCTTGCTTTTGATTGTCCTGCACCATTGCGGTGATATTCCATTTGGCCGAAGACATTGGTTGAGAACGAATAGTCAACGCCAACTGAAGATCGATGGTAGTCGACATCTCCCCATACGTAGGCTGACTCAAACCAGAAACCCATGTTACCGATAGATGATTGAGTCCCTATACCAACGAGGTTTTGACCTGCAAATCTAATCAGCGTACCAGCGATATCAGACCCACGCCAATTTGCTTGCGCCCTGGCGAACACGGCGCTGTTATCTTTGTCGGCATCTTCACCGAGAACAATACCCAGATCCAGCTCTGCCAGATCACCTAATGGCTTCTGGAATCTGATCATATCTATGCCAGTACGATATTCCTGGTTCAGGGTCGTGACGTTGAATGGCAAGAGTACATCGGTAGGATTTATCATCCGTGCGGAGCCGAGAGAAATGACTTGCCTGCCGATGGTCAGGTCACCGGAGTCAAAGCTGACCTGCACGTTGAAGCGATCAAGGTTCTGGTAGACCAGATATTTTGATCTGGGATCGCCCAGCGTCTGTTTGATGTCTGTCAGTCGATAGGTATTACCGGATGATGTCAGGGTTGTATCGGCCAGAGGATTGCCTGCGATGGCGTGAGAATAAAAAACCGGGCTGATTTCATAGTGTAACTGCCAGGAAATCTTATCTCCCGTAAATGCATCGAGCATCAACCTGATTGAGTTTTGCGATTGATAGAGTTTGTTGGAATCATCCAGCAGAGCAGGTAGCTGATCAATCTCAAGCTCTTTCTGAGCAGTGGCATAGGATTTTAGGTAACCGCTGAATGCAAAGTCTGTGTCTGTTAATAGAGACCAGAATCCAGATCTCTGCGGTTCCTCTATTTCAAGTGGAATTTCGGATATGTCAGTTGTGTTGTCTTCGGTTCCTTGTGATGGAACCGGGGGGGATCGTTGATTGACCGTCACCACCAAGGGTGCCTGCGAGCTGTCTGACGATCGAAAATCGAGCCAGGCATCAGGCACACTTGATGACTTAACCCGTTTCAACTCGCTTCGCAGCTGAGGGATATCAGTCTGAACTGCACCCAGTACGCGAAAATAGGACCGGTTGTGGACTGTAACCTCGGCGATTCGCAGCGGCTTGCCGACAGTTTGCTCAAGATCCCGTCTGACTGATTCTGCCGTATGTCGGGCGCTGAAACTTCCGTAGACAATTGAAGCTGAATCAAGAGCACTGGCAACTGACACCTGTGATAAAAGAAATACAAGAACAACGATGGCAAATTTCTGAACAATGTTCGGGGTGAGATTCCACGTTGTTGTGTAAGTGCGTGGTGTTGTGTAGGTGAGTGGTCTCGCAGGAAATGATCCGAGAGAACCACGAAAAACTCGGGGAAGTGCTGCCATAATCTTTTTATAAAACATATTCCTGTGAAGAGCCAGAAACAGTTGGCTGGAATTGGCATAAACCCACAGTATACCGAGCCGATATACAGCGCTTCGTATCACTGACGAAGGGATTCTGTGCTCCGGATACCGGCCACAATAATATCGCAACAAAAATCCAGGGCATCTGCATAAATACGAGATTTTAGTCTCTCCAGTGAGTCGGTTTACCGCAAATTTGAACAAAACATATAACCATTTCCTAAGCTGCTACAGCTGCTACGTCATAGAGATAGNGGTATGTTTNTACACATATATTGTGAATTAAGACTACTGTTAATTAAGACGTAAGGAGTCAGAGAAATGTTCAAATTAATTACAGTTATTACGAGTTTTTTTAGCCGCGACGATATCCGCAACGGCTGCAGCTGGTACCNTTACAGAACAGAAAAAAGCTCAATTGCCAGGGTGATTAAGGAGAAGCTGAGCACAGCTGAAGCCATACTGAATGCGCCTTATGATGGATTTGTTGANGTTCGCGGCGAGGCGCGTNAAGACTATTTTAGATTTTTAAAAGTGAAATCCAAATCATCATACCTGGATGATCGCTGGGANGAANCTNCTCATTCAANTGCTGAACAGGTAGATANCACTCTCAATATGGTAACTTCATCTATGCNTTTTAAGCCCTCGGCCACCGCTTACATTGTGATCTATAAGGACGGTGTGGAAGGGGTTAACACGGCAGGTGCCAGGCAGGTGAATGTAACGGACGGGCGTGGTGACTATATGGCGTTGCTGATCATCAAGCAAAAAGCGCCAAAGGGAAATATTGCCGTCCGGAGTGGATCGATCAATAAGGTAGGCAAAGCCGGTAACAGCGTGTATAAGTTCACGTTAGATAGGCTAAAGCCGAGATCAAAGCGAAGCTTGGGGATTAAGTTATATTTGGGTTCAGAGCGAAATATGGCCGCAACCTCCATGGAGCTAACTATGAATGTCGTGAGGATTTATACCGGGTCAGATGGTGCGTCCCATTTTGAGGATGTCGAAATTGCTATGGAAGAGCGTGGTGTGGGTGGTCGATTGTCGGCGCTGATCCCGGGTCCCGGCGTCATTTTTCGAGAAGTCGGAGGGGATTATGATCTCGACTTTCATACGGCNCCCAGGCGCCAGTTCGTAATCAATCTCAAAGGTTCTGTTGATATCACCGTAGGGGATGGCACCACCCGTCGACTGGGTTCCGGTGAGATTTTGTTAGCTGAAGACACCGCTGGCCAAGGTCACAAGAGCAGTGCTGTGAACGGCNAATCGAGAACATGCCTGTTTGTGCCAATTGATGATGATGCGGCTCTCTGACCCCATTCGTCAGTTAACGAACAAAGCCGTCTTCCTCAGCTTTGCGAATGTCCTCTTCTGACATCTGGATCCAATCCTGCAGCACGGCAACATTATCTTCGCCAATTTTGCGAACTCTTTCATAGATATCGCAGGGCGTGCCATGGAAGTACAGCGGTAACCTGTCTGCAAAGGTTGGACTTTCGTCAGGATCAGTAGGTTCAATTTTATGCAGGAATCCACTGTGACGAAGCTGCGGATCATGTTCAGCCAGATCGATGGCGTTTTGGACGACCCCAGCCGGNACACCNGCTTGCTGACAGCGAATCATGATATCGGTTGCATCAAGCNGACGGGTCCACTCTGCAATTCTCGCATCAAGTGTTTCGAGATACTCAACTCTGCCAGNTGCCGTCGCGTACTTGGGCTCTTTTGCCCAATCGGGATCTCCCATCACNCNTTGCAGGGAGATCCAGTGTTCATCTGTCATGCAGGCAATCGCAACCCAGCGCTCGTCCTCAGGCGCACTTGATGCGGCGCCTGCACACGGATAGCAGTTGTGCGGTGCTGCATCATCGTANGGCAGTTTGTTTCCTGTTGGACGGGCTGTGTTGCCATTGGCGTAATAATCAAGCAGTGAGGGACCAGCGAAGTTTACGCCAACTTCAAATTGAGACATGTCTACTCTTTGACCTTTGCCTGTTCTGTTCCTGGCCTCAAGTGCAGCAAGGATTGCCACTGCGCCGTGCAGACCCGCCTGATGATCATTGTAAGAAAAGCCAATGCCAATGTCTTCGCGGCCAGGTACTCCTGTTAGATGAGTCAATCCGGAGAGCGCATGGATAGTCGGGGCGTAGGTAACATATTCAGACCATGGACCCCCATCACCCATCCCTGACATCTGAACGTAGATTACGCCGGGATTTGTAACGCTGGTTTTGTCATAGCCCAATTCCCAGCGATCAAGTACACCAACAGAGAAGTTATCGATGACCACATCAGCCTGGTTACAAAGCTCGGTACAGATATCGCGGCTTTCCTGTTTTGTCATATCGAGAGCGAGCGCTCGCTTGTTTCGGTTCCACATGAGGTAATAAGGATGTTCGGGTCCATTTACGCTCAATGCCCGGTCTGCGGAGTTTATTTTGACTACATCTGCACCCATGTCACCAAGGACACGGGTTCCAAACGGTCCTGCCAGAACATGGGTGAAATCAAGGATGCGAAGGCCATCTAAAGGTCGACTCATGATGCATCCCCCCAGCCGATTTCAGCAAGAATAGACTCTGTCTCCTCTCCGGGGCCCCCGTGAGATGCCATCGACCAGGGTGTCTCGCTAAATCGATAGGGAGCACCTGGACCCTGGATCTCGGTACCACCGGCCTGGTAGGGTACCCACCACTCCCGGGCTTTCAGTTGCGGATTTTCTGCTACATATTCAAGCGGCAGCACCCAGCCATAAGGACAGTGGCGAGCCTGCGCGGCATCAAAGAGAGCCTCAGCATCCTGAGTTGAAACCCACTTTCGAAGGACTTCCATAATCCTTTTCGTTGTTTCTACCAGATTCTCCGGATCCGTGTATTTCTCATCGAGCAGGTCCTCATGCGCATCCTCTTCGATCAGCCAGACGAGTTGCTTATCCCAGTCAGGCGCCGGTGTTATCATAATCGACCCTTTCGCCGCCTTCATGACCACGTAGGCGTTCGACCAGTGCAGGCTTCCCCTGCGATGCAGCACTCGCTCGGTGGGCATAATATCGTCATACCAATAACACATAAGTACATGTTCAAGGCAGGAGGCAATGCACTCGTGCACAGACACATCAACGCGCTGACCAGAACCCTCTTCTCGAACACGGTAAAGTGCGGCAAGTGCTGCAATCGCAACGTATACACCCGATACCATGAAATTCAGTTCACCGAATCCGATAAGGGGCGGTGTATCCACATCACCTGTGGTAGCACAGAAGCCACCGAGAGCACCTGCAACAAGATCAGGGGCGAGATAATCACGCCAGGGACCGTCTGGCCCGAATGAAGATGTGTCGATTACGACGAGTTCGGGTCGATCCGTGCTTGCCTTACCCAGGTTGGCTGCCTCAAGTGCGAAGGTGTTACTACATGTCAGTACGATATCAGCTCGATCAACCAGGCTGCTGACTTGCTCACGACCTTCCTTTATCGTTGGGTCAACGGCGAAGAATCGACGGTTAGAGGCAAAGAATGCATGCCAGAGAGAAGAATTGCCTTCTTTGGCCTCTGTCTGATGGGGGCCGCGATGCCTTAGTGGATCCCCCTCCAGGGGTTCAGGCCTAATAACATCGGCCCCAAGATCTGCCAGTAACTTGGCACCATATATGCCGCGCTCGTCTGTCAGATCCAGGATATGTACGCCACTTAAAGCACCCTCAACCCTTGTCATTTCACCTCCGTTAAATTACCCGCATGATTTCATGCAGGATGTACTCACTCTATGCAGGGGGTCTGTCACCCAGAACCCCTGCTGTTACGAGATCATCAATCTGATCATCAGAATAATCAAGCCAGTCTTTCAGAACCTCTGCATTGTTTCCTCCCAGGCGAGGGCAAGGTGTCCAGTCAGCAGATGATAACCCTNTCATTTTGATCGGATTACCAGGCATAGGTATGCCACCATCTAACGGTACAAAGAAGCCGCGATGCGCAACCTGCGGATCCGATGTCATATCTGGTGTGGTATTAACTGCACCGGCGCAGATTCCCGCCTGCTGCAAGGCAATGGCAGCCTCCGTTTTTGGCCGGTCAGCCGTCCAGGCTGAAATCGCCTTGTCGATAAGTTCATGGTTTTCCTGACGCTGCTCAAGACCGGTGTTCACGGCAAGGTCACTGCCAGTCAGGTATTCACCTATAAGGTTGTATAGCGAGCCCCATTCGAGGTCGCCAGGGCAAGCAATCGCGATCCACTCATCCTCGCCTCGACACCGATATACACCATGTGGTGCCATTTGCGGATGTTGGTTACCAATGGACTTAATTTCTGCTCCCAGTTGATGCTCTACCAACCAGGGTCCACTAAAAGAAACGCCGGATTCATGGAGTGACATTTCAACATACACGCCTTTCCCGGTCTGTTCTCGTTCCCTCAGCGCGGTCACCACCGCAGCCGATGCGCTGACCGCAGCGATTGGATCCACAAGTGCCATGGCTGTATTGCGAGGTTCTGATTCACCGTATCCCATCACGTTGGTGAGACCCGACATTGGTTCGACCGAAGGGCCGAACGCGACCCGGTCGCGATAGGGTCCATAGGTGCCAAAGCCGGGCATAGTTACATAGATAATAGAGGGATTTGCGGCTTTCAAATCCTCATATCCCAGTCGAAATCCAGGCATGGTTCTGGCGCTGAAGTTTTCAATGACGACATCAGCCTCCGCGACCAGCTCAAGAAAGGTTGTTCGCCCATTCTCATTTTTGAGGTCAATACAAACACTTTTAGAATTGCGCGCAAGTTTTACGAAGATTGCATTTCGGTTCCAGGGTTCGTCTTCCGGGTAAGCTGTTATCCATCCACCCATGGGCTCGCCCGGAAACTGAAGAGGGCCGCGGCGATAGGCGGCTTCGATCTTTACTACTTCTGCGCCAAGGTCAGCCAGAATCCTGGTGCCGAGAGGTCCTGCCCAGACATGGCTGAGGTCGAGGATTTTGACNCCGCGCAATGGTCCGTTTGGCATCACACGTCTTCCGGTCGCGTTAGTTTGTGTTTTTTCCTCGGGGCTTTGTTCAGACGAAAGGGCAGGGCTGGTGAGTGAACCAGGTCAAGATCGTCAGACTCTACCTGCTGCCAGTAGTCACGTTCAAGAAGATGTGCGTCTTCGAGGATGTCATCGAAAGTCTGTACAACGCCAAGGGGTACTCGGTATTTGATCGCTCTTTGCTGAATAATCTCTCTTGTCATTGTTGAGAGGATCTTCTGGATAATCTCATTGAGTGCATCCCGGTTAGCCATTCGAGATTCATTCGTTAAGAAACGCTCGTCAATGATCAGCTCAGGGTGGTCAAGAAATGTTGCGAATGCGTCCCAGAACATCGGTACGATGTTGACATAGAGCCAGCCATCCTTGCATGAGAAAAGATTGCTCGGGGGAACCGTCCAGAAGTCACTGCCGTGACGCGAACGGATTTCACCGGCACAGTGCCACTTGATCGTGGTGAACTGGCTAAGTGACATAATGGTTTCAAGCATGCTGACATCGATGCTGTTGGTTTCTCGCGCATAGCGACAGGCACTCGCTGCTGTATACGCGTATTGACCACTTTCAAAATCCACGAAGTGTCCCGGAAGTGTCAGGGGAGCGCGTCCAGCGTCTCCCATCAGGTTAGTGTAGCCGCCCATGGCCAGCAGAACGTTGGATGTGGCATGCCAGTTGCATTTTGGCCCGGTCCGACCAAACGGTGTAATGGAAACCTTGACGGAGGTGTTCCACTGATCAAAGTGCAGGCGTTCAAGCTCATTTGCCTTTGCTGCCTCAGCGATCACTACGTCAGCTTTCTCAGCAAGCTCAGCGATAATATCCGGATCACGAGTCTGTATTCGTCGTTTACCCGGATGCAGAAAAAGCTCTGATGCCTGTGTACTCACCCAGCCAGGAGTATTTTCCTGCGATTCGACCCGTACCACTTCATGTCCAGCCTGAACGAACAGTCGACCGCAGAAACCTGCAGCATAGTGACCTATCTCAAGAATTCTATCCAAATTACATCCCTGAATAACACGGTGTGGCTTCTGGTTTCATGATTGAACATTTCCCGGTGATTTAAAGGTTGAGGATCAGACGATAAGCTACAGGAAATATACAGACAAGCCCAGCACGCACATTGTGAAGGTGACGTCGTGAAGGTGACGTCGATAATCTGGTTCAATGAAGGTCGGCTTTCGAGTGCATTGAGATGTTACAGTTGGATGGGTGATCGGTGGCGGTAATATACGACTGGTGCAGCACACTTGTCATGTTACCGGGTTAGCTGGCTTTGTAAGAAAAGGAAGGGGTAGATGGCAGATATTGATACTACAAGCGGGCGACATCTGCGTGGTAAATACGCAATTGTCGGGGTTGGCGAGACGGCCTATACGCGCGGCTCTGGTCTGACCACGAGGGCGATGGGTACAGAGGCCGTGCGAAATGCAGTGCTTGACGCGGGTCTGACGATGGACGATATCGATGGGATGATGTCCTACAGTGGCAATGATTCCACCATGTCGCCAACCATTGCAGGTGATCTTGGCATTCGTCTCAATTTTCATATGGATGTGATCGGTGGTGGTTCGTCTACCGAAGCTCTGATCGGAATGGCGATGGGTGTGATCGAAGCGGGGATGTGCAATACCTGTGTGATTTTTCGTTCCATGAACGGATTCTCGGAGGTGCGTATTGGTGGAACCGGGCGGGGTGGTGGTGGCATATCTGCAGCCAGCCTATTTAATCGTGGTATTGGGCTCTCAAGTGCGGGGCAGATGTTTGCCCATACCTTTATGCGTCACATGTACGATTATGGTACGACCCCGGAACAGGTAGCCATGGTGAAGGTTGTTCACTCCGAGCACGCCTCGAATAATCCCAAGGCGTACTACAGGCAGCGAGTGTCAGTGGATGATGTTCTGTCTTCAAGGATGATCTGCAAACCCCTGCATCTGCTCGACTGCTGCGTTGAAACCGATAACGCTACCGCAATCATTGTCACTAGAATTGAACAGGCATATGACTGCAGACATACACCGGCGGTTATCCAATCGGTCGTGGGACGTTGCTGTAAACCGAGAGCAGATACTCATTATCAGTCTGGTCCCATCTCGACAGTTGCCGGGTACTACGCGAAAGACATTCTCTGGCCAAATGCAGGTGTTGGACCAGAGGATATACAGGTGACTGGTGCCTACGACGCCTTTACCTTCACAACTTTACTACAGCTCGAAGACTATGGATTTTGTAGGAAAGGTGAGGGAGGTGACTACGTGAGTAACGGTATCACCCGCCTGGGTGGAATGCGCCCCAACAATACAAGTGGGGGGCATCTTTGCGAGGGATACACACATGGTATCGCCTTGGTGATCGAAAATGTACGACAACTGAGACACGATGTTGATGATTCCTGCCCGTTGGGTGATGACGGAAAAAGAGTGCATACCTACGACTACAGAGAAGATGGGTGCAGGCAGGTGAAGGATGTGGAACTGAGCGCCAACATGGGTTGGGGAACACCTGGTTATGGTTCAGCCGTTGTCATGGCAAGGGGGTGAGAGATGGTTGCTGTTGGTGAATATCTTGGAATGCCGGTCAACTTTGATGGCCTGGACAAGGAAAATGTGACTTTTTTCCGCCACTGCGGATCTGGTCAGTTGCATTTGCAGTGCTGTGATGACTGCGGATTGAAACGCTATCCACCCACTACAGCCTGCCCGTTTTGTGCAAGCCCCGCCGCTACATGGGAACCCGTTGAAGGTCTAGGTACCTTGTACTCTTACGCTGAAGTGCACCACGCGATTCAACCCGCGTTCAAGGCATTTACTCCCTATCTTCTGCTTCTGGTTGAGCTGGACGAACAAAGAAATTTACCCGATGAATTTGATGGTTTGCGACTGCAGGGTAATCTGGTTACGCCAACAGGTGACATGGCGTCGCCTGTGCAGGTTGAAAGAGTTGGCATTGGAATGCGACTACGGGTTGTATATAAAGATCTGGGTGACGGATTTGCGTTACCGCAGTGGATGATTGATGAGGATTCGGCACAACCAGAAGTTTGGCGATATCCTGAATGAACTGGTAGGTTACCTTGCCGATTTTGCGGTGTCTGGTTCATAGTGTATCGTGCAATCATGGACCAGGACGTGGACAATTCCGGTATGAGATTTCAGATGTGGGATGAGTCGGGAAGCAGTAGTGGCTATTGACATAAATATGGCACGTCAATGGAGGACAACTTGATAAACAAAGGAGCGGTCAGTTGGATTAGGAGATACTTGATCGTCACCTTACGAATTCTAACGTGGGTGGCACTCGGGATATTTGTTTCGGCATGTTCATCAAAACAAGAGGAGATCGACAAGACTGACAATGGGATTGAGGTCAGTTCAGGTAATGATTCCTATAAAGTACCGCGAGACAGCTACGGGCATCCCGATCTGAACGGTCTTTGGCAGGCTATGGGTTCGGCTCACTGGGATCTTGAAGCACATGCGGCCCGTAAGGGGCCAGTTGTTTTAATGGGTGCACTGGGTGCGATCTCGGCTGGTATGAGTGTTGTCGAGGGGGGAGAAATACCATACCAACCCTGGGCACGTGAACAGCAACAAGAAAACCTGACCAATTGGTTGAGTCGCGATCCAGCAGTTAAGTGTTTCATGCCGGGTATACCTCGCGCGACTTATATGCCGTTTCCTCTTCAGATAGTTCAGGGAGAAGATCAGATCCTAATCAGCTATGAATTTGCAAGCGCGTCACGTGTGGTTTACATGAACCGCCCCGACTTTGAACACCCCTTCGAAGCCTGGATGGGACACTCCCGTGGGCGATGGGAGGGTGAGACACTGGTCATCAATGTAACCAGCCACGTTCCGGATACCTGGTTTGACACCTCGGGTAACTTTCATAGCGAAGAGTTGAGAGTTGAAGAGCGCTATACGAGGATTGATGAAAATCTGTTGCAGTATGAAGCGACAATCCATGACCCTAAAGTATTCACCCAATCATGGAAGATCCGACTGCCACTCTACCGCAGACAGGAGCCTAATGCGCAACTGCTTGAATTCAAGTGTGTCGAGTTCGCNGAAGAACTCATGTATGGTCATCTCATCAAGAAAACCAAGGACAGTTAACGGTCATCCTTCGGGTCTGAACCATCTGTTGGTGCACCGGTGCCGGAAGAACCCATAAAAAGTTTTTGTCCGTCTTCAAACGTCATGTCGCGTCCATTGGCCTTGCATCTCGGCTTGCAGTTCTTGTCCTTGCTTTGATAGCCCATGACGACAATTGACGTTCCAATTGCAAGTGACTTGCGGTTGATACCAGTACGCATTAAGGAATTAGGTGTTCCACCTTCGATCATCCACTCGGTCGTTGACCCATCCTCGAGAACAACCGCGATATGAATCCATGCGTGGGGATTTATCCATTCAATGCGAATGACCTTACCTCTCAATGTGACAGGTGTTTCAGCATCGAACTCGGCAGAAAATGCATGGTGTGCACTCAGTTGCGGTGCGATACATAACAAAAGGACACTCGTTAGTAAGGGTAGATACCTGGTCCTGAATTTGATCATTCATTACCTCCTGCATTAGCGTTTGCTTTTTCTTCGGCTCGCTGACCCGCGAGTATTCCTTCCATCGCGTAGTTACCTTCATGACAGGCATATTCAAACAGGTCGTCTTTTGACTTGCTCAGCAAAACCACTAGTGTCCAGGGTTTCGTCCAGGTTGTAGGGTCATTTACGGTGATCACCCACTCAAGTGTTTCAGGATTGATCCGAGTAAATCGTTCCAGCAAATGAAGGTTCTCTCTCGACTGGAAGAGGGTACTTTTTGAAGAGAAGTTCCTGGTTTCAACGACAAGCGAATCTCCTTCCCAGTGTCCCCGCGAATCCCCAGTCCACTGTTCGATTGCGGGGTCCAGGTGGGGTCGACCATCGACTGGTATTGTTCGTGATTCGTGAATCATCTCCTGTAATATCACAACATGAGTGGCGCTCTGTACTATCTGGAAGTAACCGTTGTATCCTGCAAAGAGAAATGGCACACCATAGGTAATGCAGCGATCTGAGTTGATTCTGTCCTCGTAGGTATCTGCAGGATGTTCTTTGAGATAAGCGATTCGTGCCTTAGTACGTTCAGCTGCGCCCGGAGTCAGTTCCGGAAACTTGCCATTCGGCGGGTCTACTATCAAAGACGTACGATTATCGAAGTCACGGTCGGTAACCCAGAACTGATTGTAATTACCTGTAGTGGGGTCGTAAGATTCGTGATCCTCGTCTCCGGCCAGCACAGCGTTGAACACGCTGTCACCAAAGGCAGCATCAGTTTCACCGTTAAAAAGTTTGGCAGCCCGGTCCTTGAGTTTGGTGACTTCCTCTTCGGTCAGGCTTTCCCTGCCCTCCAGTGCGTCAGGACGCTCAATTGGGGTCGCACTGTTATTTGCCCACACTCCCTGTAAATCCGGAAAGCCGTCAGGGGTTCGTGGTGGCTGCCAGCTCTGATCTTCAGCGAGACCTGTCATTGATGCGACGCAGAGTGTCGCACAGAGTGCTCCCAGTAAAATGAAGCGATGAACAAGTTTTGAATCTTTCACTTGAATGCCTCCTCTGATTCTTACGAGTAGTATAAAGGGTTCGGTGGAAATCGAACAAGCAGTCCGGCTGGTCGATCTGTTAAGTCCAGATTGTATAATGGCTGATTGCAATTCAATAATTGCTTGCCGCACGGCATTTCCAAAATCATATTGGGTCGGTTGAAAAGGGTGTTGCAGAGACGATTTCGATAATCCGGGCAAGGACATCTAATCCCACACCTGGGCTGTATGCCCAGCGTGATCATGCCTGAAAATCCAGCGGTACGTTACCATATTTTGGCATGTAACTCGCGAGTGTCGCCTTATAGCGATCACGCGTCACTACAGTAATATTATTCTGAGTGAAGTTTATCGACTCGACCATCATGGCCTCGACGGGTGATCTGATAGAAGCTGATACAACCAAGTGCCAGGAAATAGAAAAGCATGAGAACCGGACCGTAGATCACGCCAAGGTTCCATACGGTGTCGGCGTCCACAGTACCCATCGCTGCACCTCGTGGGAAGCTGATAATATCAAGGGCGATTCCGGCAATAAAAGCACCAATTCCTGAAGTGGCTTTCTGGGCAAAAGAACGGGAGGCAAAGAACAGGCCTTCTTCGCGGCGACCAGTCGATACCTGGCTATGTTCGACGACGTCAGCCAGCATCGAAGACTGAACAATGCCAAACATGACGATCACCATAACGTTGATAAGGGTATGTGCCCAGATGAGGGGATAGACCCAGGGACTTGAATTTTCTGGAAACCAGCCGGTGAGACGAAGAATGAAGGGCAGCGCGGCAAAGCAGATCTGAAAAGCGTAGATCGTCATTGCCGCACGTTTCTTATCGAGCTTCTTGGTAAGGTAAGGGGCAGTAACGATAGGTATCAAAGCTGAAAGAAAAAGAGAGCAGATAACCCAGCGCCACTTATCCGGAGGAATCTCCCAGAAATGGGTAACGATGTAGGTATCAAAATTGGTGGCAACACCGGAGCCGACGGCAGCAAACAGGCCTGCCAGAAACAGTGCAAGGAAATTGCGATTGGCCAGCGTAACCTTGAGATCTTTGACTAACTGCAGGATCTGGTAGGACTCTCGTTGAGGTGGTGCATGCAGATAGGGAATGTACTGATGCAAACCCCAGGATGACCCGAGGATCGCCAGAAACATGATCATGGCACCGAGACTGCCATAGACCTGAAAAGTGGTTGCGGAGGTCGTGCCGAACGCGACCATGAATACACCCCAGTTAAGCATCGCCATAAACAGGCCACCACACCAACCCATCATGTATCGATAGCTTAAGAGCCTTGTGCGTTCGTCGTAATCTTCCGTAAGTTCGGCAACTATGGCACTGGACGGTATTTCATACAGGGTGATGAAAAACCGCACCAGGACGCAGGAGATAGTGAGATAGATGAAGAGCATGAACTCGGATAGTTCTGGCGGATTCCAGATCGCGAGGTAAGCCAGCGCAACCGGGACAGCAGNAGCGTACATGAACGGATGACGACGCCCCAGCCTTGAGTGAGTGTTGTCTGACCAGACCCCAACCAAGGGATCGGAGACAGCGTCGAACATCATGGCGATCAGAATGGCAATACCAGCATATGTACCGGGAAGCCCAAGAACCTGGTTGTAGTAGAACAGCAGAAAGTAGGAAAAGCCGTTATCCTTCACACCATATGCAGCCGCGCCAAGACCATATATCCACCTCACTCTGGCGGTCACATTGGGTCGCGGCACTGTTGCTGTTTCATCCATTCTGTATCAGCTCTCTTTGTCTGAGCACTCCATTATGTCTGAAATGGGTTGAACATTCAGGTGGGCAGCAGCAAGAGTAAATCACGGGTGCATGGTTTGCTACATGGGTCTGCTACAGGATCCGGCGGTTAGCCAACAGACTTATTATGGCGCAGATAAAATTATTGCCCGCAAGTCAGGTGATAGACCCCGGGAGCTCATCTGTAGTATTGCCTGGTGACCTTGCTTTGCGAAACTTAAGACGATTACCTCAGAAACATCTTGGTTTAGAGAGATTGCCCCGGTCTAACGGTTTGTAATAGCCCTCAAATGCGTAACTTTGTACAACCCTGATGGCATTTGTTTGGCATATCGCTTCACAGCAGGCACATCCCATGCAATTGTCCTGCGTATCTCTTACATGAGATTTTCGATCTCGCTTTTTACCCGCCGGTTCCAGAAGTGCAGCTGGACAGATCACGGTACAGAGTATACATCCGTCACAGAGTTCGGTATCGATCTCAACCTTTGCGTGTCCGAATACCGTTCTTTCTCCTTTGGGTTCGAACTCCAGTTCCCCAAATTCCTGTTTGTCCATCATTCTTATACCTTCAATAGCTTCTTGGTCAGTTTCAGACCGGATTTAATACATGACCCGTTTTTCGCCGTTCTCAAACCAGGTTATACGGTGTGTTTCTCGGTGGACATAATTGTGCTGAGCGTCACCGGCTTCAAACCCGATAGCGAGTGCCTCTACCAGCTTGTATGGTTCTTCAACACCAAGTTTTTTAGGCCAGTTACCGGAATTCAGGGACTCGGCAAAACCAACCCAACAGGTGCCCAGACCAAGGCTATAGGCTGTCATGATCATATTGGTGCCAACTATCCCGAGATCGATTTCAGGGTGCCCGATGCCTCTCGAATCCATCAGCGGGAAAATTAAAGTAGGAGCGCCATGGAAAACCTTGATGCCTTGCCCTGGCGGTGATTGAGTGAGTAAACCCAGGGGAATCGGATGCATTGCGGGACGCTGCTCAGGGTCCGGTGGCGCTTCATTGTTTCCCTTCTGACTCGGGGCGGATGTCATCAGTTTAAACATATCGAGAACATAGGATTCCATCTCGTTGATCATGTCTCGATCACGAACGACAACGAACCGCCATGGCTGACAATTACCCTGGGATGCCGAGTAACGACCGACTTCCAGAATTCGCTTGATGTAGTGCTCCGGGACCTGTTTACGTTTGTACTTGCGCACACTGCGCCGTTTCAAAAAGGCCTCTTCAATTTCGTTCCAGGGGCTGCCTTCCGGAATCAGCGTATTAACTTTTCTCCTGACCAGCTTTTCCCCATCAGGGGTTGGATTGCTCTCAGAAGTTATTGCCGAATCACTCATTCTCAAAAATCTCCAGACGTAGTTGCCAAAAAGGGAAAATACACCATATTTCCACGCAAGAGGAAAAGTATGTTTGTCCGAAAATTGCGGTGGATCAAAAATGTGAGGGTTATAGTGGGACTTCGTCCATTTTCCCCGGGCTGAGGAGATCCGACAATGAGCCTGTGGTGAACAACTTATAAGGGAACCAACATGAAGTTAGCGAATATCAAATCNTATGTCATTAAAACCGACCCACCGAATACAGGTGGGCTGTTCTGGTTTTTTGTTAAACTCGAAACAGATAACGGGCACGAGGGTTGGGGAGAAACCGCAATCCTTTATACGTTACTCGGGGTGGAAGACGGCTATGAGAAGATAGTCTCAGGAGCTTTCGATACCTACCTCAAGGGGGAGGATCCTCTCAATAGAGAGGCGTTATATCAGAAACTTTACATAGGACTGACTGCACAACACCCTGACTATATTGTGATGGGCATTATTAGCGCGTTCGATGTCGCGCTTTGGGATATCTGCGGAAAATACTATGACACCCCTGTTTACAATTTGCTGGGCGGCAAGTATCGGGACCGGGTTCGTACCTATACCTACATTTATGACAGGGAGAAAACGGATACCATTCATGAGGCGCTGGGTGCCTGGACGACAGATCCTGAGCGTCTAGCAGAATTAGCGGTTGATCTGGCTGATGAGGGTTTTACCGGCTTAAAGTTTGATCCCATGCCTCAGGCAAAATGGCGACAGATACCAACACCTCCCTGGGAATCTTCTCTTGCTGAACTCGATCATGCTGAGAACGCAGTGAAGGCGATTCGTCAGGCAGTGGGCAATCGGGCTGATATCTTAATTGGTACTCATGGTCAGATTACGCCCTCGGCAGCAAGACGACTGGCGGCGAGAATTGAGAAGTACGACCCCCTATGGCTTGAAGAACCATGTCCGCCCGAAAACTATAAAGAAATGGGAAAGATCGCCAGGAGTACGACCATTCCCATTGCGTCGGGTGAAAGGCTGACGACCGTCTTTGAGTTCCAAAACCTGTTTGAGCAGGGGGGATGCGCCTTTGCACAACCGGACCTCGGATCCTGTGGTGGCATCACTGCCTGTAGGAAAATCGCCGCCCTGGCGGAAGCCAATTACATCCAGATGGCACCACATGTATGGGGAGGCCCAATCATCACCGCCGCGGCGCTGCAGATCGACGCAAATATTCCCAACTTCCTGATTCAGGAGAGTATCTACAAATCGGGCGGCTTTTTTAATGAAATCATCAAAGAACCCTTTACCTGGGAGGATGGCGATCTGATTCCCTCCGACAGACCTGGCGTTGGCATTGAACTTGATGAGACGAAGCTCGAGACTTATCGTGGTAGGTTGTCGGATCTATAGAAAGAAGCACATTCTCTCAACTAACAGCAGCCTTTGGTCCGGCTCTCACCAGGATTCGTGATCATGGTATTCATGATATAGTCAAGGAAATTTGTAACCGCCGAGTTACAGTCGTTTCACTAACTCGCACTTATCGAGATTAGACACCAGAGGAGTAGCAGTGTCGAAACATCCCTTAGATCCAATATTCCATCCACGGGCGGTTGCCGTCGTGGGAGTTCCCTCCAAGTCCGGCACNGGCAGGATGGGAGGTTTTTACCATTCAATCAAACAAGCAGGATTTGAAGAAATGGGAGGGCTTTACCCGGTCAACCCCAAAGTTAGCGAAATAGAGGGCGCTCGTTGTTATGCCACTCTGATGGACACGCCTGATCCTGTCGATCATGTCATCTCTCAGGTGCCTGCTTCTGTCGTTCCTGCCCTAGTTGATCAGTGTATCGCCAAGAAAGTTCGCTCAATTCACTTTTTCACTGCGGGATTTTCGGAAACCGGCGATGAGGAGATGGCAGCGGTTGAGAAGACGATGATCAAGAAATTGAAAGATGCGGGTATCCGGGCGATCGGTCCCAATTGCATGGGCCTGTATGTTCCTGCCGGTCGGCTGGCGTTTATGGATGGCTTTCCAATGGAGACCGGTAATGTCTTTTTGCTGTCTCAATCCGGTGCCAATGCTGGTGAGATTGTCCATGANCTGACAAGTCGTGGCATCAGGTTCTCAAAGGTCATCTCCTACGGGAACGGTGCTGACCTGCGTGCGCACGACTTTCTTGACTATGCCATGAATGATCCTGAGACTGATGTCGTGGCTGCTTACATTGAGGGCGTGCAGGATGGTCGGCTCTTTTTTGAGGCACTTCAGCGATGTGCCCGTGTAAAAAAGGTGGTGATTCTAAAAGGAGGGAGCACCCAATCAGGCACTCATGCAGCTCATTCCCATACCGGTTCCCTGGCGGGTTCAATAGAAGTATTTGATGCGGTGTGCCGTCAGACCGGTGCCCTGCGGGCTGAGACGATGGAAGAACTCCTGGATCTGGTTGTTGCTGCCTCAACGAATGTCTGTCAGATCACCGGACGTGGTGTGGCGTTGTTTGGTGGCGGTGGTGGTGGTTTTGCGGTACTTTCATCTGACGTGATTGACCGGGCAGGCCTGACTGTACCGATGATGCCTGAGAGTGCGGTTAAAAGGATGCGCGAATTTATACCGGTTGCCGGTAGCAGTGTGAACAACCCCATTGATGCGTTTCCGCCGCCGGAGTTCCTCGACGAAATGCTTAAGATCGTGGCAACAGCTGAAGGGATAGACATGATGTTCATGTCACCGATGATGGGATGGCACCCGGGCAAAAAAACCGATCCGGCAGATGAAGCCGAGAAGGATGAAAACCCGGACGAGAAAACAGAGATGATGGATGCAGCGAAAAAGGCTGCTCAGATGATGCGAAGAACGCAGGATGAAACGGGTACACCGGTTATCGGCATTCTCCGTGGCGGTCGCATGGCCCGCATGATGGGAGTGAGTACGGACTCATTCCTTCAGGCCATTTACAATGAAGGTATTGCCAGCTACCCGACTGTCACGAGGGCAGCGCACACCGTTGTGCAGATATTGGAATGGCGAAAAAATCGTGAGGGATTACCCGATCTTTTTGGCGATTCCCCGGATGGATCCTCGACAGACGGAGAAACAGCATGACCTTTAAATCCGTTCTGAAAAAAGCCCGTTCTGAGGGCCGCAACCTTCTGAGTGAAGTTGAAGCGAAGCAGTTACTTGGTGATGCAGGGATTCCAGTGGTGACCACGTTGCTGGCAGAATCAAGTGAAGAAGCCGTGTCTCATGCTAAGCAGATTGGTTATCCGGTAGTCCTCAAGATCGTATCTAATGAGATTACCCATAAAAGTGATGTGGGTGGTGTAAAACTTGGTCTTGAGGGCAGCGAGGCGGTTAGTGCAGCATTCGATACCATTGTTGCCAATGCGAAGAAAGCCGTTCCCGATGTCAAGATCACAGGTGTCGCGGTTCAGAGTATGGCATCCGAGGGGGTCGAGATGATTGTGGGTATGACAACCGATCCTCACTTCGGACCGGTCATTATGTTTGGCCTCGGCGGGATCATGGTTGAGGTCCTCAAAGATGTGTCGTTCCGCGTCGTACCCCTGAGCGAGCGGGACGCGGCCCAGATGATCGATGAGATTTCGGGTCGCAAGTTACTTGAGGGGATCCGTGGTCAACCACCGAGTGACAAGGGCGCGTTGCGTAGCGTGATCCTTAAAGTTGCGGAATTCGCTGAACAGCATCCCGAAGTTGAAGAAATTGATCTGAATCCCGTGTTGGTCTATCCGGAGGGAGCAGTCGCGGTCGATGCGCGGATCGTAGTGTCGTGAGACTGAATAGCATTGTTGCTATCCTGTTAGAATTCTGTTGCCAGGTCTGAAATCACTTCCTGGCTGAATCGGTTTCCCAATAGGGGTAAAGGAATGAGGTGCCGGTTCGATGTTAAGGTATCTGACNGACATGTGGATATGACGAGTCCGTTGAGAACGATAGCTAGATACAAACTGCAAACCCGGGAAAACGAGCGATATGTCTGCAAAAGTTATTGATGGTAATGCCATATCTGCCGCTATTCGACAAGAGCTTAGGACTAAAGTTGAAGCGCTGAAGCAGGAAAATAAACGGGTCCCTGGGCTTGCCGTTGTACTTGTGGGAGATGATCCCGCATCCGGTATTTACGTCAAGAACAAACGACGTGACTGCAAAGAGGTAGGCTTCAAGTCAGAGATCCGTAAATTCGACAAGGATATTACTCAGGAAGAATTACTTGAGGCGATTTCAAAGTTCAATATCGATCCGACGATCGACGGAATTCTGGTTCAACTCCCATTACCCGACCAGATCGATAACCTGGCAGTTCTCGAAGCGATAGACCCAAACAAGGACGTGGACGGATTTCACCCCTATAACGTCGGTAGATTGGTTTTGCGATACCCCGGATTGAGGCCCTGTACTCCGATGGGCGTAATGCAGTTGTTGGAACGAACAGGTGTGCCTTTGATGGGCAAGGATGCAACTGTCATAGGTGTGTCCAACCATGTGGGTCGACCGATGGCGCTTGAGCTGCTCCTGGCAGGATGCAGCGTGTCCGCGGCGCATAAGTTCACGTCAAATGTCCATGAGTATGTCGAGTATGCTGATATCGTGATCTCCGCTGTCGGTATCCCGGGCTTGATCAAAGGGGCATGGATTAAGCCAGGCGCAACAGTTATCGATGTGGGAATCACCCGGGACGAACGCGGAAAGCTGCACGGTGATGTGGAGTATGACGAGGCGGTAAAACGCGCGGGATGGATCACACCAGTCCCCGGAGGGGTTGGACCGATGACCCGGGTCAGTATGCTTCAGAATACACTTTACGCGATGGAGAAGTTTCACACCGGTGGGCAATAAAAGGAAAATTAGTATAAGAATTGCAACAGCCAGTGAGATGTAATGAAAAAAAGCCCCTTCTTTGANCTTCTAAATCGAAGGGCCGGTAAAGATTTTGATGATTTTCTTGCCAGCTCAGTCTTAGACCAAGACTACATCGACTGGAATGATTTCGCCTTGCCCAATGACTATGGTAATGCGGAAGAAGAGTATTTTGCGTTGCGGAACGGCTGTGCCATTTTTGATGTTTCACCGATGAGGAAGTATCGGATCAGCGGGGAGGAAGCGGGTGATTTCCTGGATAAAATGCTGACACGACCTGTCAGTGACGCCGAGTCCAACCGAGGAATATACGTCATATTTTGCAACGAGGACGGCACGCTGAAGGACGATTCAATCCTTTATAAATTTTCTGAAATCGACTATTTGTTGATGCCTTCTGACATTGATCATGAATCCTATTTCAAGTCACTGGCAGAACGATTTCATTTTCACGGATTGTCCATCGTTGACTGCACTGACCAATGGCAGGGGGTTGCTTTTCAGGGGCCACACTCTGCTGCGGTCCTGCATAACATGGGATATGAGGGAGTAGATCAACTCAAGCCCTACGAAGTAAGACGTTTCCCCTTCGTCAAAGATCAGATTCACATAGCCAGGATGGGCTTTACTGCTGATCTTGGCTATGAATGCTGGCTCAGACCCGAATTGTGTCGTGAATTTATGGCTAAAATCGAGTCTGTTCGTGAATCCATGAGTATCGATCTTCCAGGCTACGGTCTGAGTGTTTTGGAAGCCTGCCGTTTGGAAGGTGGCTTCATTGTAGCGGGTTGGGATTTTGCGACTGAGGTCGATTCTGAACCGGGCTTTGAGAGGAATCCATTTGAGGTTGGTTTGGGCTGGCTGGTCAAACTGGATGCAGGAGATTTCGTCGGCAGGGATGCCTTACTTAATAAGAAGCAGGAAGGTAGTCAGTATTTGATTAGAAGTTTCCAGACTGCTGATCCCCGTGAACTTGAGGACGGTGTGGCAATCTACTCAAATATAAACAATGAAGAAATTGCCGTGGGATCGGTTAATTGTTCCGGCTGGTCCTGGGGATTGGAGAGGAAGATTGGGAATGCCTCGATTTTGTCTGATTATATCAATACAAAGGATCATTGGATTGTGCTGGATGGTCAACCCGTCGAAATAACACTGAGTAGAGGATCATTTCTGAATCTGGCACGGCGCCACCAGGTTCCGGCTCCCCTGGCCTGAGTATACTGAGATAGACATCTGATTATGAAAAGCCCCGCCCTACCGTAAAGAGGCTTTAGCTGGTTTGAATAAGCAGGCTGACTGGAGTCAGCGTTCGGTTTTCATTTTCCCGACATGATCAGGCAGGTCATTGAGCACATGTTGAACATTTCTGTGGAAATAATGTTTCCGACGGGCTTTCCATTGATGGATTCCTGGTGATCAAGCTACCCGAATCATGCTTCACCATCTGGCACATAGGCCTGAACCCGGCAGGGAATATAACGATGCAGAGGTGTACCCGCTATGGGATCGCGATGGGTATTCTTGGCGATGCGATTAGCGTTTGCGCCAGATTTTTCACCCTGGTGTACTAGACCAAATCCCTGCGGGATCATGGTGTAGCCCTTGCGGGTTGTGGGATCAATTTCCAGTTCGACCACTTCCTCACCCCCTTTGGTAATTACCTTGATCATCTGTTTATCGACCAGTTGATGTTCCTCTGCGTCTATGGGGTGCATGATCAGAGTGCCGACCCTTTTACCTTTGTTCCACTCGGGATCCCTCATCAAGGTGTTGGCATTGTAGTCATAGTGCCGGCCCGACGAGATNATCAGGGGGAACTCTTCTCTGTCCTTCAGTAGCAATTTCTCTTCGAGTACGGGGTCAATCTCCGGGAGCCACTTTGTCATTTCAGGAACATTCAGTCGAATTCGACCATCCTCTGTCGGCAGGTCCGGAAACTCATCAGTGTCTGGGCCTGCACCGTCAAGTTGCGGACCACCGGATTGATCGAGTATCGCCTGGAATACTTCTTCCCTGGCCTCATCGGGCAGACCTCGTAGCCGTCCCCACGAGGAAGCCAGATGAGCCGAACCAAGCTGTTTCCCAAGGGTTTTTGCCAGTATGAAAGGGATCCGCCTGGCCGCTTCAGGTTTCTGTTCAAAGTATTCCGTCAGCGCCAGATTATATTTTTGTCTGTCACCACTCTCCGCTGCCTCAAAGAGCGAATCAGGAATGTCCGGGATTAGTCCCAGATCGTCAGCGAGTCTGGTAAATATTTCACCTTCTTCTAACTGTTCTCCTTCGGGTTCAAGGACAGGAGCCCGAAGCATCATTCCGCCGCCGTCCCACTTTTCATAGGCTGATGGGGCAGGCAAAACATAGTGGGAAAGTTGTGCAGTCTCGGTCATTGCGATATCTATAGTGACCAGCAGATCAAGTTCACCGAATGCCTCCTCGTAGGCTGTCGTATCGGCAAACGAGCGAAGTGGGTTGGATGCACTGACAACGACCGCTCTTAGTCTATCGGGATGATCGTTAAGAATCTCTTCTGGTATGACATTGGGAGGGTAGATGCCGGTAATCTGCGGAAAATCAGTTGCCACTGTTCTCCAGGGTTCTGGTTTCTCGGAAGCTACTTTTCCTCGCCGTGCGCCGAATCCCCTCGGTAACAGGTTACCTCCCTTCCTCGTTAAGCGACCGGTAACTGCCAGGAAGGTGTTTTCAAGATAGGAAACAAGTGTACTGTGGCGCGACATCAGAACACCAAGATCACTAATGTGGCAGGATTTTTTTGTTGTAAATAGTCGACAGACTTCCTTTACTTCATCAAAGTCAAGTTCACATACCTTTACCGCGGCTTCGGCATCAAAATCCTCGAACAGGGAGCGAATCTCTTCGAAGCCACTGACATGCTCATCAATAAAGGCCTGATCCTGCCAGCCTTGTGCTAACACGATGGCTGTCATGGCACGTAATAAAAGGGCGTCTGTGCCGGGTCTGATGGCAAGGTGGATGTCGGCAAGTTTCGCCGTTTCAGTCCGCCTCGGGTCGACGACGACCAGTACCTTATCGGGATCTTTTGAGAATTTTTTCCACTTAATGCGGGCCCTGTCTGAGTGATGGCTCATCATAGGATTCTTACCAATAATAAGTACCATATCCGAGTGCTCTGTATCTGCGGATGCGCGGATATTCTGATCACCATAGGTCTCGCCATCAGTCCAGAATCGGCCAGTGAGTTCCTGCGCGAGCGCGTTATATCGATATTGAGATCCCAACCCTCGCAGCATGCCCGCTGCAAAGGAACCCTGGGCGATACAGTTAATTGTGCCGCCACCCATGAGTGCCAGTGATCGGGGACCGTGTTTCGTAACGGTACTCTTCAGCTTTTCAGCGATTTCTGCACTGGCTTGTTCCCAGGATATCCTTTGAAAGCCGTCGCCGACTTTCTTGAGGGGGTACAGCAGGCGGTCAGCGTGGTGCTGGTGATATCGAATTTGCAGTGCCTTGCGGCAGGNGTATCCCTCACTTCTGGGGTCATCTTTATCCCCCCGGGCCTTAACAATCTTATTGTCCTCGATAGTTACGTTCAGACCACAAGCGTTGGCACAGAGTACACATTGCGTTTTTCTGGACTCCACTGTCAAATCTCCTTAATTCACCAGCTCCCACATGCTAACACCCCTGTTTTAGAACTTAAAACTGGGAGAGAGGAGATAGGAAGAATGAAGAAGCGTCAAAAGACGTTGGTATCTAACCCGCGCTTCTCAAAACCCTCGAAACCATCCTTTCCAGATCTGGCAGGGAATTGCAGACCTCGGCGAAGTGGCAGGCTGGCAGGTAAGCCTGCATNTCAGCATCTCCCTCATGCCATTGTTCCCGTGGTTCAGGATTAAGCCAGATGACCTGGTGACACTTCTCAGAGATTTCCTTGAGTGTGTCGGCGCCGGTAGCAAAGTAATTATTTCGGCCGTCACCAAGAATAATCACTGTAGATTTGGAATCGATATCCCGGAAGCACAGGTCTTTGAAGGTTCGAAATGCCTGACCGTAATCAGTGGAACCTTTACCATAGTCATCCAGACTCATCTCGATTGCTTCTTCAAGTGAATAGTGTTCAAAGAACTCACTCACCTCGCCCAGTTCATTAGAGAAGGCAAATGAGCGAACCCTGGGTAATACTTCATTGAGACTATATAGAAACGTCAGGAGAAAGCGGGCCACGTTTTTCACACTGCCGCTCACATCGCAGATCACGAATATCTTGGGGTTCTCAACCTTAATCTGCTTCCAACGCAGGTCAAACAGTGCTCCATCATAGGCAACGTTCTTCCTCAGGGTCTTTCGGATATCCAACTGTCCCCGGTTGATAACCTTCTTCTTTTTTGCATGCCGCTTTGCGAGTTGGTGAGCCAGTTTCCTGACCGCTTCCCGGATATGGTCAAAGTAATAAACCTGCATATTGGTTAGTTTTGAACTGGTCACCGCATCAACCAGAAATCGTTTACCGCTTCCGTCTACGATGAGAAAAAACTGCTCATCAACATAATCTCTCACCTGTTCTACCAGATATTGTTTCCCCCGGATTAGTAGCTGGGCAGTTCGAACGCTACGTTCGTTGTCTTCCTTTGATAAGCGGTCAATCTCATCATCCAGTTGTTTGACCCCCAGATGAAAGAGAATTCTGTGGGCAAAGAGGCCTCTTTCATAATTGGATTTGATTCGATCCAGGTGGACTTCTTTTGCAGCCTTTGTCAGAGCGACAGACAGTTCGTTGGCATCACCGGACAGCAGAATGTGTCCTAACCTTGAGGTTTGAGGAGCAGATGTTGATCGACTCTTACGACGTTTCTTTTTTTCTCCGCCAGCACCGTTTTCTTCACCTGGTCCAATCGTAGCTGTTGCCTCGATATCAGCCTGCTCAGCCCTCAGTTCTTCCAGGATGCCCGGTGAATCCTCGAATTGTCTGAACGAAAAGAAACGGTCAAAACACACATTAAACAGTGCCTTTTCTTCCGGAGTCTTAGCAAGAATCAGCGATAGGGTGTTCCGCAGCAGTGTTCGATCATCTACACCGGTAATTTCAAGGGCCGCTACGGCATCGAGTGTCTCCGCCGGTGAAACTTCAACTTCGGCGTTCCTGAGTGCATCGACAAAATTGCCAATGGTCTTATCCAATGCTGCTTCCTGTCTGTAAACCCTGATATTGTACTTGAACCTGCCGGATGCTGCCTTCTGTCACCCAACTACAGCATCACGCTTCAGACGGGGAGTATATCTGAGCAATCGACAGATGGGGTATCCGACATTTTCAATGAAGGATTGGTAAGGCCACTCACGCGACACACGTTTAGTCCCTATATTCGCGACCTGAGAATCAGCAATAAGGTGCTTGATCTCGGGATGAAAATTCGCACCGATACCTGATTTCGTCATCTGTGCAAGTATCGTGTCCGGGACCATATCAGCATGGATGACATAGTAGCGTGGATCTGTTCTCATTGAGTTTGACTGGGCGACGCACTAGGCTGCGATCACTGTATCGATCACCGGTCACATGGATGCCGATCTCCAATCCTTGAGTGTGGATCATTTCGATCATTGTATTTAATTCTGCGATACGCTCATCATCGCTTTCACCATCGATTTTTGTTGATGACGCGCCAAAAGTCACCAGGTAGGTCATGGGTGAGAGTTATTGTGACGGTGATCATGTCTACTCACTTGGTCATAGTGAAGGTACGGTAATCGTTTCACAGTTGGCATTCGAAGTTCCAGAACTCGCAGGTGTAATCTTACTTTGTCCTTTTGTTCAGCTACTTGAACAGGTGCTNAGGAACCAGGCGATACAAGTGAAAACCGACTTAGTGGACTTGTTTGGATTTGGGGGGGTCTAAGAATGCTGTCAAGNGTATTCAGTGACCGTATTCAATCCCCGAAAAACTGATTGGCGTATCCAAATCTCTACTACCGAAAATTGATAGCGGAGGATATTGACAGGGAAGTTCCTCAGCTTATCCAGGCCTGGCTGCAAGGAAATCTTTCGTGATTGACGTGGCGGGCGGCTTTGACCAGAATCAGGGGTGTTCTGAAGAGGACAATGTNTGGATTCAAGTCAGGTAAATCACATGCAAACTGAGTTAACCGAAGATCAGAAGAACTTTAAGGATGTCGTTGCTCGCTTTATGAGTGACAAGTCACAACCTGGCGTCGTGCGTGAACTGATGNCCTCAGAAAAGGGATACGATGCAGANGTGTGGCAGCAAATGTGNAGTGANGTTGGACTTGCAGGAACTCACATCCCTGAAGAATACGGTGGTTTTGGATTTGGACCAATTGAACTGGGCATCGTTGCCGAGGAAATGGGTCGATATCTATATTGTGGTCCCTTCTTCGCCTCATCAGTGATGGCAGGCTATGCGCTGCTAAACACAGCGACTGAGGCGCACAAAGAGAAACTTCTACCCGGTGTTGCTGTGGGTACAACTATTGCAACATTGGTGCTGGATAATCTGAATAAACCGGAATCTGTGGGTGAACACCTTTTCGCGAACGATGATGATATCTTGAGTGGTACTGCACCGATNGTTGTCGACGCTCANGTNGCGGATCAGTTGATTGTTATTGCAAAAACATCAAANGGNCTGGGTCTCTTCTCGGTTCCTGGTGGATCTGCCGGGGTATCTGTCACGCCGCTCGAAGTACTTGACCCGACCCGCAAATTGTCNTCAGTGAGTTTTGACGATGTGATCGCTGAGAAGATAGGTGATGTNAGTAAAAAAGCNTTGNATAAGANCTGGGATGNTATCTGTGTGGCGTTGGCTCACGAGATGATCGGAGGAGCGCAGTATCTGTTGGAATCCACCATAGACTACACGAAGGTGCGAGTCCAATTNGGCCGACCGATCGGATCGTTTCAAGGATTAAAACACCGGTGCGCNGANCTTCTNATGGAAATCGAGTTTGCCAAGGCAGCGACGCANCATGCGGCTCGTTGTCTNGNNGCGGGAGAAGGCGAACCGTATGTGGCCAGTATGGTGAAAGCCATGACCAGCGATACTTATATTGAAGCNGCCAGAGCCGGTATCCAATTACGCGGTGGCATTGGCTTCACCTGGGAAAATGACACACACATGTGGTTTAAACGGGCGAAAAGTTCAGAGGTATTCATGGGTACACCCCATCNGCATCGTGAGCGGATGATGACAGTCATGGAGGCGCAGTCATGACAAACGATGAAATCAGGAAAGAGGTCACCAAATGGCTGGATAAGAACTGGTCGGTGGATTTATCGCTTNTCGAATGGCGAAATAAACTGGTTGACGAAGGTTGGGCTGCTCCGCAGTGGCCTGATGAATATCTTGGGCGGGGCTATACTCAGGAACAGGCAGCTGTCGTCGCGACAGTATTTCACGAGAAGGGTGCTGTCGGTGCTGCCAGTGCAGGAACCNGGCGTCTTGCAGCAGAAACCATTCTTGCTCACGGGTCAGATGATCAGAAACGACGATACCTTCGACCAATATTGACCGGCGAACACGGTTGGTGCCAGTTGTTCAGTGAACCCGGTAGTGGATCCGATCTTGCGGGAGCCAGTACCAGGGCAGAAAAGATTGGTGGTGAATGGATCATCAACGGACAGAAAGTCTGGAATACCAGCGCGCACCACGCTGATTTCGGTATTTTGCTCGCGAGGTCCGACTGGGATTTGCCCAAGCACCAGGGGCTCAGTTATTTTCTGATCAATATGCGCCAGCCTGGCGTTGATGTACGACCATTGAAACAGATGAATGGTCATGCATCCTTCAATGAGGTGTTTATGACCGATGCCGTGGTACCTGCTGAGGATCTAATTGGGGGTGAAGGCAATGGCTGGGCAGTTGCCTCGACTACATTGTCATATGAACGGCGTGGGTTTACCCAGAGCGGAATCGGTAGTTCCATCCAGGAACCCAGGGTTGGTCGGATCTATGAAGAATATGATACAGAGATGGCTGTCGCTAACGAACCCTATAGCTGGTATCCGCAACGGCAAGGCAGGGTCGATCTTGTGCTGCCTCGCGCAAGAGAGACAGGTGCCATAGACGATCCAGCNGTNCGCCAGGAGATTGCGAAACTGATCTCGATGGCAAAAGGNTCAGCGCTGGCATCGGCTGCTGCGGAAGCGAAACGAAAATCGGGCAGCAATGAGGTCATACCTGCAGGATCAATTGGAAAGCTGGCCGCAAGCGTTATTGCAAGGCAGGCAGCGTACGTACACACCATGATTTCNGGTGCGGACGCCATGCGAAGCGGTGTTGATTCTGCGGAAAATGGCATGATCGCTGAAACGTTGATTTCAACTCCCGCGATTTCCATCGCCGGAGGTACGGATGAAATTCAACGGAACATCATTTCAGAGCGCGTNTTGGGTATGCCTAAAGAACCACGATCTGATACGGGGCCATTCAGAGATATCAAACGCAACGCCTGACCACATATCTTGCTGTTCTACGAACATAAATCGAGTAGTATTTCGTTTACTCAAACCAGACACGATAAGGGCATGAGCAAATGCACACTCTGATTGATCCGTTAAAACGGGCGTTACAAATCGGTCCTAATGAAATTGCGTTGATTCACGACGATATTGAAATCACCTATGCTGATTTGTGGCGTCGCTGTAGTCTTTTAGTGGGTGGCCTCAGATCCAGNGGCGCAAAGGCAGGTGATCGAATTGCCATTTTGGCGAACAATTCACATCAATATGTTGAAACCTACATTGGTGTTCCTGCTGGTGGCATGGTGGTTGTTCCCCTGAATACCCGGCATGCGTTGCCNGAATTGGTCTATGCACTGAAAGATTCTGGAGCCAACATTCTACTCACTGATCGAACTGAACTTGGTGAATTGACTGAAATGGTGGATGAGATAATCAGGCTGCCGAGCGACTATGAAGATATGTTAGAACAGTCGAGTGAAGCAGTGCTTGGAGAAGATCCTGATGAAAATGCCCTGGCAGGGTTGTTCTACACCGGCGGAACCACAGGTGCCAGCAAAGGGGTAATGTTGACTCATCGAAATTTGATTGCAAATACTCATAACTGGTTGGCTGCGATCCCACAATCTTCAGAAGATCGAACCCTTATCATGGCACCGATGTTTCATGCCGCCGGTTCAAACGGGATCCTCGGTGCCATTTGGCTAGGTTCTTGTCAGATTTCTCTAGCAGCTTTCGATCCGAAAGCAGCCTTAGACCTGATAGAGAAACACAGCGTCAATATTACCCTTGGCGTTCCTACCATGTTAGCTGCGTTAGCTGAAGAGCAGCATTCTAACCCTCGCAAGACTGACACCCTNGAAATCATCGCCCATGGTGGTTCTCCCATCGCAACCGAAGTGATTCGCCGGACCAGCTCAGCCTTCCCAACAGCCCAGATGATAGAAGTCTATGGTGCGACGGAGTTATCGCCGCTGGCAACGATACTCGGACATGAAGAAAGACTCGTGGATGATCCAAGAGCGCGTTCCTGTGGAAGATCAGCCATTGGTAATATCATCANTATTNGNGATCCAGAAGGCAATGAACTTCCTGNGGGTGAAGTCGGCGAAGTCGTGGTTGCTGGCACCAACGTGATGAAGGGGTATTGGAAGAAGGAAGAGCAGACCGAGGCTGTGTTAATAAATGGCAGTTACTGGACGGGAGATCTTGGTTATCTCGATGCAGCAGGCTACTTGTATCTGGTCGACCGATCCAAGGACATGATTGTCAGTGGGGGAGAAAATGTCTACTCAACAGAGGTCGAGGAGGTTTTATACAAGCATCCCGCTGTCCTCGAAGCTGCCGCGTTCGGCGTGCCAGATGAAAAGTGGGGAGAGGCGGTGCATGCTGTCGTGGTGCCACGAGAGGAACACAATAATATAGATCCAGCAGAGATAGTTGATTTTTGCCGTGACCATATTGCTGGTTACAAGGTGCCCAAAGGGATTGATATTCAACACGAACCCTTGCCAAAGTCTGGACCTGGCAAGGTACTAAAAAGAGAATTAAGAGCACCCTATTGGGAGTCTTCGGATCGTTCGGTAAATTGATGGGATCGGAACGTCGTAAGAGTACCTCGTAAGAGCACTTAAGTAAGTGCTGTTCTATTCTGACCTCATGTTGATGTTTTCTTGCCATCATGCATCCAAGCGCCTGGTGGTTTGTATGGCTTCGATGGAGAAGATGTTGACGTAGGTGTTGCAAAGAATGCACTCAGTGGAAAGTACTCGCTGGTTCTGTCTTGCATAGTCGAGAAGTTTGATGTCTATGAGGCAATATTCTTCACAAAGACCGCATTCAGTACAGTCATCCTTTTTGATTTCTTGTTTGAGTACCGAAAACCGTGAAAGTACTTTCATACCAACCGGGATTGGACACAGGTATTTGAAGAATGTGCGATTGTCCTGCAATACGATGGAGGGCAAAATCGATACCAGGTAGTAGGCGCCATCGCNGACGAGCATCATGGTCCAGCAGGTCCAGCTACNGCAACCGCGNCACCGGCATTTGAGTAATGCCTCGCCCCCCGGAGTTTGTAATTGTAGGTAAGGAAATTGGAAAGGACCCCGCCAATTGCGAGAACTGAGCCTATGTATGCAAACGGCCAGAGTAAAGTGCTGGTGTAAACCCACCCTATTCATTCACCGCCAGCTGGGAATTACCAGCGTCGTAAGTTACGCAGGTTCTGATAGCGTTATTGTCTTCAGCGAAAGTCACAAAGGCACGTTGGCGACATGATCCTGTCGAATGATTCTGCCGAAACGTGCAGGGAATCTAATAATTAGCGAAGGGAGTCACGGGTTCAGATACCAGGGCGATGAAATGTTGTACNTGTTGTCACCTGATAATGATTTGCGAGATGAGGACTTAGCTGGTGTAGCTCGTAGTGTGTATTGTCATATACTTACCATCGCTCTCATTTGCCACAATCAAGGAGACCCAAATGCCAAACTACGAATTTCTGCTTTATGACGTATCTGATCAGGTCTGCACTATCACCTTCAACCGTCCTGATAAACGTAATGCGCTCAACACAAAACTTCTGGAAGAACTTGATGACGCACTGGATGTAGCCGAAGCCGACAACGATGTTCGGGTTGTACTGTTTAAGGGCGCAGGCACTGCCTTCAGTGCTGGATATGATTTACGTGACAATCCTTACACCACCCCGCCTGCTGGCCAGGATCACTGGCGTCTGAATGATGCTTCGCCAGCCCTTCGCAAGATCAGCGACCGTTATCTTCGAATCTGGTATTACTCCAAACCGACCGTTGCCCAGGTACAGGGTCCGGCAATTGCAACGGGCTGCTACTTCCAGATGTTGTGCGATATTGCCTTTGCCGCAGACACGGCGACATTCGGTCACCAGGCTCAAAGGGTGGGTGGTGTTACCAGTTTGCCGCTGTGGGTGTGGATGCTTGGATTGAGGCAGGCCAAATATCTGCTTCTTACCGGCAGGCTGATCACTGCAAAGGAAGCACAGAAAATTGGCCTGGTTACACGCGTCTTTCCGGCGGAGGAACTCGAGGATGAGGTTACCCGACTTTGCCAGGATCTTACAAAAAGCAATCCTCTGGGTGTCACCTGGCTGAAAGATGCCATCAATGCTGACTACGACATGATGGGTTTGAGAGCATCATTTCCGCTGCACCATTCAATGAATGCAGCCTATCGGGTTCTGGAACAGGAGCCAGGTCAGTTGTCTCTTGCTGATATTGTATTTGGTGGTGACCGACAGGAAGTGCCAGAGGGAGAAGTGTAACCTTAAATCTGAATTAACTAGGGAGTCGGCAGGATGAGTATTGAATTAGTCAGCACCGAGAACTGGGGTGACCCGCCCCACAATCGATGGAGTTTCCAGCATGTACAGGCCTTGTTTCCCACGGCAAGGGTTCGCCGTGGAACCGGGCCGGCCAGTGAATTCACCGAGAGACACGAGGAATTGACTCAGCTGACTTACCAGGGATTGGATGATCAGCCGCGTTCAGTACGTCAGATGCTGGATGAGACATACACCGATGCGTTCCTAGTTATGAAAGATGGCGTGATACTGACCGAAGAATATGGCAACGACATGAGTGCAGACAGCCATCATCTGCTTAATTCGGTCACCAAGTCGTTCGTCGGTATGTTGACCGGTATCCTGGTGAAAGAAGGGGTGATCAATCCCGATAAACGAGTGGCCGGTTATATCCCGGAATTTGAGGAGACGGCGTTTCGCGAAACCACGCTACAGCAAGCACTAGATATGACGGCAGCTGTGAAGTTTGGTGAAGATTATGCAGACAAAAAAGCCGACTTCTGGGTTGAAGCTGCAGTGGTGGGCTGGCGGCCAGCGCTGGTACACGATCACTCGGCCAGCACGCTTTTTGATTATGCCTTGTCTTTGAAGGAAACCGAACAGTCAGATGGTGAGAAGTTTCATTATCGTACCGTGCTGACTAACGTTGTTGCCATGGTGATAGAACGCACCACCGGGCAAAAGATTCAGAACCTGCTTGAACAACGCCTTTGGCAGAAGCTGGGAACAGAACAGGATGCATGCATTGTCGTGGATCCTGCTGGTTTCCCTTACGTTGGGGCGGGGATGAGTGCCTGCGCGCGCGACCTGGCACGGTTTGGTCAGATGCTATTACAAAATGGTCATTACAATGGTTCTCAGATTGTACCGGCTGAATGGATAGCGAATACACTGGTCGGCAACGACGAACTCAGGAAGTTATTTTCTGAAACAGACTATGCTGCGATGTTGCCCGGCGGTCATTATCGAAATCAGGTGTGGGTGAACCCGACACAAAAGGTGATGATGTGTATCGGCATTTACGGGCAGACCATCTTTGTCGACCAGAGCACAGGCGTTGTGATGGTAAAATTGTCAACTCACCCGGAACCTGTCGACGATTTTCTTTTTGGTGACACGTTTCTTGCCATGAATACTCTGTCAGCAGCGCTCTGAGTTAGTTCGGAGATCTGGTACACGGTAACAGGGTGAATCATCATTTCATTTCTACAGCGACTCGATCTTGATATCACCGGAGTTTCTTTGCGGGTTTGCTCCAGGCCGTGGTCAAGGTAATGCCAATGTGATCAGTTTTGCATCTTTAGCGCCTGCCATTGCAGCGACTGAAATATATTGCTTGCCGTTAATCATATAGGTCATGGGCGCGCCCATCGTTCGAGCTGGTAAAATTACCTCACCGACGATTTCTCCAGTTGCCTTGTCCCATGCTCGAAGTATTGGCTCGCCGTCGATTAATGCCATAATCAACAGTGATTTTGTTAGCAGTGGCGGCGTTATTCCCGTTGTGAATAAATTTAATCCAACAGGGCCAGGATCAGGTATTCCGAGGGCGGTGATCTTTTCCCTCAAGGCTTTTCCTTCACCATTCGGGACTACCCACTCGTACTCACCAGTATTTAAATTCAGTGCACTAATGCGCCCGTAGGGTGGTTTGGTGATTGGCAGACCTTTTGGCCCGCGCAACCATCTGTTACCGCCTCTGACATAGCGATATGGATTGCCTTCTTTTGTTTCCAGGAGCCTCGGTACGCTCGGTGTTGTTGACGATGGTATATAGAATAGTGAGGTTTGTGGATCAAAGGCAGCGCCACTCCATTCACCCCCGCCACCGTCACCTGGTACCTGGATGGAACCCTTAAGTGATGGTGGTGTATACAAGCCTTCATTTCGATATCTTTTGGTTATTTCAATCGCCGCTGCCTTGAGTTCAGGCGTAAAGTCGATCAGATTATCTTCGTCCAGTCCTTGTAGATCAAAAGGTGCAGGTTTAGTGGGGAAAGGTTGTGTTTTGGCGGCCCGATCACCTGGCATATCAGATGCTGGTACAGGACGTTCTTCTATGGGCCACACAGGTTCGCCGGTGACTCTGTCAAGCACATAGACAAATCCCTGTTTGGATATTTGTGCAAGGGCTTTTATGTCGCGCCCACCCACAGTGATATCAACCAGATTAGGTGCCGCGGGTAGATCGTAATCCCATAGATCGTGGTGAATTGCCTGGAAATACCAAACCAGTGATCCTGTTGCGGCGTCGAGGCAGACGATGCTGTTACCAAATAGATTGTCACCCAGACGCTCGCCACCATACCAGTCGTTACTTGACACACCGAAGGGTAAATAGACATATCCCAGTTCAAGGTCGGCACTCATGAGGGTCCAGACGTTGGTTGAGCCTGTATCCTTCCAGGATTCGTTTTCCCAGGTCTCATTGCCGATCTCACCCGGCCTGGGTATAGAGTGAAAAACCCACTTCTGCCTGCCGGTATTCACATCAAAACCCCGGATGTGACCAGGAGGCATTTCGCTTCTATTTTTAGGACCCCAATTTTGTAGCGGCATATCGGAGATAACTGAACCCAGAACCACTGTGTCGCCGACTATGGTAACCGCTGCTGTGTTGGAGTATTTTGATCGATCAATTTCCTGCCCAAGTCCTAGGGTGAGGTCAACTTTTCCATCAGTACCGAAGGTCTTGTCCGGTTTACCTGTGTCAGCATCCAGGGACCATAGAAAGGCATTGTTGGTGCCCATCAGAACGCGACGTTTGTCACTCTGCTCATAGTAGCTGACGCCACGATGATGAAAACCCATATTGGCAGGATGTCCATGTTCGTAGGTTTTGGTATCAAAAACCCACTTCTGCTTGCCTGTTTCTGCATCAATGGCTGCGATGAATCCCAGTGGTGTGCTGATATAGAGTGTTCTGCCAATTTTTATTGGCGTACTTTTAAAACCCCCGGAGACGAATTTGGTGGTTTGCTTGAGAAATTCGTTATCTGGTGCATCCCATGACCATACAATTTGTAGCTGTTCCATGTTATCTCGATTGATCTGGTCGAGGGGAGTGTATTTTGAAGAGGCCGAGTCATTGGCGTATTTCGGCCAGTCATAGTCGATGATCTCCGTTGCTTTCTCTGCTGCCACAGCAGGTGCTTGAGTAGGTGCTTGCGAAGGACTTGAATTGACGCTGTAGCCAGCAAGATTCAGGAAAGCCACCACTAACAATATTTTCTTCATACACAATCCCAGTATTCAGGTCCTGTCTGCAAGGTAATTGGGGTTCAAGTAAAAAACTGAGGGTAGAATACAGTTATGCGGTCCAATCCTCACGCATTAGTTCCTTAGATTTATTTTGCGGTCCAGTCGTTTGAAAAAAAGCTCCCAAGGACGTGCATTCTAGGCAAGCGCTTACATAACTTGACGACGTCGTGCTAGCTGACAAATTACGACATCCCAACGGCACAGTAAGCAGCTCCAGCGCATTGCGATACATATCTGAAAGTAATAAACGGTTTTTTGATCTTCCAAATCACCTTGGTAGTTGATTTTGTCGATGACTTGCCATTGATGACTTCAACCCCTTTCTCTTTGACCTGTTTAAGCAAAATTTCAACCCAAAAGCTCACGCCTTTCCTGTTACTGGGATAATAATAAGGATGCAGCTGGGTTTTATCGTCAGCAAGACAGCGCTACATCAACTTGAGTGGGGTTTTCTAACATGCCTGCGCCGAGTTTACGGATCTCGTCCGAGAAGGTGGCCGAAAAAAGCAGAGTTTGTTTTGATTGTGGCATCAAGGATTGAATTGTCTTGATATCGTGGATGAAACCCATATCAAGCGCAGATTTCTCAGAACAGGGCGTTAATGGCTCATATACTCAATCACCTGGCCCGGCTGAAGATCCAACAGATCGAGTGACAATCTCGCCGTGAGACCTTTCATGGGCAAAGTACAGGTCTCACGGTGCGTGCTCCCGATTGGTGCCCGCACAACCGCTCTTTGATCCAACACAATCAGCTCTCGATAGGCCCCGTGTGTCGTTCCAGGGATCATCAATCCTCCAGACCGCATTATCTTCTCCGTAAAACTAATTTAACTATTTGCTCGACGACCGACCAAGAGGCCACCGTCCACCGGAATCGTAGAACCAGTCACGTACGATCCTGCACGGCTGGCGAGGTAAGCACAGGCTGCTCCCACATCTACGGGATCGCCCACCCGGCCTACTACCGTCGCCGATGCAACAGCTGCTCGTCCTTCTTCAGTTTCCAGATACTGGTCTAGCATACCCGGGAAAGGACCCGGAGCGATCGTATTAAAGGTGATTTGGCGCCCCCCCTCTCTGCCGTAGTTATTGCCAAGGGTGCTGGCCCATTGACGCGTCAACTGAATCAGAGCCGCCTTGCTCGCGCCATAAGCCCAATCGTTATCCCTCGCGACTCGAATCCCATCAACCGAGGCGATGTTTATGACACTCGCGTGAGCTTCCGGGCTACCTGCGGATTCCAGCAAATTTAGTGCTTCCTTGACCAGCAAGAACGGTCCTCTCAGGTTCACGGTCGTCATCTGATCCCACTCATCCATCGGAAACTCTTCGAAAGGATGGATAAAGTTACCGAGCGCGGCGTTGTTTACCAGAACATCCAGTTTGCCCTCTTGCTCTTTCAAGTTAGCGACAAGCGCCTTAATCGATTCCTCTTGAGATATGTCCAGGGGCAATGACAGACACTCACCTGGTCCCTCACCAGAAATCTCAGCAGCCACTTCTGAAAGATCGCTTCTTGACGCAATGTAGACCTTTGCCCCGCCCGCTACGAAGGTTTTGGCAATACCGCGACCAATACCGCCGCCGCCACCCGTGACACAGACTACCTTACCCAAGACACTAAACAATTCTTCAAAATTCATCTTTCCCCCTTGTATGTAGTACCTAATTAATTTCCATTTTTCCTGTCAATATCCTCATCGTTACAAAAGCCAACCTTTGCGCGCTATCGCTCTATTGTGTATAGCTTAAATTATTCCAAGGAGGAAGAATTCTTGAGTTATCTCTCTTCACTCAGATCGAATGATAATACCGCCGATATCGTTACTTCTTTGAAGACTGATAGTGGTGCAATATTGCCACCATTATAATGCCGACTCGGCGGTCATGCATAAAGGATCGCGACCAAAACGACTTACTAAAGTAAGGCGTGAGCTCCAGTTATAAACAGATATAACGGTCTCCCTATCTAAAATCTCCCTTCTTATTCTTGAAAGTGCTGTAGAAAATGGCATGTAGCTATCAAATCTTACTTGCAGATTTCCCAGAATAGGGAGTTAATGATTCCTGTACTCCAGGATCAGCTTTTGGATCGGCAGGCAACTGCTTTCATAACTAGACGTCATGCTATTCACTGTTCGCCGGGGTTCCCTTGATAAGTTTCATCCAATCATGATTCATACAGTGAATTAACCGGCTCATCAGCTTTTGATTGAGCTTTCCCTGGCTGTTGGTGATCATATTTCGAAGCGGCATTTCTGCTGTGATGGCTTCAAAGATCACGCGATCATGATCTGATACGTCGCCAACGACATCTCTTAGCATCTTGTTTACGATTTTCCTGAGTTGGCGACCAAGCCATGTATCATCAACTTCTTTTAATGTGGAGTTTAGTTGAAATGGTTTTCGCGGTAGAGGTTTTGGTATTTCACGACCTAGAAGCGATACAAAAGCCCTGTCAGTAAAATCGAGTGTCTGGGGTGAGAAGTAACTATCAAGGGATGCATTGCGCTGACCAATCGCGTGATCAGTATCGAGGGAAATCTGTCGTGACAGGCGAATGTCCTCAACCGATGCGCCGATTGCGATGGTGAAACTGTCCGATTCTGTGACCCAGCCGTTTTGCTGATCCTTCCAAAACGCAAAAGACCGGTAATCCAAAGTTAAGGTAATCCGTTCTTCCTCGGATGGTTCCAGCTTTACTTTTGCAAAACCTTTGAGTTCCCTCATCGGTCGATGAACTGAAGGGTGATCTTGTCCCACGTAGAGCTGAATGATCTCGGCACCGGCACAATCGCCTGTATTTTTGATGGTGACTTTTACCTCTAACTGATCGTCTCTGGTCATCCGAATAGGTTTGTTTTCTGGATTGTTCCCAATCTGTAGATCTGAATATTCAAAGGTTGTATAGGAGAGTCCAAAACCGAAAGGGTAGGCAACGGGCTCGTTTGTTGTATTGAAGTATCGATAGCCTATCCAGATACCTTCGCGATATTGGGACTGCCTGGTTTCACCTGGGTACCAGGCCTGACTCGGGATATCACTGAGTGCCAGTGGAAATGTCTCGGCCAATTTACCACTTGGATTACTTGTGCCAAACAGAATATCGGCAAGGGCAGAAGCACCAGCCTGCCCACCGAGGTAGGCTTCAAGGATTGATGGGATCTTAGTTGAATCTGGCAAAATAACAGGTGCACCGTTTTGCAGAACCAGAACTGTTTTGTGGTGATGGTTCTTCAGTGCCCTGATCAGTTCCAGTTGACCAGGGGGTAAATTGAGATGTGACCGATCAAATCCCTCGGATTCGTAGTCTGGTGTCAGACCCGCAATGATAATGATCTTATCCGCTTTTTCTGCAACATCAGATGCGATAGTGATTAGTGACTCAGATGTTCCCCCAGCCAGCGTATAACCCTCAGCGAAATCAACACTGCCGCCGTCATCAATAATGTAGTTGTTTATGGCGTCGAGTGGCTGGTCCAGTCGAGTCGGATTTATTTGCGAACTGCCTGAGCCCTGGTAACGGGTATTCGTTGCGAGTGAACCAATCACCGCTATAGAGGTCTTGCTGTTGAGAGGTAGAAAGTGATTGTTGTTTTTTAGCAGGACACAGGCTTCGACTGCTGCTTGTTTTGCCAGATCATGGTGTGAATCATGAGAAAACTCGAATGTTTCTCTCAGGTTTTGTTTTGATTTTTTAATGAGGTCGAGTACACGTCTGACCGTAACATTGAGTTCGTCAACAGTGAGATCGTCCTGCTCGACGGACGTAAGCACTTTGTTTGTATTGACCATTCCACTGGATGGCATCTCGAGATCAAGCCCTGCTTTGACGCCACGTACCCGGTCGTGGGTCGCGCCCCAATCCGTCATGACGAGTCCGTTGAATTGCCATTCTTCCCTTAGAATCTCGGTGAGCATTTTCTTGTTTTCGGAAAGATAAGTGCCATTCAATTTGTTGTATGAGCACATGATGGTCCAGGGTTGCGTTTGTTTCACGGGGATCTCGAATCCTGGAAGGTATATTTCACGGAGTGTTCGTTCGTCTACGATCGCATCGACAACCATCCGCCCAGATTCATGATTGTTGACCGCGTAATGTTTAAGGCTGGTTCCTATTCCCTGATTCTGTACACCATAGATCCAGGCAGAGGCCATTTCGCCGGAGAGATAGGGGTCTTCAGAGAAATACTCGAAATTTCTCCCGCCCAAGGGGTTGCGCTTTATGTTGATGCCAGGACCCAATATTACACTGACATTCTCTGCACGACATTCTTCTCCCAGAGCGGTGCCGACAGACTGAATAAGTGCTCTGTTCCAGCTTGCGGCAAGACCAGACGCTGTCGGAAAACAGGTGGCAGGAACTGAATCACTAATGCCTATGTGATCAGCACCGTCAGGTTGCTTCCTCAGACCATGAGGGCCATCGGTGACCATAATCGAAGGTAGACTCAGGCGTTCTATGCCCGGTAGTCGCCAGAAATCCATACCGGAACAGAGCATGGCTTTCTCTTCCAGTGTTAGCTGCGCAAGCAGCGCCTGGACTTCCTCATCGTCGTTCATCTGTAATCTCGCATTCTCTGGTACATCCGTTCAGCAGAGTTCATCGTAGACTGCCAACCCATTTGAACGAAAAACTGGGGTCAGAGTAAAGTGCTAGAGTAAATTTCTCCTAGAAGGAATAGCGATTTTACTCTGGCACTTTACTCTCACCCTACATATCAATAAGAATGGAACATACGCTAGAACATATTAGTTAAGGCCAGGATGATGACGCTTGATACGGAGACGGTAAGAGATTGGTTGGAGGAAAACTTCAGCGAAGGGATCAAAAACAGTGCGATTGGCAGTGATCAACGAAAAGAATGGACGAAGCGGCTTGCTACCATAGGTTGGACCGCCCCTCACTGGCCGAAAGAGTACGGCGGGGGAGGTTTGAGTTTTCAGGAGCACGTTGTTCTTCTGAAAGAAATGCAAAAGGTGGGTGCCAGCATTCCTGATGGTGGAATGGGTATGGGCCTGATTGGTCCTACGCTGCTCGAATATGGAACCGAAGAGCAGAAACTGCGCCACCTGCCAAGAATTGTCAGGCGGGAAGTACGTTGGTGTCAGGGATACAGTGAACCAGGTGCCGGATCAGACCTGGCCGGTCTTTCAACTAGAGCAGTGCTCGATGGAGACAACTACGTGATCAATGGCCAGAAGATCTGGACATCCGGCGCAAATCACGCCGACTGGATATTTGCACTGGTGCGTACCAATCCGGATGCACCCAAGCATGATGGTATCAGTCTGGTTTTGATCGACATGGATCAACCGGGTGTAACGGTGAAACCGATTCGGCTTATCTCAGGTGAGTCACCTTTCTGCGAGACATTCTTCGACAATGCCATTGCGACCAAAAATGACCTTATTGGAAAGCCTAATCATGGTTGGGCCATTGGTAAAAGATTGCTCCAGCATGAGCGCTCTGGCTTATCTGGAATGGGTGCCGAAGGTGCAACAGCATCAAAAAAAGGTTCGCAGGAATACCATCTGGCCAGGCTTGCCAAAAAGTATGTTGGAGAATCAACCGATGGCAAGATAGCCGATCCGGCTTTTCGTAATGAGGTGATCCAGCAACGACTGAATCAACTCTCTCTTGAACTTACCCTGAATCGTGTGCGGGAAGAGAATGCGTCAGGAAAAACATTGGGAGAAATTACTTCGATATTTAAATTGCTGGGGGCTTCTCAGGGAAAGAAAAACACCTCACTGCAGGTTCAGTTAATGGGTTCAAACGGAACTGGCTGGGAGGGTGACGGATTCACGCAGGCGGAGCTGGGTGCAACTCGAAGCTGGTTAGGTTCTCGCGCTGGCAGCATCGCAGGTGGGACTAACGAGGTGCAACTGAATATTATCGCCAAACGAGTGTTAGGGCTGCCTGACTAAAAAGAGAAGTGGGATCGGAACGGCGTAAGAGCACATAAGTAAGTGCCATTATACTCTGCCCCTATTTATCCCATAGATTTACTCTGGCACTTTACTCTGACCCCATGAATCCGTTTTACTTTAACCCTACGGATTGATTCTGTCTGAGAGAGCGGTTTTATGCGTTATGCCTGTAGTTTAGTTATCCTGACTGCCACAGTATTTGTGCTGACTGCCTGTTCCGGGTTGACGGTTGACCCGTCGAGAGGAGAGCAGGTAACCGTTGAAGTTATTCACAAAAAAGCTCTGGTGCTTGATGCACATGCCGATATCGAAATTCCTGGCAAGGAGTCTAGATATGCAGGAGCGGACGGCTTGTCTCAAGTCGCACCATTCAAGATGCGAAAAGGTGGTGTTGATGCGGTTGTTATGGCAGTAGCGGTTGGTCCCGGACCAAGAAATGCAGAAGGCTATGCACAGGCTCGCGGCAGGGCTGATGAAGAACTCGCCGCTGTCCTCGCGATGACTTCAGATCCAACTAGCAGTGTGGTGCTGGTGCGATCTGCAGATGAGCTTGTCAGAGCCCATGAAGAAGGTAAGAGTGCTTTGATCCTGGGTTTTCAGAACGCAAGAATCCTGGGTACCGACGTCTCGGCGTTAGATGAGTTCTATGCTGCCGGTGTCAGGGTGTTCGCACTGACCCACATGGGTCACAACGATTTCGCTGACTCTTCCCGGCCAATCTATATAGGCGAGATAGAAGAACACGAACCCGAAGCGGTACATGGCGGGTTATCTGATTTGGGTAAACAGGCCATCAGACGAATCAACGAACTCGGTGGTATCGTTGATGTATCACAACTCTCGAAGCTGGCAGCGATGCAGGTGTTCGCCCTATCGACTGCACCCGTTATCGCAAGTCATTCGAATGTACGGTCCCTATCTGATGTCAGTCGTAACTTATCGGATCAGGAGATCGACCGAATAGGTGAGATAGGGGGTGTGATCCACATCGCACCTTTTAGAGGCTATCTGTTCGATTCATCTGACAAGGAACTGGTCAAGCAGATCAGGATCGTCCGGCGAACTGCCGGGATTGAAGAGGACTATCTGTATCCGTTTGAACTGTACTGGGAAATAGATGACAGCAAGGTACAACAGACATTCCTCAATGCGGTCAGCGAACTGCTGGGTCCCGGCAGTGTCGATGACATGCTCGATCATATCGACTATGTGGTTAAGCGTATCGGTATTGACCATGTGGGAATAGGCACGGACTTTAATCATGGCAGTGGAATTCATGGGTTCAATGACGCGAGCGAAGCTTTAAACGTGACAATAGGCCTTCTGGAGCGAGGTTATAGTCAGCAGGATATTGAAAAGATCTGGGGTGGCAATTTTCTCCGGATCTTTAGGGAAGCAGAAAGCGGCTCGAAGTAGACTGTTGTGAAACTGGCTATAATTTCAATGAACTATTACCAGTATTTTGAGAATACAGATGCTTAGCAAAATCCTGTTAGCAATTATCTCAGGATTTCTTGTCAGTTTACTGGGAACTCGAGAGTTTTCAGGAAGAGGTATTTGATGAAGAGGCGCCTGGTACGCTGGGTGATTTGCCATTGTTTGTACTTTCTGAGGGCAAAATCCCTGAGGCCGTGCCTGATGCGGGCATTACGCTTGAGGATGCATTGGCCCAACGAGCCGTCTGGGATACCTTGCAGGATGAACTGACGGCCCTGTCCAGCAAGGGGCAGAGAACTATCGCTGAAGGCAGTGGCCACGTGATTCAGTTTGAACAACCTAGTATTGTGATTGAGAAAATCGTCGAGATGGTTAAGTTAATCCGACAGTCTGATTCAGGGTGATCATTTAGTATTTTGTCACTCCGGCTCGATCTGCATAGCCCAGATAGGCAACCCGCCTGAAGCCCAAATTCATATTCGGTGCAGTGATACCGATGACCTTGTCATCCAGGATCTCGAATTCATCCAGCGAATTGAGATTCTCCCGCATGTTATCGCTGACAGGATTACGGAGTTCCACTTCAAAGTTGTAAGGACCTGAGATTGCAGTAAAGGGTTCAAGCTCTCCTGCCATTGCGCGCTTCACGGCGCATTCGGCACCTGCCTGAATCATTGGTCTTGCTCGGGTGGGTGGTATGCAATGACCGGATTGATTGCCCAGTGCTTCTTTGACGATCACGGTTTCCGCCCATGGGCAGATTGCACTCACCTGTTCAGCAGCGATCTGATCGCCACTTACCATACCAATGGGTACCCCAAGCTCACCGGCACGAATAGCAAAGAAATCGGCTTCGCCAATTGGATTGCCACCCAGGCGAACCAGTTTGAACATGCCGTATGAAATTGTGTGTGCCATGATGCCGGGATAGGAACCCGCTCTGCCATGATGGCCTACCAGCAATACCACGCCAACAGATTCATCCAGTCCTGCCGCCGTAGTTGAACCATGCCGACCAGCGCCACGGATGACACTGCAGCGAGGATGAACTTCATCCATCAGGAGTACACAAAGATCCTCGACACCGTGGTTTTCTTCAACGATGACTTCCGTCGCACCAGCGGCAAAGGCACCTTCGACTGCCGCGTTGGCATCCGCTGTCATGAGTGAACGATTACGTTCAAAATCGATACCCTGACTCGATACATCCGCCCAGCGAACCAGTCCCGATATACCTTCCATGTCGACGCTGATGAAGACTTTCATTTGGGTACTCTCCTGAATCTGTCCTGGTGCAGAGGTTGAGGTGCAGACGCCACGGGATCTCTTTCTTTATCTGTTTGAGAAATCCCTGCGTGCCTAAAATCCAACCTCAGCACACTGTCTGTTGATCTCATCGATAATCTCGCATACCCGAAGTGATTCTGCTCTGGTGAACTGTGGCATTTCTTTTAGCCCTGCTGCCATGCAACGATGTACCGCCTGTGCCTGATATATGAAACCGTGTTGATTTCCACCGCTCCAGGTCCAGCCTTTGTATTTGATCATCTTCTCGCCCGTCCAGCGTGATCCGGCAGGTTGGCCCCGGGTCACAGGGGCTGGTGTCGGCATTGGATATTCGAATCGCTCTACCTGGTTGAATGGTCCATTGGTTGGATTGCGATCCTGATTCCAGTGAGACTCCTGCCAGTCCCCAATCCAGCCTTCACTTGGATCCAGTTCCATAACAGCTCTGCCCTCGGCCTTGCGTGTTCCGATTCTTGGTGGACGACCGGTTCGAATTGTCAGTGCTGTCGGGTGATGGGCGGGTGTTTCAATTGTTATGCGACCTCTGTTGCCGATGTATTGTGTTTCCTCATTGAATCGACCAGATGGAAAAGTAATGACGGCAATTCCCTGTTGCTCAGTATATTGGAGTACTGCCGCGCTTGGTGGTGCGCCATGGGCGGAGGGTAGGTCATTCGCGTAGGGTTGACCCCGGGATGCACGACCCGCCGCCGCGATAACCGGCATTTCGCCTGCACCAAATCCGGTTACGGCAGGATTGAGCGCATAAACGCGATCCGGATATTCTGCCTGTACCACCTGTAACCTGCCGATGTCACCTCTCTCTATTGCGACTCGAGCATGTTCGATTACAGGAAAAAACCTGAGCCACATGCCTTCCTGACAAAATACACCAGCCTTATCTGCTGCTTCGTACACTTCCCTGGCCTGTTCGGCTGTGTCGGTAAATGGTTTTTCACATAGGACGTGCTTGCCGGCAGCAATGGCCATCAACATGTGTTCGCGATGATTCCAGGTCTTCGAGGCAATGTAGACAATATCGACATTCGGCTCGTTACACAGGTCTTCATAGGAATCATAGGCTGTGGGGATAGCATGAGCTTTGGCGTATGCTTCAGCTCGGTCTTTGTCTCTCGCGGCAATAGCGGTCACTTCAGCACCTGGTACATCCTGCAGTGATTTGATCCAGTCTGATGCTATGGCGGAGGCGCTTATGATTCCCCAGCGAAGTTTGTGATGGATGTCTTCTTCCTGCGTCTGCCCAAGTCGGATGTCCATGGGTGTGTTCATTGGCCAACCGTTGTAGAAGCTGGGATCGTCGTCGCTCATGCCATCAACTCTCTGTTAAGACGAATGTGTTTAGGAAAAGGACTGTATCATACTGGCAGATACCCTGTTGCTTGGGTTAGTCTCTGCCATTAACAGTTAGCTGATCAAGGATCTTTCATGGGTGAATACGCATTCAAATCCGCAGTAGAGTTGGCGCAGGCCATTCAGTCCAAAGAAGTGAGTGCCCTGGAACTCACCGATATGTATATAGAGCGAGTGGAAAAATTCGACGGGGATATCAACGCGGTTGTTGTAAAAGACTTCGAAAGAGGCAGGGATGCCGCCATGAAAGCCGACGAGGCGCTCGCCAGTGGCAGAACACTCGGACCTCTGCATGGTGTGCCCATGACGATTAAGGAGGCTTATGATATTGAAGGTCTTCCTACCACCTGGGGTATTCCGGAATTTAAGGACAACATTGCGAGCGAAGATTCTGACTCAGTGATTCGTTTCAAGAATGCGGGTGCCCACTTTTTTGGTAAGACCAATGTACCTCTACAGCTGGCGGATTTTCAGAGTTTTAATGATATCTACGGCACCACTAACAACCCGTGGGATCTTCAACGTGGACCCGGTGGTTCGTCCGGGGGATCTGCTGCAGCGCTGGCCGCTGGATTCACTGGGCTCGAAGCAGGTTCTGACATTGGTGGCTCGATCCGGAATCCGTCTCATTTCTGCGGGACCTATGGTCACAAACCAACCTGGGGAATAGTGTCTGATCGAGGCCACGCGCTGCCGGGTCAACTGGCACCCGCTGATATTGCCGTTGTCGGACCCATGGCAAGGAGTGCTGAGGATTTAAAAGTTGGTTTGGATGTGGTTGCGGGTGCAGCGAGAACTGATGCTGTGGGTTGGCAGTTGAACTTGCCTGGTCCTGGCAAAAAAGAGCTGAAAGATTATCGAGTCGCCATATGGCAATCTGATGTGATGGCACCAGTTGCGATCGAGATCTCAGATCGGGTTCAGGAGGTCGCGGATATGCTGTCAAAGCTGGGTGCTACAGTATCTGATACAGCGCGACCGGACATCGATCTTAACGACAGCCATGATGTTTACAGTAGTCTGCTTTGGGGAGTGATGTCAGCGCGGATGCCTGAAGAAGAAAAAGTGAACATGCGCGCTGCTGCTGCGACCCTTGATCATGATGCCGATAGTATTGCCTCGGGACGGATTCGATATTCGGTTCAGGAACATGGGACCTGGGCAGTTAGCAACAACAAACGATTCTACCTTCGCCAGATCTGGCAGAATTTCTTCAAGGGCTGGGACATACTGATTTGCCCCCAAATGGCGACCACCGCTATAGCACACGATCATAGTGAGTACATGGCGAGAACAATTAAAGTAGACAATGAAATCCAGGACTACTTTCAACAGGTTTTTTGGTCCGGGCTCATTACCGTTGCACATCTGCCCAGTACCGTGTTCCCGACCGGTCTATCTCAGGAAGGATTACCCATTGGACTACAGGCTGTGGGTGCTGAATTTCATGACTACACCACGATTGATTTCACCAGGCTGATGGCACAGGAAATCGGCGGCTTCACAGCACCACCAGCGTACAGCTGAAATTTTGAGATCAGGGTAAAGTGCCAGAGTAAACCCAGGAGTGAGAGTAGAGTGGCACTGACTTAGGTGCGCTTACTAGGTTCCGATCCCAGGTTTCTCTTTTCGCTTACTCGTTCCGCACATCCCTGTGCTCCACTCGCTCGGGCAGCTTCGCGGCTCCGGCTCCTGCCTACGCACGCTGCAGAACCAGGCGAAAAGAAAACCCTGGGCTCTGCACTCGCAACCTTATCAGGCGTAGGGCTATTAGTTGTAAGCTAGTCCTTAAGGAAGTGCTTTTATGAGGTTCCGATCCCAGGTTTCTCTTTTCGCATACTCGTTCCGCACATCCCTGTGCTCCACTTGCTCAGGCAGCTTCGCGGCTCCGGCTCCTGCCTATGCTGGCTGCAGAACTGCACGAAAAGAAAAGCCTGGGCTCTGCACTCGCGAGCCTGTCTTTCGTAGGACTATTAGCTGTAAGTTGTTCCTTAAGTAAGTGTCATAAGGGTTGGAGTAAGCCCCGGGAGACGCGACATTCAATCTTGAGTTGTTCAGTTTGATTGAAATGTCCCACATCGAGAAAAACGTTCCTCTGATAAACTCTTGTATCTTATATCCAAGGTTCAAATCCAAACAGGAGCAGATCATGGCAGGTTACTATTTTGAAGAATTCGAAGAGGGACAGGTTTTCGATCACGAGGTTCGGCGCACCGTCACTGAATACGACAATATGATGTTCAGTTGTATGACTATGAACACGCAGCCATTACATATTGATGCCGAGTTTTCAGCCAATAGTATCCATGGCCAGCGTATTGTAAACAGCATGTTTACTCTGGCACTTGTTGTGGGGATTCAGGTGACGGATCTGACACTGGGTACAACACTCGGTAATCTGGGTATGACCGATATCAGTTTCCCCCGCCCGGTTTTCCATGGCGATACGATTCATGTTCGCACAACGGTGTTGGATAAACGCATCAGCAAATCCAGAAATGATTCGGGTATCGTTAACTTTACCCATGAGGGTTTTAATCAGAATGATGAACTCGTGGCAACGGTGAAACGAACTGCGCTTATGGCAACGCGTCCAGATGAGGTGGCATCATGAGGTCGATGTTATTCCTGCCTGCCGACAGTGAAAAAAAGATCGCCAAGGGGGAAGGGACCAATTCAGATGGTTTGATTCTCGACCTTGAAGATTCAATTGCACCGGGCCGGAAAGCAGAAGGTCGTCGCCTCGCGCGGGAATATCTTGATTCACACCCGATCACGGACAGAAAGCAGAAGCTCATGGTGCGTATCAATCCTCTTGATGGCGATATGACATTGGATGATCTAGCAGCCGTGGTGGGTGGTGCACCTGACTTTGTGATTTTGCCGAAATACAGAACACGAGAAGATGTGATTCGACTAGACCACTACTTGAGTGCGCTCGAAATCAGGGAAGGGGTGACGCTCGGGTATATCAAAATTCTGGTGATCGGTACCGAAACAGGACAGGCATTGTTCAATCTCGGAGGACTAACCGACTGCAGCTCACGCCTGGCCTACGTCAGCTGGGGTGAATTTGATTTATCAGCTGATGTAGGAGCCGAAACCCATCGCCTGCCCGATGGCAGTTGGGATGATTTGTTTCGTACCGCGAGAAGTCTCTGCGTTGCAGCTGCTGCGTCCGCAGGCATTGAGCCGTGTAATACGGTGTTTACTGATTTTAAGGACGACGATGGGCTTCGTAGTGCTTGCGAGGGCGCAAGACGCGCTGGTTTCACCTGCATGATGGCCATCCATCCCAATCAGGTGGACATCATTAATGAGGCCTTTTCCATTACAGCAGAGCAACTGGTCTGGTCACAGCGAGTGGTGGATGCATTCGATTCAAACCCGAAAGTTGGTGTCGTCGGACTGGATGGTATTATGCTGGATAAACCGCACTACACGCAGGCCAAGCGCATGATTGAAAGAGCCGCAATGTACAGGTAGTGATTAGAGTAGTTTTCTCAGCTCTCTTTTTAGTACCTTTCCCGTGTTGTTTTTAGGCAGGCTTTCGACAAAACGATAGTCCTTTGGGCGCTTGAATCGTGCTATACGATCAAGACACCAGGCGTCACATTGTGCACTCGTTAGCTCAAAGCCTGGCTGGATGACGATAAAGGCAACCACAGTTTCACCCCATTCCGGATCAGGTTTTCCCACAACCGATACTTCAGCAATCGCATCGTGTTGCAGAAGCGCCTCTTCCACCTCGCGCGGATAGATGTTGGTGCCACCGCTGACAATCATGTCTTTTGAACGATCCTTCAGTGTCAGATAACCGAATTCATCGATCACACCTAAGTCTCCGGTATGCAGCCAGCCGTCAACAATGGTTTCAGCAGTTGCCTCTGGATTGGCCCAATAACCGATCATCACCGTATCTCCCCTCACCAGCACTTCTCCGATCTCACCAGCAGGGAGGGCATTACCTTCACCATCCTGGATTCGTAACTCGATCGGCATCTGCGCCATACCAACCGAAGCCAGCAAATCATCAAGTGGGATATCATCACGACCCAAATGGTCCTTCTTTGTTAGACAGGTGATAGTCATTGGCGTTTCGCCCTGGCCGTAAATTTGAATGAACCTGTTACCAAATTTCGCCAAGGCGGATTTCATATCGGAGACATACATTGGACCACCACCATAGATGATCGATTTGAGATGACTGCGAGTCATGTCATAGGGGATATTTGAATTAACGAGTCGGCGAATCATGGTGGGGGCCGCAAAAAAACTGATATCGGGGTGGTGCTTGAGAAGATCAAATATTTCCGCCTCATCAAAACCGCCACTCGGGCTGATCACCTGCCGGGCACCGCGTGCAATGTTGGGGAAGATGTATAGACCAGACCCGTGCGACATGGGTGCGGCGTGCAGGATGGTACTGCCTTCACTGATATCATCTACGCTTGAAAAATAACTTTGCGTCATCACCATCAGGTTTCGATGACTCATCATTGCCCCTTTTGGCTTCCCCGTGGTGCCACTGGTATAAAATAACCAGGCAAGTGCATCCGGTTCGCAGGGTTGCAGCGGCAAAGGAGCGTGATCACAAGCCGAGGCGTATTGATAACTGCCTATTGAAATTACCGAATAGGCAGCGTTAGCCGGAAACATTTCAGTGAAGTCATCGGTCACGAAGAGGCAGGATGTACCGGCGTTATCCAGAATAAAGTCAAATTCCATCTTATGGAGTTTGGCGTTGATAGGCACAGCCGCCAGTCCTGCGTGTAGAGTACCTAACAATATTTCTATGTACTGCGGACAGTTTTTCATTATCAGCGCGACGCGATCACCTGCGGCAAGGCCCAGGGATTCACGAAGGTATCCGGCGATGCTTGCAACCCGTTGCGCCAGTTGTAGATAGTTAAGGTGAAGTTCATAGCCGTCGATGACGGCCGGCAGTGTCGAAGATTTTGCTGCCGTCTTACTTAACAAAGACGCGATGTTCATGAAATTACCTTATAAACGGACCACGATATACATCGTGCATCTTCGTGCCTGTCGATATGCACCTCAAACTTATCAGTATGCAAAACGCTGTAAGCAGCAGTTAAAAAACCACGGCTTCAATAATCGCCAGATGATCCAGAACACCGCGTTTAAAGGCTTCAACATTTACCCGTTCATCGTTTCCGTGTACGCGCCTCAGCTCTGCTGATTCTGAAACGGTTGGATTGAAACCATAGCTGTCTATGCCCAGATCTCGTGTAAAGTGACTATCAGTGAATCCACCCACCACTGAGGGAATAATGCGTGAACCAGGGTGACGTGTTGTCATTACATCCTCGATGGCACGAAAAAGTTTACTGTTGGTACTCGATACAGCAGGTGTGAATGCCATCAACACATCAACGGCAACACCCGTGTTCTTAATCATGTCCCGTATCTGATTGACAAAGATCTCACTGGGGCGGTCAGGCAGTATGCGGCAGTCGAGTTCCGCCCAGGTTCTGGCAGGGACAACGTTGATCTTGTTTGAGCCCTGCATGCGTGTAATGGAGCAAGTGTCCCGGGTTAGTGCATGTTGCGATGGTGCTGTCTCCTGTAACTGAAGAAGAAATGCCGGATCTTTTATGGATTCCTCGATATTCTTAACGGCATTTCGTTCATCGCCAGACAGGGTGTCTGCATATGCTGAGAACATCGCTTTAACCGCTGGAATAATCCGAGGCTCAAACGGGTTGGTTCGGATGATATTAAGTGCTTCTACAATTCGAGTCACCGACGATGTTGGATGGGGTGATGATCCATGACCCGGTTCATCAATCGCAGTGAGTCTCAACCAAACAGGTACCTTCTGGGTCACTTCAACAAAAAAACTGGGTGGACCCTGCATGGCCCTACCACCCCCCCCTTCGTTAATAAGCAGTCCTGCACCATCGAAGATCTCCGGATGATGTTCAACCAACCATCCGGCACCATAAAAGCCACCTGCTTCTTCATCGGCCGAGGCGACGAGTACGACATCTCGATTCAGTTTTGCTCCGCGGCGATGCAGACTGATAAATGTTGCCAGTTGTAAAATGCCGGTCCCTTTCATGTCCAAAGCACCACGACCCCAGATGAATCCGTCTCGCCTCTCACCAGAGAGTGGATCTGTCGTCCAGAAATCAGGGTCTGCCGGTACCACATCTGTATGCTGTAGCAGAATAAGTGCCGGTTCGTCCCCACCTTTAAGTCGTGCCCAGAGATTTCCCCGACCCGGTGCGCTTTCCGCTGAATCAAAAGCAATATCCTCAGCTTTGAGGATATTCCCGATATACTCAACTGCCCGGGTTTCATTTCCTGGCGGATTGACGGTATCGACCTTTATGAAATTCTGCAGCCAGGTAACGGCTTCTTCATCAATGGGTTTGGCAAGGACGGTAGAGCTGAAAATGCAGAGTGCTGTTAAGGTAACCAATCGTGGGATCATGCAGTATCTCTTTGCGATTTGAGTACCGGAAAGATAGCACGGACTATTACCTCAATGAAATTGTCTGGCAGTTGGCTTTTGATCTCGTGTCTTGCGAGAGTCTGGGTGAAACGCCGCGCTGACAGAACCTCACAGAAAGAGTCTTACCGCTTTGTAAGAGGCACCACTAACTCTCCAAATTCACTGAGTCGGTCAAGACCGCCTGGACCGTCAAAAAAGAAGGCTGGAACCATGATTCGGCCAACGCCGAGTTCTGCCATCTGTTCAACACCAGGCACCGGGTCAACTCTCTGGGCATTGAAGATCGCATTAATCTCTATGCTGTCTGGATCACGATCGGCCGCCTCAGCTGCTCTGCGCAAACGTTGTATCAACTCACCCAGGCGGTCGATATCAGCTTCTCCCGGAAAATAACCGTCAGCGATACGGACTGCTCGCTGGATTGCCGCGTCTGTGTCGCCGCCCACCAACACTGGAATAGAACCGTTGACAGGTCGCGGGCTGCACGTGGCAGGTTCGAAGTTGACGAATTCACCATGATACTCAGCATGAGGTCCGGCCCACAGATTACGCATTGCAGCGATGTATTCATCATTTCGAGCGCCGCGGCGTTCCCAGGGAACACCCAGAGCATCGAATTCTTCTCTCATCCATCCCACGCCGATTCCCAGTTCCACCCGACCGCCGGATAGTTCGTCGAGGGTTGCCAGTTCTTTGGCAAGCACGAGCGGATTTCGCTGAGGTACGATCAAGATGCACGTTCCCAGTCTTAGTGTTGGGGCGACGGCGGCGACATAGGCCAACCAGATGAGAGGGTCGGGGATTGGCGTATCCGGTTCAGCCGGAATCTTGCCATCGGCTGTGTAGGGATACTTAGAGGCGATAGAATCCGGAATTATGGCGTGCTCACCACCCCAGACCGATTCCATTCCTACAGATTCGGCACGACGGCAGATTTCGAGCGCCGATTCTCCATCGATACCAATACTACTTGCAAAGGCAAGCCCAACTTTCATTCGATCACCATAGTGTACGAGGATTTGTGGGGCAGTTTACTTAATTCATTTTTCAACTTCAGTATTTAAAGGAATAAAAAGGTGGGGACGAATTATTTGAATCCAAACCGGTATTGATTCGTTCGACATTTGTGAGTATTAATGACTCTCCATTTGGGGAGAAAACAGCGTCATACCCAGGACCGATGATTAACAGGAGAAAACAATGAGTGATTTTCAAGATAAAGTGGTTGTGATTACCGGTGCAGGAGGTGGTCTCGGTAAGGCGCATGCGCTTGAGTTCGCCCGTCGGGGTGCCAAGGTAGTTGTTAATGACCTGGGCGGCAGTGGCGATGGAGTAGGTGCGAGTGATATGGCCGACGCGGTTGTTGAAGAAATTACAGGTGCAGGTGGTACGGCAATTGCGAACAAGGCTTCCGTGGCTGATATGGCTGGTGCCCAATCGATTATTGATGATGCAGTTAGTGCATTTGGCACGATTGATATATTGGTTAACAATGCAGGTATTCTTCGTGACAAGTCTTTCAAGAACATGGATATGGGTGACTGGGATCTTGTGATGAACGTTCACTTGAATGGAACCGGTTATGTCACCCGTGCCGCATGGCCAATCATGTACGAAAAGAACTACGGAAGAATTGTGCTTACGAGTTCCACGTCTGGCATTTATGGCAACTTTGGTCAGGCCAACTACGGTGCAGCGAAGATGGGTATGCTGGGTATAATGAACGTACTTGCTATTGAAGGATTATCCAAGAACATCAAAGTGAATTGCTTGGCGCCTGCTGCTGAGACTCGTCTGATCGGAACGATACCGGGCGTAGAGGTTGATCCGGATAATCCTGATCCCATGAGACATCCTCGGCTTGTCACACCAGCAGTATTACTGATGTGTGCAGAAGATGCGCCAACTAATAAGACGATTCATGCAGGCAACGGTCGGTTTTCATCCAGTGCAACCTTTGTAAATGAAGCGCTTGAGTTTGGTGTTGATGTGACCTACGAGGATCTGCTTGAGAAAAAAGATCAACTGCTGGATCTCAGCAACGCTAATGAAATGTCTGGTCTCATCCGCGTCATGAAAGCGCAGAAAGGCTAAAAAAATTGGAGTTAGGGTCAAGTGCCAGCGTAAACCGCTCAGGATTCGCAGAACTTCTTCGAAGATGTTGTGAGGATGAATCCAGTGGAATTTGATTGCACCTGCCGCAGTCATTCACCCTGACCCCTGGTTCCGCTATGGTCATGAATGCAGAGAGAAACGGATGTCAGACAGAGGAAAACAAACGGTATCAATGCTAAGCCCTTACCGTGTCGTAGATCTCACGGATGATCGTGGCGAAATCGCCGGGATGGTATTGGGTGATCTCGGTGCTGACGTCATCAAGGTCGAGCCCCCGGGTGGATCATCTGCCCGTTTTTGCGGACCGTTCATTACTGATACGGCTGATAACGAGCAAAGCCTTCAGTTTCTGTCCTACAACCGAAACAAACGCTCGATTATTCTTGATCCTGATAAACAGGCTGATCGTGCCACCCTGCTGGAACTTGTCGCCAGTGCTGATTTCGTTTTGGAATCCTTCCCAAATTCTGATCTGGATCGCTATGATCTGGATTTTGAAAAGCTATGCGCCGCCAATCCTCAAATCGTGCAGGTACAGATTTCTCCATTTGGCACCGATGGCCCTGCGGCATACTGGCCAGCCAGTGATCTCACCATCGTGGCATTAGGTGGACCCGCAGCGCTTCAGGGAACGAGCGACCGTGCGCCAATTCGCGTGAGTGTTCCTCAGGTGTGGCGCCATGCCGGTGTCGAGGCTGCAGTTGCTGCCATGGTGGCGCACAAGCGAATGCAACAAACAGGTGAGGCGCAATTAGTTGATGTTTCAGCACAGACTGTAATGACCTGGACGCTGCTCAATTCCATGGATGCCGCAGGAATCCAGGGACATGATTTTGAGCGGAAGGGTTCAGCAGCTCAGACAGGGCAGATTACCCTGCCAATCATGTTTGAATGTGCTGATGGTTTTGTCGTGACAATGCCGACTAGAAAAACAATGATGGGTGTTGCGGAATGGATGGTTGAAGACGGTCTGGTCGAGCAATCCTGGGCAGATCAGAATTGGGATGAGTATGAGGCAGCTTTACTGAAAGGTGAGAGCAGCGGGGCGGTATTAGCACCGTTCGTGCAACTTTGCCTTAAGTACAGAAAAAAGGAACTACAGGAACGTGGGCTGAGTGTAGGTGTGAGTTTCGCGCCGGTCAACACCATCGCTGAGATCCTGGACTTTCAGCATCTGGAGGAACGTGACTACTGGCTGAAAACGTCCCTTCCAAATGGGCAGGAAGTACGTGCTCCCGGCAACTTTGCCCTGTCCTCTCCTGTGCCGTTGTCCGTGCGTCGTCCCGCACCCTGCCTCGATGAACATGGGATAGAAATCAGAGAGGAACTCCACAAAAAGAAGCAAACAGTCAATGCCAATCCTGTGCCATCAGCCGAAAACAAATTGCCATTTGAAGGACTCAAGGTTGCGGACTTTTCCTGGGTGGGGGTGGGACCGATCTCTGCTCGATGCCTTGCTGATCACGGTGCCACCGTTGTTCGGGTGGAGTCAGAATTGCGACCGGATGTTCTTCGCGGCGGACCACCATTCAAGGACGGAGAAGCCGGCTGGAATCGTTCGCAGTTCTTCGGTGACTTCAACACCTCGAAACTGGGATTACTTCTCAATCTGAAGGATGAAAAAGCCATCGAAATTGCTAAACGGCTTATCGCCTGGGCAGATGTCTATATAGAGAGTTTTGCGCCCGGGATCGTCAAAAGCCTGGGCATAGATTATGACGTGGTCCGGGAAATCAACCCTGACATAGTGATGGTGAGCACCTGCCTGATGGGTCAGAGCGGACCGGCTTCTGCCATGGCAGGATTTGGGTACCATGCAGGGGCAATGGCCGGATTCTACGAGACAACCGGCTGGCCTGATTTGCCACCGAGTGGGCCCTGGGTCGCCTACACCGATACCATAGCGCCTCGTTTCTTATTGACCACTTTGATGGCGGCGTTGGACCACCGAAGGCGTACTGGTGAAGGACAGCACATTGATGCTGCACAGTACGAAATGAGTTTGCATTTTCTTGCGCCTGAAATCCTGGACTACCAGGCCAGTGGTTATATGGCCGGCAGAGTCGGGAATCGAGCACGTGACGCTGCGCCTCAAGGCTGCTATCCCTGCAGCGGTCAAGATAACTGGTGCGCGATTGCTATTGAGGACGACACTCACTGGGCTTCTTTGTGCCAGGTCCTCGGCAATCCCGCGTGGACGCAAAACCCGGATCTGGCAACTGTCTCCGGTCGGCTTGATAATCATGATGCCATTGATGAGGAGATTGCGAATTGGACCCGACCGCGCGACAGAGTCGAGGTTGCTGAGCAATTAAGGGCCGCTGGCATACCCGCTGGTGAAGTTCAGCGCAGCAGTGATCTGCTGGTTGATACCCAGTACAAACATCGAAACTTTTACCGTTATCTTGATCATGCGGAAATGGGACTTATTCCCTACGCCGGACATCAGTTCCGTATTCAAGGGTATTCGAGTGGTCCTCGTTTTCCCGCACCCGTCCTCGGCGAACACTGCGTACAGGTGCTCGAGGAGCTGCTTGGCATGACTGATGAAGAGATCGCTAACGCTTTTGCTGAGGGCGCGATTGCCTAGCCGGTGTACTTTGGTAAGAATGAGATCGGGGCAGAATGGCACTTACTTAAAGTACAACTTGCTGTTAATTGTCCTATGCTTCCTAAGGTCGCGAGTGTAGAGCAAAGGGATGTGCGGAACGAGTAAGTGAAAAGAGAAACCTGGGGTTGGAACGACTTGGGAGTGCTTAAGTAAGTGCCGTTCAGGTCGGGGCATAGATAGAGCAGTCACGCCAAGCTGACTACTTGTCAGGAAGAGCAAAGGCTATAATATGGTCCCCCGGTGGGCTGCCACCACTCCAGTGACCGCCTGCTGCGATAACCACGTATTGCTTTCCTGTCTTCCTTACCTGGTAAGTCATCGGTGTTGCGTTTGCTGCTGTCGGTAAATCATGTTTCCAGAGCTCAACACCATCTTTCAGATCAAATGCCCGAAAAGCATGCTCGTTAGATATTCCGGCAAACAGCAGACCGGTATCAGTCATCATCATACCGGAGAAGCCGGGCAAACCTTTTATCCACCAAAAGGGGAAGGGGGCCATGTCACGCGTGGTTCCCATTGGGATGCTCCACAAGATTTTACCGGTCACCAGATCAATCGCGTCGAGCGTACCCCAGGGAGGCTCTGTGCAGGGTACACCGAGCGGTGACATCAGAAATCCAACATTCGCGCAATAGGGTGTACCTAATTGTTGTCCACCCGAACCAGTGCCGTCATGACATTCTGCTCGCGGTATCAATGTTGCTGTAGCAGCTGCTCGAATCGTGTAAACAACCATAAGACCAGAATCCGGATTGATTGCGGGAGACCCCCAATTGTTGCCGCCACCATTACTTGGGTAAAGAAGGGAACCAGTCTTAGAAGGGGGCGTATAAATCCCATCATTCTCAAAACTGGCAATAACACCTTTACACTTTCCTTCATCCCAGAAGGTTAGACCCCAGGCATCGTCGGGCGTAAGTGGCGTGTTAATCAGTGCTGGGATATGGGTAGGAAAAGGCTGAGTATGAGAAAGCTCCTCCTCCTCAACCCCAGCTTGCGAAACAGTGCGCTCTTCAACAGGCCACAGCGGTTCACCGGTGTCTCGATTCAGTGCGAAGGTCATTCCCATTTTTGTCACCTGCACAACAGCAGGTATTGATTCACCCTCAACGGTCAGGTCGACAAGCGTTGGCTGAGCCGGAGTGTCGTAATCCCATACATCGTGATGAACCATCTGAAAGTGCCAGGCAACTTCGCCTGTTTCACCCTTTAAAGCCACCACTGAGCTCGAATAGAAATCAAGATCACCACGATGACCGCCATAGAAATCAGGGGATGTATTACCCGTCGGTGCGTATACCATGTCTCTTTCTTCATCAACCGATAGAATTGACCACACGTTAGTGGTACCGCTCAGATAGGTATCATCATCATTTAGTTCCTGACTCCCCGGCTTGACAGGATTCCATGCCCAGAGGAAATCACCGGAACGGACGTCATAGGCACGAACTACGCCACTTGGTACACCTACCCTGGTGTTATCAAGGACCATGGCACCAGTGATAACACGATTTCCCAAAATGGCCGGAGGTGATGTAATCGAATACTCATAGGGTTCATGTACGGACAAGCCATGACTTACATCCACTTCACCGTCATCTCCAAAGTCGCCGCAGGTTTTGCCAGTCTCCGCGTCCACTGCGATCAGTCTTGCATCCAATGTCCCAAGTATAATTCGGTGCTCACATATTCCTTTCTTACCTGATTGCCAACTACTCACACCCCGGCAGTTAGGCAGGAAGTCGGCATAGTGATCGATCTTTGGATCGAACATCCACAATTCTTCGCCGGTCTCTGCATCGAGAGAAAAAACCCTGTTAAACGGTGTGCAATAGTACATGCGATCGTCCACAACAATCGGTGTAACCTGCAAAGAACTCTGAGAGATAAAGCCAAGGTCACCTTCCACAGGCCCGCTTTGTCGAATGTCACCTGAGCGATGTTCCCAGGCAACTTGAAGGTGAGATACGTTTTCTGGCGTTATCTGACTGGCCCGTGAAAAATGAGTACCACCGGGAGTAGACCCATAGGCAGGCCAGTCAGTAACGGTCCCCGGCGACACTTCACCCAATGGCGGCTTTGAGCAACCAAGAAAGCCAGAAAGTAATAACATTGTAGCCAACGCGCGTATCGGATGAGACATACTGACCTCAGATAGGGGTGATAACTGATACTGCTGGTAATCTAACAGATAGACTAAGTGAATTCGAACGGCTATGCAGTGAGGGTTTTAGTAAGTGATGTGAAAGGAGTGGTTTTTTCGTTTGCCATTAACAAACTTTCTCTGATGTATTTCCCGGCAAGGTGGGTATACTCGTTCAACGCAAACTTTTTGGAGCTAGCTATGGGCAATGTAATTTCGGTCTTCAGGTCATCGCTGATTGTTTTACTCACTTACCTGATGCTTCCCTCGAGTGCTGGTGCTAGTGGATTTTTCGGGCATGTACTATCAGATGCGAAACCTGTCGCTGGTGCGATGGTCACTTTCAGATTCGGTTCACCTTTTCAGGAAAAGACGGTATTTACGGCGGATGACGGCAGTTACCAGATTAAAGGATTGCCGGTCACAACGGGTTATACGGTCCGCGTCCGACGAATTGGCTGGCAAGATATCGTCACAGACGAGCTTGTCGTGTCAGAATCAGGTTCTGTTGATTTTGAGATGATTCGGCATACAGACGCGGCAGAAGTGGCTGCCCAACTTCCGGCTAATCATTGGTACGCGCTTGCTCTAGAAAAGTTAACCGATGAAAACGAGCGTGAGCAAGTGGTTCGCCAGTGCACTTACTGTCATCAACAGGGCAATTTGTCGACTCGTATTCAGCGGCCTGTTGAAGAATGGCAAAAAGTACTGTCGCTAATGGCTCGAATGGGAGGCGGACTGGATGCGGAACTTCGAGCCAAGTTGCCTGAACTGTTAAACACTGCCTACGATCCAAGCACAGCCGTGCCGAGGTTGACTGAAGGATTTGATAAGCCTGGATTTTCGCCGCCCCCTAGTAAAGAAGTCAGACAGGCTGTCATTGATGAATATCAGTTGGGTGATCGTTCGTCCATGCAACACGACATGATTGTTCACCCGGACGGAACCATTTATTCAGTTGATATGACGACCGACAGGCTTTTTACACTTGATCCATCTGCACCAGATGGTGCGAGGGAGTCTTTTCTGATTCCATCCGAAGGGCTCGAACTGGGCGGGGTTGCTCCCTCTGGCGCACTGCCCGCCAATACGAATATGCGAGTAGGCCCCCACTCGTTACAGGTTGGTGTCGATGGTGATATCTGGATAACACTGGCGGTTGGTAACAAGCTGGCTAGATTCGACACGGTCGAAAAGAGCTTTGTGATAGAGGATCTTCCTGAAGGGATCTACCCACATACCTTGCGCATCGACAAAAAGAACCGGATCTGGTACACAATCGCGGTTTCCAATCACGTCGGGATGTATGACCCGGCAACGGGGCAACACGAGGTGATCCGGGTACCTGCCAGAAACTTCAGCGAAGAAGTTATGCTTCGAATGATTCCGTTGATGCTTTGGCTGAGTCAGCATGTTGACTTGGGTGGTGCTGCTGGCGGTGAAGGTGCCAGTCTGCCCATACCTTATGGTATCGATATCGCACCCGACGGCGGCATTTGGTTTAGCCAGTTAAACGCCAACAAGATTGGTCATGTTGATCCTGAGACATTTGAGGTCACTATGATCGATACACCGTTTACCGCACCAAGGCGTATGCGCTTTGATTCAAAAGGTCGACTTTGGATTCCGGGATTCTCGTCAAACTTAATCTCGATGTTTGATATCAAAACAGGTGAGTTCAAACACATTGAAATCCCGGTGCAGCCATTGGGCAGCGAAACCCCTTACGCACTGAATGTTGATCTCACCACAGATGATGTCTGGATCTGTGGCACAAATAGTGACTCTTTGATTCGTTATCAACAGGCGTCTGGTGAATTCACGATTTATCCCTTGCCTACCCGGGTAACCTATACACGGGACATTGATTTTTCCGAAGATGGTGGCGTTTGGACATCGAATTCAAATGCACCGGCATGGCAGATTGAAACTGGTGTGCCACGAGTGATTCGCCTGGATGTAGATGGGCAGATTGAGTTGCCAACGGTTGGTGTAAATCCGTAAACGATGAGATCGGTATTTTTATTCGCGCTGGCGATCCTGCTGACTGGATGCGGCGATGATCCTGAAACGGAAAGAGTTGCGGAGCAGAAGGCACTTAAAGTTGAGGGGCAGCAACTGGGTTCCATACTCCGTAAATCGAATACGATCGTCTCTACGGAAGATAAAGGTCTTACAATCCAGCTGATATTTGGTGCTGACTCAGATCTTGATCTTTACGTAACCGATCCGCTGCTTGAAACGGTTTACTATGCCAATCACCAGTCCAGATCAGGGGGGCGAATCTCGGCTGATGTGAAGTGTGTAGATCCTTTACAGAAAAAGGAAGGCGGCTTGAGAGAACAATCTCGGGAATTGCGAATTGAAGAAATTCGATTTGACGCGCCTATTTCAGGTCGTTATAGAATTGGTATTGACTATCCAGAGAAGTGCGATGGTGGAAAAGAACAAGCGGCATACGCGGTTTCTGTTTTGCACAATGGTGAGTTGATTCAAAATTCTGGCGTGGTTACTTTTGAACGATTCGATGTCGTGGTAATGGAATTCGATATATAAAAAATAGTCTAACTAACCCAGGTAGAACATCATGCAGCTCAAAGTACAAAAATTTTTGTTTACGTTTATTTTGTTCCTAACGATTTCGTCACTGGTGCAAGCTGAAACTGTTGATTCTGGAAAAGCGCTATTCGATACCTATTGCCAAACCTGTCACGGACCGAATGGTGATGGTAATGGGCCAGCTGCTGTAGCTTTTTCCCTTAAGCCAAGAGATTTTGCGCTGGCTGCTTTTAAATTTGATACCGATGCTGACTGGCAGCGCGGCACCGACACGGACCTTGCTGACGTAATAAGGCAAGGGCCAGCGGCTTTCGGTGGCTCATCGTTGATGCCTGGCCAGCCCGATCTTACGGATAACGAAATACAACAATTGATAGACTATATTCGATCGTTGGAAAGTTAGTTTGTTACGGGAAGAAGCGAGTTTATCAATCAGCTTCAATGTACCATTTACCTACTTCGTATCTGATTATCAACTGCAAATGCGTTCTACTTGATGATCATATTGACCAGATCCAAAGTCATACAGGATTTGTATTGTCCGATTAGAATGATTGTTTACTTTGATCTCAGGACCTGGTGCGAGACGCTCGGGTCCATAANAAGCGAGCGCAATATGGAATAACATCCAGCACTCCCATAACATGGCAAATGCTATCCGTATCACACCGATTGCACAGGTTGGCTGATTTGAACCAGCGTAGCTCGAGTCAGAGGCAGAATGGTTTTAGGATTGGGCCTTTGTGAAATATCAGCGCTGTTTACTCTAATCCCTGTTATTCCTGTAGAGTGTGTCGAAATTAAACCAAAACCAAGAGAATCTTAAAAAAATGGAACAAGCCGACGACTTACGCGCTGAGGGTGCAGCGCTGCATGAACTGCTGAGTACAATAGGGAGTGAGGATTGGAAACGTATAACACCCTTTAAAAACTATTCGGTCTACGATGTCGTGGCGCATCTGCATACGACCGATCATGCAGCCACGGTCGCGCTCGAAAAACCAGATGATTTCCGGAACATGGTGCGCGAGAGAAATCCAGCCATTGCAATTACCATGGCAGGTGCAGCGCTTGCGGATCTTTCTACCGGTGAGGGACTCTGTGAGAAGTGGATTCAGGATCTCAACGGTCTTTGCGATCTGTTAGATGAAGTTGATCCCAAGTTGAGAGTGCCATGGTTTGGCCCTGATATGAGTGTCAAGATGTTCTCCTCTGCACGACAGATGGAAACCTGGTCTCACGGACAGGACATCTATGACTTATTGCATGCACCTCGCACACATACAGATCGTCTGAAGAATATCGCCCAGATTGGTGTACGCACTTTCGGCTGGACTTATGTAAACCGGGGTATGGATGTCCCTGAACGACCACCCTATGTTCGACTCACTGCACCATCAGGCGCAATCTGGGAATGGAATGATCCAGATGAAGAGAACTGTGTTAAAGGTGACGCTGTAGATTTCTGTCGAGTGGTCACCCAGGGTCGAAATGTCCAGGATACAAAGCTTGAGACTACGGGTGGAACAGCAACAGAGTGGATGTCGATCGCACAGTGTTTTGCCGGAGGACCGCAGGACCCACCCGCNCCTGGTCAGCGCGCCTGGGACGAGTAAAAGATAGAGTGCGGGAAAGGAAAACTGATGAACCCCCTAGAGAATATTAAAGTTCTGGAATTTTCCACTATGGTAACGACGTCCTTTGCCTCCATGATGATGGCAGAGCAGGATGCGCAGGTTATCAGGGTAGAGGATATGGCGGTTGGTGATCCGATGCGGTATCTGGGTATAGCAAAAGGTGGTATTTCAGTTTTCTTCGCCAACTGTAACCGAGGTAAGGACTCGGTCCGTATTAATTTGAAAGATTAGAAAGGTCAGGCTCTCATTCACAGGCTGATCGAGAAGGCAGACGTGTTTGTGCACAACTTCAGACCCGGTGTGATGGACAAGTTGAATCCTGGCACTNAAAAAGCACGCTCACTCAATCCCCGGTTGATCTATCTGGCGGTATCTGGCTTCGATCCGGTACGANAGTCTGGCGTTTATGNCGCCAAGCTATGGNAGTAGAGGGCACCCGGGATTTGAATGATCGAATAAACCACTCGTAAGAAATATCCTCGGTATGGCGCAGGCACTATCGACGTGTTGGATGTNCCGTGTGACACTGCTCAGCTTAGCAGGTGTTGATTTGCGGGGTGTATCAGAGTTTGACTAAATAGATAAATCCTTGAGATTGTAATCAAGCAACAGCTCATCGAATTTGTTCGGGTCCCACCGGTAGTCGTCTTCAAGTCCTGCAAATGGCTGGTAGTCAAATTTTGCTTCCCCNGGGTAATACTGTTGGCGGGCATCTATTGCCAGTGGGATTACTGTTGATCGATCAAAGATGCGCTGTTCGTCGTAAATCTCTTCAGCACTTTGACTCAAGGCACCGTGCTCACCCAGAATCGACTTTCTGCGATGGAAACCAAATGTGAGCGAAATACGTGGGTCAGGTGAAGCATTGGCAAATGATCCATGCAGGGCCTGGCGGTTGACGATAGTGACATCACCTGCCTGACAGGTTAACGGCACAGCTTCCGGCAGTTGCTCCGAACCACCGTTTTCCTCAATCACACTCAGAATATCGATCTTCCCTTGCTTGTGTGTACCCGGAATCACCCAAAGACAGTTTCCAGGAGTGCAGGGATAGAGNTGAACCTGAAAGTTAAATCCGTGAATACCTTCATCCCACACCGGTGACTCCCAATGAGTAACGCCATCCTGGTGCCAGGACACTGAACCGCCCAGGCCTGGTTTTTTAACAAAAACAACATCGTTGTAAGGTACGAAATCTGAACCGTTAATCGCTTCGGCGATGGTCAGTAGATGCGGGTGACCGTAGACCCTGAGTCCAGCCTCCATGCACTGACACATACNTCCNATGAGGTGCACGACGTCCTCCGGTGCATCATCCGCAGGTTTGGGTTCCCTCATTTTGCTTGGGTGTCGTCCGTTGAGTATTTTGGTCCCACCCCAGGGGTCCGACAGTGGTTTAATGAAGATAAAAGGATTACGTTTGAACCTTTGCCCAAAGGCGGGCCTGCCCTGAGCATCTTCCGTTGCACCGGGGTGCCTGGGTGCCTTTTCCAGAATCTCATTGACACCCGCGCGGAGTNCTGCGACTTCATTGGCACTGATCACGCCTTCAAATATGTAAAACCCCTGTTTCCAATAGGCATCCAGAATGGTTTGATCAAGTTTTCCATCCGCATCAAGGATGACTGGTCCTCGATTCCCTATTTCGGACAAACGCTGTTCGCCTGCCTGCTGATAGTCTGTCATCGAATCAGAGTATTCAGCGATTGAGGGGTCTTTGCTCGGAAGTTGATTGGACGTCATGATGCTACTCTTCAGGGGTTNTGGAAAATAGAGTTGGTAGATAGCATAACATGTTATTTTGGTTTCACAGTCATGTGCAGGTCGTGTCGCATGCGGGTGTATGAATGAGTTATAACAAGTAACTACACAGAATCAGAATCTGCATATGTCCAAATTTAGACCGGAATTCTGGGAAATAAACGTTGATCCCGGATTTTTGGATCAGCTTCCCGATGACGCTGGTTCAGCTGAGCGATCAATTGATGTTCCGCGCCAGATTCCATCGGAAGTCATTGATCTGTTGCATCTTCTTATTCGAACCCGATTAACTCCTCGTCAGCAACGAATTCTTGAGATGTACTTTTTTGAAAATCTGAGTGAAGCCGAGATAGCCAGTCAGTTGAAGATCTCTCAGCAGGTTGTCAGCAAACACTTGTTCGGTGTTATTCGAGATGGAAAAAAAGTCGGGGGCGCCGTAAAAAAACTAAGAAAAATCATGTCCCGCATGAATGTTGACCCCAAAAAGTGGGTGTAAATCTGTGTATATATTGAGACAACGGGGATCTCATTGCTAAAGAGTCTGAAATGTACCGAGTCGAAACAGAACGCCCGGAAATGGGGGCTCATTGCTAAAGAGTCTGAAATGTTTCGAGTACAAACAGGGCGCCCGTTGTCTCAATCTTCACTGAGGCTGAATGGAAACCGAGAAGATTTTTATGAAAAGTGTAATCCATGAATAAACAGGCCCTGAAAAATCTTGTCGATATAGCCGGTGTATCTGTAAACGGGAAACTGAAGGCAACACTGAAAGGATTTGAGAGCGATGACAGAAATGTCCGTGTTTATGCGCTGCGACTGCTGGCACAGTTTACCAGCCATGACTCACTTTCAGATGATGATTTCGAACTGGCAGCACAGATTGTTTGTGCCGGTCTTTCTGACTCAAAGAGGCGGGTTCGACATATTGCACTCAAATCATCATCTCCCTTCCTCGCGCACTCAAATGTGGTAAATCGCCTTCGAGAAATGTCTGATGATCCGGGGGAAAAGACTAAAATACGTATGGGCGCTGTCAGTGTACTTGCTATGGCCAGAGCACTCGGTGATGCCTCGTCAGTTCGTGCCGCTGACTTGCAAAAGCTCCGCGGGTTTCGGCATCAACTGCTGCTCTGGCTTTGCCAGGGACCTGTGAATGACAATGTGAAAGCACTTCTTGAAACTTTTGTTGAAGATGGCACTCGCGAAGAAGCGATCATGGCCACAAGAGCATTGTGCGGTTATCGCATTGTCAATCTCGGCGCATTTGAATCGTCAAAACGTCGAGAGATTACACAAACCTCCCATATTGCATTTGGCCGCGTCTGGTACTGGGTGAAGCGTGATGAGGATTCGGGGTCAGAGTAGGTTGTCACTTGCTTCAAGTATGGATCTATGGGGTACGTGGCTATCTGTTCTGAAGCCAGTTAATCCGAAATGTTGCGAAGCAGTAAATTGTTTCTTTCAAGGGAATTGTCGTAGTGTTTCGAATAGCTGGGGATGGTTACTACATCTAAATAGTGTGTTTTCAGACCAGCTTTGAATGTTGCTGCGTTCTGGCATAGACCTTTTGAACTCAATTACTCGAGAGCGTAATGAGGTATTATTGACTTCCCCAAAAAAAGAGTGGGTAGAAGATTGCAGGACACTGAAGTAAAACACTTACCAGGGCCGCTTGAAGGTGTCCGCGTAGTTGAATGCGCCGTCTGGCACGCCGGTCCAGGTGCCTCAGCTATTCTCGCTGACATGGGTGCGGAAGTCATTAAGGTCGAGACATTGCAAGGTGATCCGGAGAGATCGCAGATCAATCTCGGTGCGGTTCGATTTGAGGGGACGAATATCCCTGACTGGAGTTTTCTGTTCGAGTTATCGAACAGAAACAAGAAAGGTATCTGCCTGGATATGGATACTGCACAAGGCCGTGAGGTGTTTGATCAACTTATCGAGTCCGCGGATGTGTTCCTGACAAACTTGAGAAAATCGACAAAGCCCAGGTTGGGAATAGATTATGAGAGCATTTCTGCTATTAATCCAATAATAGTGCATGCAAATGTTTCCGGCTTTGGCCCGAAAGGGGGGATGAGCGATATTGGCGCATTTGATCCCATGGGCCAGGCAATCTCTGGCATGATGTTTCTGACTGGCCCTGACGAACCCGTGCTACTGCAGTCTGTGGTGCTGGATCAGCTTACTGCGATCGCAGCCAGTCATGCCATTCTGTCGGCTTTGTTCGTTCGTGAGCGACATGGCATTGGGCAGGAAGTTCATGTCTCCCTTTACAGTTCTGCTATCTGGTTAACGCATTCGAATGTACTTGCTGCCGGTATCATGAAGAAAGATCCGCTTATAAAGTGGGANCGATCCAGCAACCCCCCTCTACGAAACTGTTTTAAGTGTGCAGATGATAAGTGGTTGATGGGAACTAACCACCCGGAGGAGAAATTCTGGTCAAGATTCTGCGAAGTCATGGATCAAGCACAGTTGGAATTTGACCCTCGATATGTGACAGTCGCTGAGAGAGAAATTCACGCCAAAGAACTGGTTGCTTTTTTTGATGACATATTCCGTTCAAAACCCCGGGATGAATGGCTCNAGATATTACAGTCAAACGGATTAATGTTCGCGCCAGTACATGACTTGAGCGAAGTGCTGAATGATCCTCAGGCATTGGTGAATGATTATGTGGTTGACTGTGAGCATCCCAGGTTGGGGCACATCAAGATGCCCGGTTACCCGATTCAGTTCAGTGCCAATAAGGCAGGGACCCACGCNCCGGCGCCGCTATTGGGTGAGCACACGGATGAAGTGCTCACTTCTCTTGGTTACTCTGAAGGACAACTGGAAGCCATGCGGCGTGAGGATGTTATCAGGTAGTTCATTCACTCCCGCTTGCTGGCTCATTCCATTTTGAGTTGAAGTAATAAATCCTGAGCCGGCATATGCGAAATGCTAACGAACGAAGTTATAACCATTGTCTATGATTTCAACAGCCTGGCCCGTTCGAGCTGACTCCTGTGCTGCCATACCCATAACTACCGACTTGAGGCCGTCCTCAATGCCAACTTCAACCGGGCTGTTTTCGAGAATTGCCTTCTGAAAACCAAGGTGTTCGTAATATGTNGCGCCGGTGTGCGAACCCGCTGCCAGAATTTCCGGGCTGATTTCTATTTCGGTATCCACTGGGCCTACAGGGCGTCTGGGGCTTAGGACCACGCGGGGTGTTGCTTGCTGCTGGTCCTTCCAGAATATCTCTGGTCCGGGAATCAGNCACTCGAGTTTTCCTTGACTGCCTACCGCACAGACTTCCTGCTCGTACCGAGATCCCTGGGCGAACATGGACAGGTCAAGCATGGCTCTTTTCCCCGATTTGAAATCCACAATCACAAACGCGTTATCCAGGACATCGGGGCGTTCCCCGTCGTATTCCTCTGTGAGGTGATTGCAGTCCTGACCCGCTGATGCCATTACACGGATTGGCTCATCNGCCACCAACAAGCGCATCAGGTCAAAAAAGTGGCAGCATTTTTCCACCAGTGTGCCGCCGGAGTTNCTGTTGAAGCGATTCCAGTCGTTGACTTTTCTAAGGAACGGATATCGGTGTTCACGAATACTCAACATGACAAGTTCACCAATTGCGCCTTCAGCCAGTTGCTGGTGAAAATTGATCATCGGGGGCATAAACCGATACTCCATCCCAACCCAAACTGGTGCAGGATGCGCCGCTGCCGCCTGCCTTATATCGGATACCTGTTCAATTTTTGTGACCAGTGGTTTTTCCACCAGGATTGGAAGCTCACTGGCGGAGAATACCTGAAGTAGCTGATCGCCATGCTGGTAGTTGGGAGTGGCGATCACAAGAGCGTCAAGTTGTGTCGAATCCAATAAATCTTCCAGCGAATCTACCAGCATCGCTTCCGGTGCCAATTCGCGGGCTTTGCTTCTCATCGCCTCATCAGGTTCAGCGATGACAACCACATCTGAGCCGATGAGTCGGAGGTTCCGNATATGTTCGCGGCCCATCATGCCGCATCCGAGTAAACCGAATCTCAAANTTCTCGTCATGGTCTGATTCCTGAGAAAATATTCGGGTTTGGCGTACCAACGGTCAAAATGGNTCTCNACGANGGTTGGGAATAGTTGGCAACTACAATGCCATATCACGATCTGAAGTAAAACAGGCAGGGTGGTATCACCTCTCTGAATGAGCTGAGGCAGCATTGAAGTGCCAGTATCGCTGAACCATGTGAAATTGATATCAAATTACACGGTCTGAGNTTAATCATCATAAACGCGAAAAGGGGTCTCTCGGGCTAAAATTAACAATAGCTGGATTCCGTTCGCAAAATATCTTCGGCGGTTTTTTTAAATTATGGCTCGTATATATTAGTCAGTACCAATCTCGGCTTATCCATCAGTTACGCCGGAAATGAGAGGCGTGCGTGGAAGCATATCGACATTGCGAGCATGGCTTTGCTTGCGTTTATACCAGTTTGTCTTGTGGCTAGAGAGTGATNGAGACNATCAAATCGCATCATTGCCTGATGGCANGNGTATAATGTGAAATACAGCGTCAACCGGTGCACCCATTCCCTTTGGCGGGAATCTCATATCAACGGTGACTTTCTTTGATGAAAACCGCACAAGATTGTCGGAAAAGGAGATAAAGCATTACCTTAAACTTTCCATCGGTAGTTCCGGAACTGTTCCGTAAGAAGTACGTCGAGTAATGTCACACCGATGCTATTGAAGTAATGAACGCCGGATTACGCTGGTATCTTACCAGCACAGNNTTCTACCTGGTTCCTGGTGGTATTCAGCAGGTTCTTTTCCCGTGGCTGGTGGCGGTATATCTACATGAATCACCNCTTCGAGTGGGTATCGCCCAGATGGCAGGTCAATTGCCGATGCTCTTCCTGCTCCTATGGGGTGGTTTGATCGGAGATCGAGTTGATCAAAGACGNCTCTTAATCGGGCTGCAGTTTCTGATGGTATTTCCATCTTTACTTATGGCGCTGATCGTCGGGGCCGATTATCTGGTCTTTGAACTCCTGCTGGCCTGGGCNATCCTCGGTGGCACACTGGCTGCGTTTGTACAACCAGCTCGAGATGCTCTACTCAATCGGGTTGCCGGTACCGATATTCAACGAGTTGTTATGCTTGCAACCGGTGTACAGTTCGGTATCCAGATATTCGGGTTTGCTCTTGGGTCCTTGGCAGATAAAGTTGGCCCCATTTCGTTGTTGCTGGGGCAGGCTGGATTCATGATGGCTGCTGTTATCNCTACTATTCGGCTGCCTATAGCACCATACCAACCCCAGGAACCAGTCACCAAACGAAGCGCTTTTAAGGACATTGCNGAAGGTCTGTCAATTGCCTGGCAGTCCGAGGCCATCAGACCTGCAATAATCCTTACATTTGCNGTCGGTTTNTTCTTTGCCGGAGCCTATATGGTGATACTCCCTCTGATGGTTAGAGATATCTATCATGGTGGCGCTGTCGGNATCGCAGGTGCTTTTGCAGCCAACATGCTGGGTACCTGTACGGTCATCATTTTGCTGATACGCTTTGGCGGTATTGAGAGGCCGGGTAGAGCACTCATCGTGGTTGGTTTCATCAGTAGTTGTATCTTGTCGATCCTTCGTTTCGAACTGCCGGAATGGGGGTTTTACACCACTTTGTATTTCTGGGGGATGTGTGGCGGTGTCAGTATGACCATGGCCAGAGCGATTGTGCAGGAATCGTCACCCGCCAGCCACCGGGCGCGAATCATGTCTGTCTACTCTCTTGGGATGATGGGAGGAATGCCCATTGGCTCTTTTGTACTTGGTTGGTGTGTTGGTATGTTTGGAGCGCGCGACGCCGTGTTGATCCCGGTTGTGGGTTATGCCTGTACGGTTGTTTACCTTGTCATNGCCTCAAAACTCTGGCATATCAGACGAGGGCAGCCCGAAATAGGTGGGCAGTGATGACGAATTGGTCCAGCCAAGATACGTTAATCTTCTCGCATAGACCCTGACGATCCTTCAGCGGTGCGATCCATGGGTTTGGTCTGTCTTTACTCCGGAAAACACCAAACAGCAGAACTCTATTTCCAGAGGCCCAGCGAGGCGTTAAGTGAACGCCTGCTGCTATTGCCGNGCCCCGATTGTTAGTGAACTTGGGCTGAGAATCTCATTCGGAGAGATCAGTCCGCAAGAACGACATCTCTCTGCCTTAACGTATGTGTGCCTTTTTCGGTAATGACTGCAGATCATAATCGCTTGTGCTGTGCATGCGACGTTGTGCTGTAGAAAGGAATCTCAATAATAGGGTTGAAACACGCAACATCTGCGTACTGGTCATCCCACTGCTGCTCTGGTCGTCGACACCGATGATCTAAGACTCGAGCCCGGACCCTCTTAAAGCTCAGTCTGTGGTAATTCCAGGGTAAGATTGGCAATCGTTGCGTCTTGCTCCACTTCATTGCTGAGGTGAATTTCAAGGTCCAGCAGATTCTGATCATCCTGGCGGTATTTCTTCACAATCCAGCCCCGGGATGTGATTGTGTCACCCAGGCAATTTGGCCCCTTCATGGCAAACCGAAGTTTGCGCAGAAACGCCTCGGGTCCGGCCCAATCGGTGGCGATACGACCAAACAGTCCCTCGTAGAACATCGTATTGACGAAGATGTCACGTGCCCCGTTTTTCCTGGCGAATTCACGATCATGATGAATCGGGTAGAGGTCCCGGGTACCAGCTACATTGATCATCAGCGTTCGCAAAGTAATAGGAAATGAAATGCTACCGAGATCGTCACCCACTTTGATATCATCCCAGTTCAGCGTCTTAAAGTTTGTCGCTGCATCGCTGCTCACTTGTTTGTGCTCCCGTCTGCGTTGTATCGTAGAAGAACGAGTATCGATCTGCCGATCAGTCTGTTGCCGGTCTCGGTTCGGTACTCTGTTGTACTGGTGACGAATACACCTCGCCCCACACGAACCTGCTTTTCTTCCGAAACTTCAGTGATCATGCTGCGCATCTTCAAACGACCGTCACCGGGACCGAATGGTGCGATATATTCGACTTCTTGTGAGGCGACGGTGTTCACGGTGAATCCGTGGTCGTCACATATCCCATAGACTCTTATAACCCCTGATACTGATTTTTCTGTGTTCTCTACTGTATCGAGCGCGGCAGTCTCATCGCTGGACTTTTTCTTGAGGAAGTCTGGCGTCCACCAGGGTGCGAATGTCATTGAAAACAGAGACTGCGGAGGAGCGATTACCCGCCCGAAGCGAGTCCTTTCAGCGAATTCTTTGTCCCAGTAAACCGGGTTGCCATCCTCAGCCACTTCGCAGAATCGCCGAATCGCTGTTTCACTGACGGCGTCCCGGGTCATGCTAAAAGGACCCCAACGGTTGATGAATGGCTGGGCAAGTTCCCTGACCGAATTTGCTGTTGTCTCTACCGGGCCCACAATACCAAGTTCCTCCGGGAATAGTGTGCTACATCAACCTGGACAAATATAAGTAGATCCAGTGGTACTGTCAAAACATCGAGCACAATGCCCACTACTTTAATTACTTTCATAGTTGCAAATCACGTTCTACGATACATTGAGGGGCGCTCCATAACCGGGTCGAGCAAAGACAGATCGCCAGTTTCAACCGTATTACCTCTTGGAAAAGGAGGGCCTGATTCCATGCCGATCGCCTGGTGTACACGATCATCCTGATAGTAGCAGGCGTATACGTGAAACAGGATCATCCCAAAGACCGCGGCAGAGGTTGTACTCAATTCCTCAACTATTGGGTACCGTTCTGAACGCTCAAGGGTGGTAAATTGATCATCAAGATCTTCCACTGTCTGCACTAGTGCTGGCATAAAATCAGCGGCATGAGTCTGCAGGTAGGTGATAAGATCCACTTCGGCAGCACTTGGCAGACGCCCATCGTTACTGGGCGGAATAATCACATCCAGTAATGATGCTAATTTCTTCTGCTGCACTTTGTTAAGTGGGTTGTCAGTCGTAATCATGTTTTCTTCGTTACTCATATCAGCGCCCCTTAATCGAATAGATTAGCAAGATTCTTTTTCATCGTATCTGCAATGTACAGAGCCAATGCCTGAATCGTGCTGGTTGGATTCAATCCCCCGGCGGTAACAAAAATGCTTCCGTCTACAATGAACAGATTCTTTACATCATGGGATCTTCCCCAGGAGTTGACCACTGAGTTTTTGGGATCATCTCCCATCCGTGCTGTACCAAGCAGATGCCAGCCAGCTGGCCCTAAAGGTCCGCCAGCCACGATCTCCTTCGCACCAGCAGCCTTCAAGGCTTCCTCCCCGCGCGCCAGCCCGTGTTCGAGCATCTTGCGGCTGTTTTCACTCATGGTGTAGCTGATCTTCGGTGCAGGGATCCCGTCTGAATCTACCAGTTCAGGATCGAGTGTTACGGTGTTGTGTTCCTCCGGCAGATCCTCACAGAGGATGCCGATCGAAGCAACATGATCGAATCGTTGTTCAAAGGCTTCATGATGACCAGGCCCCCAGGGAATGTTACCGGTCCCGAGTCCCTGCAATGCGGTGCCAACCGGTCCGGCACCTCTTGAAATCTGCATGTTGTAACCGCGTACAAAGCCGCGACTTAAATCAGTCTCGTAGAATTCCTTGCTGAGAATGCAACATCCCTGGGGGCCTTTGTGACTATCCAGTCTTTCATCGAACAGTCCCTGAACAAAACCAACGGGATGGAACATTAGGTTCTTGCCAACGAGACCACTACTGTTAGCGAGTCCGTCCGGAAATTGCTCCGAACGGGAGTTAAGAAGTATCCGGGGTGTCCCTACGCCATTACATGCCATAACAACCACTTCTGCTTTTTGATGCTGTTCATTGCCTTCGGGATCGTAGTAAATAACACCATTGGCCATCCCATTGTCGTCAACGGTAATCTCGCGAACGCGACAGCGAGTTCTCAGTTCGACGCCGGCTCTAATGGCTTCTGGCCAATAAGTAATATCAGTGCTGGATTTGGCCCCTTGTGAGCAGCCAGACATACAAGGTCCGAGATTCAGACATTTGTCCCGACCTTCATATGGCTGAGAGATAATCGCACTATCAGATGGCCACCAGTGCCAGCCCAATTTGTTGTAACCCTTCGCAACAGTCTCGCCAACCAGGCCAAGCGGGATATGCGGTAATGGTGGCTGCTTGGGAGGATAAGCCGGGTCACCGGAGAGACCTGACACGCCCATTTTCCTGTCATTCAACGCAAAGTAGGGCTCAAGCTGGTCGTAGTCGACGGGCCAGTCATCGGCAACGCCATCCAGGGACTTAACCTTGAAATCAGATGGATGAAGACGAGGGAAGTGGGCTGCATAAAGGATCGTACCTCCTCCTACGCCATTGAAATTAACGACGGTAATTGGCGAATTGTCATTGTTGATTGGATAGTCCGTATCATGTGCCCGGACATTGGGATCGATGTTGAAGTCCTTGAACTGCTGCACTTCCCAATCCTGTTTCGTACTTGGGAACTCAGCGGAATTGACCCAGTCACCTTGCTCCAGACAAAGAATACGCATACGTGTATCTGCAAGGCTCCAGGCAACTGCTGCACCCGAGGCACCAGCACCAATGATTAGTACATCGACAGGTTCATCTGACATCTTCATCTCGTAATATTGACGGTAAAATTAGAAGATACCACAAGTCATTGGCAAGGGAATTCTGTTTTGCTCTTTGTTCGCCACCATTTAAAGATTTGGCGTATATAGATCCACCAGGTTGGCTATAAACGTTGATCCAGATGATCTGTATATTCCTGGTTGCATTTGGCGGGACATTATTGCATTGTTTAATGTGTGCCATTAAATATAATCAATCGTCAGGCTAAATAGATCGGATCGTCCTTGGATTACCAGTTCTATCAGAGAAAGCTTCGGATATCAGTGCACATTTTATTTATGCTATTGCTGTGATTGACTGAAATAATAAGAAGGGTAGATATTAATGAAGAAGGTATTCATTGGTGTTTTCATCGTCACCGTTGTGGCTTTCCTGTTTTCCCGGTACTGGTACTTCTTGCCTGGATTGATTTCCAGCATTGTCTCTCCTGTAGGAGATAATCAAACGATAACCTGGCAACCTGGTCCAGATGATCCCGTTTCAGGAGGGAGGCCACCCAATATTGTATTAATCGTTGCGGATGATCTTGGCTTCAACGACATCACATTTTATGGTGGAGGTATTGCGGACAGCACTGTACCGACACCGAATATCGACTCCATCGCGGAACAGGGCATGCATTTTACAAACGGCTATGCCGGTAATGGTACCTGTGCGCCATCCCGTGCTGCGCTGCTCACAGGTCGATATCCATCACGAGTGGGTTTCGAGTTCACACCGGCGCCACCTGAATTTGCTCGTCTGACAGCTGGTGATGGCTTTATCGAAGAAAATGCCGAGAATTATCCACCAGCGGACCAGCTCGGACTGCCAGGTGATGAACTGACGTTGCCGGAAATGCTTAAGGAAAAAGGCTACCACTCAATAGCACTGGGCAAGTGGCATCTAGGAGTTAATAACGGGATGACCCCAACGGATCAGGGGTTTGATGAGTTCCTTGGGTTCCTGAATGGCGCCGGGCTATTTATGAGAGAAGATGATGACAATGTTGTTAATTCAAAACAGGATTTTGATCCCATAGACAAGTTCCTCTGGGCGAATCTGAAATATGCCGTTCGCTTCAACAAAGGTGAGCGCTTCGTTCCTGACTCTCATATGACAGACTACCTTAGCCGTGAGGCTGTAAAGGCCATCGAAGCCAATCGCAACCGTCCTTTCTTCATGTACCTGGCGTACAACGCACCACATACACCATTGCAGGCAGAAAAAGCCGATTATGACGCGCTGTCTCACATCAGCAATCACACCGAAAGAGTGTATGCGGCTATGTTGCGTGGTCTTGACCGCGGTATTGGACAAGTTCTCAACGCACTTGAGGAGAATGGTGTCTCGGAGAATACCCTCGTTATCTTTACCAGTGACAATGGTGGAGCGGGATATGTCGGCTTGCCGGATCTTAACAAACCCTATAGAGGCTGGAAAATAACGTTTTTTGAAGGTGGTATTCATGCGCCTTACTTCATTCGTTGGCCAGAGAAAGTCCCGGCAGGTAGCCGATATGATTCTGCGGTTGCCCATATCGATATTTTTTCAACCGCACTCGCTGCAGCTGGTGTTGAACCCCCAAAGGATAGGGAGATAGATGGAGAAGATATCCTTGCGTTTGCGCTACAGGATCCGCAACCTGTATTAAGTCGACCATTGTTTTGGCGCACCGGTGGTTACAAGGTTGTTCAAAAGGACGGATGGAAGCTTCAGTTGCAGGAACAGAACGGAAAGACGTGGCTCTACAATCTGAACGATGACCCAACTGAACAAAAAAACCTCAGCACGTCACAGCCTCAACAATTGGAAAAGTTTCGCCGCATACTCTATGACATGGACAGCCAGATGGTTGAACCATTATGGCCAACTCTGGTAGAGGTTCCCATCGCTGTTGATTTCACCGTCGACAAAACACCGGAGACGGGTTACGAAACGATTATCTGGGCAAACTAGCGCTTGATGGATATAGACGAGGTCCCAAACCACTGTCACTCATGCCGGTGCGCGCCTTAAAGAAATTGATCAAAGTCTCATTGTACGGCCGTGCTAGCATCTGGGCGTAAGAATGGGCATAAGAATAAGAAGAACAAGAATGAGTTCCAGCACCAAATATTTGTCGACGAGTCGTCTGCGCCGCACATTGCTGCTATGTCTGTTGTATTTCTGCCAGGGTTTACCGTGGGGATTTGCCACAGTCGCCTTATTAGCCATGTTGAGCCAGGCCGGTCATCCGAAGAGCGCCACTGCTGCCGTTGTGGCTTTTGCAATTTTACCCTGGACATTTAAATTCTTCTGGGCACCAATGATTGATTCCATCCGGATGCCATCGTTGGGCGTTCGCCGACCCTGGATCATTATTGCTCAAATATGTATGGCACTGACATTGCTTGGAGCGATAACATCCGGACGGTTGGAAAGCAGTCAAACGGTAAGCTACTTCGCCTGGGTTTTTTTTATTCACAATTGTTTCGCGTCATTACAGGATGTTGCTACCGATGCCCTGGCCATTGATCTGTTGGAAGATAACGAACGCGGTCGTCTCAATGGCATGATGTGGGGTTCCAAACTGTTTGGCATTGCTATCGGTGGTGCAGGAATGGCGACGGTGACTGATAGTCTGGGTATACAGACCGCCGTCATCATGCAGGTTGGCGTATTAGTGACTGTGTTGTTGCTGGTGATCAAGTGGCGGGAAAGAGAGGGTGAACGACTGCTACCCTGGACGCCAGGCAGTTCTCAAAGTGATATTAATAAAACAACGACTGGCTTCATTGTCACCGCAAGGGAATTACTACGTGCACTGTCCACCAGAACTACCGCACTGTTGGTTTTGGTCGCACTGAGCATTCCGATCTGCGAAGGTCTTTATGATCCGGTGACGACGGAATTCTTCGTACAGCATCTTGGCTGGACTGCCACGCAGTATGCACAAACCCAGGGCACAATTGGTGTTACTGCTGAAGTTACGGGCGCGCTCTTAGGTGGTTTCCTCTGTGACCGGTTTGGTCAAAGGCGAGTTGCCGTGACGGGGATACTGTTGTTTATGTCCACATTGCTGGTGTTTTCCTGGACTTCGAGCGCATGGGATCAACCCTGGTACCCCCACGTGATGCTGATTCCATTATTTCGTGGCTTCTTCGCGATGACAACTGTCAGCATGTTCGCACTGTACATGAAAGTTTCGTGGACAACTGCTGCGGCTTCACAGTTCACCCTGTACATGGCAATGAACAACCTTGGCTACTTTTTGGGTGCCACCCTTGTCACCTCATTAGAAGGAGCCAGTTTTCCCTCATCACTCGCGGATTACTATTTTCTCGGGGGACTCCTCCCTATCATATCGTTGGTATTACTCTTCACGTTCTCGCCTGAATCCAAACAACCTGAACTCCAGGTAAGACCTGCCTGATGACTACACTTGCTTAAAACCACCATGGCGACCGGTTGCTTCTGCAAAACGGCTGGCACCGGTGTTGGCTTCAGTTCGTTTGGCGTCTTCTGCCAGTTCTTTTTCCCGGGAAATGGCTGCATAAAGATCGAGGCCCTGATCTTGCTGCTGGCGTAATCTTTCATCTGACATATCCCACAAAAGCTGAAGTTCGAATCCAATCGTAGAGGAACTCAACTTCGAAGAGAAGAATCTTCAGGCACTGAATATCAGGATTCAGCACATCGGCTTCGACCGATAGAGACGTACAGCGAGGTGATTTGACCTGAGTTACTCTGCTGAAATACCCAACAGAAGAATACCTGGATCCAGGGTGACCCTATCCTCTGCTGTTGATTGTCAGTCAAGGCAATTGCTAATTCTCTATCAGTTTGTTATTGGACATTGGTACGTCGAACGGATAGAGCAGATGAAGAAGCATGAACTTAATCACGGATTTAATTGGCAGGATCGAAATGGGCCATTCCGGCTGATTAACGAAGAACAAGCACAGCAATACAATCGTGACGGGTTTGTGGTCTTTGAAGGCGTCTTTGACGATAACACCATTGATACGCTGGTGGCGGAGCTGGATCCGATCGAAGAAGTCGCAACAGAATATCTTCGCCGGCAGGAAGACAATGTCTCGATCTCGCGAGCTGACGAGATTATATTCGCAGCTCATCTGGTGACTCGCAGCGAGAAGGTCAGAGCGTTCACTCATTCACGGTTTTTCCTCGATCTGACCTATGATTTGCTGGGTTCTGATGTCAGGCTCTACTGGGATCAGCTGGTATACAAAAAGCCTGGTAATCCTGAGAATTTTCCCTGGCATCAGGATAACGGTTACACCTTTATAGAACCGCAGCAGTATCTCACCTGCTGGGTTGCACTCTGCGATGCGAATGAAGAAAACGGTTGTCCCTGGGTAGTGCCGGGCGCACATCGAGTGGGCACCTATGAGCATCAATGGACGAAGCTCGGTTTTGATTGCATGCCTGGGGAACAGGAGCAGCGAATGTCGGCACCGGTTCGCAAAGGTGGAGTCGTCGTTTTCTCTTCGCTGACACCGCATATGACGGGACCGAATCTGACAGACCAGATCCGAAAATCCTATATTGTGCAGTTCGCGCCAGATGGTGCGAGTACCATTACATTCAAGGGTAGTGAGAGAATTGTAGTACCCTGCACTGCGCCGGAGCGCCAATATTCTATCCTGGTTGATGGAAAAGCGGCCGATACATAAGTGTGGTATTTAAACAGTGTGGTACTTACCAGATTCCACAGGAAGTCAAAAAAGTGTGATATCTCACTCAGAATCTGTCTTTGCAGGAATTCAGTGGCGACATCACAACCAGCTCCCAGAGAGATTGGGATGCTTCCCCTGCTCAAATTTATAACTCGTCAGCATTCACACAGTATTTGCATTAACCATTTGAATTAGGTCGCAACGCTCCAAGTCAGTATTGCCCGGCGTGATGAAACGTGTTTTATTTATTCACCACGTTTACACCAGATCTGGAGGCCGGATTTACCGGGAGATGATGGACCTTTCTTTTACCGACGAACAACTTGCAGTTCGTGATGCTATCGGCAAACTTTGCGAAAAATATGACGATGCCTACTGGCTTGACAGGGACACTGATGGTGTTTTCCCGGAGGACTTTGTCAAGGATCTAGCCGATGGTGGCTGGCTGGGTATCGCCATGCCCCAGGAATATGGGGGGGCTGGTCTGGGTGTGGTCGAAGCATCTCTGATGATGCAAGCCATTGCTGAATCCGGTGCGGGATTCTCCGGCTGTTCGGCTATTCATATCAATATATTTGGCCCGAATCCTATTGTTGTGCACGGCACGGATGAGCAGAAGAACCGTTTGTTACCTCCTCTGATTGCAGGCGCTGATCGTACCTGCTTTGGCGTAACAGAACCCAATGCTGGTCTCGACACCACACGAATTGAGACCAAGGCAGTGTGGGATGGCGAGAAATATATTGTTAACGGGCGCAAGATGTGGACCTCTACTGCGCAAACCGCCAACAAAATCCTGTTGCTGGCTCGAACCGCTGCGCGTGAAGATGGTGCCAAGACGACCGACGGCATTACTATGTTCTACACCGATTTCGATCGGGATTATTGTGAAGCACAGGTGATCGAGAAGATGGGTCGCAAAGCTGTGGACTCCAATGCCACGTTTTATGACAATCTGCCGGTGCCAGAATCTGACCGAATTGGTGAAGAAGGCAAAGGCTTTTATTACCTGTTAGACGGCATCAACCCGGAGCGTATTCTTATTGCCGCTGAAGCTGTCGGGCTGGGCCGGGTTGCCTTGCAAAAAGCAGTGAATTACGCGAATGAGCGGATCGTATTCGATCGTCCCATTGGTAAGAATCAGGCGATTCAGCATCCTCTGGCAGCAGCCTGGGCTCATCTGGAAGCTGCCGATGCGCTTGTCTGGAAAGCAGCAGTACTTTATGACACCGGCAAGCCCTGTGGCGCCGAAGCAAATGCCGCAAAATATCTGGCGGCAGAGGCTTGTTATAAGGCCTGTGAAACCGCTGTACTCACTCATGGCGGGATGGGCTATGCCAAGGAATTTCATGTGGAGCGCTACCTGCGGGAAGCTTTCGTTGCCCGGATCGCTCCTGTCAGCCGTGAGATGATCCTGAATTTCATTGGTCAGCACGTGCTGGGGATGCCACGGTCTTACTAGTCCGGATAGTTGATCAGGCACAGTCTGTCATATCCCAAACTTGTCAGAACTTCAGTAATCTATTGAATTTCTTACATCGAACACTGACGTAGCGATGCATTGGTGAATTATCCAGGCTAGATTACTGAGTGACGCTTCTGGATGTTGGCTGGATCCTGGTGACCTTAATCCCCGAGCGATCCATCATCTCAGGAATCCTCGGGGCAATCTCATTCTTCCAGACATCGCTCTGGTAGACAGCCTGGTAAAGCACTTCGCATTCTTCATCGCTTTCAAATCGACGTGTCCAGAAATAAGCTGTGTCATCAGCCTCGTCGCGAAAGCTTCCGTTAATGACCATGCCTCTGGCCACCTGAAAAGGGATGATGACCTCTTCCATGAAGCTTACCCATTCATCCATCTTTCCTGGAAGGATCTTGTACTGTCTTAGTTCGTAAAATGCCATGTCGTTCCTTGTTGCTTGAGAAGATAAGCCACATGGTATCAAGATTGATTGATAGGTGTGGTCGTTCAGTCGAGATGAACCGCCATCCTAGTAGTAGGAAACCACCTCGAACTCAATACCGACATGATTAAAACCACCTTTATAGGAACCTGTTGATCCGTCTCCATCTGGCTGACCATCGTGAGTGTATACAGCAACATATTCATCCCCAGAGCTCACACGAACAGTTTGGCCACCCGGCTTGCCACTGCCGCTCCAGTGAATTTGCCAGTCGAATAGATCGCACAATATATTCGCTGTTCGCGTGGGATTGGTTACCGCAATGTTTACATGCTCAAGTTTACTCATTGTTTTACCCCACAGTATTGACAGGCGTAACCTAATACCTCAGCCTAACTTTAGGGCAAGCTCTTTTTTTTCTGAGGTCAGGAAATTGCGAGGAGATGCAATATTATCGATAGGAAAAATAGCAGAACACACTGGTTTCTCGATTTCGGCAATCCGTTTCTATGAATCGGCGGGTCTCGTTAAACCCACCAGGCATGTTCTATATGATTCACTTATCTATCGTGTACGGGATGATGATGGTGATTTATCTACATTTGGTGTTATCCAGATTTCAATCTCACCCTGAGAACCGGCAACCTTTCTGCTTGTCATCCAAGGAATCTCATGACCCCCGATGAATTTCGTCAGGCTGGACACGAACTGATTGACTGGATCGCCGATTACCGCGCTGATCTGGAACAGCGCCCGGTTCGGGCCTCAGTTAAACCTGGTGACGTACGCAGTCAGTTTTCGCGCACGCCGCCAGAGTCTCCCCGAAATCCAGAAGATTTGCTGCGTGAGCTGGAACAAATAATCGTACCTGGAATTACTCAGGTTCAACATCCAATGCATTACGGCTGGTTCCCTTCAAATGCGTCACTAGCTTCTACCCTTGGCGATATAGCAAGCTCAGGTCTCGGTACACTCGGGATTTCGTGGGAAAGCTGCCCGGCCCTGACCGAGGTCGAGGAGGTGGTCTGTGACTGGATGCGCCAGCTGATGGGCCTTTCTGGGCAGTGGGAAGGGTGTATCCAGGATACCGCTTCGACAGCATGCCTGACTGCGTTATTGATCGCCCGAGAGCGTACCAGCGATTATTCGGAAAGTCGTGGAGGACTGCAGGCTGAGGACAGACCTCTGCTTGTCTACACCACTGAAGAAGCGCACTCGTCGGTAGTCAAGGCTGCGCTGCTGGCTGGTTTCGGCCGCGATAATCTTCGCCTGGTTTCAATGGATCCGGGCACACGGGCCATGTCGGTGAGAGCGCTAGCCGACCAAATTGAGTCTGATTTAGCTGACAGTGCCGTGCCCTGCGCAGTTGTCGCCTCGATTGGTTCAACCGGTGTCACCGCCTTCGATCCACTGGCAGAGATTGCCAGGATCACAGCTGCTCATGCGATCTGGTTACACGTTGATGCGGCGATGGCCGGGAGTGCAATGTTATTACCAGAATACCGACATCTGTGGGAGGGAGTCGAAGTGGCTGATTCTATCGCATGGAATCCACATAAGTGGATGGGCACAATACTCGATTGCTCTCTTTTTTACGTGCGCGATGTGCAGCATCTTGTACGAGTGATGTCGACCAACCCGAGCTACTTGCGCTCCTCTGTCGATAATGAAGTCAAACAATACCGCGACTGGGGTGTACCACTGGGGCGCCGATTCCGGGCACTGAAATTATGGTATCACCTGAGTATAGATGGCATCGAATCGATCAGGGATCGTCTGCGTCGCGACCTCGACAACGCGCAGTGGTTTGCATCTCAGGTCAGTCAAAGTGAACACTGGCGCGTACTGGCGCCGGTCCATCTGCAAACTGTCTGCATACGTCACGAACCACCAGGGCTAACAGCAGAGGCACTCGATCATCATACGCTTGCCTGGGTGAATACGATCAACCAGTCGGGTGACGCGTTCATGAGTCCCTCGCAACTTGACGGTTACTGGATGGTGCGCGTCTCAATCGGCGTCGAGGCGACCACGCGAAATCATGTTGAGAATCTCTGGAAATTGATTCAACGTAACGCCAGCGACCAGTTGATACTGGCAGAGAAAAACTAGGGTCAGAGTAGAAGGGCACTTACTTAGGGAACGAGTAAGCGAAGAGAGAAACCTGGGATCGCCATATATTACAACGCAGAAACGGATGGATGTTTTGCTCATAGAGCAGGGTAATATCCGAAGAAATCATTTTGTGGTCATACCATTTGTTAGCGAGTTGTAACATTTACTACCTGACTTGTTAATCATCCTTCTTACGTAACTGGGCAAGGAGCCAGTGAAGCGTTAGCACCTGTTCTTGTGAGGGTGTGTGAAGTGATGGTGTTGCCTCAGTGGTGTTGTATCCATTGTGCTGGCAGTCTCTTGCGGTCAAGTAGTGGGTTGCTTCTAATGAGCAAGAATGAGATCGTTTGTAAACGTTTAAAAACACCTTAGACAGGAAAGAAGGTGGTAAGACTTTTTGTAGGTAGCGTCATCACTACCTACTGAATCAGGAGAGGCAAAAACGAATGGGTGCAAGAATTTTGAAAGTTAGCGTATCAGTTTTGGTGCTGGCTGTATTGATCTTCGTAGTAGTCACACCGGTTGGACCGGTACCTGGATTTCTGTTAGGTGGTACTGAAACGGAAGTGCCGGCTGCCTGGGGCGATACGCGGTCAATAGATGAAATCAGATTTGAAGTTAGTTCTGGCCTGTTACCACGGGTCGTGATCATCTGGGTTGTGCAGTTTGAAGGTGACCTCTACGTTGTTGGAGATGGCAAAAGCGGTTGGGTTGGGATGTTGGATCAAGGTGGTTCCGTACGAATGAGGATAGGTGACAAGACTTATTCGCTGAATGCTCAGAGGGTGAAAAACAACCTGGTCCCGATTCTGGAGGCCTATCAGGGAAAGTATCGAGCAGATTATCCGGAAATCGTGAATAGCTTTCCTCAGGCCATGGAATCAGTGAAATCTGCAGGCGTATTCCGCTTGAGTACGAAGTCGGAGAAATTCGGTCAGTCTGACCCCAGCGATGTCCGATGAAACTTTACTCACTAGAATCCTATGATGATGATTTTACGTTAAAGGTGAGCCCCGGGTCTGCTTTCTGGTTGGCCTTTCTCTGCCGGGCTCTGGTGATAATGCCATTTGACCTGTATTTTAAAAAAAAGTCGTTTGATTTCATGGGGATTTTTTACGCAACCAATGTCCATTTGAGTGTGGCAGTTATTTCGGCACTACCAACTTTGGCGGTACTTGTTGCCTGGATCCGCCGTCATTCGTCAGCTGGAAGCGTTCCGCGGTTCATCTGGGCCAATGGAAAATCACTGCTAATTGTCTCTGCAATCTTAAATCTGCTTGGAATACTCTGGTCAGTAACGAGTCGTGAATCAATCTCAAATCTTGATCTTACACAGATAGTTCTTTCGTTCTCTTGTCTCTTCTATGTTTTGAGATCTCAAAGACTAAGGGATACATTTTTAAGCTTCCCAGCATTGTCAGAGTCTGGTGGGAAGCAACGTTGAAACCAGAGCTTTACTGCCAGTTACTTCAATCCTGACAATAGAACCCCACCTGCTGACTGGTGAGTTGCCGTTGAAGAATTGCAGCATATCCCGCAAGGCCATCCTTGTGTCAGGCCCACGGAACTGACCTTGAATAACCAGGGAGAAACGAGATGTTCCAACCTGAGCAGACCGCTGGTGATACTGCGTAGTTGGTAAAAGATCGTTTCGGCTTGTTCATTCACCGGGGACTTTATGCTCTCGGGACGAGACATAAGTGGCTTAAGTACATTGAGAAGATTCCGGACGAGCTGTATGACCAGCGCTATTTCGACTACTTCGATCCAGATCTATATGATCCCAATGCCTGGGCTGACGCGAGGATGTCGCTTCCTTAAATGGGATCAAACAGCGGTAGAATCCTGGCTGGATTGTGGATTAGCATTCGGTCAACTTCTTCGTCACTAAGTCCTTTTCGCTGCATCATTGGCACGACGTTTTCAAGAATGTGGGCGTACCCATGTCCCCCATAGGTTGTGGTATTGGTTTTTTGGCAGATATCCTGCGAGAGCAGAATTTTCTCTCCAAATCCTTTGGATATGAGCCTTATTATATGGTTTATACGAGTTGCATCATTGGGCATATCGATCGGGCCGTGAGCATAGTAGGAGGACTCCTGACCAAAGAGATCAAACTCAAGGTAGCAACCGGTTTCTGCAAGTTCAGTAAAGTCATCTTCCTCAAAGATAGTGCGATCGAGATGCCCCATGATCACTCTTTCCGGATCTGCACCCGCCGTGATCAGATGTTTCAGGGCAGTGAGGGGTGCTTCTGCGCTGCGCCCCGGATGAATAGAGATGGCAGCACCGCTTTGTTGCTGGGCGAGGGCTGCAGCAATGAGAGACTTTGCCTCGTTTTTAGTAATGGGAAATTCGGTTCCTATCTCGCCGATGATGCCCGACTGAATAGCCGTACCATCCGCGCCCTGGAGAATATCGCTCACCATCTCACTGGCAAGATCTTCGCTCGATCGCTTGTCAATATCCGGAGGGTGCATGGAGCCAACATAGGTGCCGCACCCCATCACAACGTGTAGACCCGTTGCCAGGCTGATTCTCTTCAGTGCTTCCGGATCTCGCGTCAGGTCCGGATTTGTCACATCGACGATTGTTCCACCGCCTGCCGTTTTGAAAAGTTCTGCTTCCTCAATCGCTACATTTTCTTCATCGAGGGAATACTCATCGGGGTGTCTGCCATAGTAAGAAATCCAGTAACGATTCTTCAGGTTAATTGCTTCGGCCGATCTGGCATCGTCAAATGTTGTTGTGTCGATAGATCCGGCTTCTATTTGCCATCTGGCAAACCCAATGAGGAGATGCTCGTGCATCATGGTGCGACCAAGATCTGATGGATCAATATCTCCTAAGACTGTTCTTACTTTGCCCGAAGACATGGCTTCTCCATATCATTCATATAAGAGCCTGACGAGAGAGATTCATATTGCAGAAATGCTATCTTGCCTTTAAGAACAATCACAGACTTCATNGACTATCCGCAAGCGATTCCTGCTCAAGTATGCGTGCACCTCGCAGGATGTTCCCCATCGCATAATTACCTTCGTGGCAAGCGTATTCAAATAACCTGTCGTTGCTCTGGGGCCAGGTGAATTCGCCACTGTAGGGGGCGGTGTAGTCAGGATCGTTAACGGTGAACTGGTATAGCAGTGAATCGGTCCCAGTGCGGGTGAACTGCTCGACCACGTGAAGACCCTCACGGATTACACCGGGCTTCTCAAGAAAGTTCGTCGTATCGACAACTAATGTATCACCTTCCCACCAGCCAATCGAATCACCACCAAAGGATCTGATCTCAGAAGGCAGATGGTCAGCGTTGAGTCGAATCACCCTTGTCCAGTGCATCCATTCGACCAGTATGACCACATGATTTTCTGTCTGAATGATCGTCTTCAAATTGTTATAGAGCACTGAGCGCATGGGCACAGTCGCAACACCAACGTATAGGCAGCGCTCCAGCAACGAAAGACTTTCGGGGCCATCGTAGGGATCATCGCCAGTCGCAAGCCACCAGGCGTCACCGGTATTCTTGTATATATAAGGATGTAGTGTTGCCCGGCGTGCTTCACCTGCCTCCGAAATCGGAGGAAAGCGACCGTTGGGCGGATCGGTGATGATTGATGTGCGAAACTTGCCATCAACGGCGTAGGTTTTTGTACCCGGGTCAATCCAGAAGGCGTTGTATCCACCGACGGCCCCAGCAGCGCCACCTGAACCGTCACCGCCTTTTGGTGGTGCGCTGCGGTTTGGATCGCTGTTCTGGGATGCAAGAGTTGTGAATGTAGCTACACGTTGCTCAATTTCTTTTGCCTCGTCCTGGCTCATAAACAACGCTTCGCCGTATTTTGGATCACGCTCGAAAGGCGTTAGGTTCGCGATGTTGTAGTTCCCAGATAGATCAGGTTTGCCATTGAGGGTTCTCGGAATCTCCCCGGCGGTTGATACTGCAAAAGAGAACAGAATAACAGGTAGCAGAACGAGGTTGGTTAACAACTTGATCAGCATGGTGCTTCCCCTTGTGCTGGATTTTCATCTGATCTTACACCCCTATGAATCATTGGCTCAATACTTCGATTAGATGCTGGCTTCTTTCATCAGTTTTAAAGGTCGAGCTGGAAGTCATGTCGGCAAACATACCGGATGGTCCAGATTCGTGCTTCCGGGAATGGGGTAGGTCAGATTACGCTATTCATCGCGACGCACCCAGCGACTGGTCTTTGCGAAATCTTCAATCGGTTCAGCACCTGTCTTCCAGCCACCAAAACCCTTGGCCAGGGATCGGAACGTCATAAGAGCACTCAGGTAAGTGCATTCTACTCTGATCCAATCACCTCCTGCTCTTCTCGGCTGTCGATTGTTTTAGCAATCCCAGCCCCAGTGCCGCCATGGCGATGGAAACAACCGGGTTAAGGTAGTTCAGAAAAGCATAGGGCAGGTAATCAAGAACCGGGACGCCGAGGGTTGCCGTGTAAAATGCTCCCGCCGTCGTCCAGGGAATGAGTCCCGTGGTCAGCGTGGCGCCTTCTTCAACGGATCTCGACAACATACTTCTCTGGAGTCCCAAAGCATCAAAATTCTTACCGAATAGCTGGCAGTTCAAAATAATGCTGATGTAGGNCTCACCCATCGCAAGATTCCCGGCAAATCCCGANGCAATNGTAAGTGCCACAAGGGAAGCCGTTCTCCTTANTCGATTGATACCCCAGGCAAGAAGTACTTCCAGAAAGCCGCCCTTGAATAGAATCCCTCCCATNGCGAGNGCCATGATCGACAGCAACAAGGTCCAGCTCATACTGCTGATTCCACCACGACCTAAGAGGGTGTCAATGCTCTCAATGCCAGTCGTTCCCTTGGAGTTACTCCAGAGTGCATTTGCAATCGAAACGATATCGGTATCNTGAAACAGAACTGNCACNATACATGCGGCAAGGATACTAAGACTCATACTCACCTGTGGTGAAAACCTCTTCATGCTGAGCACAACCATTACCAGTAGTGGAATGAGCGTGATAATCGGATTCAACAGGTAGGCATCTCTAATGGCCACTCTAATATCGTTGATTTCCTGCTCTGGTAGGCTGCTATCTGAAAGCTGGCTTCCCAGATAGATCATTATCACCAGAACGATAATGAGTGTTGGTGCAGTGGTGTACAGCATCGATCGAATGTGAGCATACAGATCGGTTTCGGCACTCATCGCAGCAAGATTAGTCGTGTCTGAAATCGGTGAAAGCTTGTCGCCGAAGGTGGCGCCCGATATCACCATGCCGGCCACAATTGGCAGTGGCACGTTCAGCCCGGCGCCGACCCCCATAAAAACGACGCCTAATGTCCCAACGGTCCCCCAAGATGTTCCTGTGACAACCGACATCAGACAACATAACAGCAACCCGGTGAATAGAAATGTCGAAGGTTCCAGTAATGCAAGACCGTAATATATTAGCGTCGTTATCGTACCGCTTTGCATGAAGCTCGCGATCACCATGCCAATGAGGATAAATATGTATATTGCGGGTAGCGCCCGTGTAATCGCATCACTCATCATTGATTGAATTTCAAGGTAGGCATACCCCAAAAAACTGGCGTTGAATACAGCCCAGCAAAGACAGAGAAACAAAATGCTGTGGAGACTGATGTTATAAACAAATAGTCCAACCGAAATCATCAAGACGATGACAGAGAAACAGATCAGTGCGTGTAGAAAGGTAGGTTTTCCGGTCATATTATCGGCTCGATATTTCAGGCCGATATTGTATTCATATTGACATGCAAAAGCCCATTTCATCCGCTGCGCAGCAGACCTGTAAACGCGACTGCCAATACAGACTCAAGCTTTTCATCCTCAAAATNGTCAGGTAAATGAGAGNAGTGTGAAAGCAGGATCAGCCTCTAATGGCACTGACTTAAGTGCTCTTAGATCATTTCGATCCCAGGTTTCTCTTTTCGCTTACTCGTTCCGCACGTCCCTGTGCTCCATTCGTTCAGACAGCTTTGCGGCTCCGGTTCCTGCCTTTGCGCGCTGTAGAACTATGTGAAAAGAGAACGCGAAAAGAGAAGACGTTCGCGAGCTTGTCAAGCATAGGACTGTCAGCAGCAAGTCGTTCCTTAAGTAAGTGCCATTCAGATCATATTCGGTAATGGGGCGCAAATTGTTGATGCGACTTTAGTTTGCCTTCATTACATCCAACCTGGGAAACCATAACAGAACGCAGATGTTGAACGATACAATCGCACTGTTCGTCATGAATGGTTGGATCAACATCAATTCAAGTCGATAGAGTATGCGAGAGAAACGGCAACAGCGTGGCTATGGCGTTACAACAATGAGCGACCTAACATGGCTATCGGAGGAATTACCTCAAGACAAAAACTGAAACAGGCAGCATAAGAATGACTACTTCTGAGAACCATTATTAATCGGGGGATTACCGAAGACCTTGAAGTCATCATTCACATGTCAGTCATACAGGTATTGTGCATACCGGACGCTGCGATTCGAGGCGATGCGAGAATTACTCTGGCACTTTGCTCTGACCCCAACTGTTGCTGGCTATTGTTTGACGACTTCTCTTTCGTGCTCGACCTGATGCTGAGAGATTTCGATGATTGCGCCGTCAGGTCCGCCTGTGCGGAAGTAAGCCCAGCTTCCCGGACTCTTGAGAATAAGCTCTGCACCTTTCTCCTGGTACTCGGCGATTGTCTCATCCACGTTGTCCACTTCAAACGCAATGTGATGCAAGCCGGGGCCAACGTCATCAAGGAACTTTGACTGCACAATACGACCCTGACCTGGTTCGATGAGCTCGATGACTACATCTCCGATTTTGGCCCAATACTCTTTGCCGGTCCAGGGTCGACCTTTGCGATCCTCTCCTTTCATTTCAAGGCAGGTCCATGGGGCGATGCCCATTACTGATGACCATGATTCCATCACCTCTTCAGCGTTGTTTACAGCCAAGCTGATGTGGTGGACACGCTTAATTTTTGTTTCTGTCATTGGATTGATCTCCCTGTATGAAGAACAGTTAAGAATACAGTAAGCAGATTAACGTGGACACCCGATTTTGGGCACCCTTGGCAGTGTGTGTTAACTTCTTGTTATTCTAAGTGTTGGATGTGAGGTTTCGGATTAAACACTGAGCGTCTGCTATTAGATATATCACTCTCAGATGAAGTATCGGCGTGATGTTATCTGGTTCTTGTCAATGGATAAGAAAAGATTNGTAAGGTTATGTTCTCGCTCCCTGGTACTGATAATCGCAGTAGATCCTGCCCGGGAAGCCTCTGGCTTCGATCGAGTCAAAGCTCAGATTTTGAGTCAGAGCGCAATCAATCGACAACTGGACGACTATCAATTTCATAATATCGAAGGAGGGATCGTTAATCTTTCAGACTACTGGGGGAACCTCTCATCGTTAGTTTGATTTATACAAGTTCTCAGTGCATCTGCCCGACTACAACAAAGCATCTGGCCAGTGTCGTTTTGAAAGCAAGAGACGCACTGGGGCGGATAGTTTTGATGTCGTTACCCTGGGTTTTGATACAGTACATGACATACCTGCCATGATGAGACACTTTCGAGATACACAGTAGGTGAATGATGATAACTGGTAATTTCTCAGTGGCGACGCGGCAACCATTGAGTGTATATCGGAGCAACTTGGGTTTTTGTATGAACCATCACCCAAGGGATTCGAACATCTGATTCAGGCAAGTGTGGTTGATCCTGAGGGCAAAGTTATCCAACAAGTCTATGGTATGGATTTTGATACGCCACTGCTGGTTGAACCACTAAAGAGGTTAGTGTTCAGTGTTGATGAAGATTCAGATATTTTGACAACCATATCAAACAAGGCTCGATACTATGGTCCTGTGTACGAGCAATCCAGCGACACATACCGCTTCAAATCCTCCATATTTGTCAAATTTCTTGTCGATGGCGTGGTAATGTTATTTTTCGGGGTTCAGTTGGTTAAAGAATGGCGAAAAGCATTTCGTAGCGAATGAGACATAAAGTGATCGCTAGTACACCATCGTTTCAGTTCAACGGTTCGAACGAGGACATCAGAGACGTGTAANAGGAGTGGATATGAATTCAGAACAACAGAAGCGAGCTAAAAACTGCATATTGGGCGCATTCGTTGCTGACGCTGCGACCATGGGATTCCATTGGATGTACAGTCAGCGTCGAATCAGCGAACTTGCACCTGATCAACCGGAGTTTAGGCAACCTGATGAAGAGGATTACGATGGGAATGTTGGCTACTTTGCGCATGGAAAGAAACGCGCCGGTGAACTTTCTCAGTATGGTGAACAGATGCAGGTGATGCTGACGTCCCTGGCGGAGAATGACGGGCACTACAATAAGCAACATTATCAGGAGCAGTTTCGTCTGCACTTCGGATATGGTGGAGACTTCCGCGGCTACATTGACCGACCCACACGGCAGACACTGGATCGCATCTATCGTGATGAAAGTGATGCTCTCGACGCAGTCAATTTAATCCCGTTCTCTGGTGATGCAGCGATACAACAGGGCATGTTGACGAAAGTTCTTGCAGCCGCAAAGCGCTTCAGTGGCGAGCGGCTTCGAGACCAGATAGAAGTTTATGCAAGTGCGACAGCTGTGCCGGAACAATCGCTTGAGTACGGCCTTGCACTGGCTGATGCTCTGGTGGGTTCCGAAGAATTTCCTGGGGCAATCGACGAGCAACTCCCTGCAATCAGTAAACTCCCACCCTTGATTGCCTGTCATGTGGACGATCCACATCTTGAGGTGCTTTGTTCCTCAGCAGTAAGAGTGACAAATAACGCACCCAGGGCGGTTGACTTTGGTATGGTCAGTGCGCAGCTTCTCAAAGCCGCCATTCAAGGTGAACCAATGTCGTCAGCGATCGCCAAGGGCGTGGCAGCTGGAACAACCGAAACACAGCAGCTATTGAATCGAGCACTTTCGATGGACGTTCCTGTTCGAGAGGTAACCAGAGAATTTGGATTACATTGTGATCTCGGGAGTGGCACGGCGAGTTTGTTAGCAAATTTAAAGACTGCATCCAGCTTCGTTGATGCAATTCGACAGAATCTGTATGCGGGGGGTGATAACTGCGGACGTGCGATAGTCCTGGGTGCTGTCTGTGGTGCTCATTTTGACGCTGGTTCTGACGGCATCCCGGAGGCTTGGGTTTCTAACCTGGCTGATGGTAATCAGATTCAATCTGATATTGATCGACTGTTTGTCAATTGATGATTCTTCAAACAGGGCCAGTCAATTGGGNTAAGCGAGAAGAGAAACCTGGGATCGGAACGACGTATGAGCACTTAAGTAAGTGCCATTCTACTCTGANCCCACCAGCTGAGGGCTTGAATAGACGGCCTGCTGCAGGCAATCTTGGTCTTACAAGAATATAAAACACCAGATATTCCAAGATATCTACAAAACGATTTGTAAAAGGTTGCGTATGACCCAGATTCTGTCACGAACTACTATTTACGCCCATGGGACCATGGGGCTTCCACTTGCCGTAATTGGTTACCCCCTTGCCATCTGGATTCCGGCGCACTACTCCGGTGGACTTGGTATCAGTCTGGCTGCAGTTGGTACCATCTTAATGCTCGCTCGCCTCACTGACGTGATTTCAGATCCCATTATCGGCGAAATCTCGGACCGCTGGCGCACGCCATTTGGGCGCCGCAAGCCATGGTTGTTCATTGGTGTGCCCGTCATGATGATCGGTGTGTACAANCTGTTTATCCCAGATGAAGNGGTTGGTCTGNTTTACTTCCTGATCTGGCTGGCGATCTTTTTTCTTGGCAGTACCATGATTGCATTACCTCACCGCGCCTGGGGTGCAGAACTCTCGCCAGAATACCACCAGCGAAGTCGTGTGACTGCTGCTCGAGAAATCTACGTTCTGGTGGGTTTGATGGTCGCGGCGGCAGTACCGATGATTATTGAAATTCAGGCTGATGGTGGCTCTGGNGTCGGTGAGGTATTCAGTACGCTCTGGCGTGATGCCATTGGTGCTTTCACAGGCAATTTTGCGGATAAGAAGATAGTCGATCGGGCCACCCTGACAGGGCCGGTACTGCAGGGATTAGCCTGGACTGTCATTATCGTACTGCCCATTTGTGCAAGCATCGTTCTTACAATGGTGAAAGAACCTGCAGCGGTCGCCACCGAGAAACGGCCAACTTTCGTGGAAGGGCTCAAGCTTGTAGCTAAGAACGGCCCGATGGTTCGAGTGCTTATCATTGCTGTACTGGTATATTTCGGTGAGTCTTTTCGTAATGCTGTATCATTGTTCTTTATTCGTGACATTGTGGGTGTCCCAACAATTGGAGCAGCCTACTTTATTTACTTCATCGCNGGTCTTGGCGCGATTCCATTCTGGTTNTGGTTAGGCAGGANNATCGGTAAACACCGTGCGTTCATGATGACACTGATTACCGTTGCCTGCGTCAGTGCTGCAAATCTGCTGCTTGACTATGGTGACTATCTGNCGTTCTTTCTGCTGTTCACTGTCAAGGGTTTTTGTTTTGGTGGCTTGCANTTCCTGCCCGTCGCCATGCTTGCCGATGTAGTGGATGTTGATAGTGCCCGCTCCGGTGGTCAGCGTGCCGGTACCTATTTTGCCTTTATGGGTTTCAGTGAAAAGATCGCTATTGCATTCGGGACTGGCGCATCACTCAATATAGTGGGCTTACTCGGGTTTGATCCTCAGGGAGGTATCGCCGCCAGCACTGAAATTGGCGTTCTATCGTTGCGCATGGTGTATTGTCTCGGTCCTGTCGTATTCTACGGAATGGCGTTGAGACTTATCTGGAACTATCCGCTTACACCGGCACGTCACGCACGCCTGCGTGAACGACTCGAGCGCCGCAACGCGAGATTAGCAGAGAGCACAAAAAATACTCTCTAGAAAATAGTTCAGGACACTCAAGATTTGCTCAGTATCTGAATGGATGCCTTCGTTGAGCGTGAAATGATCTAATTAGCGAAAAGAGAAAGCTGGGATCGGAACGTCGTAAGAGTGCCTCGTAAGAGCGCTTAAGTAAATGTCATTCAANNCTGACCCCATTTATCCCTTGGAGGGCAGATAAGAGAGAGTCATGATGAGCGAAACAATGAAAATTGATGTGTTCTGGTCGTTTAGGAGTCCCTGGTCCTACCTTGCCACGAAACGGTTGAGGGGCTGGCAGGAGGACTACCGGTTGGATGTTAACTTTCGNCCGGTTTATCCCATCGCGATTCGTACACCGGAGTTCTTTGATAATGTGCATCCGCAGTGGTTCCCCTATTTTATGACTGATGTATTTCGGGTCGCAAAGTTCCTTGATCTACCGTTTACCTGGCCGAATCCAGACCCTGTCGTCCAACTGATTGATGAAAACGGTTTACGACGTACCAGTGAGGAACAACCCTATATCTATAGACTGACGCGACTTGGCGTGCTGGCCGCTGAACTGGGCCGGGGGATTGAATTTGCTGATGAGGTTTCCAGTTTGATCTGGGGTGGTACCGGTGATTGGCATGAGGCTGATCACATGGCGATAGCTACCGAAAAAGCAAAACTTAACCTTGCTGAAATGGATAAACAAATCAGCGCAGAGGCTGGCCGTCTGGATGCGAAAATAGAACATAATGAAGCAGATCACGTAAAGGCAGGCCACTGGGGCGTACCGACCTGTGCGTACAAAGGTGAACCGTTTTTTGGTCAGGACCGCCTCGATGTGCTGCTCTGGCGGCTGAAGGAAGACGGGTTGGTTTCGAGAACCTCCTTGAAGTGAGAAAAGGAGTCTAAAAAAATACTATGACCCATGCCAAAATATAACCAGCGTGAGCCCTCATTTCCTGTTCATAATCACACCTCCTCACTCTGGGTCGACCGTAATATCAGAGCTGCCCAACACAAGTCTTAGGACAATGATTCTTCAAGCGTGTGGTGATGACCGATAACTTGCCCCGGATTATGTGAAAAAGACAGGGTGGAACCCGGATAAACCAGCGAATTTCGATTCAATTAAAGCGGCATGGCTGAGTAGATATCAAAGGTAAGGCCCTTGCTCTCAAATGGTTAAATAGTTGGCGGCAG
>PBRC01000003.1 GCA_002725285.1 Gammaproteobacteria bacterium | reverse complement strand
TGCGAAAAGAGCAACCAGGGATCGCAACTATGTCTGAGTACTTATGTCTGAGTACTTAAGTAAGTGCCATTTATCTCTAAACTATTTTTACCGGCGACTTGCCCAATACCCCCACAAAAAAGTATCTTAGGTAAAGTATCTGGCAACAATTCGGGAGTTATCAATGAATTTTGAATTCACAGAGGAACAAAACCTGCTTCGAGAGCAGGCACGAGGGTTCCTGCAGGACCACTGTTCGATGAAAGTTGTTCGTGAAGCATTAGAGAACGGCGCCCCGTTTAACGCCGATCTTTGGAAAAAAGTCACTGAGATGGGTTGGACATCAACGGTTATCCCCGAAGAATATGATGGCCTTGGTTTGAGTTATCTTGAGCTATCAGTGATAGCAGACGAACTGGGGCGGGCAGTAGCTCCGTTACCGTTCTCATCTTCTGTCTATCTGGCAACCGAAGCGATTCTAGCCTACGGCTCCAGGTCGCAGAAAGAGACCTGGCTTCCCAAGCTGGCAAGTGGCGAGGTAATCGGCACATTCGCCATGGCCGAAGCACCCGGGCAAACGTCGCCCGCGAGCCTGTCAACGACTGGCGGGGATTCAGTTTCAGGAACCAAGATACCCGTTGCTGACGCTGAAATTGCTGACTTTGCGATAGTGGTCACGAAGTCAGATACGGGAGATGGTGCAAGCTTATCTCTTGTGGAACTGGATCAGGGGAGTGTCACAAAAGAGAGTGTGGCTACGATTGATCCAAGCCGATCGCACTCGTCAGTTACTTTCAATAAGGCCAATGCTGAACTGTTGGGTGAGGATGGTGCTGGCTGGGCTGCGACTCAGAACATACTCAATCGCGCAGCCCCACTCTTTGCCTGGGAGCAGGCAGGTGGATCTGATGCAGCCCTGGAGATGGCAAAAGAGTATGCCCTCGGCCGCTATGCCTTTGGTCGACCAATCGCCAGTTATCAGGCAATCAAGCATAAGCTCGCCAACATGTACGTGAAGAATACGCTTGCCCGATCTAATTGCTACTACGGTGCCTGGGCTTTGAACACGGACGCTGCTGAGTTACCGGTCGCTGCAGCCACATCGAGAGTCGCGGCCATTCAGGCCTACTACTTTGCCTCAAAAGAAAATATCCAGACCCACGGTGGTATGGGTTTTACCTGGGAATTTGACTGCCAGTTTCACTATCGACGAGCCAAATTGCTGTCTGTAAATATCGGCAGTGAAGGCCAGTGGCAGGACAAGTTGATTTCGGCCATTGAACAGCAGAATGCAGCATAAGGAGATATCTGATGGACTTTAACGACTCCCCTGAAGAAGCAAAATTTAGAGAAGAAGCCGCTACCTGGCTGAAGGCAAATATTCCGTCAAGCCAGGATCTGGAGGGGCTTGACTTCATCCAGCAGGCTAAACTCTGGCAGAAGAAAAAGGCCGATGCTGGCTGGGCCGTTATCCGCTGGCCCCAAGAGTATGGGGGCAGAGGTGCAACAGCGATCGAGCAGGTAATTCTAAATCAGGAAGAAGGTAAGCTGAACGCACCAAACACTGGTATGTTCGGTATCGGTCAGGGAATGGCGGCACCCACGATGATGACCTGGGCCACGGAAGAACAGAAACTCAGATACCTGCCAAAACTTGCCAGTGGCGAGGAAGTCTGGTGTCAACTATTCAGTGAACCAGCCGGTGGTTCTGATCTTGCGGCACTACGTACCAAGGCGGAAAGAGACGGAGATGACTGGATTATCAACGGTCAGAAGATCTGGACCTCCGGGGCTCAGTATTCGGACTGGGGCATCATCGTCCTCCGGACTGATCCAAATATGCCCAAGCACCAGGGATTGAGTTACTTCTTTCTGGATATGAAATCACCTGGAATTGAGATCAAACCAATCAAACAGATGTCTGGTGCTTCCGGATTCAACGAAGTGTATTTTACGGATGTCAGAGTAAGTGATGCTCAGCGACTGGGTGAGGTCGGACAGGGATGGCAGGTTGCCTTGACCACATTGATGAACGAGCGCGCCTCGATTGGTGGTGGCGGCGGCGGCGGTGCAGGATTCAGGAGTGCGATGGCACTGGCGGAAAAAATGAATATCGACGATCGGCCCGCAATCGAAGACCGGGGCGTTCGGGCAAAGCTTGCTAACTGGTATGTGCAGGAATCGGGATTGAAATTTACTGGTTATCGGTCCATGACCGCATTGTCTCGAGGGGAGATTCCTGGCCCCGAAAACAGTATAGGCAAACTGGTTGGCGCACCTAAATCCCAGGATCTGGCTTCGTTTGCCATCGACCTGATGGAGCAGGCAGGAATCATGTATACGGCCGAATCAGAGGAAGTTGATAGTCTGTTTCAATCCGCGTATATGAGCATTCCCGGGTTCCGGATAGCCGGTGGTACTGATGAGATCATGGCCAACATTATCGCTGAGAGAGTGCTGGGTCTTCCACAGGAACCCAGAGTAGATAAGGGCATACCATTTACGGACGTGCCAACCTCTTCCGGTGACTAAAGTTGGTTCCGTGAGAAGTGCGATAGCAAATCCGGCATGACATCCGTCTCAAGCACGGCAGTCGGGTGAAATAGGCCAGTGTGATGGCCGAGTCAACGATTACCTTCCTTCGAATCGGGTTTCTCGTTTCTCCAGGAATGCTGTAACACCTTCGCCCGCGTCCCAGGTTTGTTGGGCTTGTGATTGGAGATTCGATTCCAGTTGCATCTGCTCGGAAAAACTGTTCTCGAAACTGCGCCAGTAGGCTTTGCGAATTAGTCCCAAGGACCTGGGACCATCTGCCAGCCTTTGTGCTAGTTTCAAGGCCTCATCCTTAAGATCCTCATCTGGGACAACACGATTAATCAAACCCCATTCAGCCGCCGTCTCTGCGGGTAATCTATCTGCCAGAAGCGATAATTCCAGCGCCCGGCTCCATCCGATCATACGAGGCAGGAAGTATGTGGCACCGCCATCCGGTACCAATCCAATCTTCGCAAATGCCTGTAAAAAATAGGCACTCCGGGCGGCAATCACCAGGTCACCCATCATCGCAAAACTCATTCCGACACCAGCGGCAACGCCATTTACAGCCGTCATAAACGGGAAAGGCAGATTTCGCAGCTTATTCATCACGGGCGCATAATGAGTCTCCAGTACACTTCCGGCCGGTGGTAATTCAGATGCTGATCCTCCGCCTGACAGGTTGGCGCCTGAACAAAAAGCCCGCCCCTCTCCGGTCATCATCAGACATCGAATACCACTGTCTGGCTGGGAAGCCTCGCTAATACCTGCAGAGATCTCCGCCACCATATCTGATGACAATGCATTAAGCACTTCTGGTGCGTTCAGTGTTAATACAGCAATCTTTCCTTCCTGTTCGAGTCGGATATATTTGTAAGTCACGTTTCTGTTCTCCGATTTTTAGGTTGATATTACGGCTGCGAGAACCCTTTGGGTTGATACAGCGTCTCGACATAGACGGCAGGATCCCAGAACGCTTTCATCGTCTGCTGAACATACCCGGCGTCTATCTTATCCAGTCCATCATTATATTCAAACACACCTTCGATACCGATACCGTCAACATACAATGTCGTCAAAGCAGCAATGGCCGCCGAGTTCTGGGCCAACCGACTCTTCATCATAAACTTCACGGCTTTTACCGCGTCCGCAAGCTCTTTCTTTGAAACCGGATTCGCAGCCAGGTCATCAAACTGGGCCAGTATGATGTCCTCCAGTTGTTCCTCTTTACCGGGAGCGCACCTGGAAAGAACCTGAAAGGTGTTGTACTTCTTGATTCGCATTGCCTCTTCAAATTGTACTTGAATTGCATAGACCAAAGACTGATTTACTCTGGCTTCCTCGAGCAACCTGTTTTGCAGAATTGTGTTAAGCAGCAGATAGCTCAACCGACTCGATAAATCCAACACCTCACTGTGGCTGACCATGGTATAGACCAGCATACTGCGATCTTCCGGGCTCTCCTTGTTGACAAGTTTTCTCGATGTCTGGGCAAGTATTTCACGCTTGGCTTCAACAACCTTTCCTTTCACTGCAGGTAATGAAGCCAGAAAACGGCTGACAGGAACACGAAGACTATCTATTTCAAAGTCACCTGCAAAAACGTAGACAAATTCAGCACTGTTTCCAAACAGATTTTGGTAGACTCGAGTAATGTCACCTTCCTCAACCTCATTGTAAAATGCCGGTTTGTGCAAATGCAGGTGTGACGAATCAGGAAACAGGGACTCTTGCGCCGCCATCTGAAGACTTCCAAGAGGATGCACAAGAAGTTTCTGGCGCTGACTCATAAATACCTGCTTAAGCTGACCCAACAGACCAGACTCGAGATCATTATCCTGAACCACCAGGTGCAACACTTCCAATGCATCAAATACTTTGTCATTGTTAAAAGACATATTGAAGCCATTAAAATAGGGCGCTATAAATGGATTGAGTCCGATCTGCTGACTGCTGAGATACTCACCCAGTTGCTGGATCGTGATACCTTCAATCCCGCTCTTTAACATGACCACTCCCATCAGGTCCGCAGCAGCGAGCAGATCTTCAGGTACCCTGCTTACACCTCCCACGCGAAACGCCATCAGCATAATCTTTTTCTTCTCTTTCTTGTTCGGAAACAGAAGGACTTTTGCACCGTTACTCAGATGCCATTCAGTTACCTTTCCATCTACCAATGATGTTTCTTTGACTATTGTCCCGGGACTCAGATCTTTCGCTGTGGGTCGGTTTGGAAAACTGACGAGTTCGATACCTGGAGGTTTTACCCGGGTCACTGATTTGCTCGCGGTGGAAGCCACCAGATCGTTCAGCTTCGGTTTGGTTGTATTATAGGCATAGATGGAAAAAAGACTCTTCTGGCGACCTAACAGCACTTTCAACCCCTCATTCACTGATTTAAGTGTCGTCTTAGTGACCAGTTGTTCAATCTGTTCCAGCCGGGTTTCAGATGATATGAAGGTAGAACCCGACATCACATATTGAACCAGAGCACCAGCGAGAGAGCTACTGTTTGCCACTTCTCGTTGAGGAAACAGGTTCCTGGCACGTGTCAAATGCAATTGTTTGTAATGCTCAACTTCCTTCTCGGTAACGCCGTGCTTTTTGAGTCTGTTCAGCTCAACGGCAAGGAATTCCACGGCAGCATCCGATTGATCTTCCTCATGACTGACGCTGAAAGTCACATAGTCAAACATGGCATCAGTCGTCCGTGCTGCACTTACTGAATTAAATCGGGGATTCAGCAGAGTATTTGCTCGCTTGAGTCTTCCACGAATCAATTCGATCAGCAGTGCCACACCTGTTCTATTCTGATAATCAGCCTCCGTGAGAACCGACTTCTTCTCAACCTGAGATATCAACATACTGCTCGATGCAATTGCGTTTTTACTTGTTGCTGCAAATGGATCCGGGCTGATGGCAGCCTTCGTCTGTTGTGACGAAACCCCGATGCTGGTGGGTGCCAGAGATGAAAATTCCTTCTCGATCTCTTCTTGAATTTGCTCAACATCGAAGTTCCCTACGACAATGAGGGTCATCAATCCAGGTTGATACCATCTTTGATAAAATGCTCTCAGGGATTTCTGATCGACCTGTTCTATCACAGTACGTTCACCGATGGGATAACGGGACGTAAATGCTTCCGCATCCTGAGCTTCGAGCCACTGGCGCCAGACCGGCATCTCTTTGGAGAATCTTAGGTAGTGTTCTTCCATAACTACCTTTCTTGCTTTCTCAAGCTCTTCTGCATCGAACAGCAGCCCATCAGCTGTATCTCTCAGAATGGAGAAGGCTATCTGTCGATAGCTGGCATCACCGACCGGAATATCGAACATGTAGCCTGTATGGGTGAATCCGGTAAACGCATTATCATGAGAACCAAAGGTCATCCCTGCCTTTTCCCGATACTTGAGCTTGTCGTCCCTTGAAAACCGCTGGGTCGATCCAAAAGCCATGTGCTCAATAATATGAGCAATCCCCTGCTCATCCTCATCCTCATTAAGAGAACCCACACCGATCACAAGACGAATGCTCAACTGAGGATTTTCTTTTTCAAGAGGGAACAGGAGATAATTGAACCTGTTTTCTAACTGACCACGAATCAGGTCTTTGTTTTCGGGCAACGCAGCGGCATACAAGCCAAATATCGGAACACTCGCGAGCAAGACCAGGGTTAAAAACCTGAATCCCAGTGGGTAATTGGGTCGTGTACTCCTATGAAGCTTTTTCACTATGGTTTCAACTCCAGGCCATCCTTGTATGGATTCGATGGTCCCACAGTTAAATGGGATTATCTGCAAGAACACCAGTGTGGCGTTTCGTGAGCAGTTCCTATGGCACTGGTACTGCCCGATCTATCCTTTGTACCTCATTCGGCTAGTCAGATATATCAACTTCCTTCACCAGTCGCAAATCGCGCGATGAGCTGCCAACATGAACCAGATACCGACCGGGCGTAACCACCCAACCACTAGTCGTGACATCCCAATGAGCGAATCCTTCTCTATCGATATGAACACTTACCATCTGTTGCTCTTTCGCCTTGATATCGATTTTCACGAAGGCCTTCAGTTCTCTGGTCGGGCGAGCAACAGGACTATCCAGGGGCTCAATATAGACCTGTGCTGTTTCTTTTCCATCACGGTCACCTGTATTGGTGATCTTGAAGAATATATCTAATCCAGAATCATATTCGCCCGTTGAAAGTTCCTTATACTCGAAGCTTGTGTATGAAAGTCCATGCCCGAATGCCAACAATGGATCAATGTCGCGTGTGTCATACCATCTGTAGCCTACAAACACGCCCTCACCATAATGAACTTTGCCAGACTCGCCTGGGTAGTTTGTGAAAGCTGGCGTATCCTGCAGACGCTTGGGGAAAGTGATTGGCAATTTTCCGGATGGATTCACATGTCCAAGCAGAATGTCCACGAGGGCGTTACCAAACTCCTGACCGGCAAACCAACTCTGAATCACCGCAGGTGCCTCATCGATCCAGGGCATTGCCACTGGTGAGCCGCTATTGTTGACAACAACCGTATTTGGATTTGCTGATATCACCCGACGAATCAACTCGTTCTGTTCGCCAGGTAATTCAAGCATTTCCCGATCGTTACCTTCAGTTTCCCAATCATCACTGGTCCCGACAAGTAACAATACCGTATCTGCTTCAGCTGCAATACCAACGGCATCACCGATACTATCCTCAGGCTGCGGTGGTAACACGCCGTATCGTACTATTCGCTGGTCGCTACTCTCGGTGCTTTCAAATTCAACCTTTATTGCCCTGGGCTGATTTGCAACCAGATCTGCCACGCCGCGTCTTTCTGTCGTTCCCTGGCCGAAAAAGGCTACTCCGACCTCAGGCTGTTGCCAGTTATCAACGATTAGCTGCTCATCCAAATACAATCGGGCGCGACCTGTTGAAAGCAATCCAAACTCATGTTCGCCTGATTCTTCCGGCGTTAGAAATCCCGTTATCAGCATCGATTTAGCCGATATGTCAGCAGCGATTCTACCTGCCCGAATGGTCGACGGCGCAATCACCCGTTCTTCAACGAGTTCTGAACCAATTTCTTCCGCGTAAAACCGGCAGCGCAGACCCCGTTCACTGCTTTCCCCATCTGGTGACAGCCATCGACGATCGGGAGCGGGAACATACTTGTGTGTTCGACACCCAACCGCCGTTGTGACTTCAATTCCACTGACTTTACCGGTCAGTGCATCAAGAGGAGTTGCAATGTAGTGAGGTTTTAGCGATGAGGAACCGCCGCCCATGATTCTGAAATCATGCGTATTCGGACCTATTACAGCAAGCCTGCCAATGTTCGGCAATGGCAGAATGCCTGCATTCTTCAGCAATACCATACCTTCCGCTGCAGCCTGATAAGCTATTTTCTTATGATCTGGCTTATCCAGCGCCTGTTCTGCTTGCTCATCAGGGTTTTCAAATCTTCCGGACCGATCAATCACACGGAGTAAACGTCGGACCTTGTCATCAACTGTTGTTACAGGAACCGTGCCCTCATTGACCGCTTCCAGGAGTGCATCTCCCCATACGCGTGTCGGGCCTGGCATTTCCAGGTCTAAACCTCCCAACGCATTGGCCACAGTTTCTTTCGCCGCAAACCAGTCAGATATCACCAGGCCATCATACTGCCACTCACCCTTTAATACCTGATTAACCAGATAGTCGTGAGAACACGCATAGACACCATTGATACGGTTATAGGACGCCATGACCGTCCATGGTCGGCTTCGTTTGATGGCTATTTCAAATGGTCGGAGATATATCTCTCGCAACGTGCGTTCATCCACCTCGGTTGAGATAGTATGGCGTTCAAATTCCGAGTCATTGCAGACAAAGTGCTTTACACAGGCACCTACGCCTTCTTTTTGCACACCTGTAGTGAATGCAGCTGCCAGAATTCCCGAGAGAAACGGATCTTCTGAGTAACATTCAAAATCTCTTCCTGCCAGTGGCGTCCTGTGAATATTAATGGTCGGACCCAATACAACCTGCACATCCTTACTCTTGGCTTCCTCGGCCACAGCTTTTCCCAACTGTTCAATCAGTTCAGCGTTCCAGGTGGATGCCAGGCAAATCCCAACAGGAAATGATGCCGCCGAGACACCACCGTCGCCTCTGACACCATTAGGACCGTCGCTTACTTTCAGTACGGGAATCCCCACACTTTCAACAGGATGAGTACGCCAGGCACTGGCACCCGAGACTATCATTACTTTTTCTGCCAATGCCATCTTCTCAAGTATTGCGTCTAAATCAGTATCAGTCATCACTACCGGTCCTCAAACGATTGAATATTGGCTTATTGTGCTTTCACTCGTGTATCAACATCAAGCCTGCCAGTCACTACCTGGCAAAAAAATATCCGCGCAAGCCGTGCTTATTCAGTTTTGGTTCAGGTTAGATCCGCTAGTCTGACTACCATTCGATGCCGAGGAGAAACACCATCAAGAAACTACTCACAATCGTCACGTTGGTTCTACTCACCGGATGTGTCAATCAAGACATCATCGTCGACAAACGAGGTCTCGATGAAGAGAAATATCGACAAGATCTCGCGGAATGTCAGGACTATGCCCATCAGATCGACACCGGCGCAGAAGCAGCTCAACAAGGTGTTATCGGTGCCGCTGTAGGCGGTGTGATTGGCGCCATCATTGGTGACGGTCGTGCTGCCCAAAAAGTGGCTGGCGCAGGGGCCGTATCTGGTGCTACCAAAGGAGCTTCACATGCGGAACGGCGTAAAGATGAAATTGTATACAACTGCCTGAGAGGTCGTGGTTACAAAGTTCTGGGCTAGCTGTGTGCTTGGTCTCTGGCAACGCGCATTCTTTTCAAACAATCTTACGGCACGTTGCTAGAGACTTTTTTTACACATCTCGATTACTGTAATGCCATCCGAGGTTGGGCACGTGGACAGTTAGCTGCGACGATACCGGTGTCCTCAACTTTTTCATCCAGCTATCAGGCATGATGATTGTGCGGGTTGATGATTCAAGCCAACCCCCGGCGTACCCCCCACTTGTCAGGAAGGGACTCCTACTACTTATGTATTACTAATCTGGACGAACGATGAGCGGGTTTTGAAAAAGGGGGCCAGTGGTGTTGAATTGCCTCCAAAAATGACCCATTCACCCCCCTACATGACGGCTGGACACTGTAAGGTCGAAGCAGCTATCACTGCCGGCTCGTCTTAACGAAAACTGGGGGGTCTCTTTTCGATAAACGCCTGCACGGCTTCCTTATGCTCGGGGGAAACATAGCACTCAGCGAGCGCCTTGCCTTCACGCATCTGCACCTGGTCGATATTGGTTTCACTGCCGTTCTCTGTCAGCAGAGTTTTAATCATGCCTAATTGCCGTGATGGGTTATTTGCGATTTCCAACGCGATCTCCATGGCTTTACTCATCAGTTCGTCGGCTGGCACAACATAGTTAGTCAGGCCTTTCTCATGCACCTCGCTGGCAGAGTACAGTCGGCCAGTCAGGCACATTTCACTTGCGTGGCTAAAACCAATCCGCTGCACGAGGAAATGTGAAGATGCAAGTTCAGGTACAACACCCATCTTGACGAATGCAAATCCAAACCGTGCTGTATCTGACGCAATTATCACGTCAAACGACAACATCAACGTGGCACCAACGCCAACGGCTACACCATTGACGGCGGCAACAATCGGCTTGCTTTGGCGCATGAAATTAACCCAGTTACTCGGTTCCCGGCGAAGTTTCCCAGGGCCACTGTCGATCCCTGCCTGAAAATTGTCCTGAATATCAGCCCCGGAACAAAATCCTCGACCCGCCCCGGTTACCACAATGGCGCCTACGTTGTCATCGTTATTGGCCTGACCAACGGCATCAACGATTTCTTCATTCATTTGTGTCGTCCAGGCGTTTAATCGCTCAGGTCGGTGAAGAGTGATGATCGCAACAGGATCTTTTTTCTCGAAAAGAATCGTCTCGTAGCTCATGTACTCGCACCCTATTTGTCAGAAAGAGTAAATCCCTGTCGAGTGTATCAACATTAAACTTAGATAATCCACCATAAGGCCTGTGGAGGAAGCAGCTTACTTTGGACGGATTTGCTATCCTGTCCAGAAATGAATGTCAGAACTAAATGGCACTTTCTTAAGTACTCTTAGGACGTTCCGATCCCAGCACAGCCAGACTGGCTTCCTTGATCATATTCCCCATGTCAAATACCGATCCAACGCAACACCTGAAGTGTTCATCTGGGTTACTATAACCTGGCAGGTAATGACAGGAGCACAAAGTGACTGAAGAATCAGTACTGATCACCGGCGCGGGCAGTGGTATGGGCCGTCTTGCCGCACAGAACATGGCAAAGGCCGGGTACCAGATAGCCGCATTGGATGTGGATGAAAAAGGACTGCTTGAAACAGCAGAAGGATTTCAGAATATTCGGACATTTCAAACTGACGTCACTGATCACCGGGCAGTCACAGACGTGGTGAACGAGACCGAACTGACACTGGGTCCGATCCGTCGAGTCTACAATGCCGCTGGTATTATGCCTCTCGGAACCATTGAATCAGTTGATATCGAAGTGTTTCACAGAGTCATGGCAATTAATTACAACGGTGTCGTTAACGTCACAAAGGCAGTTTTACCACCATTACTGGCACGAAATGAGGGAGAGATTGTTAACTTTGCTTCCATAGCCGGATGGCTGCCAACGGTTTATATGGCGGCATATGATGCCTCAAAATTTGCAGTGGTTGCCTTTACCGAAGTCCTCTACCACGAGAACAAGAACAACAACCTGAGTATTGCCTGTGTCTGCCCGCCACCGGTCAAGACGCCTCTGCTGCAGCAGGCAAGAGACACTGTCTGGCCAAAAGTGTTTGACCAGGGCGCACATATCGAAGCACAGGAGGTATTAGATGCCATTGATGAATCACTGGCAAATAACGAACTGTTTGTCTTTCCAGGGAAAGGAACAAAGTCCATTTGGCGAATGAGACGTTGGTTCCCCAGGGCCCTTTGGAAAAATATACTGAAAATTGAAGGTATTTAGACCACCCATGCGCGCAGTTCAAGCAAGACAGCAGAGCAAGTCCCTGGCTTAACCCCTTAGCAGCGTCCACAAAAAAACAGATGCCGTTAATCAGACTAAGACAAACCTGATGATCTTGATAACTTGACTAAACGCCAGCACGTCCTCATCAGTTCCATCCATCTCATATCCAGAAAGTCTCGCTACTGCCTTCATCAACTTTGGGTTCTTCGCTGCGTAACGGCGCAATACAATTTCAGCTTGATCTGTCGGGAGGATTTCAGATTTTGCATCCCGCGCCTTGTTTTTTAACACCACAACTACATTGGGATTTGCACTGATATTTTTAAACCACTGAGATTTGTCACCGAATCCGGATGCCACATAAACAGATCCGTTAACGTCATCCCGATCGATGATTTCAACAACCGTCTCTTTTAATGTGCCGGATTTTCTTCCCCAGTGCTTCAACAATAAAAATCGACTTCCAAGCAGAAATCCTGCTTTAATCTTGTAAAGACAGATGGGCAGACGAAACAGCAACAACATGAATCCCCTGGGTGGCGCTGGATCACCTATTTTCTTCAGCAAACGACTTCACTCCAACCCCTGTTAGTTCCCAGAAAGCATGCTCTCAGCAACTTGTGGTGAAGTCCATTATTCAAGGCTATATCAGCCATTCAAAGTCACGGTATGACATTCGAATGTCTTCTGCATGTCTACCTGCAGTGAAGGAAATCACCTCATCCATTGCCTAGATGAATGACACATAAACTGGCAAACCCAACAGATTTTACACAGGCAGTATGCTGCCGGATCCACAAAGGGGGCTATTTCAGAGAATTCCAGTTCCCTTGCCAGCTTTTAGCCTATCATATGTAAGGCTTCAGCGGTTGCAAGCCAAGTATAGGTCGGTAGATGGTTTACGACTTGTGAACCAGGTTCCAATGGTCAGTCTTATGGAAACAATCCCAAAAAGGTGCCTCCTTGGCATCCCTCTTCAGCACCAGCTCGCAGGTCTTTCAACCTGTCATAAGTTACTCCAAATGCTCAAAATATCCGATGTAAAGACTGTATGTCATCCAAAATGGCCAAATCTAACCCAAATTCACTGCTTCCGTGTGAGTTTCGGCAACAAATGTGGCGTCAAAGTAGTCTCACGATCAAAGGTAATATCAATCTCATGCTTTACTTTGTGTGAATATAGGGTAGACTGCTCGCGCTGGTAAGAGCACAGTGGCTATTTATGTTATGTACATGCAATATTGTTGATGTCAATCCGCACCTTGTCTTTCGTAAGTAATTCCTGCCTTTATTTCAGCACTTATATTCGATTGAGCGTAAGTCTCGTCGATTGCGATTAATATTTTTGGAGATTTATCTATGGCTACCGGCCGTGTGAAATGGTTCGATGAAAAAAAAGGCTTCGGCTTTATTGAAAGAGAAGAAGGCAATGATGTCTTCGTACACTTCCGAGCAATCAATTCTGATGGTTTTAAAACCCTATCAGAAGGACAGGAAGTGGAATTTGAAGTGGAGCAGGGACAAAAAGGTCCTCAAGCTGCCAACGTTCACCTTTTGTAATACTGAAAAGGCTGCTTAACTTTAAGCAGCCTTTTCAAATCCATTCTAATCCCCGTTGTGAATGACGGCACCTGTTTGCCTGAAACTATTTCCGGTCATACAGATAACCTCTGATATCCAGCAACGATACGAATACCTGATAATCTAGTTTCTTCAGTGTTTTACAAGATTGGTGACTTGTAGTAAGTAACACGCATTCCAATCCCAAATAACCGTATGTTATTTCTTCCGCACCAGGGTCTTCGGCTAGTTTTGTTTTTTAAGGTATTTAGTCAGTATTTTGTCCAGCTGATCGGCGAACAATTTCCGGTCATTCTGATTGAGTGCCGGTGGCCCACCAGTGTTGATGCCACTCGCGCGCATCGTATCAAGAAAATCCCTGATATTTAGACGCGCTTTGATATTCTCCTCAGAAAACAACTCACCTCGTGGGCTCAACACCATTCCCACACCGTCTATTACTTCTGCTGCCAGAGGAATGTCGCTGGTAATCACCAGGTCACCTGGCGCAAGTCGCCTCACAATCTCGTTGTCAGCGACATCAAATCCAGCAATTACCTGGAGAAATGTAATGTTAGAAGATGCAGGTACTCTAATGGGCTGATTCGCCACCAGTGTTAATTCAATCCCGGTTCGATCTGCTGCTCTGAACAGAATCTCCTTAATAACAACTGGACACGCGTCTGCATCCACCCAGATTTTCATATCACTGATATCTCTCCATTGAAATGAAACCTTGCTTTATCGTACTGTGATCAGACAAAGCAATCACCCGCCCTAAAGATTCAGATTGTAGTCTTGCAGCAAATGAATCATTGCACCAACACCCTTATCGAGTTCGAAAATTTCAGCGTGTAACCCTGCACTCCTCGCACCCATGACGTTTGATTCCTGATCGTCAAAAAACAACACCTCATTTGCCCTGACCTCCAGCTGATCCACAACAAGGGAAAAATACTCCGGTGCGGGTTTCGCAAGACCCAAATCACAGGAGTAGAAGGTCATATTGAAAACCTCGTCATAACCGAGGGTTTTCTTCATATGATTAGCGCGAAACGATTGCTGATTGGTTGCCAGAGCCACCTTGATACTATGAGCACGAAGCGAGCGAACAACCTCTAACACATTCTCGTCAGGCGTTATCGTGGTCCACACCTGTAACGCTTCCTCAATTGTAGCCCTGCTCTGCCAATCGACCAGCACTCCCTTGAGGTCTGATACAAAATCTCCCTGGCCTGTCAGACACGTTCGTTCAACGGCAACGATGTCTGCGATAAATTTATCCACAGATGATTGATCAGCTAGCAGTTTCCCCAGGGCGCATCTGATACGGGCAGTCGGATTCTGCAATACACCATCTGCGTCAAATAGAACGGCTTTGATAACCATGCGCTAGTCTGGTGTCCTTTTCATGTTTCTTGGAAGTACCTGACCGACAATCCAAACTGGTCTATTATGCTGTCTACCACCTGTTGCGCTAACACTTTTATTCTGTATTTCAGGTGTCGGCGTTGCGTTTGCAAAAAGCCGTTAATGGGTTGTCAGACTGGCCTGGAATCTTTGGGCAAAATATCTTTTTATCACCCGTTTGACTATTGTCCTGATACTGGCGATTTATCAATTGCTGATTCGGCCCTTTAACATTATTCGATTTCTCTTTGCTATGAAGCCGAAACAACCCACAACTAAACTTCGGGCAAATACAAGCGCGTAGCGACTGGTTTTGCTTCTAGAGTCAGTTGATGACGTCGCTGGAACAAGTCTCTTGCTTCCTGATCAGGCAGTCGTGAATCCTGCCAAACCGTTAGATTTCTGTACCATGTAACAAGCAACATGTTACCGTTCTCGTCTTCACGATCTGCCTCTGCAAATAATCCCTGAACCTCCGTATCAAATCCAGCTTCAAAGGTCGCCCATGCCAGATTGGATAATCTGGCAATTTCATCCACGTCCTTGTTTTTTACACTGAACCAGCGAAACACGTAGATCCCCGGTTCACTTCTTGGCGCATGCATGGTCGGGCGAACCGTTGGCACGAGTGTCTTGGCATTCATGATGTTAACGCCACTGGCTTCTATCTCTTGGCTGGGATCACTGACGGTTTCTTCTGACATCAGTACCCAGTAAATTTCGTTGGTCGCAAGACCAAATAATCCAGGAAAAAGACCAAAGGTGACATGTCCCTTGTTTTTCAAAGTGGCCTGAAGTCCAGATATGGACCCAAGCAACCCGATCAGACCATTACTCGTTTCATCTTTTAGTTTGAAAACGCGATAGATCATCTTTCTCACTCACTAATCCTAAAGTATGGATTGTAACTTATTCCAAATTACATGCCTAAGCAGACTTCAAGCTCTCTGGCATCTTGTATGCGAAGCCTGGTTGATATTAGGAGGACACCTGAAGAATCCCGATAAAGTACCCAGGACTAATCAATGTATTGCCTGAGTCGTTGTTGAACCGCGGGGGTACCCGGTGCCAATCTGCTCAATGCGGACAGAGGTACAAGTATATTTTCAGTCTTGCCCAGTTTTTCCATATAGAGAACCTGTGTCATTAGCAGATCATATTGATTCGGCCACCTTTTGACGGCCTTTTCAAGATAGACCAACGCTTCTTCAGTTTGTTTGACTGAATCAAGTGCCACGGCATAGACATAGCCATATCGCGGTTGACTATCCTCTCGCTCAGTACCTGCTTTGAGATAAGGCAAGGCTTCTTTATACTTCTGCTGACGAATAATCGAAAGCCCGAAACTGAAATTTACCGCACCACTCTCAGGTGCAAACGCCAATGCCCGCTGCAGCAATTCAGTCCCCTCCGGTTCCCGTTTCAAAGCCCGATACAGATCCGCCAGATTCAGTAATGCAGGAATGTAGTTGGGTTCAATTAGAAGTGCATTGCTATAGGCCACCTCTGCTGCATCAGTATTCCCAAGATTTAATGCCAGATTCGCTATTTCAGTTTGAGTAGAGGGCATTTCGATTGAATAATTGAGGGAGCCACGGTAATCATCGATTACTTGATGAAAAACACCGATATCATTCAGTGGAATCTCCGACTGAATGTCTGAGACTGCAACAGCCACTGCATATCGGACAGATTTTATCGGATCATCCACAAGTGGTTTCAGCATCTGCCATCGCATGCCTGGCGGCGCTGACCGCAGACTCCTCACCGCCGCACTTCGAACCAACGGATCACCGTGACTGAGATATGAACGGCTGGCCTCCATACCAATTCCAGAAGGGAACTCGGAGAGATGCATGAGCAAGGTCGCTTTTTCAATGGGAGGTACAGCACTATCCGCGATAGTATCAATCAGCAATCGCGTTGAGGCTGGATCTCCCTGTCGCGCCAGACTATTTACTACTGAATAGGAGTCGGATGCCCGCGGTCTTTTCAGCCATTGGTTTAACGCTGTCACGGCCCATTCATTCGTCCGTTCCTTATGACACTTGATACAGGCATTCGGTGATTCATTCGTTACTGGTTCAGGTATGCCAAATCGATGATCACGTCTATCATCCACCAGCATATACGTGGTGGCAGGCATGTGACATTCAATACACTCAGCACCTGATGAGGCGGGTTTATGAAAATGATGTTGAGGTCGATCGTATGTCAATGGCTGATGGCACTGTCCACATAAATCATTGCCATTCGCAATTAATTTGCCTGAATGGGCGTTGTGACAATTAGTGCAGGTGACCCCTTTGCCGTGCATCTTACTTTGCAAAAACGAACCGAGAACATAAACCTCATCCTGGATTTGACCGTCGGGAAAGTATAGTCCTTCCATCAACAGTGCTAACTGATACTGATCATGATAGCTCAGGTTAGTTTCGATCTTGTTAATAACACTGCGACGCGAATGACATCCACCACACATATCAATCTGCCGATTTGATATGTCACCAACAGAAGTGGCTGTGGTCGCCCCAGAAAGCAATTGCCAACGAAGTCTGTCAGGTGCGTTCGTTAAACCGCTGCCTTGCTCCCAGTTCCTTGTTGCCGCCCGTTCAATATGTGTGACGCCATTACCATGACAGGCCTCGCAAGCGACATTGATCTCAGACCAGGTCGTTGCAAAACTGAATGTCTCTGCATCGAAGTTCTTTGTTATGTTTGTGCTATGACAATCAGCACATCGACTGTTCCAGTTCTGCAGATGCCCGGTCCAGAAAAATGGTGAATCCTCCGAGATGATTTCATTCGGTTGCAGATGGATCCATCGTTGTCCACCCTGTGACCTGTCTCGGCTGTCCCACGCCGTATTCATCGCCTGCATATATCCATCTCCAATTTCAACCAGGTATTGCTGCAGAGGAAAGAAACCGAAAGTAAAGCTGACAGGAAATTCCTTTTTCTCGCCATTACCATCCAGTGTCTCAATAAAATAGCTGCCTTCCCTGGTATAAAATCTGCTCTCAATACCGTGGAAAGAGGTCATGACATTCCCGAAGTCCCCTAGAACGGTTTCTGAATCGGCCGGGGACATCGCTTTATAATGGTCAGAGGTACGCCAATCGCGATAGGCTGCCGGGTGGCAGGCGGCACACCTTTTTGATCCTGCATATTCAATTTCAGCCCCGATGGTCTGTGAACAGAAGGCCACACACAAAGCAAAAAGCCACAATAATGAACGAACACGAATCCAAAGACTAAGAATTTGACTCACGATCCTGGGCATTTGCAACGAATACTCAGCGAACATTATTCAGGACCCGGGACAGACATGGCCTCCTCGTCGGATATCGTCACCAGGGGTGCAGGAATTTCGACGATATCGATGAATATGCCATTCGATTTTTGCACGCCCAGGAATGCATCACGATAGCGGGAATGGATAGGGATAAAAGCGTAGTCATCGAATCTGCCGCCATACTTTGCCAGCCACCTATCTAAATTACCCTGAATATCCCGTTCTCTCATCACTGCTTCCAGAACACCGTTTTTGACTACTTCACCGAGGTGTTCGTCGAGTGATCTATAGGTCAGTTTGTATACCCAAACCGGGATATGGTCCTGAAACAGGATACGCCTTAAATCCGCCTCCTCTATAGGATTGATCCCCAGACTCGACACGACCTTTGCTGGCAGGACATCATCGTATTGATATGGATCCGGTGTCTCTACCCCGTAACTCGTAAAGGTATCAGCACTCGAACTATAGAAGTGCTTCTCGTGGTAGATAAAAAATATTGGTCGTTCCGAGTATACAATGTAAACACCTGCGGCCAGACAGGCGGATTGAAAAATACCGATTGCTGCCAGATCAAACTTCAACCCAGGTTTCCCTGCCTTAAAGACGACCAGGGTCAGGACCGGGCCCAGAATCAGATCAACACCAATAATGATTCGCATTCCTTCCCAACCGCCATCGATAGCGTAAAAAAAATCCGGATACCAGACAAACAGCACCAGGTAAGCCAGAACAACAAAAACTGAAAGGCTAATCAGGAAATGATAAAAAGAAGCCTGGTATCGAGACATTTTGATGCCTTCATTTCCCATCTTACGCTGCGCCGTTATTACACTCATCATTCCGATATCTGTTGCTCTACAGATCCTGAAAAGTAGATTCTCTCGACTTGCATATCATTAGTTCGATCATGGATTCTCCATTTCCGAGTCACCAGTTCGCTTCTCGCCATCTTGGANACATCTCCGAGTATCCAGATGGATTTNGGTTCTANTCCGGCTTCAGCNGCGNNGCCNGTCAATTNATCAATCTGTGAAGCAACATCTTCTGTCCACATCACATAATCTCCCGGCAGCATCANNGTCAACCCGGCATCAGCAGTTTCTGCATAAGGTAATCCACCATCTGCGAGAAGAGATTTCAACTCACCCAGTTCATTGTGATGCCATACCAGCAGACCCAGCGTGCTGAGGAGGAAACGACTTTCTTCAAAACTCTCGGATTGCACCAGTTGATCTGCAAACATCTGTAGATTTGCCACACCTTGTAACCGCCCTGCTGCTGAACAAAACATTGTATGCATCGTCGGCGTCATATAGGCAGCCTTGAAAAAAGTGCCAACCTTTTTGATACCCGATCTGGACAGGCATCGACGATTAGTTTTTTCAAGTGCAGCGGCATCCTGAGCGTAGATCTCATCCGCGATGCCTTCAAACACGCCAACAGCAATGCCATATTTCATCGGTATCGCAAAGTCAACTGGTAACCCGCCGATGAACTGCACCACGGACATATTCGAGATGGCTTTGCGCAATGTCATATTGGCACTGTAGGGATCAACATTGAGCTTAGCTGCCCATTCTCGATCCGAATCTGCCATCAGGTAATTGAGCTTGCGAAACTCTTTAGGATCGATCTCGTCGGAGCCTATAAAAAACCGTTTGGTCGCCCCCAATCCCCGTTTGGTATCCTTCACATAACCTTTGACAAGTTTCTTGAATCCAGAAGGCAAACTCTTGATCGTCTCAACCGGCATTTTGAAAACGGACACNACAGATTTAACCGAATCAACCCCGGCATTTTTAAGGGCTTCTACAAATACGGTTGATTTTGACAGATTACCAAGATATGCCATGGCATCGGCTTCTCGAATGCCAATTTTCAGTCCTATCACACCGCCGGCATCAAAGTGGCCATATTCGGTTTCAACAATGTAGCTGTTCTGAAGTCCGTTGTTCTTAGCGACTGATGCCACTTTATGATTTGGGCCTTCTAAAAACCGGCCAGGTACAACATCTTTCGCATCGAAAGTGTCTTCCTCATCGAACTGACTTGCAAAAACCATGCTGTTTAACAGCACCAACACCCCAACAAGATATCTCACCTTCATTTTTTATGTACCCCCCCTGGTTTCCTCTATGCTCTTGGATTTTTCCAACAAATGTCAACCAGATTCTTTTGGTGGCAACAAAACCTTTCAGGCTGGTCAAAGCAATTGACAACTTGTAGAGTACAAAACCTCCTGNTTCTGAGGACAAGCTATTGAAGAAAGTCACAACGATTATCCTGGCTCTCTCACTATCACATGCGGCTTCAACACAAGAATTGGGTGCCGAGGCATATGAAGTCTTAATGTCTACCTTTTCCTATGATACCGGCTATCCACTCAACGCCCGGGTCGTCGGCAAAGCAGAACTCGACGGGCTGACATTTGAACGGATAGTGTTTGACAGCTTTCATGGTGGTGCAGTGCCTGGCTTACTGGCCATACCGACATCAGGGGAAAAACTTCACCCACTGGTTCTTTTGTTACACGGTCTCACCGATGACAAATCCGCGTGGTTGAAAAGCGAGTCCATGCATGGTGGTGAAGTGACTAAGGGCTTACTGGCAGCTGGTTATGCGGTGATGATGCTGGATGCACAATATCATGGTGACAGAGCCGTTTATAACGACTACATCGATCCGGGCGAGATGATTTTTCGACATTTTTGGGGAGCTCGCTATAGCAACATGCTGACGCAATCCATCGTTGATTACCGGAGAGCAATTGACTATCTGGGTACACGCGATGAAATAGATCTGAACCGTATTGGGATCATTGGGTACAGTATGGGTGGACACATGACCTTTTTATTAGCTGCCAGTGAACCTCGCGTAAAAACCATCGTTAGCTGTGTTGTTCCGGAGACACCCGGAATGTTAACGGCCGCGTCAACATTTGTCAGAAGCCTCGAAAACAAACCATTGTTGATGATGATGGCCCAAAAGGACCAGTTTTATACTGTTGAATTCGCTCAGCAGCTATTTGACAGCGTCCCCGGTGACAGTAAATCGCTTCGATTCTTCGATAGCGGACATTCGCTCCCAATTGAGTACACAGCGCAGGTTGTCGAGTGGGTTGATGAAAATCTTTAGACTGCACCTCTTGTCTTTCTCAAACATCAGAACCTGCCTGTGCCTACATATCGACCAACATTGAATCAGCAGAATCGAACGGTTCAGGCTGATGGTCATATCCATGGCGTGGTTGTGGGTTGTCAGCGAGAAGATGATCGCTGGCTGTTAATCAGAAGAAGTGAAACCGTTGCAGCACCTCTCGGGGTATGTTTCCCCGGAGGCGGGGTCGATGGTAGCGAGACTCAGCCCCAGACTGTTGTGCGGGAGATGCAGGAAGAAGTGTGCGCCACTGTGATACCGTTAACGTGTGTGTGGCATTCTGTCTCCAGCGCAATCCCCTTAACTCTCTGGGGTTGGCATGCCACTTTAGTATCATCTGAAGTCACCCCGAATCCAGAAGAAGTAGCCGAAATTCTTTGGCTGACGCCAACCGAGATAGTAAATCATCCTGATATCATGCCGCATACTGATGCTTTTCTTGAGTCGCTTTTAGCGCAACTGTAAATAAGCTCTCGTTTGTCAGCAATATCAGTCAGATCCTGAAGTTCCTTGTTACAGAGCACGAGCTCTGGTTCAGCTGAACGCCTCGGCCATATACCATGACGATCCGCCCTCTCTGCCCAACCTTCAGAACCCGCACCTCAACGTTTTCTATTCACCTCATGTATCTTNCTAGTCATATCATCTTGTCTTTGAAAGGAGCAGTTGAAAGGTTGCGCGGCGCACCAATCCTCAGACTAGCAATGCATAAGTTCAGAAAACTGCCAGTGGGTTAAGTGGCGATCCAGTGCCACCTGGTACGCGCAAAGGCGCGCCAATGAACAGAAAAGTCCAGCGGTTTCTTTTACTTGCAGCCTCAGCCACCGGGTCCAAATCAAGATTATCCAGTATCGGCATACCTAATCCGACCAGTACCAGTTCATGTAGCGGGTTAAACAGGCCTTCTACTCCGGATGGCATTACATCACTGACACCATCACTCCCAATCACAGCAACATCACGTTCCTTGAGCCACCTGGCAACCGAGGCATGGGAACCCGCTGCACTGCCGACGAAGTTCCACTGGCCCTTCTCTCTGACTCGCACCCAGCGACCCGTTCGAATCAAAAGAACATCCCCGCTGCCCACGGTGACGCCAGTTTTTTTCTCCCAGGATTCAAGGTCTGCAATCGTGATTGCCGTACCTGGCTCGAGGTAGCCAACACCCTTCAGCCAGGGCATATCAATCAGCACGCCTCGTGTAATCACCCCGCCTTTAGCATTCTCAATTCCAAGTTTCTCCGCACCCGTTTCTTTCAGTATGTCTACGGAATAGCCGTTATACATTTTCCCCTTATGAATAAAATGAGGCAGGCCATCCATATGAGAATGTGCGAATCCATGGTACTCAACACTGTACTCGTCACCGGCAACATCGTGCCCACCAAAGGTACTTACCTGCAGGCTATGTTTAAAAGGGTTGGCGTTAAGGGGATCAGCTTTTTTGTTGAGATCAAGCGCCATGGAGACGGTCTGGCCTTCAATCACCAATCGCATAGCGGCCAGCGTCTTTTCCCTCGTAATCAGGTTAAGCGTTCCCTTTTGATCATCCTTACCCCACCTGCCCCAGTTTGAGATGTCTTGCATCCATTGATCGAATTCAACCTTACTAACAGCCTCGGCCGGGGCAGCACCAACTGGTACTGTGGTTGAGAGAAATGTCAGAAGTAACGAGAATATTCCTAACGAGAATTGACATNCATGTTTAGTCACAGGNGCCCCCTTTCAATGTGTTGTTCTCACTAGTAAATGTGTTGTTTTCACTAGTAAATGTATTGTTTTCACTAGTAAATGTGTTGTTTTCACTAGTATATGTCGGGTACCCGTTGTGCATAAAGCACTAGCCACTGCGAGATTGTGAGTCGAGATGAAAAGTCGGGACGCTGGAGAATTCACAAACCTATGTAACTGGTAGCGATTTAGCCATTGACCTTCTATGAAGCAGCCAGGTCAAGTTTGCATTGCACAACCCGAAAAACAGGATTGGCAGCAAAATCCAGAGCCGCTCACCGGTCTGGCCCAGCACAAGCATGATCACAGCAATCAGCAAAGTTGAGATCACTGCAGATGAATTAAGATAGATCCAACCAGACCAGCCTTTCCGTCGTGACGCCAAATGTATTGGCAGAATAAGAACCAGGGTGAATACATACGACCAGACCAGCAACGCCAGAATAATAAAAAATATCACCTGCAGCACCCCGACACCCACCTTAAGTCCAGCGGCAATACAAAATATCGTAATCAGCAGCGAAGCAACGACGGGTGTGGCCAATGGTCCGAGGAGAAAGTTGGTCCTGCTAGTCATAGTTGTCACCCAGCCAAAATTGATTTCTAACGGCGGTTCTACGTCAGGAACAATTACCCCGTAGGTATGTGGATATCCTGATCTTTTTGAAATATATCGCAGTTGCCAACATATGTCAGCTATTACCAGAAATGATCTATTTCATGCTGCATTGGCCTACCCAGAAACCTGCCCAGAAACCTGCCCAGAAACCTGCCCAGAAACCTGCCCAGAAACCTGTCCAGAAACCTGCCCAGAAACCTGTCCAGAAACCTGCCCAGAAACCAGCCTACAAACCGGACCAGGAACCTGCTCAGACAGTAACGGATGCTTGGATACATATTGGTCTTACCGCAAGAATTCATGTAGGTTAAGGGCTTTTTCTGAGGACAATCGCAATGGACTTTGAGTCTCTTGTTACCGAACGTAAAAGTATTCGTGGTTACAAACCCGACCCTGTGCCAAAGCAAGTGATTGAGGAAATCATCGAGATAGCGAAAGGCGCACCTTCCTCCATGAACACACAACCCTGGTTTTTTAACGTGATTACCGGAGAGCCACTCGAGCGTATTCGCAAAGGTAACACCGAACGCATGTTGGCCGGGGCAAAAGTCCGGCGCGAGATTCCTGTCAGGGGTGGTTATGAAGGTGTCTATCGTCAACGCCAGGTTGAAATTGCCATCCAGCTTTTCGAGGCCATGGGCATCGCCAGGGACGATAAGGAAAGACGACAGGATTGGGTCATGCGTGGTTTTCGACAGTTTGATGCACCCGTGTCGATTGTAATGTCATACGAGAAGTCACTTGANCCTGCCACAATCACTCATTTTGATCTGGGTGCAGTGGTCTATGGTCTTGTTCTGGCAGCCTGGACCAGAGGTCTGGGCACTGTAATTAATGGCCAGGGAATCATGCAGTCAGATGTTGTACGCGAACACGCAAAGATTCCCGATGACCAGGTCATCATGACCTGCATAGCGGTGGGTTATCCAGATTTCGACTTCGCCGCCAACGATGTGAAATCCAGACGCACACCGAACGATGCCATTACAAGGTACATCGGCTTTGAATAATCCGGTCTCAGCTCTGTCATTATTACCAGTTGTATCAAGTTCCGGGATGCGGCGATTCCCTGGAACCAAACCAAAGTTAAAACAGCAATCAGAAACTGTATTCGTTGAATCCGTTTCGATAATAACGAGATGGCTCAGTAGCAACTTGCGGACGCGGTTGGCTGTACACGCCAGACTATCGTTCTGCTTGAAAAAGGCAGATTTACACCTTCACTTACTTTGGCATTCAAGATCGCGTAGGGTTTCAATAAACCCTGGAAGATGTGTTTCAATATGCTGGGGATATAAACCAGCTGTAGACATTTATATTACTTACTCCTGACCACGATGAATTCTTCATTTATATTTCAGGATCAAGAGGTAAGAGTGATTACGATGAAAAAACTGCTTCAGGCCATTATAATATCAATCTGTTGTACCACTGTTGTGATCGCTGATGAGATTGCACCGGGGATATACCGAACGCCAGAAACACGATTCGCCAACCTTCGTGATTTTCCCTTCGAACCAAATTATATGCAGATCGGTGAATACCGCATTCACTACCTCGATGAAGGACCTGCCGACGCTGCACCTGTCCTCCTGATCCATGGCGAACCAACCTGGAGCTACCTGTTCCGAAAGATGATTCCGATTCTGACAGCCGCAGGACATCGGGTGATCGCACCTGATCTGGTGGGTTTTGGAAAATCAGATAAACCTGCCGATGAGGATGATTATAGCTACCAGATGCAGGTCGATGTGATGCTGGCACTGGTTCAGCAGCTTAACTTGCGTGAAGCAACATTCTTTGGTCAGGACTGGGGGGGGCTGGTGGGTCTGCGGATTGTGGCTGCTGATCCGGAACGATTTGCACGAGTCGTTGTTTCGAATACAGGGTTACCTGCCGCAAGTGGTCTTCCAGGCTGGATCGGGTATACGATGTTTAAACTTGCAGTCTGGCAAGAGGGCGCGATGACGTTTGATGAACTGCGATCAGAGCTTACTTTTCCACGTTGGGTGGCCTACAGCTATTATGTTGACGAACTGCCAATTAGTGAACTCATGGCTTTCATGGGTGGAAATAAAGATGCGACTGCCGCTTACGAGGCGCCATTTCCAGATATACGATACAAGGCGGGAGCGCAGATCATGCCATACCTGGTGCCTTCTCAACTACGGGAGAATGAAAAAGCCTGGTCAGTATTTGAATCCTGGGATAAACCTTTTCTGGTCGCGTTCACCGACTCAGACCCGATCACACGAGGTGGTGAGAAGATTTTTCTTGCACGAGTTCCCACAGCACAAAATGTCACGATCTCTGGTGCTGGTCATTTTGTGCAGGAAGATGCAGGGCCCGAACTCGCTCACATGATCAATGCGTTTATCGCCGGTGAGACCGTTAAGTCGGTCAGCATCGAGAAAACTCTCACTCAATAACCAGTATAATTGTTTGTGACAAATCCCGAGGAATACTAGGAAGCTTTAAAAACCCTGGTATCTGGATGAAATGTGAACCAGGCAAACCAGAATCCGATCGTTGAAACCAGGTCCTTGCCTGCCCCGTCAGTGACGTAGGCACTTCTGGCCTCCTCGTCCCAATGCACTATCAACGCTTTACCATTTACCAAATCATTGAATTTCCGCAGGTTCTGTTCCGACATTTCTATAAAGGGGTAAGCTTTGAACACACCATCAATTTCCAAACCTAACACCTGCTCCTTAGGATGGTAGTCAGCGGGCGCCTTGTGGTTGACTTTGAAATAGAGACGTTTTGATTTTTTATAACCTTTGTATGGGCTTTTCTGATAATTTCTCCGGAATCCGGTTTCGTTGCTTATCACCAGCGTGTCTGGATGGCGAGCCCGCCAGTCCTTCCAGGTCGTATGAAAAACAGGCAACTGTGTTAACTTCGTGCCGATGAGTTTACCCGCAATAGCCTCACCCATCAGCTGGGACCACAAGGTTTCNGTATTCCTGTCATAGAGAAGCACGTCACTGTTGTAGAGCAGACCTGACACGCCAAAATAAAGCGTTGTCTGACCGACATTGGTGTCGAAAACCACCCCGGTACCACACAAGGGGCAGTAGGTAACNACAAAATGCTGATTACCCACGCTGTCATTGACTATTTCNTGCCAATCGAGAATTCTGATCGGATAGGCTTTGGGATGACCATTGATAATCAGGGCCAGAACCCGATCCTTGTCTTTCAGATAGTTTGCTTCGCCGGCACTTAAAAACTTCGGATCCGTTAGGGCAGGAATGCCGTCACGCGGAGGACCACCAGACATAACTTCCGAGACCGGAATGCTTGCATTGTTCAGCTCGAATCCATTTTTCTTTTCGGCCTCAGCATCAGAATTCCACAGAATTGGGACAGTCAATACCAAATATAGGAATAAGCGTGAAAACATAATGTATCAATACCCTGGAGTCTTGTATCTTAGANCCGTGTTTAGCCTTCTTTTTTTCACTGCCTGAAATTAATGGCCCCCGCCCGAAAAAGATTTATTTCCCGAGTCGCTGCTCAGATCAAACAACAGGTCTCAACCCGGCAGAAAGCGATCCGCACACTCCGATAATTGTGAAATGCCGAAGGGTTGCGTAAAAGTTCCTGTGTATACACACCGTCTGATCTGCCGGTTAATACGTCTTGTGAGTGCCCGAGACAAGGAGCAGCTTGATATCCGGATGTGACTCATGAACTGGATCCACAAGCTCCGTACCATTTATTCCCTGNCCCGGCTATTCCTTGCGCCGGCATGACATCAGAGATAATCAGAATTATTCTCTGTTCAGAATTCGAGTGCTTCCTCGCCAGAACTCGCAAAGACTGTTTCATGCCCCATGTTCCGCAGCATAATATCCAGAACCCTTCGAACTTCTGGTTCATCTTCCACGACAAGCACGTGTTGATCTCATCTCTCAGCGCAACAATTCAAGGTTGCCGGAATAATCGTCAGAAGATCGAAGTCCATCACAAATTATCAATCCGATCGTTTACCCCGACGTTCACGCTGTACAATAACGTTCAACTACAGGCAAAACAACAGGCCCAAGGTGGTGAAGAATAAAAAGCCGGGTGGATCACTTCAGGACCAGCTCAAGAATGCAGGGCTCATAACCAACAAACAGATTCGTAAAGCTCAGAGAGGCATGCACCGGCAGGAGATGCGAGTCAAGCAGGGAGTCGACGTGGATGCGGACAAGTTGGCAGCTGAAAAGGCTCTTACTTTAAAGCAGGTTCGCGATCGCAAAAAAAATGAAGAGCTCCTCCAGACGGCAAATTCCAAGGCCTTGCGTGCCCAGATCAAACAACTGATTGAGACAAACAGCCAGCGAAACGAAGGTGACACAGCATATCATTTCTCCGAAAATAACAAGATCAAGAAAATATACCTATCTGAGGAAAACAAGGTTCAACTCAACAAGGGCTATCTGGCTATCGTCAAGTCTGGAGACGGTTACGACCTGGTACCCGAGCGAATTGCGCGCAGGATCATGGCACGAATACCTGAAACTAANGANGAGGTAATCCTGTACCTGTACGACCGGGCAAANGATGTTGTTGATGAAGACGATCCTTACAAGGATTTTCAGATCCCGGATGACCTCGAGTGGTAAACAANTGCGCCGTATACACCCTAGAAGGGTTTTAACAACATGAAGGCAAACGTGACGATAAGCAACAACACGTGAGCGACCTGGAAAAGCACCTGCATACCTGCCTTTACCGCGCTACCACCTTTTGCCACAGCCAGACGCGCAGGCCGTGTAATGAAAGTAAGCATAATGCTGTAAAAAGCCATGACGACGAGGCTAAGCCACAACCAGAGCTGCGNCCACGACCAGGAACCCATAAACACTAAGATCACGCCTGTAAGCGTTACNACAATTGCAGNCATNTTTTCCATCAGACCGATAATGTTGCCTCTGTCGACCAGCTTCACATTAGCCTGATCAGGATCCGGTTTCACCGCAGACAATACAGCAATCATCACNGAAGTCAGNGCCACAGAAAATAGNACCAGAGCCATTCCGATGTGCATCACAACCAGTAATCGATAAAAATCCATAAAGGACTTACCTTGTAACTGTTCGTTAAAATCAACAGGGCTGACAACCCGCCGAATCCTCATTCAACACATTGGTCGCAGAGAGTAATCCTTCCAGGATGTCCTCGAGGCTTTATAAACTCTGGAGCGAGGGTGATAAACACAGACCAAACTTTTCTCGATGTCCGCGTCTATTCGCCGGAGTATAAATAGTTGAGGTCACGTATGTCTACATCCAGGAACCTAGGAGCCAATCCTTTGATAATACCGGGTAACCTGCCCATCCCCAGCGATCAGATCATGATCCACCCCATCGACAAATGTAAAAACATATCCGTCGGACGCTTCCAGCTCAAATCTGTTGTAACCAAGTGCAATAGTCTTAGTCAGATAGTCTGCATCCGGGACACCAACACACAGGTTTCCGTATACAACATCAAATTTCAGTGTATTGAGACCTTTGGTCTCATCGTAAATTCCGGTGTACGTGTCCATAACAGAAGTATCAACGACAGTCTGAGCCTGTAGCGCTTCCATGTCAGCTCTTGCCCGGGAACCAAACCAGCCCGTGACTATGATGGCTCCTCCCCAGGAAAGAAGTAACACTAATATCAGAGGCACGGCGGTTTGTATATTGGCCCCCTCAGACAGATAGGCATGTCCTGTGAGGCCAAATAACATCAGAATCATGGCGTATATTCCTGCAATGACCTTGTTCTGATTCGAGATATCAAAGACATTCACCGCAGCTGATGCAACAGCCTGGCCGATGATGATGATATTGAAAACCATGACACACAAAGAGAACACTATCAAAAACAGAATCGTAACAGCGTCAAATTCACTGATTGAGCCATACGACATAAAGAGAACCGAATTTGCCGCGGCCAGAAAGAAGAAACCAGTGAAGTACATCAGCAGTGGCCACACCATGATAGCCGTATTCGCCACCACGATAGGATTTGTTGAATCTGTCTTGACCAGAGCAGTNGTCGGTCCCTCGGGNATATANACAAGAGCGCCACACTTCGGNCATCGATTGTCATTATCAACAAAGACNTTTTTNGGGCCAGAGTTTGAACANCCCAGGCATCNGATACCGGATAGATCCACCTTACAGTTGGGACATATACCCTGCGGATGATCACTTACGTCATATCCACAGCTCCCACATGTATACATCTCCATGGGGTCATTTCTCCTCACGCGGACAAGTGTGTAACGTCAGTCCATATTGTACCACCTGGCCCTCCTTGCTAAGAGACACTCCTGCCAAATTTAAGCTAAAGCAGAGGAGTTCCAAATGAGTATGTCAAACACAGAAAAACACTCGTCTCAAAAAGAGCAATTGCCGCCTGCGGCCTGACCCTAATCCCCATCCCAATTGATGGGGCCCCACCTGCGGTCATCATTGCCCCACCTTCTCTACTTGTATCTATCCTGGGGATACTGGGGTTAGTTACTATTTCCCTGCTTATTTCCACACATTTGCTGAGGCGACTCGAGGTAAACTACACCGAGGGCTAACCCCTGTTTCCTCCATACGGGATTCCCTGCCCTGACTTGCCGCAACTCTCACACCAACGTAGTATTCAGCCAGCTCAGAGGAGAAAAGTAATGTTTAATCGACACAGATCGTCCACTATCCTCGCCGGATTTGCTTTATTGCTGGCGACGATTCAATTGAGTGCTGCGCCCATCAAGTTGGATGCGGGACTGATCGAGGGAGAAGCCCTGCCTGATTCAGGTGTACATGTCTTTCGAGGTATCCCGTTTGCAGCGCCGCCGGTTGGAGACCTCAGGTGGACACCGCCCCAGCCTGTTAAGAAATGGGATGGAATTCGAGACGCAACCCAGTTCAGTGGCGCTTGCCCGCAAGATGGTATTCTGGCTCAAATGATGGGTGAAAAGTTACCTGAATTAACTGAAGACTGTCTTTATCTCAACGTCTGGACTAAAGCACCTGACCCAGAATCAAAGCGACCGGTGATGGTCTGGATTCATGGTGGCGGCTTGACCCTCGGCTGGGGTCACCAGGGTGGATATGATGGCACCCGGTTAGCCGAACGTGATGTTGTGCTGGTATCAGTCAACTATCGGCTCGGACCACTTGGCTACCTGGCTCATCCGGGCCTTTCGAAAGAATCTGAGCTGGGCGTCTCCGGCAACTACGGTTTCCTGGACCAGCACGAGGCATTGAAGTGGGTTCAACGAAACATTGACCAGTTCGGCGGCNACCCCGANAATGTGACCATATTTGGCGAATCNGCAGGTGGTACCAGTGTTAACGCACTGNTCGCTTCACCACTGTCAAAAGGGCTGTTCCACAGGGCAATCGCGCAGAGCGCCTGGNTCACCGAAACAAATTANGCCTATCTCAAANAAGCNCGAGTCGCCGTCAAGAGTGCNGAAGAACTTGGATTNCAATGGGCTGGGCGAGTTCTTGGAGAAGGCGCAAAAGTCGATTCACTGCAAGCTCTCCGTGCGGTNAGCGTTGCAGATATCCTTGAAAAGACGGGTGNCCTTTACCCGGTCGTAGTAACGGTTGACGGCTGGTTTATGCCNGATCTTTCNGAAAACATATNTACCCGGGGNGAGCAACAGAACATACCNGTGATGGCAGGNACCAATACCGACGAGGGTACTNTNTTTGCAAACTTTCTACCCTATAAAACCGTAGCCGACTATGANGCNGGAACCCGTGCCAGTTACGGCGTTCATGCAGAGAAGATTCTTGATCTCTATCCTGNAANGGACGATTCACAGCTTTTCGCNATAAAAAATCAGTTCATCACCGACTCCTGGTTTTTGAGGGGTACCCGCAATATGCTGGAGGGAATGGANAAGGTTTCATCAAATGCTTATCAGTATCACTTCAGCCGACGGTCACAGGCTATGCCTTTTCTGGGCGCGCATCACGGTATGGAAATAGGATATGTATTTAACAACTTTGGACCCGCCCCCGCAGATCCAATAGATAAGGCATTGGGTGAAGCCATGATTCAATACTGGGTGCAGTTCGCCAAAACCGGTGACCCCAATGTAGAGGGCTTGATCAGTTGGCCAACTTTTAAGCCTGACAGCGATCAACACCTCGAATTTGGTGACAAAATTGTTACCGGATCAAATCTGCGCAAGAGCGCAATCAACACCCTTAACGAGATTCAGAAAGCACAGCTGGCAGCTAGCGAAGGCGAGGACGATTAGTCCAGAAGGGCACTAAGCTCCGGGCGTACCACATATAAGTGGTGCGCCTGTGAGTCCTTACGTTTCACTGTTCATATCTCATGATGATTCGTTTGTCGCCTCTACTCAAAGCGAATTTGAATCGTTATTTTAAAACCGTTCGGGTCGACATTCGTCAGTGCAAACAATCATCTGTCACCATAGAGTTCATGAAGTCTGTCTGCCGTGTTGCTCAAACCGACCTTTGATCCTGAATACTGTGAGCTGTTCGTACGAACTGGCCTGCTTGATTTCAAACAACACTTAATAGATAGTCATCACTATACCCACCACGGAATCTAGCATGAATAGCAGGCCAATTGACGAAGATAAATTGAGGTCCTTTTCAGGAACAGTCTGGGGGTATAAACAGGGCGAAATGGTCTCCTTAATGATCCAGATCGGCGATCGGCTGGGAATCTACAAAGCGCTGTACAATGCCGGCCCCGTCACGGCAGGCGAACTGGCAGCAAAAACTCAGCTAAAGGAACGCTGGCTGTTTGAATGGCTCAGAGGTCAGGCTGCAGCAAGAATTCTGGAATACCATGGAGAAGACAGGTTCGAACTGTCACCCGAGGGGGCCATGGTCCTGAGTGATGAAGAAAACAGCCTGTCGTTCGCAGCAGGTGCTTTCTCGGGAGGTACACCACCTGAAACAGTCGATAAAATAGTCGATGCCTTTCGGACGGGTGTCGGTCTCTCTTACGAGGATCTCGGCCCAAACGCAGCACATCGAACCGAGAGAATGCTGGGTCCCTGGACCAAACAGGAATTTGTTCCGAGGATTATTCCCGCACTCGAAGGGGTTAAAGGGAAACTTGAATCAGGTGCCGTCGCTGCCGATGTAGGCTGTGGCGGTGGCATCGCGCTTACCGCGATGGCAGGTGCCTACCCAAATTCTGAATTTCACGGATATGATCCCAGCAGTCATGCGATCACACGTTGTCAGCAAAAAGTCGACGAACAAGGGCTTGATAATGTGAAGTTATTCGTCGCTGGCGGTGAATCACTGCCTGCAGATCCGACTTATGATTTTCTTATCACCTTCGATTGCATTCACGATATGACGCGACCGGGTGAGGTCATCAGTGCTATCCGCAGATCTCTGAAAAATGATGGCACCTGGCTGATTAAAGACATTCGCAGTCATCCGGACTTTGAAGAAAATTTGCGCAATCCATTCCTGGCAATGTTTTACGGATTCTCCGTATCAGCCTGCATGTCATCGGCACTGTCAGAACCTGGCGGTGCAGGTTTGGGTACTCTGGGATTTAATCCCAGCGTGGCAAGACAAATGGTGACCGAAGCAGGATTCTCGAGTTTCACTGAGCATGACTTCGATGATCCCAGTAACCTCTATTACGAAGCAAAGCCGTAAATCGTATAGCAACATAGTCAGTTTCAGATTGACGGAACAGACATCTCTGCTGCGCTTCCATTCTCTACCTTATGGCACTCAGCCTGACAGGGTACTGCTCTGGTAAACCTTAAGTACAAGGACGCCCAAAATGCTCAGACTCACCGCAGCCCTATTCACCTTGCTGGCACTCGGCGCATGTGAAACACAGTCTGTGAAAATCTTGGCCATCAATGACGTTTACCGGATCGAAGGTGTGGATGCAGGATCGAATGGCGGTCTCGCACGTGTCAGAACAGTTCGCAGACAACTCAGCCAGAACAATCCATCGCTGATTGTCACACTGGCAGGCGATTTCCTGTACCCTTCTCTGCTCAGCCGCAGATACAACGGCCAACAGATGATTGATGTACTCAATCTACTGGATGGTAAGGATGGTTTTGATCCAACCTTAATCGTCACCTTTGGCAATCACGAGTTCGACAAATCAAGGATGAAGGATGCCTGGAAGTTATCTGACCGAATGAAGGAGTCTGAATTTACCTGGCTGGGGAGCAATATTGAATTTGTCCCTGCGATTGAAGGACGAGCCTTTCCAGATCGTGATCACTTAAAAACATCGACTATCCTTGTTGCCGATGGATTAAAAATTGGCTTTTTCAGCATTACCACACGAAACAAACATCCTGACTATGTAGAAGCATTTCTTGATTACGAAGACACTGCCAGAATCTACAGCAAAAAACTTCGTGATGCCGGTGCCAACATTGTCATCGGGTTAACTCATTTAAGTGAAGCGGAAGACGTCAGCATACTGAATACGCTTGGTGCCGATGGACCTGATCTCATTATTGGTGGCCATGAGCACAATCGGTTGAGTCACTGGTCAACTGACCGCAAGCGTGTCGTTATCAAAGCTGATGCCGAGGCTAGAACTGCGACGTTAATCAGCGTATCCCTCACCGCTTTTAAGCGCATAAAAACCAGCTTCGAATATATTACTCTGGATTCATCGGTGAGAGAGGATGATCTGGTCAGGCAACGAACCGAAGCCTGGATAAAAAAGCATGAAACTGACTTCTGCGCGAGCGTCAATAACCTTGATAAATGCCTGTCCAGCCCACTTGTTAAGACTGACGTTGAGCTCGTAGGTGAAGAATTGGAAATCAGACGGTTTGAAACGAACCTTGGCAACTGGATATTGGATGCAGCAAAAGAAGTCTACAAGGAGGAAGGGGCTCAGGTCGCGTTGATGAATTCGGGAGGGCTACGCCTCAACCAGAATATCCTTGCCGGGCAATCAGTAACCAGACGTCATATTGAAGAACTGATTGCCTATCCCTCGACACTCCATCTGATCGAGGTTGACGGCAGCGTGCTAAAGGCGATGCTGAATCACGCCGTTGAAGACTGGACCGGCAATGGTTGGTTCCTTCAGGTGAGTGGTATTCGTTTCAACCACGATTCCGACAATCAGCATGTTTCCGATGTTACCCTGACTGATGGCACGATCATTGAAGATTCGATGCGCATGAAGATAGTTGTTAACGATTTTCTGATCAACACCCGATTCGGTCAGGACGGTTACACCATGATTGGTCCTGACAACCTGATATCTGATCGTAAAGTCGATTTACGAACCTTGATACTGGATCAGTTTAAACGTCAGGATTCAATAAGCCCTGCCACTGACGGAAGGATCTGCAACGTGAGTGAGAGGGCTGATCGTTGTTAGGTGGAGATCACGAGGGTCAGAATAGGTGCTCTGTTTGGAGTTCGTGAGTTACAAAGCTGATCAGCCTCCGCGTAGGTGGGGACCCATTGTTTCAGCACATATCAGCGATAAATAAGTGTCACTTACCTAAAAAAGTTTGAACCCCGCCCAAAACCACCAACTGACCCTCCACTGAATAATGGCTGGGAAGAAGAAATGATGCGTGGGATGGCAGTTACCATCTAGAAGGTCGAGAAGCTCAGTTCTTTTTCCGTAATGAACTCCAACAATGCTGCCTGTCCGTTTTGGGTGGCTTTGATTCCACGTTTAATCGCCGGGATGATCTCAGTCGGATCCGTTATCCGCTCGCCATAGCCGCCAAATGCTTTAGCCATGTCAGCATAATGTCCTGAAATATCAGTACTGCGATATTTCTCGGTCGCTACCTGCATGATGGGCAGCTCGATCGCCATGGAAAAGTTGTTAAACAGGATCGACAAGATCGGGATCCTTTCTCGAACAGCAGTCTCAAAATCCATACCGGTAAATCCAATGGCAGCATCACCCCAGACGTTCATACAAAGTGCATCTGGCCTCGCCAGTTTGGCACCCATCGCCAAGCCCAAACCATACCCTAACTGAGTTGTCTTGCCCCAGCCTATGTAACTGAGCGGTTTGGTACTCTCCCAGAACGGCGTGGTCTGATCCCTCGGGCTTCCAGCATCATGAGTGATAATCGTGTTATCAATATCCACTGTATGTAGCAGATCCCAGAGCACCCGGTAGGGATTTATTGGCGTATCCTGACTCGTCAGCTTCGGCATCCACTCTTGCAGCCAGGCTGCCTTGGTTTCTTTTATCTTCGCTGGCACCGAATCGCTGCGGGCTTCTGAAGTTGCTCTGTTCTTTTCACTCATTGCCGCGATAAGGCTCTGTAGAGTCAATTTAGCATCACCAACCAGAGCATATTGTGCAGGCACATCCTTGTTGAGATCCATCGGATCCAGAGTAGCATGGATAATTGTTTTTCCCCGAGGCATTTGAACGCCAAACCCGGTGAGTGAAAAACTACATCCAATCCCAAAAATCAGATCCGCATCCTGCAAAAAGTCATGTACGTTTTTAGGAATGGAACGACCACCAGATCCCAGTGACAGCGGGTGATTTTCCGGGAAACTGCTTTTGCCCTCGATACTGGTGGTTACCGGAATGTTCCATTCCTCCGCAAGTTGCTTCAGCTCGGGCCATGCCTCCGCGTAGTGCACACCCTGCCCTGCATAAATCACTGGTTTCTCCGCACTCGCTAAAACCTCCGCTACATTCTCTATAGACGCCGGATCAGGCGCACTTCGGTTGGCAAAACTCGGTACATAAGTGAAGTCGTCAGGTACTTCCTCACGGAATACATCAACCGGTATTTCTACAAGAACCGGCCCACCACGACCATTTCGCAATTGCCAGAACGCTCGTCGCATTACGTCCGGTAAGGATCGGCCACTCGTCAGAGGTTCTGACCATTTGGTGATATGTTTCATGTTCAGGGTGGAGTTAAAGTTGGGATAGTAGTTCGCTATACGCCGCGGATAGCCCGCAGGCATCACCAGAATAGGTACCGATTCGCTGTAGGCCTGGGCAACGCCCCCGAATGAATTTTCTGCACCCGGTCCATGTTGCATTACAAACACACCAATATCATTTCCGGAACTCAGACGACTGACCGCATCGGCCATATGCAGCCCCACCCGTTCCTGACGGACAACGATAGTCCTGATATCTGCCTCCGCCGCAGCTTCTATGATTGGGTTCACCGGGTAGCTGATGATGAACTTAACCCCTTCTCTTTTCAGTATTTCTGCTATTGCATGGCCTACCTGCATTTCATGTCTCCCTCTATTCTTCTACTCGAGCACTATTTTAACGATACAAAAATCGATGCAATATGAATTGACACCACCTGCCCCTTTGAAAAACCACCACTATCTATTAGGACCCCGATCCATTGGATAAGGCTGCCACCTTTCAAGTTCAACCCTGGGTAATACCGTCGGATTGACACAACTCATGGGCCATTTCCCTTTGAGCGCGAGACTGACTTCTCTACCTGCCCGACGACGAGTTTCAAACCGCATACGGGTAGTCGCTGAGGCGGCATGAGGCGTGAGCATTACGTTATCCATTTGCAGCAGTGGGTTGTCAGCGTCCGGCGGTTCCTTTTCCAACACATCCAAACCAGCAGCTGCGATCTGACCACTTTGAAGTGCAGTTATCATTGCAGATTCATCAATCACAGGCCCCCGACCGCAGTTGATTACAGCAGCAGTATCCTTCATCTGAGCGAACTGATCGGTACTGAGCATACCTCTGGTTTCTTCATTCAATCCAGGATGTACAGAGAGGTAATCAGATCTTTCAAGCAACTCGGCATAAGTTACAGGTTCAACACCCTCGCCTGTCAGCTTCAGTTCAGAGACATAAGGGTCATAGGCAATGATATGCATTCCGAAACCCTTTGCTCGTCTGGCAACTGCTCTTGCAACATTACCAAATGAAATCAGACCCAGGGTTTGTCCCCACAACCTGGGAACATGGTTCAGCACAGGCCGCCCCTTGTACCAATCACCCTGATTAACCATCTTGTCCATTATCTTGACGCGACGGGCACAGGCCAACAACAACATTAAGGTGTGATCGGCAACCTCTTCAATAAAGACGTCAGGCACGTTGGTGACAACAATTCCAGCAGCTGTGGCTGCATCCACATCGACCATATCAACCCCAACGCTGCCAACACCGATAACCACACATTTTTCCAGGCCGGCAATAATCTGCTGGTCCATCTGAATACCCCAGGATGTGATTAACGCGTCTGCATCCCTCGCACCTTCCAGAAATGCACCAACACTACTGCCATCAACTTCGACAATTTCAGCAACAGAATCCAGTGATTCCAGCTCCAGGGCATATCTTTCAGAAACCGGGGCTTCTCGCGCCACAGCGGGCAACTGCACAACGACTTTCTTCTTGTTTGACATTAGTCACTCGTTTTCTTTCGGGAGGCCGACAATACTGACAGAACCCATCACAGAAGCATAGTGAGTCAGGCAATTTTACCCGTCATATAAGGGTCAGGTTGATGGCACCGGGAGGAGATTGTGAGAGCGCATGAAAATTCAATCTTTGATTGGACGGATTATGCAATAGCTCCCCGCATGGGGAGAGATACTGCAGTCTCTGAGCCCAGCAGATATGCAAACTCATCAAAAGTGACCTCAGACACCTTAGTACTATTATGACTCATGAACAGCAGCTGTTTCAATTCACCCATTTTTAATGTCAGTTTAATATGATGGGCTGGTTCGTCTTCCTGGGTGTATACGGAACATCGCCCTGGTCACCAGCTTCAGCCCCACTACAGCATCCTCAAATTTTGCCTGAGCAAGATCTTTTTGCCTGCCTGTCAAATCATCCCAACCAATTGTCATATCGGTGAGACTTTCCAGTATTCTCAGAATTGCGTGGTTTCTTGACAGCGAAAGGATTCCCTGCTCTACCGCAATTCTCAGTATGCACGCCACAACGCCATCAACTGTCCGTAATATCATCCTGATAACCGGCTTTTTGAATAGTCACAATAAACAACTACCGAGAAGATCCCTTTTTTCCATGACAGGAAGATCACCCGCTACCGGTTCGGAAAAGGGAAATTATGTGGCCGGTGCTGTAGTGAGTGTTCCGGCATCCACATCCCTGGGATCCTGCAAACCCCGGATATCATCATCTTATTGAAGCCCTAACAGTTAGGTTTATTGTTAATTCAGCTAAATACTCCTGCCACCATCAACATTCAGCGCTGTACCGGTCATGAACACCGCATCGTCAGAGGCAAGGAAGGTCACCGCGCCAGCAATATCGACCGGCTCTGCCATCCGACCCAGAGGAATCGTGCTGACCAGCCTCTGTTTCATATCATCAGCCATATCTTCAGACGCAATCCCTGTTGCCCCTTTCATAAAACCCGTAAGAGAAGCAACCGGATTCACCGCATTGACTCGAATATTGTTACGTGCGACCTCCGCTGCCAGGCCCTTTGTCATAGTCAGAACCGCACCTTTGGTAGCATTATAAGGTGTGACACCAGGTCTTGGGGCAATAGCGCCAACGGATGCAATATTGATGATCGAGCCGCCAGTTCCCTGTTCAATCATGACAGGAATAACATGTTTACAACCCAAAAAAACGCCTCGTACATTCACGGCAAACACCGCATCAAACTCCTCAACCGAGATTTTCCAGGTAAGTTTATTGAGATGACTGTAACCCGCATTATTCACCAGCACGTCTATCCCACCAAAGGCAGAAGTGGCTGCCTCCATCATGGCAATAACCTGATCTTCCTCGGCTACATTAGTGAACGACGTTGCAATTATTCCTGAAGCATCCAGCCCGGCTGCAACAGATTCGACAGCTTCCTGATCAATATCAGACAACAGAACATTTGCACCTTCATCGGCAAACCGAGTGGCAATAGCTGCACCAAATCCAGATCCTGCCCCTGTGACGATGATATTTTTGCTTCTGAATCTATCCATTCTGCTCTCCTATGAATTTGTCTGATATCTTTTTTCCGGCAGACCTACAGCCCCAAGTCCCCTTACTCGGTACAACCCACCAGCCCCTTCTTCTTCACTGGTTCGATTACCTGAATTGCTTATGGACGTCACATACAACTCATCGAGATTCTGCCCACCAAACATCACAGAACTCGGCAAATTGATCGGCATCGATATCCTCTCTAAAAGCTTGCCCGTCGTGCTCAAACAGCCAACCTCGCTCGAACCCGTCAATGCCACCCAGATATTGCCGTCCGCATCGACGGTCGCGCCGTCAGACCCGGTCTCGTGATTCGCGCCATTGAAGAACTCACGTTTATTCTTCAAAGGGCCAGCAGGATCATAGTCATAAGCAAGAATTCTACGGCGACCATCATTGAAATAGAAAGTTGCGCCATCAGGACTGAAGCACGGGCCATTGGCTACAACCACATCAGGCTCCAGTATCTCGATGTTTTGATTAGCATCAATGCGATACAGACTGCCGAGAGCCCGATCCCGGATCTTGATTCCCATTGTCCCCGCCAGAAAGTTGCCCGCCCGATCAGTCTTGCCGTCGTTGAATCTTGTTTCAGATACATCCGACTCCGGATCTGCTATCAGAGTTAGTTCACTCGTTTCAAAATCAAAGAAATGAAGTCCGGACAGTAATGCAACCACCGCTCGGTGATCATTCACGATCGCCAGACTCCCAATCATGCAAGGCATCAACCATGATTCGATTTTTCCATCAGCATCAAGGCAGTTGATTTCGCCTTTTAGTGAATCAACCCAAAACAAGTTGCCCGATGAGCTGTCCCACAGGGGGCCTTCTCCCAGTTGATTCTTAATGTCTGCTATTCGCTCAATCTCTACCATTATCGCCCTTTAACCAAGAATTGCCTCAACTGATGGGCTCTTCATCAGGCAGCTTCGGGGTTTTGAATTTTTCAGGGTCAGCTTTCATAAACGGTCGCGTAATAACAGTGACTTGTTACCAAAATATCCAGGCTTTGTTGCGTATAATCCGGAGACCCTCCCAGGTTCTTTTGATTGTAAGCCTGATTCATTCACAAACAAGAGATTTGAAGCACTATTTTGTCAATAGTGAGTTGCAAAAATGCCCACAAAAAGTGTAGAGTGCATCGCGTCCGATACTGAGTAATTTTAGCAGTAATCGGTCAACGCAAGCCGTATTGAGGTAAGACCTCACTAATAGGAAACTGATGGCCAGGTGTGCAGTAATCGACACTCACAGATCTGGCCAATCTGTTATTTTTTTAACTGGGAAACAAGTGGTTTTAGCATATTCAAACGACGGGGTGAGAAGTGACTGAATCCTCACTCTGGCCTCTTGCGCTATATTTTGCGTCCGTATTAGGCATGGTTGGTGTTGTGCTTGTTTTGTCGGCTCTACTCGGTGAAAAAACCACACTAAAACGTGCCACTGCTGAACCATTTGAAGGCGGCATTGTCCACATTGGTTCTGCCGATATCCCGATAACCGTTGAATTCTATTTGATCGCGATGTTCTTCGTGATTTTTGATTTAGAGACAGTGTATATATTCGCCTGGGCGATAGCCTTCTATGAGCTGGGTGTTTTTGGCTACCTGGCTGTTTCAGTATTCATTTTGATTCTGGTTGTGGCACTTATCTATGAGTGGAAATCAGGCGCACTGGAATGGGGTGTAAAAACCCGTAAAGGGCTGCCCAAGGGATTTCGTTTGGATAAGGCGGAAGACTGACGATGGAGTGGAGCTTAACCAAAGCCGATGAGAACATTCCTTTAGAGGATGTTGATTCTGCCCTCGATGAGCATCTTAAGAGAAACCTTTTGATGACCAGCCTTGAAGATATGCTGGCATGGGGTCGAAGCAAGTCCCTCTGGCCATACAACTTCGGTCTCTCCTGTTGTTATGTTGAGATGGCAACGGCGCTCACAAGCCGGTTCGACATGTCTCGATTTGGATCAGAGGTTATACGGGCGACGCCACGTCAGGCAGACATGATGATTATTACAGGGACCTGTTTTTTGAAGATGGCTCCCATTATACAAAGATGCTACGAGCAACTGCTCGAACCAAAATGGGTTATCTCTATGGGTTCGTGCGCCAACTCGGGCGGCATGTACGACATCTATAGTGTTGTTCAGGGTGCAGACAAGTTTCTGCCCGTTGATGTCTACGTCCCTGGCTGTCCACCGAGACCAGATGCATTTCTGCAAGGCTTGATGATGCTTCAGGATGCTGTGGGAAAGGAAAGACGACCACTTAGCTGGGTCGTCGACGACCAACGTGTAATAAAACCACCTAAAACCAGTCAGCGGGATCTTAAGACTGAAGAACGTATGAAGGCAACGGATTTAAGAGAGCCTAATCAAATCTAGGTGGCAGTGGTAAGGGGAAGAGATTGTCTGTAGTGGCGACACAAGTAATGGATGTAGAAAGCAGTCTTCGTGATGAATTTCCTGACGTCTCATTCTTGGCACAAAAAACTGCCGATAACATTCCCACGTTCTGGTTGCCCCGGGCCCGTCTTAAGGACGTCCTCTCTTTCCTAAAACCAAGTTATGAGATGTTGTTCGATCTTTGTGGTGTCGACGAACGTACTCGCCTTCACAAAGATGATTTACCTGAGGTCGACTTTACCGTCGTCTACCATCTGATCTCGTTCCGAAACAACTGTGATGTCCGCCTCAAAGTTGCCCTGAACCAGGAAGATCTGGATGTACCCACCGTCATTTCCGTTTATCCCAATGCCAACTGGTATGAGCGGGAAGCCTGGGATATGTTTGGCATCAACTTCGTCGGCCATCCCAGTCTTTTTCGAATTCTCCTTCCACCTACCTGGGAGGGGCACGCCCTACGGAAAGATCACCCTGCCCGAGCCACAGAACTCGAACCCTTCAGCCTGACCGAAGAACGCCAGGACAAGGAACAGGAAGCACTCAGATTCCGCCCCGAAGACTGGGGAATGCAGCGAAAGAACGACAATACGGAGTTCATGTTCCTCAATATGGGGCCAAACCACCCCTCGGTCCACGGTGTATTTCGAATCGTATTGCAGCTTGATGGTGAGGTGATTGTCGATGCAGTGCCAGAGATCGGATTCCACCACAGAGGCGCCGAAAAGATGGCTGAGCGCCAGACCTGGCACTCTTATATCCCATACACTGATCGAATCGACTATCTGGGCGGAGTAATGAACAATCTGCCTTATGTGATGGCCATTGAACAGATGGCAGGCATCAAGGTTCCTGATCGCGCCAAAGTCATTCGAATCATGATGGCTGAAATCTTCAGAATGACCAGCCACTTACTATTTTATGGCACATATGCCCAGGACGTAGGTCAGATGTCTCCGGTCTTCTATATGTTTTCTGATCGAGAGAAACTATTTCGAATTGTTGAGGCTGTGACCGGTGGCCGAATGCATCCGGCCTGGTTCCGTATTGGTGGCGTGGCCCATGATCTCCCGGAAGGTTGGGACAAGCTGGTAAGAGATTTTGTCGAATTCATGCCAGCCAGGCTTGATCACTACGACAAGATGTCCATGAATAACAGCATCCTGAAACAACGTACGCAACACATCGGTATCTACTCGGCCGAGGAGGCAATGGATTGGGGCATCACAGGGCCTGGCATGCGTGCAGCTGGCGTTGATTTCGACATGCGTCGAGATCGGCCTTATGGCGGCTACGACCAATTTGATTTTGAGGTTCCCGTCTTTCACAACGGTGATTGTTATGATCGTTGTCGTGTCAGAGTTGAAGAGCTTCGGCAGAGTCTGCGAATCATCGAACAGTGCCTGAATAATATGCCGGAAGGCCCTTACAAAGCGGAGCACCCTCTCACCACACCACCGCCAAAAGAGCGCACGATGTACGATATCGAGACGCTGATCCACCACTTTCTGAATGTCAGCTGGGGCCCCGTGATTCCGGCGGGTGAAGGCAGTGTCACCATCGAGGCTACCAAGGGCGCCAACATGTACTACCTGACCAGCGATGGTGGTACAACCTCCTACCGCACCAGAATTCGGACACCGTCTTTTCCGCACTTGCAGCAGATACCATTGATCAGCCGCGGACTGATGATCGCCGATATGGTCGCTATTCTTGCAAGTATTGATTTTGTTATGGCCGATGTGGATCGATAAGAATGAGGAATTGAATGAACTCAGTCAGAAACAATTTAGCTAGCACATTAACAGATCAGGAAGTCTCAGAAATTGAGGCAGAAATCAGTCATCTACCTGACCGTAGATCCGCGGCAATTGATGCACTAAAGATTGTACAGAAACATCGTGGCTGGATATCAGATGGCAGCCTGTCAGCTATTGCGAGACTGCTGGGGATGTCAGACGAGGAACTGGACGGTATCGCGACTTTTTATACGCTCATCTACCGCAAACCCGTTGGTGAAAAAGTCATCCTATGCTGCGACAGCGTATCCTGCTGGATCATGGGTGGAGACAAAATTACAAACAAGATCAAATCTCATTTGAATGTTGAGCTCGGTGAAACGACAGAAGATTCGAAATATACACTTTTACCCGTCACCTGCCTCGGCGATTGTGATCACGCACCCGCGATGATGGTGGGAGATGAATTACATCACGATTTGACGGAATCTAATATAGAAGAGATCCTCAAATGAGTGAGACGCCACTGACCCGCAATATTGCACCAGGCAAACCGCCAACAGACCTGGCGGCATATGATGCCAATGGTGGGTACCAGGCGGTTCGCGACACTATTGGCAAGGTAGATCCTGACGGTGTCCTGGACATCATTAAGGACTCCAATTTACGGGGCCGTGGTGGTGCTGGTTATCCCACTGGAATGAAATGGAGCTTTGTACCGAAACCACGACCGGACGAGGGCCATCGCTACCTGGTTGCTAATGCTGATGAGATGGAACCCGGCACCTTTAAAGACCGCCTTTTGATGGAATTTGATCCACACCAGTTAATTGAAGGCATGATCTTATCGTCTTACACCATTTCGGCAGATCGCGGTTATATCTTTATCCGAGACGAATATCATACGGCCATTAAACGACTTAATGACGCGATCAAAGAAGCCGAGAATAAGAATTATCTGGGCGACAGGATCCTTGGAACTGACTTCAGTTTTCATCTGCATGTGCACGTAAGTGCCGGTCGCTATATCTGCGGTGAAGAGACCGCCCTTTTGAATTCGTTGGAGGGTAAGCGTGCAAATCCTCGTGCCAAACCACCATTCCCTCAGGTGAGTGGTCTGTGGGGACGACCAACGATTGTTAACAATGTTGAAACCCTCTGTAATATTCCTCACATCGTCACCCATGGTGCTGACTGGTATCAATCACTGGGTTCAGGCAATGACGCCGGAACAAAATTATATGGCGCAAGTGGTCGAGTCAAGAAGCCAGGATGCTGGGAACTGCCCATTGGTACCAGCATCCGTGAAATTCTTGAGAATCATGCAGGTGGCATGCTGGACGGCTATGAGCTCAAAGGGTTATTGCCGGGAGGTGCGTCCACCGACTTTCTTGTCGCTGAGCCCCTTGACCTGCCGATGGATTATGAATCGATCATGCAGGCAGGCAGCCGAATGGGAACCGGCACAATGATCATCCTGGATGACAAAACATGTCCAGTCGGCATGATCGCAAACCTGATGAAGTTCTTTGCTCGTGAATCCTGTGGATTCTGTACCCCTTGTCGCGAGGGTCTGCCCTGGGTAAAGCAGATTCTGGATGGCATCGAAGCAGGTACCGGCCGGCTTGGTGACATGGACATCCTTGAGCGCCAATCTCAGTTTATTGGTGCCATCAGCAATACACACTGCGCCCATGCGCCGGGAGCAATCGAACCATTATCAAGTGGACTCAAGTATTTCCATGAGGACTTTATTGCCCACATCGAAAATAAGACCTGTCCATATACAGGCGGAGCAACCTAATGCCAACAATCAAGGTTGACGGCCAAGAATTGGAAGTCAAAGAAGGCGTTAATTTGCTGGACGCATTACTGTCAGCGGGTATAGATGTTCCCTACTTCTGCTGGCATCCTTCCATGGGCAGCATTGGTGCCTGCAGGCAATGCGCGGTCATTCAGTATGCTGACGAAGAGGATACCCGAGGCCGAATTGTCATGTCATGCATGACACCCGTAACAGATAATGCAGTATTCTCTGTAGATGCAGAAAATGCAGCGACTTTCCGTGATTCAGTCATCGAAAATCTTATGCTAAATCACCCCCATGACTGCCCCGTCTGTGAAGAAGGTGGCGAATGTCATCTGCAGGATATGACAGTAATGGCGGGTCATCGGAATCGACAATACGAGGGTAAGAAAACAACATATCCGAATCAGTATCTTGGGCCTTTCATCGGCCATGAAATGAATCGCTGTATCAGCTGTTATCGATGTGTTCGCTACTACCGGGATTATTCTGGTGGACATGACCTGAGTGCCTTTGCATCAAGGTCGCGGGTTTTCTTCGGTCGGGCTGCCGACGGTGTTCTGGAAAATGAATTCGCAGGAAATCTCGTCGAAGTCTGTCCAACCGGTGTCTTCACGGACAAGACCCTTTCGAAACACTATACCCGAAAGTGGGATCTGCAATCAGCACCTACGGTCTGTCAAGGGTGCTCACTCGGGTGTAATACCTATACATCAGAACGCTACGGGGAAATCCGACGAGTTCACAACAGATACCATCAGGATGTAAACGGCTACTTCCTCTGTGATCGTGGTCGATTCGGTGCTGGATTTGTGGCTTCATCTAAACGTATTCCCCAATCAGGCATCCGTAATGATCAAGGTCTCTATGACGCAGTTAGCTTAGATACCGCCATTACCAAAATCCAGGCGATAATCTCAGAGGGAACAAAGGTGGTTGGAATCGGATCGGCCCGCGCTAGTCTGGAATCCAATTTCGCACTCAGACAGTTTGTTGGTCAAGAGAACTTCTGTAATGGTATGACTGAAATCGATCAGGAAATGCATGGCATTATCATCGATGTTCTGCAAAGCAAACTGACGACACCCAGTCTCACTGAAGTTGAAGAATATGACGCGGTACTGATCCTGGGTGAAGACGTTACGAATCATGCACCACGACTGGCACTGTCTGTCCGCCAGGCGACACGAAATCTCGCCAGTGAAATGGCTGGCAATACTCAGATACCACAGTGGCATGACGCAGCAGTACGAGTACTGGCACAAAACCATCGCAGCCCTCTGATTGTTGTGACTCCCACGGAAGATCGATTGGATGAGGTGGCAAGTAGCAGCATGCGGCTGATGCCCCGGGATATCGCTGAACTGGGATATGCTCTTGCCGAAGAAATCGCAGGTAACACAACTTCAAGCACTCCCGATGTTGAGGCGATTGCCAGAACGCTGCTTGAAGCGAAGAAGCCGCTGGTTATTTCAGGGTCCAGTTCGCAAAGTCCGGACATATTGAAAGCCGCTGTTAACCTGTCACTGGCATTGAAGGATCGAAATGATCGGGCCGGTATATTCCTCTGTGCCAATGAGTGCAACAGTGTTGGTGTTGCGATGATTGATAATGAAAGGTCCATATCAGAACTTTTAAGCACATCACCCTCAGTCGTTGTAGTGCTGGAAAACGATCTTTCAATAAGACTGGGACAGCAATTCTCCAGCTCAATTTCTTCGGTCAACAACCTGATTGCCATTGATCACCTTGATAATTCGACGACATCAGCCAGCAGCGTTGTGTTGCCTGCCGCCACTTTTGCTGAGGCTGAAGGTACACTCGTTAATAGCGAAGGCCGTGCACAAAGATCCATGGCAGTCTACAAGGCTCAGGATGAAATAAAGGCCGGCTATCACCTGATAGATGCCCTCGCTGGCAATGAAAGATCTTCTACTGAAGTGAGATCAGAGTTAAGCGAACAGATTCCGGCATTGGCCGGTATTCTGAAAGCTGCCCCTGAGTCAGACTTCCGTTTCGAAGGCGCCAAGTTCCCTCGCATGACTCACCGCTCAAGTGGGCGTACTGCCATGCGCGCCGACATATCTGTACATGAGCCAAAACAACCCGTCGATGAAGAATCAGCGCTCTCTTTCAGCATGGAAGGTAACCAACAACAGGCGCCAGCGAGTCTGCGTGCCTATACCTGGTCACCCGGCTGGAATTCAAATCAGTCAGTTCACAAGTTTCAGAGCGAAGTGGGTGGCGAATATGTGGGCGGAGATTCCGGTTATCTGCTATTCCGGGAATCTGTTGATATCGAACCTTTTAGCAAGTCAACTCAGGCGTATTCAGCACTGATTCCCAGGTACCATATATTTGGCAGCGACGAACTGTCTGCAGAATCAGAGGAATTATCGACGCTTATCCCCCGCCCTTACCTTCGTATCAACAACACGACGGCTAAGAATCTCAAGGTCGAGCAGGGGGATGGTCTGATGTGCACAATCAACAACGGCAACCTGCAATTCGCCGTTATTGTGGATGAAGCAATCCCGGACAATACGTTTGTCTATCCTATCATCCCGGAGACCAGGGGCATGAATGGCATCTCTTCAACTGATTTTTCACGCGTTGATGACTGGGTTCAGGATATGGATCCACTTTCACCTAAAACAATCACCACGGATCGGAGCTCATGATGGAAGAGCTGGTCATCTATCTGGTCATTATTGCCACACTACTGGGCGCATTTGGCGGCGCTGGCGTCCTGGTTTGGTTCGAGCGTCGATTATTGGGTTTCTGGCAGGACCGGCCGGGTCCTAATCGCGTAGGGCCATTCGGCATCGGTTTGGCTGTTGCAGACATCATCAAGCTGTTTGCTAAAGATGACTGGATTCCACCCTTCGCTGATCGTTTTATCTTCACCTTTGCGCCTACCGCTGTCGTGATGGCAATGCTGATGGGTTTTGCGGTAGTACCTTATTCCAAAGAGCTGTATGTCACCGATCTAAACATCGGATTACTTTTCTTCCTGGGGATGACCTCACTTGCTGTTTATAGTGTGCTGTTGGGCGGACTTTCTTCCAACAACAAATATGCCCTTTTTGGTGGGCTGCGGGCAGCCGCACAAATGGTCAGCTATGAAGTATTCATGGGGCTGTCACTGATGGGCGTCGTGATGCTAAGTGGCTCATTTAGTCTGGTTGATATCGTCAACACTCAGGCAGAGAATGTTTGGTTTATCATTTCTCAACCCTTGGGGTTTTTCGTCTTTTTGATTGCAGGGATCGCCGAGAGTCATCGATTGCCATTCGACCTCCCTGAAGCAGAGCACGAGATCGTTGCCGGTTTCCATACAGAATATTCATCGATGAAATTCGGTATGTTCATGCTTGGAGAATATCTCGGTCTGATACTGATCTCATCAATGATAGCAACGATATTTTTTGGCGGTTGGTTAGGCCCGGACTTTTTACCAGCTCCGTTCTGGTTCTTGGGTAAGACATTTGCGTTTATATGTTTCTTTATCCTGCTTCGTGCCGGAATACCAAGACCTCGATACGACCAGCTGATGTCATTTGGGTGGAAAGTAATGCTGCCGCTTACACTGGTTAACCTGTTGGTGACCGGCGCCGTGGTTCTTTGGATGTGATCTCGTTTCGCGAAGAGAGAAAATATGAATAGAAGTACTGCAGGAAGGCGATATAAGTGAAGAGCGTAATCTTAGCAATCTGGAGCCAGTTGGTTACCCTATACCAGGTATTGCTTCATACATTTACCCCGTTTGACACTGTTCAATATCCTGAGCAAATGCCGGTCCTTCCTCCTCGCTACCGGGGACGAATTATTCTGACTCGCGATCCCGACGGCAACGAGAGATGTGTGGCATGCAATCTGTGCGCAGCAGTTTGCCCGGCGGACTGTATCGCTCTACAGAAAACAGAGGATGAGCACGGCCGTTGGTACCCTGAGTTCTTCAGGATCAATTTCTCCCGCTGTGTCATGTGCGGCATGTGCGAAGAAGCCTGTCCTACCTACTCAATTCAGTTAACACCTGACTTCGAAATGTGTGAATACGACAGGCAAAACCTTGTGTATGAAAAAGAACACCTCTTAATAGCAGGTCAGGGCAAGTACCCGGGATACAGTTTTTACAATGTTTCCGGTAAATCAATTAAAGACAAGGATAAGGGTGAAGCACTAAACGAAGCAGCGCCCACAGACGTGAGGAGCCTTTTGCCATAACAGGCAAACAACAACGATATGCTTGAACTAGGTCTTTTTTATACGTCAGCTACAGTTGCGTTGGTTGCAACAGTGTTTGCAGTGACCAGATATAATGTCGCACACGCACTGATCTATCTGATCATCTCTTTACTTGCATCAGCGGTCATCTTTTATCTGGTGGGTGCGCCGTTTGCAGCTATTTTGGAGATCCTGATCTACGCCGGCGCCATTATGGTGTTATTCGTATTTGTCATCATGATGCTGAACCTTGGTTCTCCCGGTGACGGTGTAGAACATCAATGGCTGCAACCAGGCATGTGGATCTTCCCCTCGATTTTGTGCCTGGTCTTGCTCGCCGAGATCGTTTACATGCTTTCATCAGGTGACCGGATGCTCCAGGGAAAAATGATTGGCCCCAAGCAGGTTGGCATTGATCTGTTCGGACCCTATGTTCTAGCGGTCGAAATTGCATCCATGCTGCTCCTGGCAGGGCTGGTTGGCGCCTATCATCTCGGTCGCAAGTACCTGATTGACGCCAGGGAGGAATCATGACAGAAGCCCTTACAATCCCAATGGAACACGGTCTTTTACTGGCCTCACTCCTCTTTCTGATCGGATTACTGGGCGTGATGGTTCGTCGAAACATCATCGTAATATTAATGTCACTGGAGATCATGTTAAACGCCTGCTGCATGGCTTTCATTTTTGCCGGTGCCCATTGGGGGCAGACGGACGGTCAGATAATGTTCATGCTGATTTTAAGCATCGCCGCAGCGGAAGTCGCTGTCGGTCTTGGCCTGTTACTGCAGGTCTTTCGCCGATTTGGCAGTCTGGACATTGACCGCGCCAGCAGGATGAGAGGATAAATCATGTCTGACCTCGTCTTCCTGATACCGCTTGCACCTTTACTCGGTTTCGTCACGTTATTCTGCACACTCGGTAATCTGCCGAAGAAACTGGTAGCGATCGTTGGTGTCGGTTCTATTTCTCTATCAGCCTTCATCGTTATGCTGGTGGGGATGGAGTTTCTGTTTCAGCAGGATCCAACACCCTACGTCGTGAGTATCTATTCCTGGATGAATGTCGGCGGATTCATATCAGGCGTCAGTTTCTACATTGACGGTTTGTCTTTAATCATGATGTTCGTGATCACCGGTGTCGGCTTACTGATCCATATCTACTCGTCGTTGTTTATGCTCGATGACAAGGATTACAGTCGGTTTTTCAGCTATATGAATCTGTTTGTCTCAGCCATGCTTGTGCTGGTGCTGGCAGACAATCTGCTCCTGCTGTTCGTTGGCTGGGAAGGCGTGGGTCTTTGTAGTTATCTCCTGGTTGGGTTCTGGCATGAAGATCCTGCTAATGGATCCGCTGCACGCAAGGCCTTTGTCGTGACTCGTATCGGCGATACTGCCATGGCACTGGGCATGTTCCTTTTATTCCTGCATCTTGGCACCCTCGATATTCAGGCAATAGCTCAGCAGGCAGCTAGCACCTGGCAGGTTGGAGATGGCATGGTCACACTCGCTTGTTTGCTTTTGGTTGGTGGTGCCGTGGGCAAATCGGCACAACTTCCATTACAGACATGGTTACCTGATGCCATGGCAGGCCCTACCCCTGTCAGTGCCCTCATTCACGCAGCAACAATGGTAACAGCTGGTGTGTACCTGATCGCCAGAAATCACGAATTATTCTTGATGTCTCCTGCCGCCATGCTGGTCGTTGCCACGATTGGATCAATCACATTGCTGATGGCGGCGTTCACTGCAATGACTCAAACGGATATCAAACGCATTCTGGCCTATTCAACTATCAGTCAGATTGGTTACATGTTTCTTGCACTCGGTGTTGGCGCCTGGGCTTCTGGCATATTCCATCTAATGACACACGCATTTTTTAAGGCTCTTTTGTTTCTTGGTGCCGGCGCGGTAATTTACAGTCTGCATCATGAACACAATATTTTTAAGATGGGGGGGCTCAGGACCCGACTACCGGTTGCGTTCTGGAGTTTTATAATCGGTAGCGCTGCCCTCGCTGCTCTGCCCTTCACCTCCGGTTTCTATTCGAAAGATGCGATTCTGCTCTCTGCCTTTGAGCATGGCCCTTATGGACCCTGGTTTTGGGGCGCTGGCGCTCTGGGCGCACTCTTAACATCCGTCTATAGTTTCCGACTGGTCTTCATCGTATTTTTCGGTGAAGCAAAGACTCAGCCTGATGCACCTGCCGGTTGGGGTATGGCAGGTCCGTTGGTGATTCTCTGTGCTCTGGCGATCATTGGCGGCTGGTTCACTGTCCCTGTCTCGAGTGTCTTCCCGGCCGTGCATGAGGTTGACCATGGCGGCGTTGTGGCCTACATCACGCCCGCCATTCCGATCATCGGTGTTTTTATCGCCTATCTGATTTATTACCTCCATAAAATCAGCATCAAACCATTTACAGAATCCGGTCTGGGGCAGCAACTAATTAAATTCTGGTTTAGTCATTGGGCGATGGACTGGCTTTACGACACACTATTCGTCAAACCCTATGAGGAAATTACAGCAATTAACAGGACGGACATTATTGATTGGTTTTACAACTTCACAGCTGACTTCACCCTGTTTATTCATGACCTGTCTACTACCACTCAAACAGGCCAACTAAGAACCTATGCCGCGGTTATGGTCACCGGCCTGGTCATTATCATTGCTATATTCGTGGGAGTGATGCCGTCATGACGATGATCCTGCTGATCGGAGTGCTCATTCTTGGCGGTATTGCTGCCTGGCTGGCTCAGACCTGGAACAAGGACTGGCCACGATGGATTTCCCTTGGAACCTGCCTGATAGCCGGTTTGATTGTGCTGCCACTTTATATCAATACACCGGAAATTCATTGGACCTTGGGTGGTAATGAGACGGCCTGGATCGAAATGGTAAACTACGCCTGGATTCCCAGGTTTGGCATCAACTTCCTGTTTGCCCTGGATGGACTCAGCCTGATCATGGTCAGCCTTACGATTTTCCTGGGGTTTGTCGCCATCATTTCATCCTGGGATGAAATCCCTGACCGTTCAGGCTTCTTTCAGTTCAACCTACTCTGGACCCTGGCTGGCGTCGTGGGGGTATTTACCAGTCTGGATCTGTTCCTGTTTTTCTTCTTCTGGGAAGTCATGCTGATCCCAATGTACCTTCTGATCGCTATATGGGGACACGAAAACAAGTCATACGCTTCAATGAAGTTCTTCCTGTTTACCCAGATCAGTGGCTTGCTGATGTTAATCGCCATACTGACGCTGGTCCTTAGCAACGCGAATCAGACAGGTACCATAACATTCAGCTATTTTGACCTGGTCGGGCATGGACTGCCTGAAGGCTTATCATACTGGCTAATGTGGGGATTCTTCATTGCCTTCGTTGTGAAACTACCTGCATTTCCTTTTCACACATGGCTTCCCGATGCCCACACTCAGGCACCTACAGCTGCGAGTGTCTTACTGGCAGGTATTCTTCTTAAGACTGGTGCCTATGGACTAATACGGTTCACGGTACCACTGTTTCCACAAGCCACAGTAGAAATCGCCGATATTGCGATGATACTGGGTGCTATCAGTATTATTTACGGTGCAATGCTCGCATTTGCCCAGACAGACTTTAAACGTCTTGTCGCCTACAGCAGTGTCAGTCATATGGGCTTCGTCCTGGTTGGCGTCTATGCCTGGAATGAACTCGCAATGCAGGGGGCCGTGATGCAAATGATCGCTCATGGCTTCTCCACCGCTGCACTCTTCATGATGGCGGGTGCAATACAACATCGAATACATACCCGCGATATGACGAAAATGAGCGGTCTGTGGCACGACATGCCACGGATGGGTGCTGTCGCCATGTTCTTCATTATCGCTTCACTGGGCATGCCAGGTCTGGGCAACTTCGTCGGTGAATTTCTAGTACTGCTTGGCGCCTTCTCGGTGAGTATCCCAATAACAATTGCTGCGGCAATCGGTCTTATCACAGGCGCCATTTACGCCCTGATCGCCATGCAGAGGGTATTTCAAGGTGAAGGCAAGCCTGATCGAAACTTGAAAGATTTCGGTGGTCGAGAGTTGGCAGCCATGATCCCAATGATGATCGGATTGATTTGGCTGGGAGTCTATCCCCAGCCGGTATTTGATCTGGTTGATCCAGTCCTTTCAAGTCTGCATCTGTTGACAACCAGCGACCCGACCCAGTGGATAGGTAGCCTGCCATGAGCATGACTGAATTATATTCACTTTTACCAATGATCACTTTGACATCGGTCATCCTGGTACTGATGATGGTTATTGCCTTTGCCAGGAATCTTGCTCTCACTTGCGGCCTATCTGCAGGGGGTCTTCTACTCACGCTGGTATCTGTTTTCTGGGTCAACCATGACCTTTCTGCCGGCTTTGTCACACCTCTTCTGGTAGTCGACGCATATGCCCTGATGTTTTCAGCTCTTATCGTGTCTGGCAGTTTCTTCATCACCCTGATCGCCTATGGTTACAAGGTGCAACGCGGTGAATTGCAGGATGAGTTCTTCCTCTTGCTGCTGCTGGCCACACTGGGGGGCATCACTCTGGCTCACAGCACGCACTTTGCAAGTTTTGTACTGGGACTTGAGCTTCTAGGTATTTCCTTATATGCCATGATCTCTTACCCAAACCAGGGCCTTTTCAGTCTGGAAGCCGCACTCAAATATCTGATCTTGTCTGCAGTCTCTTCCGCCATCATGTTGTTTGGTATCGCACTGGTTTACGCCGTTCTCGGATCCTTGTCATTCACTGAAATAGCCAGCAATGTTTATCAGGATACGGGCTTTGATCGACTCTTCATTCTCGTTGGCAGTGGTATGATACTGGCGGGTATCAGCTTCAAACTGTCACTGGTTCCATTCCATATGTGGACACCAGACGTGTATGAGGGTGCGCCAGCACCGGTAACAGCATTTCTGGCCACCGTATCAAAGGGTGGGATTTTTGCTGTCTTGTTACGATTCTTCACTACTGTGGACAGCTACCAATACGAAACGATAATCAGTGGTCTGTTCTGGATAGCGCTGTTATCGATTCTGGTAGGAAATATCCTGGCGCTGATGCAGACCAGCATCAAGCGAATGCTGGCTTATTCTTCCATCGCACAGATTGGATACCTGATGGTCGCGTTTATCGCTGCCAGCGAAATTGGTGGAAAACAACTGGCGATCGAAGCATCAGCTTTCTTTTTAATCGCCTACTTCCTGACCACAATAGGTGCCTTTGGTGTCGTGACTATCATGTCTATTGATTCTACAGACCATGATCAGGATGGCCTGGATAAGTACGAGGGATTGTTCTGGCACAGGCCTCTACTCGCCGGCTTCTTCAGCACCATGATGCTGTCACTGGCGGGAATTCCTCTCACGGCCGGATTTATCGGCAAGTTCTACATTATTGCTGCTGGTGTAAAGAGCGAACTCTGGATACTACTGGCTGTTGTCGTTATCGGCAGCGGTATCGGCCTCTTTTACTACCTCAGAGTTATTTTCACGATGACAAAACAATCAGAGTCGAATGAGGTCAACGTATCCGCGACCGGCGGGTGGGCGATGGCAGCAGTCACGCTGTTACTGGTCATACTGGGTGTGTATCCGGCACCGGTCATCGAGTGGGTCAGTGCGGTGGCAAAGGCGCTTGTTTAAGTACTATCGAAAAGACATTTCTTTGGAAACTCGGGAATTTGATAACTGATCAGGATTGACCCGGCCCACGAACTCTACGGCTAAGTCTTTGTTTTTCATACGAATATCTACGCACCCAGTCACAGTAAGCATATGCCCCCGCCTCTTTTCTTAGAATTGAAACGCATAATAATCACTTCTCAATTCCGCATCCGTTCTTTGCGATCTGAACCAGCAGGCGCAAACAGGAATAACCAATTTGGTTAGAAAGGTATTCGGTATGTCACCTATCAAGAATCTCTTGGCTGACAAGGGAAACGACGTCTGGTCCGTCGGACCTGCACACTCTGCTTACCAGGCGATAGAAATGACGGCCTTACGAGAAGTCGGGGCACTCACGGTACTGGATGATGAAGGCAAGCTCATCGGAATCATTTCTGAAAGGGACTATGCTCGCAAAGTAATTCTGCAGAGTTAGTCATCCAAAGGCACGTCTGTGTCCGACATTATGACAAAGCGCTAGCTCTTACCTGTCTCCGGATCGTGAAATCGCTCATAGTTCTCAACAGCACGTTGTACCATCGGTCGACGTTTTCCTTCAGGCTTCTGTAATTCAAATCCAGGGTCTCTTTCACCAGTCGCGCTCATCAGATGCATCATATGGGCGCCGTTAATATGTGACTTGAATCCCTGGGTTTCCTGCATCTGATTAACGGCCAGTTTGATCATCTTCAACTGAAAGCTGTCATTTTCGGCCACTCGATGCGCATAGGCCAGACTCTCTTCAAGCAATGTCTCTTTTGGATAGGTACGATTAACAAGTTCGAGTTCCTGCGCCTCTATGCCGTTGATAAACCGGCTTTCAAACAATAGCTCCTTAGCCTTCCGTGGATGCATATCCCATGGAACGGAGAAATACTGAAAGTTAGTCCCAAGAAACATCGCATCATCAGCCGCGAATATCATATCCATTGCAGATGCCACCATCCAACCGGCAAAGATGCAGTAACCCTGAACCACCGCGATGGTGGGTTTTGCCAGGTCGCGCCAGCGTAATGTGAAATCAATATACAAATCCTTGGAGCGACGGTATCTTCCTCTGATTCCCGGCGCGATCGGTCTCTCTTTCTGATCCGCCAGTTCTTCCGGCGTTCCGAGATCATGCCCGGCGCAGAAATGATCGCCTTCTGCCATTAATATGATTACTTTTACGCTATCGTCTTCAATCGCCTGTGTGAAAGCCTGATCTACTTCCTCGAGAAGCTTACGGCTCTGTGCATTTCGATATTCCGGACGGTTGAGTATTACCCTGGCAACCCCACTATCCGGTTCAAACTTAATATACCTGTAACTCATCATTCACCCCCAGCAGCCAATTTTGGCATAGTACATCTTCTATATGAGTTAATCCTGCCAGCAGGTTGTCAGTAGACCTGGGCTAGAATAGGTACCCATAACGAGAGAGGGATAGAACATATGACCCTCAGGATATAATCTGTAAACTCGTGCCGCACAATGCCCTTTGGGCTTATCGGATTGATCCTGATCAACCGGAAACACATAGTGTCAAACAGTACTGGCAGGTTTAAGTAGATGATCAATCGAATCGAGACGCCTACTTCAGACGCAGTTTACGGCATGACCCGGATGTACCAATCCATAAGCAACGAAATCAATTTACGAATCTTCCAAGATGAGGATGAAGCATTGGCCTGGTTGCCCGCCTGAAAAAGACTGCCAGACTGAAAACTCCTGATAACAGGCATTCTAGCTTCTTTGACCAGCATGCCTGATAGATGCATGATGTCAGTTCAAAACAGAAAATCCTTTCTTCAGCATGACCAGTCGCGACAACGATCTACCTGCCAAGTACTTTGATCGGGAGGATGAATCACCTGATGAGAATTTCTACGTTGAACCCAGATTTGAAACTCATATCGATGATGCGACGATTGCAAATCTCACACAGTTCTATCGAGAGACACTCAATTCGTCCGACCGGTTACTTGACCTGATGTCGTCATGGATTTCACATTTGCCAGAAGAAGTCAGTTACCAGAGCGTCTCCGGGCTGGGCATGAACAGAGAAGAGCTGTCAAGGAATCAACGGCTTGATGAGTTCGTTGTTCAAAACCTCAACACCATTCCGAGACTTCCATATCCTGATAATCACTTCGATGCAGTTAACATTGTCGTTTCGGTACAATACCTGATCAAACCTTTTGAAGTATTTCAGGAAATCGGCAGGATCCTCGTCCCTGGCGGTAAGAGTATTGTCGCCATGTCTCATCGATTGTTCCCAACCAAGGCTGTCTATGCTTTCTACATGTTACCGCCTGCGGATCGATTTCGACTGGTCTCTGCCTATATGACTCAAGCTGCGGTTTTTGACGATATTGTGTTTATTGATCGTTCCCCGGATGATGCCGACCCACTCTGGTTGGTCGTTGGCACCAAGAAAACCGGATTCAGCTTCACATAACGTCTCTGGCGCACTATTCTGCTATGCCCCTACCCCGGTAAATCCGGCATGCTGCAGTGCAGAGTTGAAACTAAAGTCACGACGATTGAATAATTCTGCGGCACGTGTGTTTAATCGAATATGAACGAATCAACCGCCATCGCACTCTGCCGTGATCGAGATCCAAGAGGATTTGAGTTCCTGGTAAAACAGTACCGCCGTGAAGCCTACTATCATGCCGTTGGCTTTCTCGGCAATTCTTCAGAAGCGGAAGACGCCTGTCAGGAATCCTTTGCCCGGGCATACGCCAGCATGCCGGGACTCAAATCGCTGGTGGCCTTTTATCCCTGGTTTTACCAGATTCTCAGAAATGGTTGCCTGAATCGTATCCGTGCAAGACGCCGGCATGAGGCAGTAACAGATGTGGAAGACGCAAAAAATGATCCACAGCTGGTAGTTGAAGGAGATGACAATAAACGCGACGTCTGGTCAGCACTTGAGCAGCTAAAACCGGAATTCAGAGAAATATTGATCCTGAAACATATTCACGAATCATCTTACGCTGATATCAGCAAATTATTGGACATCCCGCGCGGCACGGTCATGAGTCGTCTATACCACGCCAGACGTGCATTCCAACATGTCTACGTAAAGGCAAAATATCAAGGAGAACCCCAATGAGTACTTGTGATGAATACAAACCGCTTCTCTCCGGATTACTGGATGGCGAACTGACCTCAGAAGAAGTCAGCAAGGTGAATGAGCACCTTATTCGCTGCAGTGCCTGTCGTGGTGAATATGAAGAGCTGCAAAAAGAAACGTCGCAACTTGATTCACTTTCCATTCGCGAACCACAGGATGAGGCACTGGAGGCGTTCTGGCGATTACCTTATGGAAAGATGGTGCGTAACTCGGGGCTGTTCCTCATGATTGGGGGATACCTTAGCTTTTTGTGTTACGGTCTAGTTAAGTTTTTTACCGATGATAGTGAAATGCTGTTTGGCAAGTTTTCTGTCGCTGCAATGGTGATTGGAAGCGTTGTAGTCTTTGGTATCGTTATTATAGAGCGCGTGATCAGCTACAAAACAGACCCATATAAGGAGGTAGAACGATGATAGTCACAACAACAGAAGCAATTGAAGGTAAGAAGATTATTAAAAGCCTTGGCCTTGCCAGAGGAAACACCATTCGTGCAAGACATGTAGGACGTGACATCATGGCCGCACTCCGAACTCTTGTTGGTGGTGAAGTCACGGAGTATACAAAGCTCCTGGCAGAAGCAAGGGAACAGGCACTGGATCGAATGATCGCTGAAGCACAGCGACTTGGTGCCAATGCGGTGGTGGCAACCCGCTTCAGCACTTCAGTCGTGCTGGGTGGCGCTGCGGAATTACTGGCCTATGGTACGGCAGTGGTCATTGAAGACGAATAAACCCTAACTTTACTTGGATGTGCGGAACGAGTAAGTGAAAAGAGAAACCCGGGATCGGAACGACGTAATAGCACTTAAGTAACTGCCATTCATCCCTGTCCGAGATTACATCACCTGAAGGTGAAGCCCACCCCACTCCTGAATTGTGATCCTTTCCTAATTGCTGTAAAAAAAGATGACAGATAACAAGCATTTGGAGTTGCCATATGAGGATGGCCTTTTACCCTGCAATAGCATCTCTGCTACTGGTCTGCTGCACTGTTGTTGCAGGAGACAGCGGAAACAAATGGACAATTTCAAAACGACTGGTACCTGCGCCCATGGGCGCAAGTGAAGTACTCAGAAACGCCATCATTGCGACGCCAGCACCGGATGTTCGCCAACGACTAAAGAATTTTGAAAAGATTGATTGGGGTGCAATGAAACGAGCCCGTGCAGCAAGCCGTACCTTCCCGCTATCGGATCTCGGTAAATACCTGAATGTCGAGATCAGGTCCGATGAGATCAATGGGGTTAAGGTTCATCATGTGATCCCCAGTGAGATTGATCCCAAATTTAATAATGCTCTTTTTCTATACTTGCATGGCGGCGCTTATGTTTTCGGTGCTGGTGATAACAGTGTCTCGGAAGCCGCAGTCATCTCCAATACCTCTAAGATTCGTGCGCTCTCTGTGGATTACCGTATGCCACCAGCCGATCCTTTTCCTGCTGCAGTTGATGATGTGGTCACCGTTTACAGGCATGTACTGAAAACGACGGCTGCAAAATCGATCGCTATTGGTGGTACCTCCGCGGGCGGTGGGTTGTCACTGGCTGCAGTTCATCAATTTATCTCACTTAATCTGGACGTGCCTGGAGCAATTTACGCGGGAACCCCCTGGTCTGACCTGACAAAAACCGGAGATACACTTTATACCAACGAAGGTCTCGACCGCATCCTGGTCACCTACGATGGCCTGTTGAAAGCCGCTGCACTACTCTATGCAGATGGGAATGACCTGAAGAATCCCCTGCTGTCCCCTGTTTATGGCTCCTTTGATAAATTCCCACCCACTTATCTCGTAACAGGGACAAGAGATCTGTTTCTAAGTGACACGGTTCGTGTTCATCGGAAACTGCGGACTGCTGGGATTGTCGCCGACCTGAATGTCTATGAGGCGTTGTCACATGCGGGGTACGTATATAACCCGGCATCGCCGGAGTCTCAACAGACATATGGTGAGATGAGAGAATTCCTGCGAACACACCTGCAATGACTTGAGCACCCATTCCCGGGAGACATGTCTGTGGCTCAACTCTGTGAAAGACTTGATGACGAGCTCTGCACCTTCAGCGAGTCACAACACAGGTTTTTATCACCGCCGCGCTATTGTCAGAAAATGATCTTGTCAACTTGATCAATTCCCGGGCATCCGTGGCAGGCGTTCAATCATCTAATTAAAAGCAAACCGAATTTCAGACTCTTGCGGTTGGGGTGTCCCGGAGCACGACTTTGTAAATAAATGCGATACCTGCCTGAAGTTTGTCGATAATGTATCTGATGAAGATTTACATAGCGGTCAATCAGCGAATGTAAATAGTCTGGATGACCTGACAGACCTGGAGGTATCGAGCTACTAACAGTCTTCAGTCGTTCTCAATCTCACTCAGTATCCGGGTTGTATCCCGACCAAGAGAGGGGGCAGCGGTAATTTCAGGATCAGGGAAGGCTGAAAACTGCGCATGGGGCATGACGTGGATCTGTCGACCACTGGTGTGATCCAGTTCAGCGATGTAGCTGTTTTCAAGCAATTGTTCAGAATTATAGAGGTCTTCAGGAAACGTAATTTCACCGGTAGGCACACCGGATGCCTCGAGTATCCCTATCCACTCTTCAGTGGTCTTCTCTTTGAGATACGCTTCAATCTCAGCCTGCTGCCTTAAGGCATTGTCATAATACTCATCATTCCTCGTGTCATAGTTCGGATCATCACGACCGAGCAGAGTCGTATTCAACGCACCACGCGCCTTATCCCGTAAATTCCTGGTCAGGGCGCCAACAAAGACAGCTCCGTCTCTGGTCTGATAGGGGCGGTAGAAAGCATTGATTACTCTTGGCGCGGTTTTGCCTCGTTCAGACTTGATCTTTGCAAGACTGGCCCCCTCTGTTCTCAATTCAAGCAAACGATTACGGAATCCAATCACTTTTTTGTCCGCCAGATCATTGGTTACGATCCTGGCGCTCTGGATCGACAACATCGTAAGCAATTTCGAGGTAGATACTTCCTGTCCAACACCTGTTCTGGCGCGATGATACAAGGCACTGGAAATACCGAGCAGGGCATAGAACGCGGTTACGTATTCCGACATTTGAGTGGAGACAATCGCTCTGGGTGTAATCTGATCAGGTTCAGTTTTGCCCTCTGATAGCATATTGCCCGCATAAGCCTGCATGACAAGATCATTCGATGCACTATCTGCCCAGTTCCCATTTCTACCGAAAGCGTTAATATCCAGGTAAACCAACTTTGAATTCTGAATTTTCAAAGTTTCATAGGAAAGCTCAGAAGGTAACGGCCTTTTTGGTTGTGATGCGATAACAACATCAGCAGTGTCGCATAGTGCCTTAACCAGCTTTAGACCATCACTCTGATCATAGTCGAGAACAACAGACTGTTTACCTCGATTCAGAGACTCATACAATTTGGATTCACCACTGTCATAGGAGTCCACGTGACGCAGCACATCCCCACCTGGCGGTTCAATCTTTATGACTTCTGCAGCGCGGTCCGCGCAAATCTGCCCTGCCATTGATCCCGTGACATCAGCACTGAGTTCAATAACTCTCAGCTCTGAAAAGATCCCGCTCAACTTACCACTCCTGCTTCACGAAATGCAGCTATCGCTTCTTCGGAATAATCCAGATTCTTCAGTACCCGCGCTGTATCTCGACCCAGCGGCGGAGAAGCACTGGGTTCAGTCAGGGCCGATTCAGAAAATTCCAGATTCAATCTCATCTGGGTTTGTGGGCCGGTTGTATCGTGCTCCAGCTCAAACAACCATTCATTAGCCAGCACTGCTTCGTCCCTATTCATCTCATCGGGATACCGGACCGGTGCCGTTGGAATTCTGAACTGCCTCAAATCATCCAATATTGCATCGCTACTCTTGCTCGAAATGGCAGCTTTCATAGCATCAATCGCCTGATTATCAGGATCGTTCGACAAGTCAAATAACTTTCTTACTGCTGCCTTCTCCTCAACTGAGTCAGCTGCTATTACAACAGCACCATCTTTCGTCAGGAATGATCGGTAGAAGTAGTTATTCTCAACATCTGATGCTTGCTGGCGAATCTCAACAAGCTCTCTGAACTGCGCCCCTTCCCTGGAACGTTTCAGCCGTTGCTCTCGTGTGGCATTTCTTTTTGCATCTGCCTTTTGGTGTTCCATGATTATCGGCAGTTGCAGATTGAGCGCTGTCGAGAGTAAAGAGCATTCCACCATCTGTCCTTCCCCAGTCATCTGACGATGATACAAGGCCGTTGTCACCGCTTCTGCCATGGCGACACCGGAGCAGAAATCAGCTACAGCTGTTGAAGATATTGTCATGGGTGAACCTTCCCCAGGTTTGGTTTTACCTTCTGCCGCCATCAGACCTGAAACTGCCTGGACCGCACCATCATAGCCCGGTCGCAGTGACCAAGGTCCTTTTCTACCAAATGCCGTGAGGTCGACATAGATCAGATCCTGCTTGATGGCAGACAAGGTCTGATAATCGATATTGAATTTCTCTGGCACATCCGGACGGTAGTTAATCAATACAACATCAATTTCCGGAATCAGTTGATGCACGATTTTCTGTGCAGCCGCTTGATTGAGGCTTAGGGTCAGGCTGTCCTTGCCACGATTCAGACACTGGAACGTCTTCGATTCAGTGGGCCTAAACTGTAACTGCAACCGCCAGGAATCTCCATCGGGAGGTTCCACCTTAAGAACACTGGCGCCCAGATCAGCCAGCGCTTGTCCACCAAATGGCGCAGCAATTACCTGCGAGAATTCCAATACGTTGACACCCGTCAGCGGTCCTGCCATCACCAGATACTCAAATTCCGACTTACTGATTCAAAAGCGATACTGATAGAATTAGATTCAGCTCACCTCCACCGAGAGCCAGTCTATTACAAGTAAACCGCGCGGTGAAAGGACTACCTCACCTATACGGAGACAAATGATTAGTTGAACCCGGGAGCCAACATGCCGTGGATTGAGATACAGGATCAGGATATTTACTACGTCGAGGCAGGACCAGAGGATGAATCGGTACCTGCAATTGTATTCCTCCACGGCATGAGTTCCTGCGGTGAAGCCTGGTGGCAGCAATTCGGTTACTTTTCCTCAAAGTATCGAGTCTACGCATTCGATAGTGTAAATCACGGTCACTCCAGTAATTCGCAACGGGACCAGGAAGAGCCGGATCGTACTGATGAACTGGAAGCATTCCTGACTGCAAAAAAAATCTCACAGCCTATCCTGGCAGGTAATTCCATGGGAGGCGCAACAATTCTTCGCTGGGCATCACGCCATCCCGGGGATGCAAAAGCATTGATCATCTCTGGTATGGGTGTCGCCGAACCCGGCCAATCTGCCGTTCGAAAAGTCAGACCACTGGACAATGACACACTTTTTCTACCAGTTGGCCAGGCTCTTACAAGCAGACTAAAGCAGGAGCGACCGAGAATGTTTGAACGCTACCTGCGAATACGATCAACCGCAACACGCCTCGAATATCTTCGGCATCCAAGACCCAGGAATGCAAAGACCATTTCAGAGACCACGCTAGTATCTGAGGCAATCCAGCAGGTGACCTCGCCAATGCTGGTGATAATTGGTTCGCTTGATGGCCTCATTCCTAACGCAGAACGATTACATGCTCTGGTACCCCATTCGCAGTACGCGGTTATCGAAGGTGCACCACACAATGTCTACTGGGAAGCAGCCATCGAATGGAACGAGACCGTAGCCGAGTTCCTGGATTCACTCTGATTTCTCCACGACTTTCCGTGGATTTTGGAGTAGTGTTGATCCATCACATGCTCAACATGGAGAATTAATATGGAAGCAGCATTCAACTATACCGAAACTGATGGCGCTATTACGGGGCCGCTACGAACGCCTAAAAACAGTGCCATCAACGCCGGTGCAGGTAGTATTCACGACCAGGCAACTGCACAGAAACTGGGCTTTCGAGGTGGCACGGTCGCTGGATCTCTTCATATGGAACAGTTCCCTCCTCTGCTGATAGAAGCACTGGGGCCTGATTGGCTTACAACCGGAGGCATGTCCCTGTACTTTCGATATGCCACTACCGACGGAGAACCCGTACAGGCTTCAGCTAACAGACCCGAAAACCAGGAAGGAGACCAACAGATTGAAATCTGGATGGATGACCCAGACGGCCATCGAATCTGTGATGGCACAGCTTCTATTGGCGCACCAGATCAGAATTCAACTGTTAGAAAGCGGCTTGAAAGTATCCCCGAAGCCACGGATCTCAGAATCCTGGCTAATGTCGAAGTCGGCAAAACTGGTCCAATGGTACCGACAAAAATTACTCAAGAAGCATTGGATCGCCGCCTTGCTGTTATCACTGAACCTCTCAAGGCATACGGGGATGCGTCAATCTTCGGTCATAAAATCATGACCCCGGCTTTGCAGGTTCAAATCATGCGGCCCGGTGAAACAGCGTTATTGCCAAGGGATGGAAACTATGGTGTGGGTTTGTTTGGCGCGATCGAACTACAAGCCATCAACGGCCCTGCTCTGGTTGACTATGACTATGAGACTTTCGCAAAGGTACTGGCAGTAGGTGAAACACCGAAGACAGAATACTATTATTACCAATCCATACTGGTTGACCCTGCCAGCGGCACCAATATCATGAGCATGATCATGATGATTCGATTCATGAAAGCGTCTTCAAAGCTCTGGCAGTAGATTTTTTCGGCTACTCTGCAATAAAAGATGGGGGATCAGTGCGACTGGTCCCTTTTGCGTGGCAAACTGGTGGCAATCCAGCCAATCATATATGGTGTGCTGTTAAGAGGCTGGAGGATGTCACATGAACGATTTTCTTGAAAGACGAGAACTTGGACGAACCGGTATGCACTCATGTCGACTCGGGATCGGTTCAACATTCGACGCACCGGCAGAGGCAATTGAAGAGGCTTTCGATCACGGGATTAATTACCTCTATTGGGGATCGATCCGCCAGCCGGAATTCGCACGTGCCATGGTAAATCTATCGAAGATGCACCGTGATGAACTAATTCTAACCGTTCAAACCTATTCAGATGATCCCGGTAGCATCGAGGCTGAAGTCGAGGCAGCACTGAAAACTGCCGGACTTGAGAATTTCGACTTCCTGTTACTGGGAAACCGTATGGAAAAACCCTCAGATGCCTATATCGAGTTATTCGAGCGGTTACGTGAGCAGGGCAAGGTCCGCTTTATGTCACTCAGCAGCCACAATCGTCCATTGATTCCTGAACTGCTGGCTGACTATGAACAGGATCACAGCCCTTACGAATTACTGATGTTTCGCTACAATGCCGTACATCGCGGTGCTGAGAAGGATGTGTTTCCATTTGTACCAGAGACATCGCGCCCGGCGATAATCACCTATACCGCAACCCGCTGGGGACACCTGCTGGATGCCAGTAAGATGCCCCCTGGAGAAAAACCACTCAATGCACGTGACTGCTACCGCTACTCACTCTCTCACCCGGCAATAGATATGGTGGTATGCGGTCCGGCCAACCACGATCAAATAAAAGAGGCGATTTCGGCCCTCAAAGCTGGTCCGTTGGAACCCGATGAGAGAGAACAGATCGAACGGATCGGCGCGTACATTTACAAACAGTACGCACCTCAATATGCAGATCGGGGTGATGATGAAGACGTATCAGCTGGACTGGCAGCCCAGTAAAAGCATGGACGATTGGATACTGACATCAGACCAGGACTTACAACCGGGCTTGAGATATATACGATGTACCCTACCAGGTCAGAAAAACAACCATCTGGGAACCAGTTTGCCTGTTTGCCTATAGTGAACTGTTTATATTGGAGAATGCTCACTTCGGCTTTTCTCATGTCGGTCTGATCAGGCCTGGTTCGTCACGGAACTTTTCTTACAGGGTCCAACGCCAGTAATCTCTTTCTCACACAATGATTCGAATACTGCCTGATCCATACCCAGGAACTCGCTAAACACTTCAAATGAATGTTGTCCTTGGACAGGTGCAGGCCGTGCAGGTTCAATTACAGATCTGCTGAACTTTGCAGGTAAGACCGACTGCCAGAAAGGTCCAGTCTCCGGGTGGTCAATCTTCATCATGTGTCCTCGGTCGCGCAACGACTGATCCATCACGATTTCATCAGGGGTAAAGACCGCGGAGCACGTTACACCGGCACTCTGGAGTTTGCCCGCAAGTTCATGTTTATCATGTTTCATCGATTTAGAGCTAATGAGCGCATCAAGCTCAGATTCGCTTTCTTTTCGGTCCTTCTCCCTCGAGTAGCGATCAACATCAATTTCAAGAATTTCGGCAATCTGATGCCATTGATCATCGTTTTCTGCTGATATCGCTATCCACTCATCTTCACCGGAAGACGGATAGACATTATGGGGAGCGAATTTGCTGTGGGAGTTACCGAGCGGCCCCCTGACTGAGGTATTGAGTGCAAATTCAAGCCAGGCATCGCCGATAAAGGTAAAGTTCGCTTCCTGCATCGACAAATCAATATACTGCCCTTCACCCGTCCGGTCTCGCTGCAGCAGGGCAAGCAGAATCGCCGAAAAGCCGCACAGACCAGCGACCGGATCCGGATACATCTGACCAGAGTTGAGCGGGTGCTCATCTTTATAGCCAAGTAATGATGACATACCTGACGAGGGTTCAATAGTGCCGCCAATTCCTGGCACATGAGCCCAGGGACCAATCGCACCATAGGCAGACAGACTCGCCAGCACAATATCTGGCTTGAGCTGCTTCAGACTGTCATAGTCGATACCGAGGTTTCCCATAACCCTTGGCGAGAAATTCTCGGCCACAAAATCTGCATGCACAATCAGGTCCCTGAATAACTGCACACCTTCGGGCTCGCTCAGATCAACCGTGATACAGCGTTTACCCAGATTTACCGAGTTGTAGAGTGGACTGCAGTTCCAGGCATGTTTTGCACTCTCGATTTCCTTAAGATTTTTTGGTATCGGATTCTGATAGGTGCCCCGCCAGCTATCGAGTCTGCCACGAGTCTCCAGTTGAATAACGTCTGCACCGAGTAAAGCCAGTAGTTCGGTTGCATATGTGCCAGCCCAAGCCTGAGTGAGTACAAGTCCTCGGAACCCCCGCAAGGGTCCGGAGCCCTCACCACCAGCACGTACCGGTTTCGTGGCTAATATCGAAGCCTCACTAAATTCAGAGGTGTGTTCTCTCGATACCCTCGGCTGACACCAGCCAGAAAGACTCATCCGAGCGAACGGTCCCGGGTACTGAATTCCATTGTCTGCAGTCCGGAAAAATCCACGTCCATTAAACTGAGGATTCTCACCAAGTTCATTCATTCTGAGTGCAGGTCCGGCTATAACCCGACGGTCACCCAGCGCTTGAAAAAGATCCATGCGAGTCCAATGGCTCATTGCCTCAGCAACCCGATCAACGAATCTGTCTTTGTATTTGTGCCTCAGTCCCGCCTGTTGCAGTTCTTTATCTTCAGCCAGGTCATCCAGCCCCAGGACTTGCATGGCCTTGATCCAGAAAACCGGTCGTGAAATGGTCAATGCAAACCACCCATCTTTAACTGGAACGGGTCCCTCGTTCACGTCGACACTGGCTTTTCGCGTCCACTTGAATCCTGAATACTGATACCGAAGTGGCGCCGGGGCAGAAGTCGAAATCAGAACCTCTCTTTCTGAAACATCAATGATCTGTCCAGGTGAGTCAGTAGTCAGTTGCTCAAGTAGTGTGGCAAGAACTGCACCGAACGCAAATGTGCCCGATTGATAGGATGCTTGATATCCGCTGCTCTTGAGAGGTGGTCTGCCCTGCAGCCCATTTACTTCTGCCCAGCCTGATGCCGCACATGCCGTTAAGTCATTGCCGCTGCAATGCGCCAGATCACCATCTAAACCGTAAGGTGTTATTGCGCAGATCAGCGCACCGGGATTGAGAGACAAAAGCACCTCCGCGGAGAATTCATCAATCGATCCAGATGTCAGAACGATATCTGCTTTTTCTGCTAGTCGCCCGAGTTGAGCCAGTTCAGCTATCTTTCTGTTAACAAGAAAATACTGGGCGGGAATACTTTCACCCTCTGAGTCAAAAGGTCCTTCATGCCGAAGTGGATGACCCGTGTTCGATTCAACGCCGATAACCTCCGCGCCATAATCACCCAACAATCGGCCACACCAGGCTGTGCTTGCACGATCACCCATATCCAGCACCTTAACACCCGATAATGTCAGATTGTCATCCATACGTTTTCCCATGCTCCTATCTCAGGAGATACGACGATTAATCCCCGCAGCTACAGATCGATTCCCGCACCAAACAGAAATGTCAGGTCCTCATTATCCGTACCTCTCACGGGTTCTGAATCAATATCATACCTCAGCTGGATATTGAGATAGATATCGTCTGTAATATCATAGCGCAGGCCTGTGACGCTGTTGAATACCAGATTTTCCCTGCCTTGCAGGTTCTGATGAATCTGGTGGTTGTGAAACAATTCAAACACCCCATCACGAAAGCCCTGCTTATATCTTAGCCGCCAGTCAATCAGCGAACTCGTTCCTGTCGCATTAACAATCTGTTCTTCCTGATATCCAGCACCCAGCTGCATGCTCAAGGTTCTCGTCGATTCATCCCAGACGTCATAACCAATTGAAGGATTCACTGAAGTACGATGGTCCAGTAACGCGACTGGATTACGTTCCGCGGTCAGATTTATGGCAAAGAACCAGGCATCGTTGTAAAGCCAGTTGTATGAGACATTCAGACGATCCAGCTCTTTGATCCGATCGCTCTCTTTTTCCTCCCGAATGGCACTGATGTCAAACAATGTCCTGTGGTTATCCAGTCTCAACTGAAAGGATCCATTCAGGTTCGCAACCTGGCTGTTTGTATTACCCCGGCTCAGTGTCTGTGCAAAACTCACCTTGCCGTCCCAGTTGAGTCTTTTATCTTCTTCGACCACTTCTCTGATATCAGCAAGCGAAACTGCAATATCACTGCTTTCCCCTGTAAGAATCGCTCTGCCGATATCATCAGCCCCGGAAAATTGATACTCACCTCGCTCACCGCTTTTTAACTCCAGTTTGAAATGGGAATCAGTCTCCATCGCTGCTACGTCCTTGCTGGCAATATCAATTTTCGCGCTGTAGATCGGTTTAATGCTGATCCTGTCCTCTGTGATTTTCACAACGTCACCGCTAATTCTGTCGCCGTTGTTCATCGAGATGACATCAGCCCTGATCGGTGCGCCTAGCATCATTATCAGAATAAAAGTACCTTTCATTGAATTTCTTACCTTGTGTTTTCCGAAAAAGGTCGAGGCGAGAGGATAAAGGAATCTATCCTGTCAAAACAGCATGACTCGCTGTAAACAAAGGTCCGGCGAATAACATCAGGATTCATCGTTCTTACAGGGTAATCAGCAGTTCCCATCACAGGATTGGAAAGATAGACTGAACGACTCATCTTTATCGAAGCAGCAGCAATGATCGACTTTTATACCTCGCCAACTCCCAACGGCTGGAAAGTCTCGATGACATTGGAAGAAATGGACCTCGACTATCGATTGCACCTCGTCAACCTGGCTAAAGGTGAACAACATCAGCCTGAATTTCTGCGCTTAAGTCCAAATGGCCGAATCCCGGCTATTGAAGACAGGCAAGCCGGTATCACAATATTTGAATCAGGTGCCATCATGCTGTATCTGGCGGAACTAAGCGGCAGACTAATGCCAACCGATATCGTCGGTAGATACAAGGTCATGCAGTGGCTCATGTTTCAAATGTCGGGAATAGGTCCAATGCAAGGGCAAGCGGTTGCGTTCATACGATACTTTCCGGAAGAAGTACCCCAGGCAATCAGTCGATATTGCAACGAGACCAGAAGGCTCTATGAAGTTCTGGATACCCAACTTCAGGAACATGAATACCTTGCTGACGACTATTCGATAGCCGACATCGCAAACTATTCGTGGATAAGAAGCCACAAATGGGCAAGAGTAAGCGTCGATGGTCTGAATTCGCTGCAGCGCTGGATGGACTTGCTGGCATCGAAACCGGGTATTCAGAGAGGCTGTAATATCCCACCTTCTCCCGGTAAGGCTGATCTGGTAAAGAAAGGCGGGGCAACCATCACCACAACCTGATCAAATCACGATCAATCCGGAAAAGAGCCGGCACAGCTCAATCGGCTCATCAACGGCTGCCAGGAGTATCCTTCATTTCATCTTTTTCTATCTGTTGAGATTTGACCTTTGCTCAGCATCTACTAAATTCTAGGGAAAGCTGGGTGTTTATTAATCACCTTATTCATACAGATTCCAATCCGTGACTTCAAGAAACTGAAACAAGATCATCCCAATGCTGATATCGCGCTCTTTCGGTCAGGCTTGCCTGCTAATCATGATCTGTCAAGACTCGGCCTCTACTATCAAGGCATCAACTACAACGCAGGCTGTATTACACGTCATGGTTCCAGTCTGGCTATTGAAGAACTGCATCGGCGAGCTAACACCACTCGCCAATGCGTCTGATCCTCAAGATAACTAGGTATAGGTACTACCCTTCATGCCTGTACCAACATCTCGTCTCATCACGACATTGACCANAGCGGGTTTGCCTGACGCAAATGCCCTTTCCAGAGCAGGCCCAATCTCGTCCGGAGACTCACAATACTCACCGTGACCGCCCATCGCCTCGACTATCTTGTCGTACCGAATGAAACCCAGCTCGGTTGCAACCATACGATTTGCCCCATAAACAGCAGCCTGCGGGCGAGCCATTTGACCCCATAGTCCATCAACACCCACAATACCAACGATCGGCAGGTTGAATCTCACGGCGGTATCATATTCAAATCCGTTCAACCCGAATGACCCGTCGCCATAAATAATCAGCACNCGCTTGTCTGGCTCAGCGAGCTGTGCAGCCAGTCCGAATGGCATTCCAACCCCAAGAGTCCCCAGAGGTCCAGGATCCATCCAACAGTTTTCGGCAGGTACAGGCAGTACTTTGGCTGCCTGGGCCACAATATCTCCGCCATCACCTATCAGGATCATATCCTTGTCTGCGACAAAGTCTCTTATCTCTCGACAAAGACGAAGCGGATCGATTGGGACTTCATCGGAATTAAGTGAACCGGCAAACATCTCCTCGANCTNNGCTTCTCTGGNTATCAGCTGNTCCCGCCAGNNNGAATAATCCAGACCCAAATCGTCCTCTGCAATCAACTCAAGCATCTGCTGAAAACTNACACCAAGGTTGCCAACAACCGCTGCATCCGCTGAGCGATTNGTCCCNATCAGCTCATTTTCGATATCCAGCTGGATAATCTTCGCGTCGGCTGGAATNGTGCGACCGAAACCGAGACGAAAATCCAGCAGGACCCCGGCACAAATAAATACATCACACTGCTGAATCGCTTCTTTTCGTACACGATTCAATAATTCCGGTGTACCTGGCCTGACCTGTCCCCGNCCCATTCCATTGACAAATGTGGGGATATGAATGGTGTCGACAAATTNCTGTACCTTNGCTGNTGCATTGGACCACTTCGCACTAGTGCCAACCATCATCACCGGGCGTTCGGCNGTCTTCAGCACCGCCAGCGCTTCTTCGATNTCTTCACGNACAGGCATCATGANCGGTGGTTTGCTCCGAATCTTAGGAAATCTGACTTCATCCATTTCAGCATCACCACTCAGGACGTCCATTGGAATTTCAAGAAATGCCGGACCAGGATTCCCAGACACCGCATGNCGAATGCCCATCTCAATATAGTCTGGAATTCGACGCGTGTCGTAGCAGGCATCNGCCCATTTTGTGATGGGCTTCATAACACTCACATGGTCCATTTCCTGAAGAGAACCNCGNCGCAAGTTGTTAAATGGNCCCTGACCACCAATTACCAGAATCGGGCTGTTGGCACGCCAGGCATTGGCAACGCCCGTNACGCCGTCGGTAACGCCCGGACCTGCTGTAAGAATCGCACATCCAATTTTGCCTGGATTCAGTCTGCTCCAGGCATCNGCGGCNTGNACTGCAGCCTGTTCGTGCCTCACATCCACGACCTTNATACCCTCGTCGAGGCAACCATCGTAAATCGCCATGACATGNCCACCGCTTAAGGTAAATACACATTCCACACCAGCTTCTTTCAAGGCACGCGCGGCCAGTTTCCCACCATGAACTTTCATCCCACTACTCCACTTCAATGTTTTGATTAAATATCACAAGAGAATATTCTTTTTGATGTGCACTTGCACTTTTATCGCAGATTAATGCCGTCGATCGTCTTCTCTGCACGATAATTTAACCTTACTGTATTTGTCAAAACCGATACTGCTCCCTTAGACTCACTGATCAAAGTCAAATTCAACACGGGATATGTTCACGATGATGAAATATGAACAGCACGGGGAAGTCGCCCTGCTCCACTTCGACGACGGAAAAGCCAATGCGGTCAGCAATGATCTGGTTTCGGCTATGAATCAGGGATTAGACCAGGCTGAGAAGGAAGCCAGTGGCGTCATTATTTTTGGCAGGCAGGGGAGATTCTCGGGCGGNTTCGATCTGTCAGAGTTTAAGAAAGGNCCAGAGGCCACGCAGGCNCTGGTAAACAAAGGTGCTCACATGCTGTTGCGNATGTTCAGTCACCCACAGCCCTTGATTGCCGCCTGNACGGGACATGCCATTGCAGCNGGCGCCCTGATGTTGCTGGCCTGCGACACTCGAATTGGCACGGCGGGTGATTTCAAGATTGGCTTGAATGAAACCGCGATCGGTATGTCCCTGCCTGTTTTCGGCCATGAACTCGCAAGTAGTCGCCTATCCAAGAGACATTTCACCCAGGCACTGATTCAGGCACAGTTATACTCACCGGATGATGCGGTCGACGCCGGATATCTTGATCTGGTCGTGCCCGAAGATGACTTGAAAGAGCGTTGTATTGAGATTGCATCTCAGCTTGCAGAACTGCCGACAAAAGCTTACGCAGGCAACAAATTCGACGCCAGAGAACAGTCAATCACACGAATCCGCAAGAGTCTGGGCTAACGAATCTTTGAACGGGAAAGGATGAAACAATGCAATACTGGCAATTGGGACCCATTCGCATCATGCGCATCGCGGAATTGTCCGGACCACTATTTGATCCGAAAGTTTTTTTTCCGGACTATGACCCGGCTGTATTTGAAACAAATCAACACTGGCTCTATCCGAATCACATCCATGATAATGGTAACGTGATGGCGAGTATGCACTCTTACCTGATTGAAACCCCACATCACAAAATCCTGGTAGATTCTTGTATCGGAAATGACAAAGATCGACAGCCTTATCGAAACTGGCATGAAATGCAGTCACCCTACCTCAAGAATCTGCAGACCACCGGCGTGGCGCCGGAAGAAATTGACTACGTCATGTGTACTCATATGCATGTTGATCACGTCGGTTGGAACACTTGCTTAAAAGACGGCAGCTGGGTACCAACATTCCCTAATGCCAAATATGTATTTTCAGAACAGGAATATACCTTCTTTAAGGGCGAGCGAGAGAAGAAAAAAACCGAGGACTTCGAGAAAGTTGCCGACAAGGTCTGGGACGACAGTATCCTGCCGATTCTCGACCTTGCTGAAATGACCCAGGGGGAAACTGAAATTATTGCTGATCAACTCAGAATAATACCCACTCCCGGACACACACCAGGAAGTATCTCGATTTCCCTGACGACAAATGGTCAGGAAGCTCTATTCACAGGTGATGTGACTCACCACCCCATCCAGGTGATAAAACCGGCATGGAACAGTGCATTTTGTGAACTGCCAGACCAGGCCAGGGCCACAAGAGGAAAGGTTCTCGAACACTGCGAGCAACACCAGAGCCTGATGATGCCAGCCCACTTTAACGTTGGGTTTGTGGGCTTCGTTCACGCAAGTGACAGCGGTTTTTCTTTCGACTTTTACGAGCAATGAGTCTGTACAGTTCGTGACCGGTTATTGTGCTAAAGTAGAACGATCTCGGGTCGGTGACTCCGAAAACAGGCCATCTGTGAGTCTCTGATCTTTTGCTACGCCATTACCCTTGCGAGTGTGCTTACTCGCGGGAGGCAGAGTGTCGAACATCTCAGTTCCGGTTAAATTCATCATCATAGGCTCGGCTGCAGCTCTTGCAACAGTGCTGTGCTTTATCCTCATGTACCTGTTAATCGCGGGAGAACTGGAACGTCAGCCAGATATTGATATCGTGCAGATCTCCATACCGGTAATGAGTCCGATTCGTGACAAACACAAACGGGCAGTCAGAAAAAAGATCCACAAGATGATTCCGGCTGAACTCCCGCCGGATCCCAAGGGCCCATTTCACCTGCCAGAAACTCAGATTGTCACCAAGGCCGAGTATCTAACTCTCGGCTCGTTGGCGGAAATCCTCTCAACAGAGGATATGAGCCCGAAAATCACTGCACCATTGAAGGATTTGATTCCCTTGAGTATCGTCCACCCACACTATCCTTTTAAAGCGACCATGAAGCAGATCGAAGGATTTGTATTGGTTCAATTTACGGTTCGAGAAAACGGCAGCGTCAAGAATCCGATTATCATTAATTCTGAACCAGGTTCGTTGTTCGATGAATCAGCAATTGCCGCCGTCAGTAAATTCAAATTTGTACCCAGAGAAGTCGGCGGTGATCCGATGGAGGTTGATGGTGTTAAAATACGATTTGCCTACAAGCTGGATTCACCCTACGCTGACCAGACTTATGTCGACTAAACAGCATTTCTTCAGCGCATTATTACTGATGACCAGTGTTAGCTGCCTTGCAGCAGGTACAACTCTGGGACAGACAAATGCACAGCGTTGCTTCGAAGAAAGTCGTTACGTCCTGTCAATGCAAGGCATCAACTACTGCGCTGACGCCATTCGGCAGGATGAACTGTCAAAGCGAGATCTTGCTGCAACCTACTCCAACCGAGGTATTATTTACGCGGCCAACGGAAAATACGAGAGGGCGTTAAGCGATCACTCTCAGGCAATCAAGCTCAAGCCAGATCTGGGACAAGCCTATATCAACCGTGCTAACGCTTATTTCCATACCCTCAACTATAAAAAAGCCCTGGCTGACTACAATCTTGCTATTGAGGCTGGTGGATCGAAAATTCATATCGCCTACTTCAATCGAGGCCTGACATTCGCCAAAATGAAACGTATCGACGAGGCACTTCAGTCTCTTGGAATCGCGCTGGAATTCGCACCCGGTTCCAGAAGGATTAAGTTAACGATCGAATCCCTTGAAGAGGTCAAGAACGAGAACAACATCTAAGGAGTTATTGATGTCTCACCTTAATCGCGATGGCGTTGCTATCTACTACAATGATTGCGGTACTGGTCCTACCACGGTTATCTTAACTCATGGATACAGTGCCACCTCCAGTATGTGGCAGGGGCAGATTGAGACTTTCAGCGACAGATACCGCATCATCACCTGGGATATTCGAGGTCATGGACAGTCTGACAGTCCGGAGGATGTCAGTCTCTATTCAGAAGCTCATTCTATTGCGGATATGCGGGCAATACTCAACGAATGCGGGGTCGAACGCGCCGTCGTGGGTGGACTTTCATTGGGAGGGTACCTGTCACTTGCATTTCATGTAGCTCATCCAGAACTTGTATCTGCACTCATGCTGTTCGATACAGGTCCAGGCTACAAGAAGGATGAGGCACGAGATGGCTGGAATCAAATGGCTGTAAAAAGAGCAGTGACGCTGGAAGAACGCGGTCTCGCCGCATTGGGATCTGGGAACGAAGTTCGTATCGCCAGCCACAGATCAGCACAGGGGCTTGCAAACGCTGCAAGGGGAATACTCACTCAGGTTGATGATCGAATCATTCAGTCATTGCCGGAAATCAGTATCTCAACCTTGATTCTGGTCGGCGAGAACGACAAAACCTTTCTAACCCCGACTGACTATATGGCTGCCAAAATTCCCGGTTCGAAAAAGGTAGTCATTAAAGATGCTGGTCACGCTTCAAATATTGATCAGCCCGCTGCATTTAACCAGGCCGTTGCAGAATTCCTGGAAGCACAATAAGCGGTTAGTGGCCGCAGGCAAATTCCAGCATCTTTTTTGCCAATTCATGGTGGGGATGACTTGAGAGGCTGGTGGACACATTAAGTCTATGACGACTGAGACACTCTGCTACTGACTATAGGCTTGCGCAGGCAACCAGGTCACCAGTTCCGTCCAGTTAAAGATAATCGTTAACCCAAGCAACTGCAGCAGAATAAAAGGCACAACCCCACGATAGATGGCTGTAACACCTATTCCTTCCGGGGCGACACCCTTTAAATAGAAGATGGCAAAACCTACCGGTGGCGTTAGAAAACTGGTTTGCAGGCAGACCGCGAACAGGATAGTGAACCAGACAGGGTCAAATCCCAGGTTCACCACAATCGGTGAGACCAGTGGCAGTATAATCAATGTGAGTTCGATCCAGTCCAGAAAGAATCCCAAAAGAAATGTTGCAAACAAGATGCAGATGATGACGCCGGATGGCTCGAACGGTAACCCGAGTAAAGCTCGCTCGATCAGTTGGTCGCCACCCAGTCCTCTTAAAACCAAGGAGTAGGCCGTTGCACCAAGCAGCACAGCGAAGATGAATGCAGTGGTTCGTGTGGTTTCATAAATGACTTCCCGCAACACACCCCAGGTCAGCGCCTTATTTAAAAGCGCCAACAACAAAGCGCCCGCTGCACCGACACCAGCGGCCTCTGTGGGTGTCGCTAGACCGAAAAAGATACTACCCAGTACAGCGAGAATTAAAAAAGCAGCCGGTACAATAGCCAGAAACAACTCCCAGATTGCCAGCCAGTCAATAGCTTCACCTTTGAAACTTGGGGCACCCTCCGGCCTCAGCATTCCGTATCCAATCAGATAAGTTATATAAAGACCACCCAGAAGAGCGCCAGGGAATACAGCGCCTAAAAACAAATCACCCACACTCATCGCCATACGATCTGCCATTAAAACCAGCATGATACTGGGTGGGATCAATATACCGAGCGTGCCGACAGCACATACCGTACCGGCGGCAAGACTCTTATCATATCCATGCTCCAACATAACGGGTAGACCGAGAAGCGCAAGCAAGACAACAGACGCCCCGATGATACCCGTGGTCGCTGCCAGCAACAGACCGATAACGGTCACCGTGATTGCGAGACCACCTCTAACAGGTCCTAACAGGCGTGCAATACTGGTCATCAGGCGCTTGGCGATTCCGGATCTGTCCAGCAGGAGTCCCATTAAAATAAACATGGGTAACGCTACCATCACCCAGTTCTCCATCACATTCCATATCCTGTCGATCGTCAGGGAGGTATAGTTCCATCCAACACCAACTGGAACATGAAAATCGACTTCAAGAATAATGGCGAGTGCCGTGAACAGGACTGACAATCCGCCCAGCAACCAGGCAACCGGATAACCCGTAAACACTGAAACGATAAAGCCCACAAACATGAGCAGAGCAAGCACTTCGTTAGGACTCACGACATACTCCCTTTAAAGAACAGGTAAGCCCAAACCCTGCTCAGTCTTGACAGAGCCGCAAGCAACAACAGGATAAAACCAATCAGCAAGGCCGATTTAATGAGCCATCGAAATGGCAGACCACCTGGTGAGGCGGAAACTTCATTCAATTCATAACTTGTGATGACAAAAGGTACAGCGTAAATCAACACGAGGGCAACAAAAGGCAGCACACAAAGAAGAATGCCATAGAGTTCCAGCCAGGCCTGAACTCTTGGTCTCAAACGTTCGTGCACGACATCCACACGAATATGCGCATCAGCCTGAAATGTATAGCCNACACCGAGCAGAAAACCNGTCGAGTAAATATGCCATTGGAATTCCTCCAGTTCGATACGNCCCTNACCAAAGACATAACGAAGTACCACGTTTAAGACAATNACGATNAGCAGCAANAGCCACAGCCATGAGACTGATTGNCCAATCCAGATGAGTACCGGATCAACAGCCCTNGACAGGCGCGTTTCTGGAANTTGTANCGCCATCAGAAGTCTCTCGGCAGATAGGCAAGGCGTTTCCAGNGTTCATATTCCGTCCTGAATTTCNGTTGCGACGCCAGTATTTTTGCGAATACAGGATCTTTGTCAGCTTCCTCGTCAAGAACTTCATCNGAAATTCGCTGTAATTCCCGCAGGATCTCCATTGGCAACACCATCGCCGTTACACCAATATCATCGAATCCNGCGATNACCGATCCCTGCAGCGCTTCTGACATTGCCATGTTTCGAGTCACGGCTGCCGTACAGGTTGTTGTCAGCAATCCCTTGTCTGCATCTCTCAGTTNNCGCCAGACATCCAGGTTTACGANAAAGTGGGATGCCGTGAAGGGTTGATGCCAGCCNGGATAGTAATTGAACTTTGCAACCCTGCTGAATCCCAATGCCTGATCGACGATAGGCAAGGCATATTCCGTCGCGTCAATAGCCCCTTTCTCCAGGGCCTGGAAAATTTCCCCGGACGGCAGCATGGTGACCGATGCGCCCGCCCGTTCCATGACTTTGCCTCCGATCCCGGCAAATCGAATTTTCAGTCCGGATACATCGTCAAGACTTTGAATAGGCTCTCGAAACCAACCAGCGGTTTCCGGTCCGGTCATGCCACAATAGATCGGGTGAATATTGTAAGTGGCGTAAAGCTCTTCTGTCAGTTCCCGACCNCCTGCATGAAACCACCAGGCTGAATATTCCCAGGGTTCCATACCGAATGGCACAGCTGCGACGAGTGCNGATGCNGGNGTCTTTCCCTGGTCATATCCAAGCCAGGTATATCCGGCATTAACNTTGCCATCACGTACTGCATCAGTAATCGCAAAAGCTGGCACAATTTCACCTGGATTAAACATCTGAAGTTCAATGCTGCCATTGCTGCCGCGTCTGGCAGCCTCCGATATATACTTCGTATTGTCGCCTNTAACCGGCAGGTTACTTGAGGCNGATGTGGGNACNCGCCAACGAATTCGTACAGNCTCANTACCTGGCTCATTGGTTCTATTGATGACACCAACATCACCGGGAGGACGAAGAGCAAGACTGCCTATCAAGCCAAAGACGAAAGCGATTGATGCAGCCACAAGTGCTGCTCTGTTGGACATCATCAATTATTCTCCCCATTAGACAGGTCTCAAAAAGCAAGACAAAGCCATCACAAATAAAATCTTGCCCGATCGACCCTACTGTGAGGAGCAGATCGCGTCAAACATATTCAACCCNGGCCTTTATCAGGGCATTANTCATTTTTGAGAGTTCGNGTTGAGTGATTCCAGCACGGGACCCGCCCGCGATGCGAGCTACAGTCCCAGCACCATCTTGGCGATGATATTTCTCTGGACTTCATTTGATCCCGCGTAGATCGAAGCGGCCCGGTCATTCAGGTATGCCGCTGTAGCGGCAACAGCATAATCCGGACCGACGACGGCAATATTGCTGCCGGGTTTTCGTGCATCCTTCTGATCTGGTATTGCATAGTAGCCAAGCAATTCCATATTCAACATCGTTGCACGCTGCATTAACTCGGTTCCTCTGGCCTTCAGGATGGAGNTCTTTGCNCCTGGGTCACCTCCCTGGCTGAATTCACTCATGATGCGCNGCTCCATCATATCAACGCCTAAAAGATCAATTTCAAGCGTCGAGAGATCGCGNAAAAACTGAGTATCCTCAATGAGTCTTCTACCATCCCCTGTCTGCTCCACTGTGGCCACAAAGCGTATATCCGCCACAATCTGATGCACCATTGCGGCATTGCCACCACTTCTTTCATGCGACAGCAGNTATTTTGCNACGGTCCANCCTTCGTTTTCCTTGCCTACCAGTCTGTTTTTCGGCACCTCCACATCATCGATGAACACCTGGTTCACTTCATGATCACCAGCGAGCGTGATGATCGGCTCGACCCTAATACCCGGGGAGTCCATATCGACCAGCAGAAANCTGATGCCNGCCTGGGGTTTTGTCGCGGTGTCGGTCCGAACCAGCAGGAATATTCGATTGGCATGATGGGCGTGAGTCGTCCAGATTTTGTGACCGTTAACCAGGTATCTATCACCCTTGTCTTCTGCACGGGTTTTGAGACTCGCCAGGTCCGATCCTGATCCTGGCTCTGANTATCCCTGACACCAGTAGTCCTGCATGGACAATATGCGAGGCAGGAAATACTGCTTCTGCTCCTCGGTTCCAAATGCCATCAACACCGGACCACACATGGTGATACCAAAAGGTGCCAGCATGGGTGCCCCACGCTGCCAACATTCGTTGGCAAAGATAAATCGCTGGACCTCGTTCCAGCCGGTACCGCCGTGTTCACGAGGCCAGCCCGGTGCAATCCAGCCCTTCTCGTAAAGCTTTTTGTGCCAGACCTCGATATGTTCGAACTGACCAATGGCGTGAGAATCACGTCGTTCAATCCTGATNTCTTCGGTCAGGTTGCTTTCCAGGAAGTCCCGCACTTCATCACGAAATNTCTGATCTGCCTCACTTAATTTGAGATCCAAGCCTGATCACCTGCCTTCTTTGATCTGTCTGNAATCTAATNGCCAGGNGTAATCCCGACGATAGCTTCTTTTTCGAGCAATCGCGCCCCTCTGAGAATTCCTCCAAGCGCATAGTTACCTTCATGACACGCATATTCATAGACGCTTGCCTTGCTGCTCGGCCATGGATACTCACCACTCCAGGGCTTTTCCCAGGTCGGATCATCGACTGTAAACTGATAGAGCAATGTGGCTTCATCGATTCGAGAAAAACGTTCCACAACATGGAGTCCCTTCGATGCCATCATGAAACCAGATTTCTCACGAAAATTGGTGGTATCCACAATCAGGGTATCACCCTCCCAATGTCCTATCGAATCTCCCATCCATTTCCTAACCTCGTCCGGTGAATGCTCCGAGTTCATGCGAATAACCCGAACATCGTGATTCATCTCGACCAGAATCATGACGTAATCATCAGTCTGTACAATCTTTTTCAGGTTATTGTACATNACAGGCAACATGGGTGGTCCAGATGTCGAACCAAACCCCAGCAGGCATCTCTCACCCAGAGGTCTCAGCTCAGGGTCATCATATGGACCTTTGTCCATATCAACCCACCAGGCTGTCCCGGTGTTCTCGTGACGTAACTCGAAGAGCTGAGCCATTCGTTTTTGACCTAGAGGTGACATCTGAGGGAGCTGTCCGTTTACCGGATCAGTAATGATCGAAGTTCGCCATTTGCCACTTATCTTGAAATTGCTGTCGCCAATATCAACAAAGAATGAGTTGTATCCACCCACACCACCGGCGGCAAAGGTGAATTCAGGTGCGTAGATATCGGTCCCACCTTTCGGTGGTGCATCTCTCTCCGGATCACTCGGTCTGGCGTCCTTTGACAAATTGTCTTGCCAATATTCAGCTATTTCCTTTGCTTCTTCATCAGTCAGATTCAGGCGATCACCATAGCTTGCCGGACGCTGCAGCGGTGTCAGAGTTGCTATGTCGTAGGTGCCTGATAAATCAGGACGAGTAGAACCATCTCTGTCAGCGACTGCCAGCATGGGTACTAGCAAAATCAAAGACAGCAGCTTAGTGAAACGAATTTTCAGTGTATTAGAACTACCGTAAGACATTCCGGTAACCTCTTTTTAAGTAGACAGGGACAGCTTTCTAAGCCTAAACGCTCCGGTTGTTTGAGTAAAACAATAAATCACTCACCTGAATGGGTGAATTACTGTGTCCGAAATGCATAGAGTACTTTGCCACGGGCACATAATTTACCTTCATCGTCGGTAATATCGACTTCNACCATCGAAAGTTGCCGACCTCGCTTGATTACATTGGCTTCCGCATAAATATGCTNTCCNTGGGTCTGACGAAGATAANTAATGCTCAACTCTGCCGTACCAGCCGGTACTTCACCTTCTTTCATCTCAGCAAACATGGCCACCAGCATCGCCGTATCAACCATTGAAGCAAGTACACCACCGTGGACCCCTCCGCCTATTCCACCTGGCGTTTTCTCATCCTTTCTGAGTACAATCTTGCCATATCCAGGACGCCGTTCCAGCACGGTAATTCCCAACATATNGTTATAGGCGCTGGCATCGAACTCGGCCTTGTAGGCTAAAAAGTTGTCACTCATCGATATTCCTTAAGATTGCTGTTATCAGAACCCGACCGAATCGGGAGAAGGTTCCTGTAATAATCTCCATCTTTGAGTGATTTGTCCATTCGTCCCCTGCGTTCTCTTAAGGGCTGCACCTTTTCATGTAGATTCACACAATCATTCATCGCTCATTGAACTCGCTTCATTCTGCGATGAAATGTTTACCNCGATGGCAACTCGTTTCACCGANAAACATGAAACCTTTTTTGACTTTCTGCCATCCTATTAAGCGAGTNCNATCAAGTGCAAACTGACATGTGATCGAGGAACACTTGTNAGTTTTTTTATAATGATACTTTGAGTCAGGGCAGATGACTTCAAATTGATATTTTATTCTAAAGATCGCGGTATCGGTCGAGATGATCCTTCCAGGCTAATGCATCGTCAGGATTCTTGATCCAGGTGGCCATATCAGGCATCGGCGCGACAGGAACCAGAATCCTGGAAACTCCCAGATCAGCAAGATGTGGTATTTCCTTAAGATCCGCAGGAAGACTTGCGGTAATTTCAAGTGCATCAGGATCACGGCCATTTTCCTCGCATGTATCCCTGGCCAACCGAAGCAGCTCTTCTGAGATCCCCCGGGCCGGGAAAAAACCATCACCGAGTCGTCCTGCTCTTCGGGCAGCAGCCCTTGAGTGCCCGCCAACAACAATAGGCACCGCACTGTTTACGGGTTGAGGTCTGCAATATGCACCTTTGAACTGTACAAATTCACCATCAAACGTCGGTGCTTCGTCAGACCACAACACCCGCATGGCGGCAATATATTCGTCTGTTCTTGCTGCCCGTGTCGAGAAGTCCGCACCAAGTGCGTCGAATTCTTCAGCCAACCAGCCAACACCTACACCAATGATGATTCGACCAGTCGACATCAGGTCCAGCGTCGCGATCTGTTTGGCGGTAATGACTGGATTGTGCTGAGGCAGGATCAGGATTCCTGTTGCCAACTTGATGGTTGAGGTTCGTGCAGCCACATATGCCATCCAAATCAGCGGATCAGGCAGAGGAATATCGTTAGCACCTCCCGCTACCTTTCCATCAGCAGAATAAGGATAGGGAGATTCATAACCTTCAGGCAATACGGTATGTTCGACCGTCCAGGCCGATTCAAATCCTGCTTCCTCACCAGCCTGCATGAGTTCAACCGCCCTTGTTGGGTCAATGTTGTAACCTGTGTTGCAATAACGTAGTCCAAATTTCATATTTTCATCACCAATCGATTCATCNAGAATTAACCATTCCGCANAACCATTCTATAACCCAGTACATGTACTCACCAGCTACGCCAGGAAATCCTGCTAAATCTATTTGGTATGCCCCTTGCCGGGTTGTTTTGCATCAGGGTGACGGTTAGTCTTAGTACCAGACAACCCTTGATCCGAATGGAGATTCTCAAATGAGATATTCCGGATTCCTGCACACTTTTCTATCAATCACAGTAACATCTTCTTTTTTTCAAATTTCTGCCCGGCCCATTGATGATTCAGTTCTGGCTGATGAAAACAATACTTCAGAGTGGGCTGCCTACTGCCACGGCTCTGCTGTTGTCTCCGGCGGTTCGGCACCGGATCTGCGGGCCTCGGCGATTTCGATATCAAACCGGCATTTGATGATGTCGTCAGGAAAGGATCAAAACAGGCCGCTGACAAGCCATCATTTGAATCACTCTCAGACAGATGAAAGCACTGCAGCACTATATTCGTGAGCAGGCCAATTTTGGTAGTTCCCGTGCCAGCCATTGACCTCATTCGTTACCGGAGATACTGATGAAGAGATTCTGGATTTCGCTAGTGGCTGCTTTTCTTGCAATGTCAGTTCAGAGTGAAGATCTGTACTTCCCTGACAACAACTGGCAGAAGATTTCACCATCCAGCATCGGCTGGGACGAGAAACTTCTGGATGAAGCCTTGTCATACGCGAAACACAAAAACTCCAGCAGCATCGTCATCCTGTACCGCGGCAGGTTGCTCGNTGAAAAAAACTGGGAGGTTGATGGTCGCCGGTACAATAGAATGGTCGCGGGTGCGGACGCTATGGGTAATGTCATTGAAGACGTTGCCTCGGTTCAGAAGAGTATCGTTTCCTTTCTCATTGGCGTTGCTCTCGGCAAGGGCTTACTCGAATTGGATCAACCTGTCTCACAATTCCTTGGTGACGGCTGGTCCAAAGCAGGGTCGAAACAGGAACAGAACATTACGATTCGACATCTTCTGTCCATGACCAGCGGTCTGGCAACTGATCGAAGCTATCAAACCGGGGCAGGCACCAGGTGGCAATACAACACCAACGTTTACAGCCGGCTTGTACAAATCCTCAAAAAGACAGTCCAGACGGATATCGATCAAATCACTCACAACTGGCTGACGAGTCGGATTGGAATGGAAGATAGCGGTTGGGGTAAAAGATCCTGGGTGACATCTCAGATGGACGCCAATCGAGTTGGTTTTCAAACCAGCGCAAGAGACCTGGCGCGTTTTGGTCTGCTAATGCTGGCAGGTGGTTCCTGGAGTGGCACATCACTCATAAACAATCCTGAATACCTTGCCGAGTCGACTGCCCCGTCACAAACAATGAACCCATCATATGGTTATCTCTGGTGGTTAAATGGCAGGCCTCTGCAGATGCGCCTTGCTGTCAGGACCCAAGGCCTGATTCCCAGTGCACCAACCGATCTTTATGCCGCCCAGGGTGCGCTCGGACGAAAACTGTACGTAGTACCCAGTATGCAACTGATTGTCACCCGACTCGGCAATTATCCTGGCAGAGATTTTAATGACGAATTCTGGCAACGCCTGATGCGGGCATCACCACTTGATCCGATGTGCGGTCAATGCAATGGTCCCTTGTCAGAAGTGATGAGTGATGTGAAATCCAAAAACGGCAAGTACATCACCTGGAAAGAACATATCATTGACGATCCTTCCATGGGGGTCAGTGACCTGAGCGGCAGTGATGGCCTGTCAATGGCAGACCTCGATAAGGATGGTCACGAGGATATTGTATCTGTCCATGAATCAGATACGGTTTACGATGGCAAACCAATAGGTCATGTGAGAATTGCCTGGGGCAGCAGCCATCCCGACAAATGGCAGCTGACCACCCTGGCAACGGGCGAGGAAGCCGCCGCAGCTGAAGATGTCGCGTTGGCTGACGTTAACCAGGATGGCTTTATTGACGTGGTTGTCGCCTGTGAACTGGCACATTTGGTCTACTTTGAAAATCCCGGCAGCCGGATACGCGAGACAAATTGGCAACGCACAATTCTCGATGTCAGCAAGGGTCGTGGTTCCTATATTCGGGCCTTCCTGGCGGATTTTGACATGGATGGGAAACCGGAAATTGCTGCCGCCAACAAGGGCGAACAAAATCCAGCTCTCACCAATGCGCCTCTCGATAACATTTCCTTGTATCAGGCACCAGACAATCCCCTCGATGGAAAGCAGTGGCGGGAGAAGCTCCTGGGGAAAGTCAGGATTCCCATAAACTCAGAACCATTTGATCTTGATGCAGACGGCGACCTGGATGTTGTTGCCGGTTCACGTGCCGAGCAACGAATTCTCTGGTTTGAAAATATCGGTGAATTGAATTTTATTGAGCATGCCATCAAGGTGCCAGATGCACCTTCAATACTAGCGATTACAGGCTTTAATATGGATTATGCCGATCTCAATGGGGATGGTCGAACTGATATCATTTCTACTGCGTGGCCTGGCTGGATAGTTCTCCTGACTCAACCGGAGAACAAGGATGATGATTGGGGTTATTTCGCCATCGGCAATGCCACCCCTGATCAGCTTGTCAGCGTTCGACTCGGCGATATCGACGGTGACGGTGACCTGGACATTTTTTCCGGCGCTTACAGTCGAGGGCCACGTGATCGTGACGGACCGTTAGTCTCCGCAGATAATCCGGTAGGCAGAATCGCATGGTTTGAGAATCCAGGCAGCAAAGTGCTGGAAGACTGGCCACGTCACGATATCTCTCGACGCAAACGTGGAATGTACGACAAATGGCTGTTCAGGGATCTGGATGATGATGGCGATCTGGACGTTCTTGGAACCCGTGGCAACAGCGAACCCTATGATGGTGTTATTTGGCTGGAACAGGTGCGACGCAACAATCCCGGTCCAGTATTTAGCCAGGCCAGGGTACTCGACAGTCAACAGCTGAGTCTGCCTCGCAACTGAATGAGATATTCAAAAACTAGTGTATACTTCTTAGCTCAAATAAAAGCACGAGATCTGTCCTCATGCGGAATATCATCCGTTGCTGCATAATCTGCTCAGGTGTATTTGTAGCTCACTTGCTAACAGCATGCGCTTCGAATGAAGGCAATACGACGGCTCAGGCAACGACGGCTCAGGCAAACGAGGACAAATCAGACATTATTTGTTCACGAGAATCTGTGGTTGGTTCACACTTCAAGAAAACCGTCTGCTTTAAGCCAGGCGAACTTGAACGTGCCGGTGCCGATGAATTGGGTATCTATGAAGCCCCGGGGGCTGCGACAGGAGACATAAGACCCTGAAGTTAGTCGATTCGATGTACCGCAACCCGACGCCCTGACTCAAGCTGCATCTCAAAACTGAGTAGCTTTTTAGTGACGGTAATGCTCTGCTCAGCCTTGATAGATCGCCTTCCGGGTTCGTTTTCGACCCAAGTCTGACCATTTGCCAATCCCAGAATGTGATTCCCCATCGGTGACTTTCTCACCGAGGTTACACGAGAGCTGACGGACTGTCTGTCAGTCTTTGGTTTTTTGATCTTCTTACCAAATCTGCTTAGGAATCCCTCTTCTTTTTCAGCAGCCTTAGTCACCTCCCGGGTGGTAGAAGTTTCTTCAATGGTGGTCTGACTTACTGATGATTGTTCAGATTTTTTGCTCTTCTTACCGAGAGTTGCTTTTCGAGGCTTCGCGGCAGTATCAGATCCTGATTCTTGTGCTGCAGCACTCACTCTTCTGCGAGCGATAGAATCATAGCAATCCAGCCGTGCAAGATTACTATCGATAGCAAGACAGTCTGTAATTTCATCTGCCTCGACTGACGTAGAGAGACATAACAGTATTGTTAAGTATATTGAACATTTTACTATCTTCATCGCAGGTTCCCATGTCATTGAATGAATTGTGACAATTTTATCTGCAAAAAAAAAGGGGCTCTAGCGAGCCCCTTTCTGCGATAAATCGCTAATGGCACTAAATATCCTGGTTGATCCTCACGTAGAGCATCCGACCACGAATATCATGCAGGTAGGACTCAATGCCACCCAGGTTGAATATTGGATCCGGGAACTCATCTAGAACGTTCCTCGCACCAATCTCAAACTTGGTTGATCGATCTCCAATAAGAGAATCGAACGTGTAAGCATAGTTAATGTCCGTATAAAGCATATCATCCAGTGTTGGTGGGTTATATGCACCAAAGTACAGAATGTCCTGGTCGATTTCGTCAATCCAGCGAACCCTGACCATGGCACTGTGTCCACCCATAAACCAGTTGATGGAACCCACTGCACGCCACTCTGGTACAGGAGGTACTTCTCCAATGGTCTCGTTCTGGCTTCCAGCGCCGTCGCCCTGACCGGCGGCACCGATACCCAGATCGTAACTGAACTCTTCAGCATAGGTTGCACTTACATCAAACGCGAAGTTACCGAATGAATCGGTATCGAGATTGTATCGTGCATAGATATCCCAGGCGGTGTGCTCCATGGTTTGGGCATTCATCCTGCCCGCCAGCACCCGGGTTAGAACACCGGAACTGTCACGGATAATATTAGGACTTTCACCACCACCTGGTCCAATCCAGGCAGCAACCGCAGCTGCGTCGGTTAAGCTATTACCCAGCGACAGGAATCGAGCAAGATCCTGGTCAATGACCTGTTGTCCAGTGGTTTGAGCGATACGGTCAGAAAAATCGTAGTTGATATAGTCAACACCGATATTCAAGCTTCGGTCGAATAGCATCAGAGAGACACCAACCGAGGTAATTTCTGCTGTCTCGGGCGTCAGGTTTGGATTACCTGAAAGACAACGAACCCGGAACGTGGCTTCAAAGTCACCAGTCAATTCATCCATCATGGTCTGCAGACCACAGTTGTCTGATCCAAACTGGGCTCCCAGGCTGGGGGCAGTAAACGACTCGCTGTAGGAAGCACGGATTGAAAGCATATCAATCGGCTGGAACAGCATGGAGACTTTCGGATTGAAATCACTGCCGATTCCGCCGCCGTAGTCGCTGTAACGACCAGCCAGGTTTATCTCGAGGCTATCGAGCGCCGGTACAACCAGTTCGAAGAAAACAGATTCTACATCCTGGCTCGCGTTCCAGTCGAACTCACAGCCACCCTCGTGCCAGTCGCAGGCGTTCTCGTTCGGCCCCTGTCTGGACATGAAGCTGACCTTTCGCCATTCCGCACCAAATGCAGCCTGCATCATGCCAGCTGGTAGTTCGTACAGATCACCGGTACCAATCACCTGCAACGAACTGAACTCCGTGTCGGAGAGGTTACGACCATTGAAATGGACTGCGTCCAGCACGGCCACCGAGTTCTGATAGGTCGCAACACCTGTATCCGTACAGATCCTGTCAACACAATTGAGTGCCTGGGACGCAAACGGATTCCAGTACTGTGCTAGAACTGACGGATCCGGATCCGGATCCAGTTCACCGTTGATACCTAGTATCAGCGCAGTTTGGCTGGAATTCTTTGTAGTGAAGGTATTGTAGTCCTCGGCATAAATCACCGTTCCGGCAATTTCCCATGAGCTATCGGGAACCGAATAAGTCAGTGTATCGGTGATGCGCCAGTCGGTATCTTCCCAGGTGGCATTACCATTGTTCGCTCCATCCCAGCGTAAGCCGGACAGTCCTGATGGCTGATTGCCACCAGGCAACAAGCCAATCTTGCCAAGTGCCCGCAAGGCAATGACATCGACATCTTCATTGAAAGCAATACCTGAGGTTGAATCAAAGGGTGTTGCAGAGAGCAAAACATCCATTACACCATCACCATTCAGGTCGGCAGTTCCCCTGTCCGGTATGCCATCTCCGTCAGCATCCTGTGCGTAGAGACGTTCTCCGTCACCGATGGCGCCGTCACCATCTGTGTCGGCAAATGCCCGGAATGGATTACCTGGATGGTCGCCCAGAAATATTGGGAATTCCTCGACTCGACCACCTGGATTCTGTGGAGAACCACGACTTTCAGTTTCAAATCGAATGAAGACAACGTCGAACTCATTGCTGAGATTGTCGCTGAACTCATACTGATAGTTCATCCAGAAATTAACGGTTTCACTCGGATTCATGTAGTTCCAGGTTTCGCCAAAATGGAATCGGCAGGTTGTACCCGCAAGTTCCCCGGACAGGTAATTAAACCTGGCAGCGAGATCTGTGCCACCCGGCCCATTAGAAACACCACAGCCTGGATCTGGCGTCCTTGTAGCAGTACCGTCCAGGACACCAGTCACCGAATCACGATTTGGTACGCTCCAGGTGCCGGGATGGCCGGTTCCAGATTTTGACCACTGTGATCTTGCGAATTCAGGTCTCTCTATAATCTGAAGTTCCCCGATGCGCTTGAACGATGCGGCCATTGTAATATGACCATTCTCAGTATCCGAACCGGCAATGATGTCATACACCTGCTCCTGGAAGTCATCTCTCTCGTCGGACTCATTAAAGAAGAACGATGTTTTCACACCGCTGAAATTCTTCCGAGTGATGACATTGATTACACCAGCAACCGCGTCAGTACCGTACAAGGCTGACGCACCATCCTTCAAGATATCCATTCGCGCGATGGCAACACTCGGTATCGAACCAACCAGATTGGTCTCAATCACTCGCTTGCCGTCGATAAGATTCAGGGTGGCTCGAGTTCCAAGCCCCCTCATATTAGCGACAGATGAATTACTCACCTGTGGACGTGCAGCATATGTATTTGTCTGAAATGAAGTACCATAGTTGTACGGCTGGTCCGCTATAAGTTCCCCCAAATTAGCTGTCGCGCTGGCTTCGATAGTGGCCTGGTCGAGAACAGTCAATGGTGAAGCGGAATCGAAACTATCACGTTTGATGTACGATCCCGTTACAACAACTTCCTCGAGTTCGTCATCGTCTGCCGCCAACGCAGCAGGAATCGGAAGCGAAAGAGCAGCCGCACAAGCTACTGCAATTCCCACCCCCAGTTTTAAGTTGGACATGATGTTTATCCCCAAATTAGCAAAAATTTAATCAGCTCAGTAACTCAGCTGTCCCCCAATACAGTGTTGTCGAATCACATGACATCAGGCTCAGGCATGCATCAATAATGAGCAGCGTATTGTTGTGTACAGTGTAAATGTCGTACATGGTGTTTACAATAATCTACTTATATATATGCACAGTTCATCGTTTCATCGTTGCCAAAAGGGCGATGCTCTCCACAAAAACAAGTACTTGTACTGCGGATGGAATTAAAACACGGCTTACTTATACGATATTGGTATAAGAGCAGGAGTATTGTCATCTATCAACGAGAATCAACTGCGAGATCTGTCTTTTATCCTCAGAATGTCGATATCTGATCGAGAGAGCCAATTAGATGCCACATCCGAACACACACCGGAGATCCAAACCGGAGACACAAACTGCATTTTGTGCCACAAGCCGATCCACCCCCAAAACAGACGAGCAATGACAGTCATCTTGACAAAATGGAAGCTTCCATTCTGGCTGTCGATAAACCCTTCACTGCTGTGACTGACAGTCTACTGTCGGTTGGCCTGGATAGAGCGACCGCGGAGAATATTGAGAATCAACTGGCACTCCAGTAACTTGATCTTCGTGACAAGGCAATTCGAGACGAACTAGGCACACTGATGGATTCAACAAAATTAATCCGACAGGAAATTGGTGATGGATATTACGATCACTATCTGTTTACAAGCGGACGAATAGACTGCGAATCAGTTCGGTCATGCCAACGTCAGCAGCAGACGATGCGGGCATTCTAGATGATGACCTGTTGGTTTCCTATACCGATCAGCAGATGTTCAACTGGAATGACTTGCAGAATGCTTCTACCGAGGGAACACGCGACGAACTAGTCGATGTCATCATGCTGGGTGAGAACAGTCACCTTGCGATGACTATACCACGTGGACCACTGGGGGTAAGACTGATACTGACCCATATTGATCCTGATGCGATGTAAGTTCAGATTCACAAATGCCAGCCAGATAGGATCAGGCATCACCAGCTTAATTAATGGGAGTTTTTGAGCGACGCGTTGCCAAGAGTAGGGAAACATGATTAATTGCGGACTCTTCTCTTCCTGACAAAAGAATTCTAACTGGATCAAAGAAATATGAGCGAAGAAACTCCAAGAACGGAACCAAAAACCGGTGGACTCTATTCACATTATGTTCTAGGTGTTCTGGTCCTGGTTTATATCTTTAACTTCATTGATCGCAATATCCTTTCAATACTGGCTGAAGACATTAAAGCAGATTTAGCCATCACTGATGCGCAGATGGGCTTTCTATACGGGACTGTGTTCGCAGTCTTTTATGCAGTTTTCGGTATTCCGCTGGCACGATTTGCCGACGTCTGGACCAGGCGAAACCTGATATCCATAGGCCTCTCTTTTTGGAGTGCAATGACGGCAGCATCAGGCCTCGCCCGGTCATTCGGTGTGCTGGCAGCCTGCAGGATTGGGGTGGGCATAGGTGAAGCCAGCGCATCACCTGCAGCCTATTCGATGCTCTCTGACTACTACCCCCCTCATCGACGTGCAACTGTGATCGCCATCTACGCATCAGGTGTATACATCGGTGCAGGTATCGGTATTTTCCTGGGGGGTTATATCCTCGAAGCCTGGGCCGCAGCCTACCCCACGGACGCGCCATTTGGTCTGAAGGGATGGCAGGCTGCCTTCATGATGGTCGGGATTCCCGGGATATTGATGGCAATCTGGGTCAGAACACTTCGCGAACCGACTCGAGGGATCAGTGAAGGCCTGATTGCCAAAAAGCATCCGGCACCATTTCGGGTACTTGGCACTGAACTGATGGCAGTGGTTCCGCCGCTTAACTTGCTGGGTCTGCTGAACAATCGCAGATCACTGGTCATCAATCTGTCTGCCGCACTTGTATTCTCCCTGGCAGCATGGCTGTTGATTCTGTTGACCGGCAGCGTTGCTCAGTGGGTGGCAAGTGGTTTTGGTGTCTATGTCACATTCTCCTGGGCTCAGTCATTAAAAACGCGCGACCCCGCAACATTTGAGATGATGTTTCGCTCAAAGTCTTTTATCTACACGATGCTGGCATTTCCGACTACGGCGTTCGTAGGTTACGGTGCCGGATTCTGGATTCCACCTTTGCTCCTGCGGCTCTATGATGTTAGTACCGCAGAAGTCGGGCTCTATCTCGGCATGGGGGCAGCAGCAGGCGGATTTATTGGTATCACACTGGGGGGCGTACTGGCGGATTACCTAAAGCGGATATTCCCCGGCGGTCGCCTGGTAGTCGGATATATTTCGATCCTGGGCTCGATTCCAATGCTTCTGCTTCTCCTCTACAGCGAAAATCTGGTACAGGCTTACTGGTTAAACTTCGGCGTAACCATCATAGGAGCATGTGCAGGCGGGATCCCACCCAGTACTGCTGCCGATCTGGTTTTGCCGCGTATGCGAGCGGTCGCGGGTGCTTACTATATCCTGGTCAATACTTTTCTTGGTTTGGCACTGGGTCCATACTGTATGGGATTGATATCAGATGCATTTCACGCCGGCGGGATGAATGATGCTGAGTCGCTGCGGACCGCGATAGCAGTATCAATGCTGACATTTGTGCCTGCATTGATATTCATGTATCTGGGACAAAAACATCTGCCGCATGATGAAGCGACCCGACTGGAACGAGCCCGTGCTTTAGGTGAGTCTATTGAGACCTAGCCGATAGTTCGCTAATCCTGAATTCAGAAAAATGAGCAACGGTCACTGCTCCAATCCAAAGTCCAGCACTGTCTGACCTCTGACCCAGGCCCCAGGCGCCATATCCGCATAGGACTCGTACTTTGCTGAATTTTTACGCCTGAGCCGATGCCATAGGTAGTCGGGGTGCGACACGCACTGTATCGAGTGATTTTGACGCAGTTGGTCATCTGATCGCGCATTTGTGGGACGCAGGTAAATAATCTCGGGTTCTGAACGGTCTTTTGAGATTCTAAAGGCTATCCCGGCGAAATCCCTCGCCTGTTCAAAAGCATCCTTTCTTAGGTCCCCCCGGCAACCCATACTTTGATCTCACCATCCTGGTAAAACCTACTCGTTGCTAAGACCACTCTCCTTCAATCGCCATTCCTTTTCAAGCAACCTGGCTCCGCGCAGCGTATTCCCCATTGCATAGTTGCCCTCGTGACATGCGTACTCGTAATTGCGCTGATCGGTTTTCGGCCACAACAACTCGCCGGTATATGATGAGCTGTAGTCCGGATCTTCGATCGTGAAGCGATACAGCAATCCCTTCTCGTCAATCGGACTAAAATGCTCCACGACGCGAACCCCGTCCCGTGGGATACCCGGGGAAGCAAGGAAATTAGTGGTTTCAACCACCAGCGTGTCTTCTTCCCACCAACCAATGGAGTCACCAGAAAGCGAACGAATTTCAGGCTCCAGATGCTCGGAGTCAATGCGTACAATGCGAGCCCAGTGCATCCACTCGATGTTGATCATGACATGATCTTCGGTCTGCACAATGGTTTTTAGATTGTTATAGGGCAACGGCAGCATGGGAACAGAAGCAGTGGGCTGATAAATACAGCGAACCCCAAGAACAAATGTCTCCGGACCATCGTAGGGCGTATCACCTGATTCAAGCCACCAGGCCTCGCCCTTATTTTGCCAGGCAAATCGCGGCTCAGCTGCACGTCGCGCCTTACCCTCATCCGTTAGCCCGGGCATACGCCCGTTGGCAGGATCGGTCAAAATTGACGTGCGAAACTTGCCATCGATTGCAAACCCGTCTTTTCCCCACTCGAACCAGAAGTCATTATAAGCACCCACATCACCACCTAATGGCGGCGCATCACGGTCCGGATCACTGTTTTGTGAATTGTCCCTGCGGGATTTGGCAGCGGCTTTCTCCATCTCCTTTGCTTCATCCAGGCTGAGAAATAACTGATCACCGTATTTCACCGGCCTTTGAAACGGCGTCAGGCTCGAGATATCGTAGTTACCGGTAAAATTCGGCTTGCCACTGGCAGTTCTCGGAATCTCACTCAGGACATCAAACGATGCAGAGACTGACAGAGTAAGCCCTGCCAGCAGCATGTTTTTCTTGTTCATAACGGTCTCCTTTTCCGATGCGCACCACGGATAAAGAATGTGATCTTAACCTGCGGGTATGTATCAGACCACCTTCTGCCCTTCCAGTGTAACCATCCTGAAGCCATTTCATCCGCCTTCCATGCCCCTGTAGATCTGCTAATCATGGTCAAGGTGTCGGCTGAGCAGGAAGTGGTAATACAAAACTGACAAGTTCCTGCGGTTCCGCACGACCACCCGCTGCAATCGCGATGTACTGTCTGCCATTAGTCAGATAGGTCATAGGCGCCCCATGCAGCCGACTATCAACGCTGACCTGTGCGATCATGTCTCCCGTTCCCTTGTTATATGCGCGCAGGTAGGAACCTGGCGTTTTTTTCCGATGCTCGTCGGTTTTGGAGATATAGGTAATCAGCAAAGTACTGGTCACGAGTATGCCACCCTCGGCAACCACATCCATGTACGAACTCCCCAAAAGCCCGAGCTTTAAGTGCCTGATTGCTTCGTGATTGGTTGGTCCCTGACCGAATGGAATCTGCCACGCATGTTCCCCAGTATTCAAATCTATGGCTGTTATCCGTCGATAAGGTGGCTTGAGCAGAGGCAAACCCCGGGGACCAGCTGCCGGTTGGTACGAAATCACATATTGCCAGTCAGAACTTCCCTCGGCTGGTGGCGCAAGCGCCATACCAATAGGACGCGTCTGCGATTCCACATACAAGATACCTGTTTCAGGATCGACAGAGGCACCTGGAAAATTAGCACCCCCACCTGCGCCCGGAACAACAATTGTAGCCAGCTTGCCACCTTCACCTCTGACAATAGGTGGCGTGAAGATCGGTCCAAGTTTATAACCGCTGGTGATTTCTATCGCCTCGGCACGAAGTTCAGGTGTAAAGTCAATCAGATCATCAACCGTGATTCCCAGACGCTCGAATGGCGCAGGCCTGGTCGGATGGGGTTGAGTGGGATGAGTCTTTTCTCCGGGTACATCGCTCTGGGGCACAACTTTCTCTTCGATTGGCCAGATCGGCTCTCCCGTCACGCGATCAAATACATAGGTAAATCCGGTTTTTGAAACCTGCGCAACTGCCTTCACCATCCTACCGTCGATATTGATATCAATCAGGTTCGGTGCTGACGCAATATCGTAGTCCCACACACCATGGTGAACTGTTTGAAAATGCCAGATACGCTTGCCCGTTTCAGCGTTCAGACAGACCAGACTTTCAGCGAACAAGTTGGCGCCATGTCGTTCACCGCCCCAGTAATCATTCGTTGGCGTGGATGTTGGCAGGTAGACATAACCCAGTTCATCGTCTGCTGCAATCATGGACCAGACATTAGTATTCCCAGCATTTTTCCAGGCGTCGTTCTCCCAGGTCTCAGTGAAACTCTCTCCCTCTTGAGGAATAGTATTAAAACGCCACTTAAACCTGCCGGTGTATGCGTCATAAGCACGAACGTGTCCAGGCGGGCTGTTGTTTGTCAGGGTGTAGTCGAACACCTTGGATCCCACGATCACGGTATTCCCAACCACAACAGGCGGTGCACCGTGAGTCATGTTGTTCATATCAAAATCGCCAGGTCCCAGATCCCCATCCAGACCGACGATGCCATTGTCACCAAACTGCGGATCCGGCTGACCAGTGTTGATATCGATTGAAATCAGTTGTTTGCCGAGTGTCGCGATAAAGATCCGTTCTGTATCCCCATCACGCCAGTATTCAATGCCACGAGTCTGAAGTGGTTGAAAATTAGGCTGACCCTGCTTGTAACTCCGGGGATCGTATACCCATAGTTCGTCACCGGTTTCTGCATTTAAGGCGACTACCTGCCCATGGGAGGTTGCCGCATAGATGTTGCCAGCAATCATCAGTGGCGTGGCTCTATAGTCCCCGGTAGGGTAGAGCGCCTCATCATCAAGTCTGTGGTCTGCTGACTTCCAGCGCCAGGCAACTTTAAGTTGCGTAAAATTGTCTGCGTTAATTTGACTTAATGCTGAATATTTTGATGATGCATGATCGCCACCATGGTGTCGCCACTCACCATCAACTTCATGCTCTTCTTTATTGAGGGACGGCGTGCACCCAGTCAATGTAATTGCCAGAACAGCTGAAATGAGAATCTGTCGCAGGAACACCCCTGGATATGTCCGAGTCGACATGGCCACTCCCATCTTTTAGTTTGGAGAATAGCACGATATCAGACGCGGCGTTCTGATTCTCATACACTGTATGAGCCATAGGATATCCTACGTCCGCCTCTGGCTGGCGTTTCAAGTCGCCCGGAATGATTGATCTGGATCAACCAAACTCCTCATTCACATTGTTTACCTTCTACAGGGTTGTACTATAAGCTGACGAGAATACAAGAACTGGAGGGTTGATCATGCGCTTTGGAATGCTTCATCTTTTCGAGAATCCAATCGAGAAAACTGAACATGAGATCATCCACGAGCAGATGGAACTGATGCGAGCAGCAGAAGATCTTGGTTTCGACTCAGTCTGGCCAGCCGAGCATCATTTCACGGAATATGGCTACTGTGCATCCCCTGCTCTCAGTCTGGCTGCAATAGCTTGTGAAACCAAACGCATTCGTCTGGGTACTGGCATTGTGGTACTTCCTCTCAATCATCCGCTCAGAATAGCTGAAGATTACGCATTCCTTGATCAGTTGAGTAATGGTCGGGTTGATCTTGGGATAGGGCGAGGTTATCAGCCGTCCGAATTCTCCCGTTACGGAGTTGATCAGACCACCACAAGGGAACAATTTCGAGAATCCATCGAGGTCATCCAGCAAGCCTGGACCAAGGAACGGGTTGACTACCAGGGGGAACACTTTAATTTCCGGGATGTGCCGGTTCGCCCCAAACCCCATCAGGACTCCGTACCCATCTGGATGGCAGCCCTGTCACAGGAAACCTTTGAAATCGCCGGTAACTACGGTTTCAACCTGCTCTATGGCAGTGTTTTTGGACTGTCCAGAGAGGCAGCGATACAGAGGCGAAAAGATTATTTCCGTGGTCTCGCAAACGCGGGACATTCTCTCGAGGGAAGATCCGCTGGTTGTCTGATGATGGTCTATGTCGCAGAAACAATGGAACAGGCTCGTGACGAATTTCGCGAAGCGGTCATCTGGTATTACCGTACTATTGCCAAGTACGTGGCACCCAAGCAGGGTGACGAACCCATCAAGACCTACGAGATGTACACCAGCTTTCGCGATCTCGCATCAGCGGTCAGTTGGGAGGCGCTGATGGAACGAGAAGCCGTCGTCTGCGGTGAACCGGATTATGTTGCTGAAAAGCTTGAGGAACTCCAGCAGGTTTACGGTTTTACCGACCTGCTGTGCTGGACTCGACTAGGTGGGCTTGATCATCGCAAAGTACTGAAAAGTATGGAACTAATGCGTGACAAGGTCATTCCGAAACTGCGCGACAGTCAACCACCGCCCATTCCGGAATTCTGATCGACTCAGAATGGCCCAAAGTTTCAGACGGTAAATCCTGAGTTATCTCGGGCGAACAATCAATGCACGCCTGCTCTAACTGCTCTGCCAGGATATATCTGCTTATCCATTCTCCCCTGCCATATGAGTGGCGTCCCGTTAACGAAAACATACTCAATTCCTGCTGAGTATTGGGCAGGCGCTGTGTAGGTTGCCTTATCAATAATGGTCTTGGAGTTGAAGATGGTAATATCAGCACCGGCATCCACCTGCAGTCTGCCTTTCTGTTTCATCGCGAGTACAAAATAATCCAGTCTTTTCGCGGACATAATGGTCATTTTGCCAATGCCTGCATCGGCGTTAACCGGCCCATGTCACGAACATAGTGCCCAGAATCTTTGAGCAGGTACCAGCACTTCTTGGATGTGACAGACCATCAACACAGGGAATACTGTCGCTGGACCGAGTTTGATTGCTTGGTGGACACAAAAAAAACATCGCTGTAATGTGTCAACAGGGTTTTATGAGAAGGAAGAAAAACAATGCCAACTGTCAGCGCGCTTATGCATGGTATCGGACCCAGTTCACCAGATGGCGTCATCGCCTTCTCCAGTATACTTTTGATCGAAGGAGAGAAGCGGATCGTGTTCGATTCAGCTCATGTCGGTCGACGTACCTTGTTGTGGGCTGAATTAGAGGCTCGTGGCCTGACACCACAGAATATCGATGTGCATCTGCTCAGCCACGCCCACTGGGACCATGTTCAGAACATTGATGTCTTTGATCACGCCCCGCTGCTCCTGCACCGGGATGAAATCCGTTACTCTCACAACCCACATCGAAATGATTGGGCAACTCCACGATGGACAGGCGCCATTCTCGACACCATCGAGGGTTTACAGGAAACCGGTGAAGGAGATGAGATCATGCCGGGCTGTCGGGTGATCGAACTGATCGGACATTCCCCCGGGTCAATTGCGCTTGAAGTTGAGACCGATGATGGCTTGTGCGTTTTAGTTGGCGATGCGCTGCACAGTGCCGGGGTTGCCCTCAGTGGCAAATGCCCATTGGTATTCTGGGATGCCGAAAAAGCAAATGCCGCGATAAAACGGGTTGTCGATTTGGATGCAATCATCTATCCAGGACATGACTTGCCCTTTCGAATCAATGACAGAGAAATCACCTACGTGGCAGAAACCGATGTGAGCGTGAGTGGTGGTCCCAATGTACGATGGGTGGATCCACCGAAAAATCCGCCAGTTACCGAACCCTGGATTATGCCGGGTATCGAGGATCAAAGTCTGCCGCCAGACTAACATCAGTATTTTCAGCAGGCCAACTATCGCTTTTCTGAGGATTGTCCTAAGAAAAATCATTTGCTGACGGCAAAACAATAAAACAGTCCATCACCACCCGTACTCTGTAGATTGGACTGACTACAACCCCGAGTTCCGTGCGCAGAATTCCATGAAGTCGGATTGGGCCCTCCCCCGGTTCGATCATGGTGACCCACGGTCGTGGTTCCATCGCCACTACTCGTCCAGTTTTCACAGGTACGATCCGCATCCAGTGAAGTGCCATCGAGGTTTGACCCTGTAAGAATGTCGTGCCGATTGGGTCGATCACCTCGCCCGTTGACTATCGCACCGCCTTCTGTGAGTACAGTTTCCTTGGTTAAATTGTTTTCCCCATGCAACTCGTCGACGTCTTTAGCGACCATGACTCCTTTGACATTGTGCCAGGGACCCTTGCCAATACGATCTCGCGCATTGACAGCGGGCGAATCACCAACGGCACCGATGCTGAGATAAGCTCGCCAGGTGTGATTTTGCCCGCCAGCTGTCTCGGCAAGTTTCTGGCAATGAGCGTCCGCACCTGCCAAACCCCCAAGATCAGCCCCCTTCCCCGGGCCTGCGCTGGTGATAAAAAAACTGACTTCCGCTGCATAAGTAAAAGAGGCAACCATCAGCACCGTAGCGGCTGTAATTCCTATTACTGATCGATTCATCGTCACATCCAGGTATTAACGTTTATCGAGCAGTATATCTCAACAGACGGCTTTTCCCAGAGATGTCATTATTAATGTAGCTGTGACTGCTAGATGGCTCGGGTGAAACCTGAACATATGAGATTTAATCAGTATGTTCGCTGTTTCTTCTTTCGATATCTCTTCATACGAAACGACTATGTTCAATCTGAATATGATAGTTTCGGACCTGGTGGCTGCAAGGATCTAAAATAGGATGTCAGATACACAACCATTTAATAACGTCAGAGTCGTTGAATTCGGTCAGTTTGTCGCTGTGCCATTTTGCGGTCAGTTGCTGGCTGAAGGTGGCGCCAATGTCATTAAGGTCGAGTCACCTGACGGGGATCCCAACAGGCTGATGGGAGAAGTTGCGCCCTTTGAGTCGAGAATCTTCATCTCCCGCAATCGTGGCAAGCATTCGTTACCTCTGAAACTGAGTGATGAGAATGCCAGACCGGTTATTGAATCACTGTTGTCATGGGCTGATGTCGTTCTGATGAATTTTCGCCCGGGTCTTGCTCAAAAATTGGATATCGATGCTGAGACACTCATACGAAGATTCCCTCGACTCATCATCGGCGAAATTACACCCTTTGGTAAGAAAGGTCCCGATGCCAATCTCTCTGCCATGGATATTGTGGTTCAGGCTCGAAGTGGACTAATGGCCGCCATGGGAAGGATAGTTGAAGGCAGGCCTGCACCAGGGGATCCTGTCATTTCAGATTACATGGCAGCCGCATCCCTCGCCTTTGGCATCAGTTCAGCACTTTTTCGAAGAGAGAGAACTGGTAAGGGTGGGATCGTTGATGTCAGTTTAATGCAATCAGCGATGACACTCGCCAATAATCAACTGTTACGTTCAGAAGATCTGGACAGAGAAATCCACAACGAGATCATCAGCAAGATTGACCAACAACGAGTTGAAGGGGCAACATTTGAAGAACAGTCAGCCAGTATGCCATCAGCCAGAATGCTTCCCTTACGGGCAATCTATTTCAGAACCTACGACACCGCAGACGGCACCATCGCTATTGCCTGCGCCAGCAAGGGACTTCAGGTCAGATTCGCAAAGGCGCTTGGACTGGATGATCAGGATCGTAATGCCGCACAGATTTCCAAAAAAGACCTCGATTATTTTCTGGCACTGCAACAGAAGGTTGAAACAATCATGCGCAGCAAAGGCAGCAGGGATTGGCTCGATATTCTCGATAACGCCGGTGTACCAGCATCCACAGTGAAATTCCCACTGGAGATGTTTGAAGATCCACAGGCCGAGGCAAACGATATGTTTTATCTGCTCGATCACCCCACGGCAGGCCAGTTTCGCGCACTCACGCCACCGGTGAAACTTGACGGCAATGGTTTTCAACCTCAGGGAGCGACCCAACCCTTCGCAACCGAAACCAGATCTCTTCTCAGTGAACTTGGCTTTACCACAGGAGAGATAGATAATTTGATTAAGCAAAATGTGACCCATGAGCAATGATATCCCTGAACTTTCAGGTTACTGATATCGCTCAGATAGGTCAGAACCATAGGAAGGCAGATTAGGAGCAACACTTGCGAGGCAAAGATATCTGGGATGAAAAGTATGCAGCCAAAGAACTGGTCTGGTCTGCGATCCCCACCGAGGAATTCGTAAAGAAAGTTCAGCACCTGACGCCAGGCAAGGCACTGGATGTTGCCTGTGGTGAGGGACGCAATGCCATTTACCTCGCTGAGAAACGGTGGGACGTCACAGCAGTGGACTTTTCAAAGGTCGCGATTGAAAAGGCACGACTTATTGCTGAAAAACGCAGCGTCGATGTCAACTGGGTGGTCGCTGATGCCAGTAAATACCCCTTTGCTGAGAACGAGTACGATCTGGTTGGCGTCATGTATCTGCATAACAGCAAGCAGGAACAATCCCGCTGGCTACCCGCCGTGATCAAATCGGTCGCTACTGGTGGCACATTTGTGTATATCGGCCATGACCGAACCAACATTCAGTATGGCGTCGGCGGGCCACAAGATCCAAGTGTCTTATTGTCGATTGGGGAGACGCTTGAATTACTCAAAGACTTTGAAATCGAACAGGCTGAGGTTATCGAACGACCCTACGCCGATGAGACCGGGCATGGCGGGGCCCCTGAAATGATGGCACTCGATGCCATTATCTGTGCAAAGAAGAGAGGGTGATCCGGACGGGGTGATCCGGACGGGATGATCCGGACGGGATGATCCAGGTTACAAACGAATGCTCTTCTCTCCAACGTATTCGTAATCGCTGTACTGTATCTTAACCTGCTCGTTGACATTGATAAGACCCAGAGCCTTCATATGAATACGAAATTCCATCGCACTCGGTACCATGGGACCTTCCACGGCAGCCCTTCTAAATTCAAAATAAGAAACAAGCTCCTTGATGCGCACGCCAAATCGAGGCTTAAACGCCCGCTTGCTGCGAATATCAATATACTCGATGGTCGTCCCTTTCTTTGTGATCCGTAATTTACCATCGAGATACTCCATCATCTCAGCACGATCACCAGTAGAGGTTGGTAAGAAGTTAAACAGCCAGTAATCATCGGTCTCCTCAATCAGTTCCAGCGTTTCGGGTGCCAGCAGGGAATCGGGACCTTGACCTTCATCCCTGGCCTCTTCAGCCCGTTTCTTTTTCTCCTTAAGATATTTGCTAATTTCCTTTTTTGCAGGGGGCCGGCCATCTATGCTCAGAAGCTGCCAACGATCTTTGAGTGGCAGGCTTGGGTCGAAACGACCGGTCCTGGTTACCCCTGCTCTGGTTGATTCCTCTGTATATGCCCAGGATTGCTGGTAGTTTTCGTCGAATGAGGAGACCGCCTGCTCAAGTATTGCGGCATATTGCTGTTCAGGTGCCGCAAAAACTGATAAACATTGAATAGCCAACGCAACTACAATCGAAACACGAATCGTCATCGAGATGTCACACGATGTCTGTTTCGCGATGGTTCGTTTCATCATTATCTTCCTCGGTTCCGCGCCTGGCGAGGAGAGAATATCAAGTTTACGGTAAACGTTCAGCCGATCCTGATTCTTGACCTGGGACCACATCGAGTGCAATTCAACGAGATGAGCAATGAAGGAGTGCTATCAAGGGAATCGCCTACATCAGTGCATTTGAAATCGCTAAGAAAATCAAGGCAGGTGAACTCACTTCCGGCGAGGTGTTGGAGTTTTTCCTGGACCGTTTTGACAGGTGCAACAAGGACCTGAATATTGTTGTTGCTGAGGATCGCGATCACGCCCGTCAACGAGCTGATGCAGCGACTGAACAGGGAGAAGACCTGGGGCCCCTGCACGGTGTTCCTATCACCATTAAGGTCGCCTATGCAACAGTTCGTCTGAAATACGGCACAAACCGTCAACATGAACGGTTCAGAAATCTAATATTCAACTTGTCAGTACCAATTACTTTGGCAGATCGGACCGCAATAAACAGGTGGTTAAAACATGCTTTAGGAAAAAGACGACTTATCTGAGTTACAACTCATAGCTCAGCCTTAGTAGGCAAGTAAGAGACATCCAGGGTTTGAAAAATCGCCCAAACAGGTCGAATAGTAGAAGGTATATCGAATAGTAGAAGGTATATATAGTAGAAGGTATATATAGACTCTCCAAGAGCAGGTGGCAAGCTAGCCTCACTGTGATACAGGTTAATTCGATCCGCTGGATGAAGTGTCCGAACCATTCGCCAATTCATTATAGAAGGTCTGAATGCGGAGGAAGTTAGGAGTATCCAGCAGTGATAAGGAGATAGTTCCGATATTGTCAAATCAACCCAAAACGCTTGATCTAAATCATGGACAAGGAATAGTCAGTGAGCTTGAATCCATTGAATCTATAGGCCGATCGAGTGTGAATTAATTTTAGTTCACATGATTACCATTAAAGTGGATGCTTTGTATGAGAGACCAGACATTTGACCTAGTTGAATTCGCATCTGATGCAGCTTTTGCTATTGACGACAATCGAAAGATTGCGGCTTGGAATGACCCGGCGCAACGCATGCTAGGCTACGCCTCTAGCGAGGTAATCGGCATGGATTGTGGTGACGTGTTGCAAGGATCCCTGGAAGGTGGTGAGCCACTTTGCCATGGCGACTGCGATGTCTTTCAGTGTCTGATTGCTCGTCGACCTTATGGTGTACCCGGCTGTGTTCTGCAACATCGGAATGGCGAGCGAATTCCTGCGAGTATCGCATCTATAGCGATGTCGGAAGTTGCCCGCAGCGTGTATGCAGAAAAAGTCATAGCCTGTGTGTTCATTAGGGACGGAATCGCCACAATCCACGCGTCAGAGAATCACAAACTACAAGTGTTTACCCTGGGTGGTTTCGGAATGACGATTGGCGGTCGAAGTATTGATATAAGTAAGTGGAAGCGCAAGAAGGCCGTGACGCTGGTGAAGTACCTGATCAACCAACTCGATCATCCGGTCCATCGCGAGCGTCTTATTGACTGCCTATGGCCAGAAGCAGATGCAGGTCAGGGTTGGGGTAGACTCAAAGTGACCATGTATAGCCTGCGACAAGAACTTCGTGCCGTTGGTTTAAGCGACGATATTGTAAGAACAATCGGCGACTCGTACCTGTTCAGGCGAGATGCGGTATGGGTGGATGCAGCTGCCTTCGAAATGGCATTTGCTGAAGGTCAGCGACTTCAGGGGCAGATGCGTTGGGGTGAAGCACTGGATTACTATGTCGAGGCGCAACAACTCTACCGGGGGGATTACATGGAGGAAGATATTTTCGCAGACTGGTGCGCTGAAGAGCAAGAGCGGCTCCATGAACTATATCTGGAGATGCTTGCCGGAACTGCTGAATGTCACGCGAAGTTAGGGCAATTGAATGAGGCAATACACATTTGTCGTAAAGCACTGGTTTTTGATCCGAGTCGAGAGCACTTCCACTTTGCCCTGATGGAGTGCCTCTTGGGTAACGGTTCACCTGATTTGGCTTTGGCACAGTACCGTCATTGCGAACAGTTCCTGGCTCAGGAGTTCGACGCGGCACCCATGCCTAAAACTCAACGTTTGTATCAGCAAATTCTAGACGAAAATAGCCGTATTCAGATGATATCGAAGCAATAAAGACACCGATATTGAAACCACCATGGCACTCCGCTATTTCAACAGCCCGCTCCTAACCAGACTCATTTTTCCCCGTTACATGAACGATTCGATAACTTTGTTACTAGATTGTCACCGGCATATGTACAATGCTGGCCACGGTCTGTTCTGATGACAATTTGAGGCCCGGCGCCATGATTGAAGAACATATTAAGGAATCTTTCGTCGCACGTATCTGGCTGGAACACGGCGATAATGAGGATACGACATGGCGCGGACATATCCGGCATGTTCAGGGAGAAGAGGAGCAGTATTTTCAGAACCTGATGGAAATGAGTGAATTCCTTAGCCGGGTAAGCGGGGTAATGGGGCCTACACTGGCCAGTTCATCTACAACTGCCATGAAATCTAATAGATCGAACAAGAAGCAGAAGAACTAATTGGAGATCTAAATGAGTGCCATTGTTCAACCAATCCAACCGGTTAGTATTGAAACAGGTTTAGCCGCGAAGTTTTTAAAGACATGCTGCCCCGTGTTAGGTGTTCTTGTGATTTTTGTTCTTGGATCGGTAGAGAACGCCCTGGCAGCTGCAGAGACCGGTCAACAAATTTACCAAAGTCGCTGTTCAGCTTGCCACACCATTGGCGGAGGAAAAACAATCGGACCTGATTTGGCTGGTGTAAGCTCACGTAGAGAAGAAAGCTGGCTGATACGTCAGATCAAAGAGCCCGATAGACTGCTGGCTGAAAAAGATCCGATAGCTATTCAACTCTTACAGGAAGCCAACGGAATACCGATGGTACCTCTTGGCTTAACTGATGCAGATGTATCAGCAGTAATCAAGTATTTGAAGAGCACTGAAGAAAAAGCAACTGTGGCGACCGGTTTACCTTCTGAATATTTCCCGACGGTTCTCATCAGCATTGTAATTTTGATTGGACTTACTTTGATTGGACTTAAGGCGGGTAAGAAGGAAGTGGATGTCAGATGATTTCAAAAAACTATGGAAACCGAAAAGACAAATCATGAAAAATAGCAGCAAGTGGTTTAGCGTAACNGAGGACTCTCGCTCATGGGAGGACTTTTATAGAAAAAGATGGANCTACGACTACAGCGTGCGAACAGGTCATGGCGTGAACTGTTCNATGGCATGCAGTTGGGAGGTCTTCGTAAAAGACGGGCTAATATGCTGGGAACTTCAAAAAACAGATTATCCNCAGATTGATCCCGATATTCCCAATGTTGAACCNAGGGGATGTCAGAGAGGGGTAACCGCTTCCTGGTACCCATATAGTCCGCTGAGACCAAAGTATCCCTACATTCGTAAAGTGCTGTGGGAAATGTTTACCGAGGAGTGCAAGANCGGTAAAGATCCCGTTGAAGCCTATGCAAGCATCGTTGAAGACGAAGAGAAGTCAAAGGTGTATAAATCTGCAAGAGGTAAAGCAGGCTGGAAAAGAGTCAGTTGGGANGAGTCAGTTGAACTAATTGCAGCGGCTCAGATATACACCATTAAANGATACGGGCCAGATCACATGGCCAATTTTTCACCAATCCCAGCCATGAGCCTGGTCAGTTTCATTTCCGGGCACCGATATAACAATCTATTGGGTGGCATCTACTGCAGCTACTATGAGTGGTACCACGACCTTCCNCATGTTTCTTCCTCCATGTTTGGTGACCAGACCGAAAACTGTGAAAGCTCCGATTGGTATCTTGGCACCTACTGGGTCGTTGCCGGTTCAAATATAAACATGACCCGTACGGCGGACACGCACTTTCTCTCCGAAGCCAAGTATCGGGGCTCGAAAATTGTCGTCATGTCTCCGAACTACTCGGATGTGACGAAATACGCCGATACATGGNTACCGGTTGTACCAGGCAGTGATGGCGCCTTTCTGATGGCTTGCATCCACGTCATCCTGAAAGAATTCTATGCAGACAGAGATACACCATATTTCACTGACTATGTTAAACGATATACCAACCAGCCTTTCCTTGTGGTTCTGGATGAAGATGGGGATAAATATCAGATGGGCCGATTTGTGCGTGCGTCGGATATTGCTGAATACGCCAATGAGGAAAATCCCGATTGGAAACTCATAATGACCGATGCTGACGGGAAATTGCATCTTCCTACCGGATCAGTTGGTTTCAGGTGGGAAAAAGAACCAACGGGCAACTGGAATCTTCAACTGAAAAACGCCGTAACTCAGGAGGAATTTGATCCGCTCCTCACACTTCTGGGTAATGATGATGAAAAAGCCATGGTTTCATTCAGCGACTTTACTGAAACCTACAGCATCAATATCGGTGAGACAGAAGGGAAAGGACAAAAAGCACTGGAAATTCTGCGGGAGGTTCCGGCTAAAAGGATTCGAACAAACGATGGTAAAGAACTACTCGTAACCACTGCCTTTGACCTTTTGTTAGCGCAAGCCGGTGTATCAAGAGGCCTGGGGGGTGATTACCCGGAAGATTACAATGATCCAAAACCCTATACCCCTGCCTGGCAGGAGGCACAAACAGGTGTAAGTAGAGACCTGGCGATACAGGTAGGAAGAGAATTTGCGGAAAATGCAGAAAAAACCGGTGGNAAATCACTTTTTATCACTGGCCCTGGAATTCAACACTTTTATCATGGCGCCTCACTTTATTACCGCAACCAGGCGGTGATGCTTGCACTGTGCGGATGCAATGGCGTGAACGGGGGTAACTTTAATCACTATGTCGGCACTCAGCACACTCGGCTGAATGCTGCATTTGTGAATATCAGTGGCGCTCTTGATTGGTCAAGACCACCACGGCTGATGAATACAACCTCTTTATGGTATTTTCACACGGGGCAGTGGCGATACGACCCAATGTCTTTTGACACACAATGGGCGCCCGGCGCTAAAAAGCTTCCCAAATTCAATCACGCTGCCGACATGAACGCGCTTGCGGTTAGATTGGGATGGTTACCGTTCTTTCCTCAGATCGACAAGAAGAATCCGATGGAACTTTACAAGGAAGCCATCGGAGCNGGATGTAATAGCGACGAAGAAGTAAAAGATTGGCTCGTACAGCAGTTTAAGGATGAGAAGTTGAATTTCGCTATTCATGATGTTGATGCGCCAGAAAATATGCTGAAAATGGTCACCGTCTATCGTGGAAACCTCATTGGTACCAGTATGAGGGGGCATGAATTGACACTCAAGCACTGGCTCGGCACACACAACAATGTCATGTGGGATGAAGAACCGGCAAAAGGTCTGGTGAATGAAATCGAATGGAAAGAAGATTCGCCCATTGGCAAACTGGATCTGTTAGTTAATCTTAATCTTCGAATGGACTCTACTGCTAACTATGCAGATGTGGTGCTACCAGCAGCTTTCTGGTATGAAAAACACGATGTTACCTTTGGCGACATGCATACATTTGTTCACCCTTTAACGCCGGCCACAGCGCCGCCGTGGGAAGCCAAGCATGATTGGGAAGCATTTAAGCTCATCGCCAAGAAATTTTCAGAAATGGCACAGAAACACTTCCCTGAACCGGTCAAAGACATTGTTTTCAACGCGCTGTGGATGGACAGCCCGGACCAACTCGCACAACCGATGGGAGAGGTCAAGGATTGGCGAAATGGTGATACTGAGCTGGTGCCAGGTAAAACATTCCCCAATATCGCCATCGTTGAAAGGGATTACACAAAAGTCTATGACAAACTGGTTTCACTTGGCCCACTAGTTAGTCAGCCCAACGGCTATGGCTCCAAGGGACAGTACACCGATCTGACACCCATCGTTGAAGAGGAATTGAAAAACAACGAAGTGTTAGATGTGAAAGATGGCAAGGTGTATTTTGAAAAGCCGGAACAGGCATGCGAACTCNTTCTTCAGATTTCTCCTGAACTGAACGGACGGCTGTCATCGATGTTTTTCAAGGAAATGGAAAAGAAAGTAGGCCTGCCATTGGCCGATATGGTTGAAGTCGTCAAAAACCGAAAAGTTCATTACAAGGATATCATATCTCAACCGAGGCGAATTCACACCACCCCACAGTGGAGTGCCATGCTCCATGACACAGAAGGGAAGCAGAGGACGTTCGGTCCGTGGACAATGAATGTGGAAAGACTGAAGCCCTGGCACACGCTTTCGGGGAGACAGGAAATATACTATGACCACCAGGGTTTGAGGGAACTTGGTGAAGCATTGCCAACTAACAAACCACCTCTGGACATGGTGGCGGTCGGGGATATTAATCTAGCTAAAGCTGGTCCCAAGGCAAAGGTTTTCCGTTTTATCACCCCGCATGGCAAATGGCAGATACACAGCTCTTTTAGAGACCATTGGCCAATGATGCACATGTCGCGTGGTGGCCCGACGGTTTGGCTCAATCCGGATGACGCTACCGATATCGAAGTGGTAGATAACGACTGGGTGGAAATGTATTGCGAAAACGGTATCGAGGTAGTAAGAGCCGTGGTAAGTCATCAGGTGCCGCGAAAGATGGCTATCACCTATCATCAGGTGGAACGGCATGTGAATGTTCCCCTCTCACCTCTTGCCAAGAAAAACAATGCCACAGACCTGCGCGGTGGCAACAATAACGCTACCACTAGAATACTAATGAATCCGGCGACAATGATTGGTGGGTATGCCCAGTTTTCATATTACATTAACTACTGGGGAACGAGTCCATCTGAACGAGATCACGGTGTCATCATTCGCAAGATGCCTCTTGGACCCGGAAACAAACCGATCTATCAGGAAAGCGATATAGATCAATTGCCATCAACCTAAACATAAATAAAAGACCATAGCAGAAGACCATGAAAGTAAAAGCACAGTTAAGCATGTCCTTCAACCTGGAAAAGTGTATTGGTTGCAATACCTGCACCGTTGCCTGCAAAAATGTGTGGACGAACCGGGAAGGCGCCGAATACATGTGGTGGAATAATGTCGAAACCAAACCTGGCATCGGTTATCCGAAGCGGTGGGAAGATCAGGATTTGTGGAAGGGAGGCTGGACGAAGGATGGCGACAAGCTGAAACTCCGATATGGCAACAAGGCCTCTATGCTCGCTAATCTTTTTTATAACCCTCATACGCCGGAAATGGCTGATTACTATGGGAAGGGTGATGTTTATACCTTCACTTACGATGATCTGCATTCTTCAGAACAAAGTAAGCAGCAACCTGTCGGCAGACCTAAATCCATGGTTACTGAGAAAGAAGATATACCCATTGACTGGGGTGTGAATTGGGAGGATAACGCCGGTGGAACTCACATTACCGGCAAGCACGACCCGAACTTTGCAGATATGAGCGACGCAGATATGGAAGCGACGCTCAAGTTCCGGGACGTATTCTATTTCTATCTTCCGCGCATCTGTAATCACTGCCTCAATCCGGGATGCGCAGGTGCTTGTCCATCAGGTGCCGCCTATAAAAGAGAAGAGGACGGTATCGTCCTCATCGATCAGAACAGATGTCGCAGCTGGCGCTATTGCATCTCTTCCTGCCCATACAAGAAGCCTTATTTTAATTGGGCCAGCGGAAAGATGGAAAAATGCATTCTCTGTTATCCGAGAATTGAATCAGGCATGCCACCGGTCTGTTTCCATTCCTGTGTCGGAAAAATCCGGTCATTTGGTTTGATTTTTTATGATATGGATCGTGTTGAGGAAGCCGCACTGGCGAATGATGAGGATCTTGTCGAGGCTCAAAGAGAAATCATTCTTGATCCATTTGACCCAGAGGTGATTGCAGGGGCAAAGGAAAGTGGNATCAGTGATGACTGGATTGATGCAGCCCAACGTTCACCGATCTACAAATTGGTCAAGGAATGGGAATTAGCACTACCACTTCACCCTGAATTCAGAACGCTGCCCAGCTTGTTTTATATTCCACCTTTGGCACCCCTTGTGACTAGCGCGGGGAAAGACACACCTTCAGATTCAGATATATTCGATATGGAAAAACCGGCTTCGGGCCCGCTTCTTGATCTTGATGAGCTGGAAAAATTTCGGATTCCATTCAAGTATCTTGCCACTATGTTTGGTGCAGGTAATGATGAAGTAGTGAAAAGAACGCTCCTGCGGCAGCTTGCTGTCCGGCATTACGAAAGAAGCATACGTGTCGACAAAAAACCTGATATCGCAGTGCTGGAAAGGGTGGGGCTGACCCAGGAAGACGCAAAAGGAATCGTAAGGGCACTTTCCCTGTCTTTTTATAACGAGCGTTTTGTGGTTCCAAATACCAAACGCGAGGATGCTGATATCAGTCCATATACCGAACGTGGCTTCGCAGGATTTGAAAATATGACCCCCTGGTCGCCAATGAAGAGAAGGAAAAGTTATTTCAAATCGTATCACACGGGTGCGAAAGACTATGAGTAGTATGAATCAACAAGAGATATTGAGTGATGTTTATGGCTGCATAGCGGAGTTGTGGTGCAGCCTGCCCGGGGCTGAGGGCTGGCAGGATATTGAGAGAGACACCAGAGAAGCTGTTAAAAGACTGGAGAGCTTTGACAAAGAGAGCGCCAGGTTACTTTCTCGCTTCCTTGAAGAAAACCGGATTTCGGATGAGGACTACATCGACTTGTTTGAGCTGGATCCTAAATGCGCCTTGTACCTCGGTAGTCACAGCTATGATGAACCCTCGACCTGTGCCAATGCTGCCGTTTCAGACAGAAACGGGTATATGATTGAACTAACAGGTATCTACAAGCATTTCGGTCAGATACCCGATGGATCGGAGTTGCCGGATTACTTGCCACTGATGGTGGACTTCCTCTCGCTGACTGCCATGTCAAGCGACGATCCCATAAGGGAGAAACTCCTGAACGAGTACATTCTGCCGTTCCTACCGCCGATGCGAGCCCGTCTGGTAGAACTGGGAACGCCCTATCTCTATCTTCTCGATGCGTTGGAGAAAATCGCGAATCTCGAAACAGTTCAGATAGTAAAAATACAACCATCGCCAACACACAGCGAAGCAAAGGTGGAAGTCTATGATAGANCGTTTCGATAGTTTCTTTTTCATCGGGTTGACGTACATAACCATCATTCTCTTTTTCGGTGGATTAATCTATCGCAGCTTTAGCGGAGCAATGAGTGGACACAGAGGTAAGTGGGACTGGAGNGCTCGAGGTGATTATCTGTGGACAACCCGCGCCACAGGATTTTTTGGTCGAGCATCCATAGGTCCCGTATCCTTATGCCTACACTGGGGCATACTTGTTCTGTTTGTTGCACACCTTGCTGGGTTGATAGGAGGTGCATATAACCTTGTATCATGGGTTGATTTTTTCAGATGGGTAGGTCTGGGTGGTGGTATTGTTTTTTTCTTTGGCATCGTATGGGCACTGATCCGCAGAATCTCAATCCCGCAAGTGAAGGCGATGAGTACCGCAGATGACTACATAGTTCTTCTACTGCTGATTCTAATCAGCGGTTTCGGGCTTTATCAGTCCGCAGTTGAACTGGTCTTCGGAATCTCGTATGCCGCAGGACCCTGGCTGGCTAGTATATTTAAATTGCAACCCGATATTGCGATGATAGCAGGCGCTCCTTTGATCAACAAACTGCATATCATCTGTGCACTTCTCTTTTTTGCCTATCTCCCCTTTACCAAACTGGTGCATATCTTTAGCTATCCGTTCGGTTACTTTACCAGGCCCTTTATCTCCATGAGAAGGTTCGTGGCGTTAAAGAAATAAGCTGCTTTGACTGTCGTCTAGCGAGGAACGAGGTGATCGATGTGACAAATTCGAATACTGAGGACACGGTTTCTCAACTGGGTGGCATTGAAAAGAGGAATGTGAAAGGCGAGAGTTCATGGGAGCCTACCGGTAATCCAAAGGTCTTGTCCGTTGCTCTTATTACATTCATCTATGGTTTTAGTGTATGGGCTATAAACTCTTCTCTCGCTCCTTACTTAAAGGATTGGTATGGTTATTCTGCAAGCGAGGTCCTGCTTGTGGCTGCCATGTCGCCACTTTTTGCAGCCATCACCAGCCTCCTTCTGGGGATAGCGTCGGATCTATGGGGAGGGAGGATTGTATTCACGTTGCTTCTTCTTTTTCTCCCCATTCCAATGATAGGATACATGTTCGCCGACAGTTACTTCGCGTTTCTCTGTGTCGGTATGTTCATGGGCTTAGGCGGTGCAAGTTTCATTATTGGCAATACCCATGTTGCCGTTTGGTACCCTAAGGAAAGACAAGGAGCAGCGCTCGGGTTGTATGCTTTTGGCAATGTAGGCGTAGCGCTGGGCATGATTTTAGTGCCTTTTTTACTCAACAATGTTTTTGGCGGTGCTCCCGGTTCTGATTTACCCCCGAAATTTTCGTTGGGTCCGTTTGAGGGCTGGCGTCTTATATTCCCGATATACGCTACCTTGAGCCTGATTCTTGCATTTGTATACTGGACAATGACCTCTGAACCGCCCAGTCGAGATAAAAGGTTCACTTTCGTTAGCATAGTTTCCGTTTACAAATCCAGTATCCTTCCTTGGATTCTTGCTTACCTGTATGGGGCAACGTTTGGCGCACTTATGTTCAATGCCGCTTTCCTCCCTACATATCTCGTTGATCACTACGATATAGAAAAACAAACGGCGATTATGCTTTTTGTGCCGATCTTT
>PBRC01000002.1 GCA_002725285.1 Gammaproteobacteria bacterium | reverse complement strand
ATGTAAAACGCGATCGCCATAGTCTTCGAGTATTCACCAAACAAATCGCGTTTTATGTAAAACGCGATCGCCATANTCTTCGNGTATTCACCNNNCAAATCGCGTTTTATGTAAAACGCGATCGCCATAATGTCAGCACCCTCACAACTCAAATCGCGACTTTGCGAAGTAATATCGTTCACCTCAATATCTCCTGGTTTATCGATCAAACTGTGACTTTACTGATCCAATCCGACCTGGTGAAACCATGCCAGTCAGATCNGTATTCCGTCCAGAGGCGTCATCGCTACATTTTCTTTACAATTGCTGATTTTTCTTCGCAATTTTAACAGGTAGACCTGCTGAATTTCTGCTTATATAAGGGATCATCTCAGCAACTGCTGCAGGGTTAGAAAAGATCTCGCAATAAAATCGTATCTTCTCTATCAGGCCCCGTAGACACAATATCTATCGGTATTTCGCAGGATTCCTCAATGACCTTGATATAGGCCTGAGCGTTTGGCGGTAACTGGTCAATACTCTTTGCACCAACTGTGGATTCCTGCCAACCCGGCAGCTCCCTGTAGACAGGATTTGAGTCGTCACCAGTCTTATCCTCGTAGTCAATGCAAATGGATATCTTATCAAGACCATCCAGTACATCCAGTTTGGTGATACACAGGCCAGAAATGCTATTAATTTGAATCACACGTTTTAGCGCAGAAGCGTCAAACCAACCACAACGGCGGGGTCTACCTGTTGTCGAACCAAACTCTTTACCCTTATCCGCCAGATGNCTGCCGACNGAATCAAACAGTTCCGTCGGAAAAGGGCCAGAACCGACTCTCGTCGTATAGGCTTTTGTGATACCCAGAATATAGTCCAGATGCAGGGGACCGACACCGCATCCGCTGCCGATGGCACCCGCCGTTGTATTTGATGATGTGACGTAGGGGTAAGTACCCTGATCAATGTCAAGCAAGGATCCTTGTGCTCCTTCAAACAAGATATTGGCATCAGCCTTGCGCAGCACACTCAGTCGCTCAACGACATCGCCCACAACAGGTTCGAGTTCTTCAGCATAGACCAGCGATGCATCCAACGTCTCATTCAGATCTACCTTTTCAGAATTGAAATAGTTTACTAACACAAAATTGTGATAATCCATGATCTGTTCAAGCGATGTCTTGAAGTAGTCTGGTTTATAAAGGTCNCCAACTCGCAATCCACGACGTGATACCTTGTCCTCGTAGGCTGGTCCTATGCCACGACCGGTAGTTCCAATCGCCTGGTTTCCGCGGACATTTTCACGCATAAGATCCAAAGCAACATGATGCGGAAGTATCAGAGGACACCCGGGGCTCACCATGAGCCGCGATCTCACATCAATCCCGGTTGCTTCAAGGTTTTGAATCTCTTCGAATAAAGCTGGAACCGACAGNACAACGCCGTTGCCAATCAGACATTCAACATGGGTCCGCAGGATTCCCGACGGAATCAGATGCAAAACGGTTTTTTCACCGTTTACTACTAACGTGTGACCTGCATTGTGTCCCCCCTGAAATCGCACGACTGCCTTTGCGTCTTCAGTCAAGAGATCAACGATCTTGCCCTTCCCTTCGTCACCCCAGTGAGTACCTATNACAACTACNTTACTTCCCATGGAAAACTTCTCAGTTGATTAAGTCACACAAAAACGGACACATCTCTTGACATAGACGTTTGAACGTCATCAAACATCCTTGAGTACCCATTCACCTGTTTCGTTCACAAGCTGCTTGTTACAGTCATTCGTCTCGCCTTCAACAACGATACAAACGCTCTTTCGAAGCTCACTTATCTTCTCCCATCTCGCAGCATCATGAACCTCATCCGTTGGAGCAACACCAATTTTCTCCTGTTTGTGCCCGGTATCCTCAACAAGGCTGGACAAAGACTTGAGGTCTATATCAAAACCAGTGGCACCTCTTGCCCGACCGAATACCTCTCCAACATCATCATATCGACCTCCCTTTGCTATCCTTCTCCCGGCAGGTAGCCAGCGGTCAACATTGCTCATCGAAATCTCATTACTCTATGAAAGGTCCAACGGCCCAGATTAACGCCGGGGCACTGGCTTTCTGATAACCTCGGTCCTTGAACCAACACTTATACACTGTTGCAAGTCTATTCCTCGAATCTAGTGATTTTCGACCTGAATCTAGTTAATCAGATACAAAAGACCCGTGCCCAGAACCATGCTTGAGAATCCAATCAGGCGCATGGTTTGATCATCGACTTCGGCTATCAGGGCTACCATTTCTTTCCAACGACCCGGAAACAAAAAGGGAACAATCCCCTCGATGACAAGTACTAAACATAAAGCTATCCCAAGTTCATGCCACACTGTTTATTCTCAAAATCTATTTGCAAAAAAAAACCGGAGGTAACCCTCCGGTTCCAACTTCGGCATCTATCCCTAGTTTTTACTCTTGTTCATATACTTAAAGAAGTCACTTTCAGGCTGAATAACCAGAACATCTCCCTTGTTCGAAAACGTGCGTTTGTAGGCAGCCATACTTCTGTAGAACTTATAGAATTCCGGGTCCTTGGTAAAAGCTGATGCATATATCGAAGCAGATTCAGCGTCTCCCTCTCCGCGAACAATCTCCGCCAGGGAATAGGCTTCTGCGAGGATGATCTCCCGCTGCTTCTCTGCATCAGCCGTAATCCCTTTGGCCAGTTCCTGGCCTTGTGCTCTGTGTTCTCGAGCCTCGATGTCACGCTCTGTATTCATTCGGCTATAAACAGACTGACTAACCTCGGGCGGCAGATCAATCTTTTTGACCCGAACATCGACCACCTCAACACCAAGCTCTATTCTTGAGGTTTCATCCAGTCGCTCGGTCAGTACTGTCATCAGTTCATCTCGCTGACCAGAAACCACCTCATGGAGACTACGCTTGCTGATCTCGTTACGCAGGCCGTTGTTGATTCGCTGTCTGAGCAGAGAATCAATACGAGTTTCATCACCCGAAGTTGATGTATAAAAGGTCTTCGCATCACTAACTCTGAATTTGGCAAACGAGTCGACAATAACGGCTTTCTTCTCAAGGGTCAGAAACCTCTCAGGTGCCGCATCAACTGATAAAACACGAGCATCAAATTTCCTCACATCATTGATGAAAGGCTTCTTAAAATGTAATCCCGGCTCGATATCATCACGAATGACCTCACCAAACTGCAGCAGTACTGCTCGCTCAAGTTCAGTGACGATATAAAGAGACTGAGAAGCAACGACGGCTAACAACAGACTTAAAAAAGCAATTACAAATCCACGAGTAGACATTAGTTTCTATCCCTTCTGCTTGCTGATCGACGGTTCGTATCAACTCTTTCATTATTGGTACTTGGGGCGTTTGAAAAATTACCACTTCGATTCGAGGTCGAGCCAGTACTTTCCATTATCTTATCCAGCGGTATATAGAGCAGATTGTTCCCGCCATCGACATCCAGCATCACCTTGGTACTGTTTAACATCACTGACTCTATAGTATCGAGATATAATCTCTCGCGAGTGACTACCGGTGCCAGTGTGTATTCGGCGTAAAGTTTATTGAATCTCTCTGCTTCACCTCGTGCTTCTGCTATAACCCTTTGTTTGTATCCTTCAGCTTCCTCAATGTATTTCTGAGCTTCACCACGCGCTTCAGGCACGATCTGATTAGCATAGGCATCGGCTTCATTGCGTACTCTGACTTCATCCTCGCGGGCTTTGATAACATCGTCAAAGGCTGCTCGAACCGCGTCTGGCGGGGCCGTCTCATCAATATTGACCTGAGTCACCTGAATCCCCGTGCCATACCGGTCCATGTACTGCTGAATACGTATTCTGACCTTATCTCCTAACTCTGCACGACCTTCTGTCAACACATCGTTCATAATTGCACCGCCCACTTCATGTCGCAGGGCACTCTCGGTAGCCTGCCTCAAGCTGACATTTGGATTTCTGACTCTCAGCAAATACTTCTCGATATCCTCAATAACGTACTGAACCGTCATGGCAACTTTGACGATATTCTCATCTTCTGTGAGCATGTCAGAATTCACCAGAATATCCCTTACCCGGGTAACGTTATCTCTCAAAACCACGTCGATTCCCGGCGGATTCCAGTGTAATCCAGGCAAAACAACCTCATCGAGGGCGTTACCGAATCTAAGGACAACACCTCGTTCCTGTTGATCAATGGTGTAAGCACCCATGAATCCCCAAACCAGCAGCAGCGCAAGCAAAAGCCAACCGAAAATCTTCCCGTTAATACGAGCAGCAGGGCTTCCGCCGCCTCCGGATGAACTACCCTTACCACCAAACATTGCCGTCAGGTTATTCCGCAGTTTGCGAAATGCTTCATCCAGGTCTGGCGGACCTTGATCATCTCTGTTGCCCCAGGGATCTTTTCCATCCTGGTTACCACCACCGGGTTCATTCCACGCCATATCAATCTCCGTTACACTTCCTATTCGGAACGCCTTCTATTTTCCCACTTTTAGCCGCAAGTGTCATACTATCATTGTGTTCATGTTGTGTTCATGTCTCATTGGGCGAAGCTGCCACCTTCTGCCCGTCGTCGTGAGACCGGTCACTGACAGTAAGTTCGTCAATAGCCAGATCGCTGATTTCCAGTCCTGATTTACTTGCCAAACGTCGCAAGCTGTTGGCCTCGATGCGAACATGCATGTTTAACGTACCATCCGGTTCAGTTCTCTCATCAATAACTGCACCCAGAGCAAATAACTTTGCACGCATCTGTCCCTGTGATGGATGCAGATGTAGGGTGGTATCCACTATCTGTTTCGCTAACAACTCGGTCGTTACCGATACTAGACTGTCCAGGCCATTGGCTTTCAGGCTGGACAGCCAGACTCGAACCGGTACACCGTCCTCATTTCGATCAACTCTTGGCTTCTCACCCATCAGGTCAATTTTGTTGTAAACAACAAGCTGAGGGACTTTTTCTGCACCAATCTCTTCAAGTACCGAGTCTGCTTCTGCCATATGCAAAGCCCTCTCGGAAGAGGACGCATCGACAACGTGGATCAGAAGGTCAGCCTGTTTTACTTCTTCCAACGTCGCCCTGAACGCATCGACCAGACCATGGGGTAACTGTCTTATGAAACCCACTGTATCGGTAAGAATGGCTTTGCCGAGCACAGGTAATTCCAGCTGTCGCAGCGTGGGGTCAAGCGTTGCAAAAAGTTGGTCTGCCGCATGCACATCTGATTTACAAAGAGCATTGAACAACGTCGACTTTCCGGCATTCGTATAGCCGACCAGTGAAATAGTTTTTATTTCTGCTTTCTGTCTGGCTCGACGACTCTGATTCCTCTGCCGTCTGACTTTCAACAACCTGTGATTCAAGTTCTTGATCCTGGTTCTGATCATTCGCTGGTCTGCTTCGAGCTGAGTCTCTCCTGCGCCTGTTACGCCAATGGCGGCTCCCTGACCTCGACCTGAACCACCACGCTGTCGATCCAGGTGAGTCCAACCTCTCACCAGGCGAGTTGAAGCATGTTGCAACTGAGCAAGTTCAACCTGTAACTTTCCTTCATGAGTTCTCGCACGCTGCGCGAAAATGTTAAGGATCAGCCCTGTACGCCCCAGGACACGTCGTTTCAGGATTTTCTCCAGATTCCGCTCCTGCGCAGGGCTCAGTTCCTGATCGAATAGTACCAATTCAGCCTCAACGCGGTCAGCACAACCTATTATCTCGTCAAGTTTGCCGCTGCCAATATAGGTCTTTGGGTCGGGGTATCGTTTCTTGGCAGTCAACTCACCAGCTGGATACAGTCCAGAGGATATTGCCAATTCTCGCAGCTCTTCAACGGTAGAGTCCTCTGCTTCGATATGAACGAGTAGTGCTTGTGTACCGACTTCCGGTCTTTCAAAAAACAAATGTTTAACCCTGGCCGAGAATAGCGACCCTAATCTTCAGATTCCTCATTTGCCATCGTTGGCATCTTGACGTTTCTGGAAGGTACAACCGTTGATATGGCTGACTTGTAGATCATCTGATTGACACTGTTCCGCAATAAGATGACAAACTGGTCAAATGACTCGATCTGTCCCTGTAGTTTGATACCACTCACTAAATAGATAGAAACTGGCACCCTGTCTTTCCTTAGTTGATTCAAGAAAGGGTCTTGTAATGATTGCCCTTTTGACATGAGACTCTCCTTTTACCCCCAAAAATGTGGAGGACGTCGAAAACTTATCGACCTAATAAAATGTGGATCGAGGTTATGGACACCTGGCTCCGGGATTCATAACTACCACTAGCCTAATATGCTGTCTGCCTGCAGAATTTTCAAGGCCTCAGATCTCTTCGGCGAATCAATCTGTCTGAGATCCTGCCAGCTCCTGAGCCATGTGAATTGCCGTTTGGCGAACTGTCTTGTCGCCGTAATGGCCCTCTCCACCATAGTATCGTAATCAGTGTTTCCAGCCAGATAATCCCATACCTGACGGTATCCCACGGCTTTGATGGCAGGCAGCGATGGATTCAGATCGTCTCTGACGTACAGCTGCTCGACCTCTTCAACCAGTCCACGGGTCAGCATATGACGAAATCGCTTCTCAATGGTCTGATACAGTTCTGCGCGATCTGGCGGAATTACGGCGATTTCCAGCAGCTTAAATGGACAAGGCCGCGTTGCCTGGACCTGCAACTCTGTCATTGACTTGCCAGTGATTTCATACACTTCAAGTGCTCTCTGTAGTCGCTGAGGGTCATTCGGATTGATTCTTGCTGCGGAAACAGGATCGACCACAGCCAAACGTTCATGTAAAGCAGGCCAGCCACTCTCTGCAGCAAAGTCTGCGAACTTCTGCCTGATTGCATCATCTGCTGACGGGAGGTCTGCAAGACCCTGCTTCAACGCCTTAAAATACAGCATTGTGCCGCCACTAAGCAGCGGGATCCTGCCACGGCCAACAATCTCTCTCACCAATTCAATCGCATCCTTGCGAAAATCCGATGCGGAATAGGGATTCCCCGGATCCCGAACATCGATCAGATGATGGGGAATTTCAGCCATTAACTCAGAATCTGGCTTGGCTGACCCAATATCCAGCCCTGAATATACCTGTACTGAATCGACCGAGACTATCTCAAATGGCGCCTGACGGGCCAAATCAACGGCAAGCGCTGACTTGCCGCTGGCGGTCGGGCCCATAATACAAACCGCTTTCGCTGTTTTCCCCATGTTTTTCAACTACTTAGCAGGAGTCGGCGTGTCTTCGGTTGTTTTGCAACCCGAGTATCTATCCCGCAGGTGGTGCTCGCCGTTCCCACACACTGAGTTTGGGATTTATTGACCTCGCTGAAAAAGGTGGTCCAGTTCCGAGATCGACTGTTCCGTCCAGGTTGGACGACCGTGATTACACTGACCACTTCTTTCCGTTTCCTCCATGTCACGCAGCAGCGCATTCATTTCCGGGACGGTCAGTTTACGATTTGCCCTAACCGATCCATGACACGCCATGGTCGAGAGGATTTCATCACGATGCTGCGAGACTCTGTCGGTTGAACCATATTCGATAAGATCTGCCAGCACATCCCGAATCAAAGCCTCTGCACTTTCGCTATTTAGCACTACGGGTATAGCGCGCACCATTATTGATTCATCCGAGGCTCTCTGGAGTTCCAGACCAAGCGACAGTAATTCCGCCTGATAGTCCTCAGCAGTGGTGCATTCTTTTTCACTCAAAGTCATCGTCACCGGCACCAGCAGCGGCTGCATCTTAATGCCATCACTGTCACTGGAGATTTTCATACGTTCATAGGTAATTCGTTCGTGAGCTGCATGCATATCAACGATAACCAGTCCATTGGCATTCTGAGCAAGGATATAGATGCCATGTAACTGTGCAATGGCGAATCCGAGTGGAGGTATGGTCTCATCATCTGACGGCATCTCGGAAGGCGATTGATCAGTGTCCATGAGGTTGCTGTAGATTGCATTTTGTTCCCGAATCAATCGAACATCCGTTCTGCGAGATCCGGTGCCACGGAAGCCAATATTTGACTGGACGGGCGCCGCGGCTTGCTGGTCTGAGACGGCCGATTCCATCAGTGTTGATTCCGGCCTTACATCCGCCAGCGCTCGATGAATCGAACGAAACAGAAAGTCATGAACCTGACGACTCTCTCTAAACCGAACCTCCTGTTTCGTTGGATGGACATTGACATCAACCACTCTTGGATCAACTTCAAGGAATAACGCGAACACCGGATGTCGACCATGGTGCAGGACATCCTGATAACCCTGTTTGATCGCATGGGAGATGAGTTTGTCTCTAATATTCCTTCCGTTGACGTAGAAATACTGCTGGTCAGCCTGACTGCGGGAATGTGTTGGCAGGCCGATCCAACCATTTAAGGTCATACCGGATATCCCGTGCGCGGAGCTTTCCTCGTGAAGATAGACAGAACTTTCGAGGAATGGCTTCCCCAGTACTGCGCCTGTCCGCCGTGCAGATTCCTTTTCCGACCTAACAGCGACATACTGGCGCAATACTTTTCCATTGTGCTGAAGGTTGATCGTAACTTGCGGGTGGCTAAGACATATTTTCCTGACAACATCTTCGACTCGCTGAAGTTCAGTTTTTTCAGTACGCAGAAAATTCCTTCTTGCCGGTGTATTAAAAAACAAATCCTTAACTTCAACGGTGGTACCTTGCGGATGAGGCGCGGGAGATACATCTGCTTGCATCGTCTCTCCTGTGACAGTGATGCAGCAACCATTTTCAATGAATGAAGTTGCGTTTGAGATAAGTGACAACCGAGAAACCGAGGCAATCGAAGCGAGAGCCTCACCTCTGAACCCAAGTGTAACAACTGCTTTGAGATCTTCTACGTCTGAGATCTTACTGGTTGCATGACGACTTAACGCAAGTGTTAGATCATCAGCATGAATACCGCCCCCGTCATCCCTAATCCGAATCAGCCTGGACCCGCCATTCTCCAGCTCTATATCTATCCTGCTGCAATTTGCATCCAGGCTGTTTTCCAACAGTTCTTTGACTACCGACGCAGGTCGTTCAACAACTTCTCCCGCTGCGATCTGATTCGACAGTCTGGTGTTAAGTTGTTGAATTCTGTCATTCATCATGTTGTGGGTATTTTCAGGATCTGGCCAATTCGAATTGCCTCACTGCTGAGCCCGTTAATCTTCATCAGGCTCTTGGCGGTCACCCTGTATCGGACCGCTATGCTGGAGAGTGTATCACCACTTTCAATCTCGTAAGTGGCAAGCCTGTCCGCGCCACCTCGACTCTTCCACGCTATGAATGAACCCGGCGGCGGATGCTCATCGACATACCGAACGACGCCTTCAAAAATCGCTTTCGCCATCTTCTTCTGGTACCTGGCAGACCTTAGTAGTTCCGCCTCGGCAGGATTTGAGATGTATCCAATCTCAATGAGTAGCGAAGGAATATCTGGGGACTTAAGAACCGCAAATGCAGCTTGCTCAACCTGTTTTTTGTGCAACCTGGTGACAGGTTTTATCGACTTCAATACGCTCTGGCCCATTTCCAGACCTTCCGCCATCCTGGCGGTCATTGACAGATCGAGCAGTAATTCAGCCAGCTGATCATCTTTATCATTCAGACTGAGACCTCCAACACCCCCAATCAGGTCAGCACGATTTTCCTTTTCGGCCAGCCACTTGGCCGCTTCGCTCGTTGCACCCTGCTGCGAAATAGCATAGACGGATGCCCCCTTCGCTTCAGCTGTTTTGAAAGCATCAGCATGAATAGAAAGCAATACGTCAGCCTGACTTTTTCGGGCTATTTCGGTACGTTTTCGAAGGCCCACATAGTAGTCACCTTTGCGAATCATGAGTGCTTTATAACCAGGTTCGTTGCTGAAGTACTCCTTGAGCCGGCTGGCAATCGCCATCACTACATCTTTCTCATAGAGCTTTCCATCACCTATCGCACCTGGATCATCACCACCATGTCCGGCATCAATCGCAATGATGACGTCTTTCATCTGTCTTGAGATCCTATCTGACTTCGGCTCAACAGGTGCAATCTGCTGGTCAGCGGTGTAGAGATCCACTACAAGGCGGTCACCATATTGAAGAATTGGCTTTAGCGGGAAGCTTCTTGGTTTAACCTGATCTTTTAAATCAAGCACGATTCTCAGATCACTGCCACCTCTGGTCGCACTCCGTATTGCCTTAATAGGTGTGCTCGTCAGGTCTATGTGGCTGAACCCGGTTTTCAGTTCAGCCGCCTGTAAGTCTATGACCAGTCTTCGAGGGTTTGAAAGTGCAAATATCTTATGTTCGACGGGCGCACTCAGGTCGAACACAATCCTGGTGCGCTCGGGAGACTGATGAACTCGAACGCTGTCTATTGATGTGAGGTTGGCCAGGCAGCCACTGGAAATATAGAGGGAAAGAAGTATCGCGGCCTGACGAATCAGGCTTCCGTTTCGAGTCGCGCGCCATCCCGAACTCTTGAATATCTTTCTAATTATCATATCCCACTATTGGGTATTTAGAATCTGGCATATTTTTTTTCCGTAACCAGATTTTCCCTCGATTTGAATTTTTCTTCCTTTACCTTTAACTGCCAGTCTGATGACCAGATCACTTGCAGGAAGGAAGTCGAGACCGCGTTCTGACCATTCTATCAGACATAGCTGATCACCATCGAGATAGTCGTCGATACCAAGGTATTCTAGCTCCTCAGGATCACTTAATCTGTAAAGATCGAAATGAAAGACCTGACCCTTTTCGAGATCGTAGGGTTCTACTATCGTAAAAGTCGGGCTTTTTACTGATCCTTCATAACCCATCGCTCTTAGAATTCCTCGAGAAAATGTTGTCTTCCCGGTCCCAAGCTGACCATCCAGGTAGATGACACCTCTGCCTTTTATCTCGCTTGAGAGTCTACCAGCCAGTTTCAAAGTGGCTTGCTCATCTTGAAGATACGCCTCAACTATCATTCAGCAATCTTCTGATACCGGGCAGTAGATCTGTCGCTATCAAACCACGAATCCCGGATGTTTCCACATTCTGATCGGCTGCCAAAGCATGCACGACAACACCGAGTTGAGCAGCAAAACTGGGATTACATCCCTGCGCCAGCAACCCGCCAATCACACCACTCAAGACGTCCCCCATTCCGGCCGTTGACATGCCAGGATTACCGTACGGACATAATGATGTTCGTGATTCCGACTGGAGAAGTGAGCCCACTCCTTTGAGTACAACGACGCCGCCATATTGCCGTTGAATTGACCGTACGATGGCAAACCGGTCGTCAGGAGTTTTTCCTTTAAGAAGACGTTTTGCTTCTCCGGGATGAGGTGTCAGTATCCAGTTACCTTTGCTGATCGATTTTCCTGCCAAATGATTGAGTCCATCGGCATCAACAACCGATGGCAAATCACTGCTGATCACTTTTTCGAATACAAGATCAGACCAATCACTCTTCCCTAATCCCGGACCGAGTACCAGAACAGTGGCCTTTTCAAGCAACGAATCCAATTCTCCTTCATTTCTAACACCATACACCATCAGTTCAGGTCGCCGAGACATCACGAGTGCAGTATGTTCCGGATGAGTCGCAACAGAAACCAACCCAGCACCGGCTCTCAGCGCAGCTTCAGCTGCCATGGCAACAGCCCCCCCCATACCGACATCACCACCCGCTACCAGGACATGGCCAAAATCGTTTTTATGCGAGTTTCTTCTTCGACGTCCGAATTTTTTAATCAGGTTTCCAAAACCCAGACGATCGCAATTCGATTCAACTTCTGCATAAATGTCTTCCGGTACTCCCAGGCTTGAAAATTCCAGATCACCCACATGATCAGGGCCATCCAGGGTAAATAATCCCTGCTTCAAAGCGATAAAGGTAACCGTGACATCCGCCCTTATCGCAATCCCCAGCACGCCGCCGGTATCAGCACTGAGACCGGCCGGAATGTCTACTGCAAGAACCGGTGTGCCGCTGGCGTTGATTGATTCAATCACCTGACGATACGAGCTCCTCACTTCCCCTTCAGCACCAGTTCCCAATAAGGCATCAACTATCACGTCAGTGCCATCACCTATCTCCTCCACTTCTGAAACAGAAACTATTTTTGCTGCTGAAGCTTTGCAAAAGTCGTAAGCTGCAGTGGCATCGGCAGAAAGTTTGTTGACGTCACCAACGACGATAGCTTTCGTATCAAGTTTTTTTTCTGCCAACAGTCCGGCAACGATATAACCATCACCCGCGTTGTTACCGCTGCCGCAATATACGTTAACCGTTTTTGCTTCTCCCCAGCGCTCAATCAAAGTATCTACACACGCCTCCGCTGCTCGTCGCATCAACGTCAGCCCAGAAATACCCCGGGATTCAATAGCAATACGGTCAAGTGCCCGAACTTGTTCTGCGGTATAGAGTGAATCTGGCAACCCTGTTGCGGTCATTGTTCTATTGGCATGTCAAAACCACCATTTTGAGCCGAAACATTGATTATAATGTATCGTGGCCTCACCAGAACCCTTATGAATCAGTCTATCTACGAAGATCTCAGTGAATATATCCATAAATGGGGTCAGTCATTAGGCTTTCAGCAGGTCGGTATCAGTGATATTGATCTTGAATTACATGAACAATATCTACACGACTGGCTGAAACAGGATTTTAATGGCGACATGCAATACATGTCCGCTCATGGTCTGAAACGCAGTCGCCCAGGCGAGTTGGTGACTGACACAAAGCGCATCATCACCGTAAGAATGAACTATTTACCTGCGGATACTTCACCCCATGAAGTACTTCGGAATAACAATGCAGCTTATGTCTCACGCTATGCCCTGGGGCGTGATTACCATAAAGTTATTCGCAGACGTTTGCTGAAGCTGTGGAAACATATTCAGGATTACCTTGCGGAATATGATCTGAAGAATTATCGGGGTCGAGTCTTCACTGATAGTGCTCCGGTCCTTGAGAAGGCACTTGCTGAAAAAGCCGGACTGGGCTGGATCGGAAAAAACACCATGCTGCTTAACCGTGAGGCAGGTTCCTGGTTTTTTCTGGGTGAAATCTACACTGATATTCCCCTTATCGTTGATAACAACAGCGGCATAAATCATTGCGGCTCCTGTTCGGCCTGTATTGATATCTGCCCCACAAAGGCAATCATCGCACCCTACCAGCTCGATGCCCGGCTATGTATTTCGTATCTAACAATCGAATTGAGGGGAATCATCCCCACGCATCTGCGAGAGTCTATCGGTAATAGAATTTTCGGTTGCGATGACTGTCAGTTATTTTGTCCCTGGAACAAATTTTCTCATTTCACAAACGAACCTGACTTTAATCCGAGGCATCGGTTGGATAGTGCTGCACTCCTGGAACTGTTTTCCTGGACCGAGGTGGAGTTTCTATCAAATACGGAGGGCTCGGCAATTCGACGAACAGGATATGAAGGATGGCAAAGAAACATTGCCATCGCACTTGGTAATGCGAACTACAACGAAAGAATCACTCATGAGCTAAATGAAAGAAATCGAGTAGCGTCATCTATGTTGATTGAACACATTGACTGGGCGTTAAAAAAACAGACAGAAAAACAGGCTGATCAGGAAGTCAGTTTAAAGAATAACTCACGATAGTATTTAAGTTCTTCGATGGACTCTCGAATATCGTCAATGGCCCGATGGGCACCTTTTTTTTCAACACCGCTGTGAATATCAGGTCGCCATCTGGCCGCAAGCTCTTTGATCGTGCTGACGTCCACACTTCGATAATGCAGGTAGTCTTCTATATCTGTCATATAGGCATGCAGGAATCGCCTATCCTGACCAATGGTATTCCCACACAATGGGGACAGACCCGGCTCCACATGTTGTTTGATAAAGTCCAGCGTCATGGCTTCAGCCTGTGATTCGGAAACACCCTCGGTCTTGATCTGGTCAAGCAGACCAGAACTGGTGTGATGGGTCATGTTCCACTCATCCATTCCATCCAGAAGCGCCTGATCCTGCGATATCACCACGATTGGACCTTCCTTAATAATATTAAGTGAAGAGTCTGTGATAATGGTGGCTATCTCAATGATCCTATCAACGCTGGGTTCAAGCCCAGTCATTTCGAGATCCATCCAAACCAGGTTTTCAGAATACGACACGTATTCTCCATAGTGACACTAGAGTAGGCTATGTTAACCAATTTTCTAATCGTCGTCTTTGCGATAAATAGAAGAATTGTAAGCCTGACGTAAGTTATTTCGTCAGTCTTCGCGCGAACCTGCTGCCCGCGCTACTCTTCCAACCCGGATCAGTTGCCTTCTGTGCATCATTCCACTGAGTTACAGTAGAATGCAGCTTTCAAGGATCAACGGACACCAAGTGATACCGCTTATCATCGAACCTGAAACACTATCGACACTGATGACTGACCAGGATCTGTTACTGATTGATCTTTCTAAATCAGAAAACTATCAACGGTCGCATATCGAGGGTGCCGTACATGTAACGCCGCAGGAGTTGGTCTCAGGCGTGAAACCCGCGACTGGCAAACTGCCCACAATAAAACAGCTATCAGTGTTGTTTTCACGAATCGGCTATCGACCGGATCAGCATATTGTTGTCTATGACGACGAAGGTGGTGGCTGGGCCGGTCGATTTATCTGGACTCTGGATGTGATTGGTCACACACGACTGTCCTATCTCAATGGCGGTATTCATGCCTGGACGGCAGCGGACTTACCTGTCACTGCCCTGGTACCTGACGTAAATCCCACAGAAGTCACATTTGCAGTTAATACCGATTTCATCGCCACCAAAGCACAGGTTCTGGCCGGCCTGGAAGATCAAAACACGGTTATATGGGACGCCCGCACTCCCGAGGAGCATGCTGGCACCAAGGTGGTTGCTGCCCGGGGTGGTCGCATCCCTGGTGCAATCAATCTCGAATGGACTCGAGCAATGGATCCAAACCAGCAATTGCGCATTCGTGAGGACATCGCTCAAATGCTGGACTCTTGCGGCATCACCGCAGAAAAAAACATTATTACCCACTGCCAGACACACCATCGATCTGGTTTTACCTACCTGATCGGCAAGAGCCTTGGATATCATATTCGAGCCTATGACGGCTCATGGTCGGAATGGGGCAATGACCCTGACACACCGATAGAATCGGACCTATAAGATTGTTTATCCTTCTCCAGCGACTGATACCTCAGCATTTGCTTTCGCGCTTTGTTGGGCTATTTGCCAACAGTCAAATTAACTGGGTAAAGCACCTCCTAATCCGCTTCATTGTCAGCAAATATCATGTTGATATGAGTGAAGCACTGGAACCGGATATGGATAGGTACAATTGTTTCAATCAATTCTTCACACGTAAACTCAAACCCGAATCGCGACACATATCAGGACAATTCTGCTCACCAGCAGATGGCAAGGTTTCTGCCAGTGGTTCAATCGAGGCAAACATGATATTTCAGGCCAAAGGTATCAGCTATTCACTAGAGAAACTGCTGGCTACAAAGGATGTGTCGAATTATGTGGACGGCAGTTTCTTCACTGTCTACCTGTCACCAAAAGACTACCATCGCGTTCACTGCCCGAAAGGCGGGAGACTCACAAAGGTTCGCTATATCCCAGGATCTCTCTTTTCTGTGAATCAGAAGACAACTGAAGAGGTAACGGATCTGTTCGCTGCCAATGAAAGGATGGTCATGGAATTCGATCTGACAGATGGCAAGATGGTCGTGATCATGGTTGGTGCAATGATTGTCGCAGCGATCCAACCGGTGTGGCGAGACCAGCCCTATACGGCAAGGGCAGCCATTGAGGAGATTTTCGATCCACCAACTCCATTTAATATCGGCGATGAACTGGGTCAGTTTCAGATGGGCTCAACAGCAATCATATTGCTGGATAGGAAAGTTAACTGGATAAAACCAGCTGGCGCCGAAATCAGAATGGGAGAACCCATCGTTCCTGAAAGTTCTGCTGAAAGCTAAAGCATGACTTCGAATTGCTGATTAATCCCACTTTCGCTAAACCCCAGCGTTCGACCAAGGCTCATAGATATGTTCTTTCTCTGAATCAATCATAAACGTATCGGCTCGCCCTATTAATGCAGGTCTTTAGAATCAAGACTTTGAATTCATCGCCTATCTATCGTCATCATCATCGTGGCCATTTCATTACTATCCAAATCACCGTCTGCAATTGATACCGACGCAAGGCAGTGACATAGAGTATTTTTCTCTTGTTTTTCTCTTATCGTTGCCGTTCATGATTTCCGTTGCCTGCTTTTATTTGTTTCCAGTCGGATTTTATACTCTTTCGTACCGGATCACTCACTGACCCTGGTACTATGCATCAGCAAATGGAAAGTTAAGTACCTCGTCCAGGGATGACTTTCCGGTAAGTAACATTATCAACCGATCCAGACCAACAGCCACGCCGGTGCACACAGGCATCTGAGCCATCGCGCTAAGCAACCTTTCATCGGCGTCAATAATCGGTAGATTTCGACCCTTTCTTATTCTGTTGTCTCGTTCGATCCGAACCCGGAGCACACTTGCATCGGTCAGTTCATCATAACCGTTCGCCAGTTCAATACCTCGCCAATATAATTCAAATCTCATAGCGACATCATCGCCATCTACTGCCTCAACCTTTGCGAGCGATGCCTGGGATGCCGGAAATTCGACGACATATTGCGGTTGTTGAAAACCCGGTTCAATCCCTTCAGAAAACAGTAAATCCCGCATATCATCATCCACGCCTTCGTCATTGACCGGAATATGGTGACCCAGATCAGGAAATTCTCGACTCATCACTTCTGCCAAGTGACGGGTATCAGCCTGATGAGGATTCACTGCGAATCGGCGTAAAAACAGTTCCTTGAATGAATGGCGCTCGGGATCCTCGAATACAACATCAAATTCCTGGCAAAGCAGTGCGATCAATTCACTCAATTCATCCATCAGTTCAGTCAATCCAAATCCTGGCCGATACCACTCAAGCATGGTGAATTCTGGATTGTGATACCTGCCGGATTCTCCTGCTCGAAAGGCAGGACAGATCTGATAAATCGAGCCAGTCCCCGCCGCGAGTAATCTTTTCATCGCGAATTCCGGTGATGTCTGCAAAAAGTAGGTCTGACCATATTCATTGAGTTTGAAGCTGCTGATATGAGGGTCAGTGACACTTCTTGCACCAAGAACAGGTGTGGTCACTTCGAGAACCCGCTTTTGCGCAAAGAATTCACGAATCAGGGTCAGCATCCTTGCCCGGTTCTGAATCAGAGAAATGGACTGAATACTCACGCTAAGAATATCCGCTATGAACTTCGTTGCAGGCTATCGGTTGTTTCTGGAGCAATCAGGACTTGACCCGATTCTGGTACTCGCCAGTCCGAGTGTCGATGCGCAAAATTTCACCCATATTGATAAAAAGCGGTACTTTGACGACAGCACCTGTGCTTAAAGTAGCGGGTTTGGTTCCTCCCTGCGCAGTATCCCCTTTTAATCCTGGATCCGTATCGGTCACTTCCAGCTCGATAAAATTGGGTGGCGCGACACCGATGGGATTGTCATTCCATAGGGTAACAACATAAGTTTCGGTCTCTTTGAGCCATTGCAGACAACCCGCAACCGCGTCCTTGCCCGCACCTAACTGATCGTAACTGCCGTCTGTCTTCATGAAATACCAGTGCTCACCATCGTTGTATAGGTACTCCATATCCTGTTCCATCACATCAGCGCCCTCGATGGATTCGCCGGACTTGAACGTACGCTCCCAAACACGGCCAGAAATCAAGTTGCGCAACTTGACTCGATTGAATGCCTGTCCCTTCCCCGGTTTGACAAATTCATTCTCCAGTATCGAGCACGGATCATTTTCCAGCATCACCTTGAGGCCCGATTTGAATTCATTGGTTGAATAAGTCGCCATCAATCTTCTCTTTCGTCAACATGCTTAGAGCTATAATACCGTTAACCGATGTGAGTTGGCAGGTTCTTTCCCGGTGCGATCTCAACATGACTGTTTGAAGTTAACATTTTGCCTTATTATTATTTCCCTCTTCAGGATACGTAACTCACTTCAAAGCTGGTGAAAAAGGAAGGTCGCACCATATCTGCTACAGTATGCCGGTTACCAGATCTGAAGCGGAATGAGTACAAAAAACCCGTTAGATTGCTGATTCTGGAAAAATCCCAGAATCGGGCGGAAGAGCTCATTGCATTGCTGCGCATAGCGGGGCGGGCGACGCGTGCTGGCGATTGTCATCCAGGTCCACGAGAATGATGCAACTTCATATATCAAGAATGCTGCAAACTTCAGCAAGGGTCTGGGCCAACTGCACTGCAAACTGTTAATCAACCATTTCGGCTGTTCTCTGAATCCTTTCACACTCCTGAAGCACCTGACACCAGATTTTATCTAACTGGACGGCTCCTTCGCCCAGGAAATCGAAAGCACTGAAGAGAAGAAAGAAGAACTGACCAAAATGGTGAATTCTCTGCAATCCGCTGGCGTACTGGTAGCCATCGCAGGAGTTGAAGACCCGATGGTATTAGCCACTCTCTGGCGGACAGGGATTAATTTTATTCAGGGCTACTATATTTCGCTGCCACTCGATACCATGATGAAGAGAGAAGGAGTACGACTTCGCTTCTGAAGATCTGTAACGCAAAGATAGATTACCGCTGACTCAGCTTACTGGCATCTCGATCTCTGATTCCCATCAGGTAAAGGATGCTGTCCAGACCAAGCGTCGAAATAGATTGTTTAGCATTCTCTTTCACAATAGGTTTTGCATGGAAAGCAATACCTAATCCAGCTGTGGCCAACATTGCCAGGTCGTTAGCACCATCCCCGACTGCAATAACCTGCTCTAACGAAATGTCCTCCTGTGCCGCAAGATCTTTAAGTAAATGAGCCTTGGCTGCCGAGTCCAGGATTGGTTCATGCACATGACCGGTCAGTTCCCCATCTACAATTTCCAGTTTATTGGCATGTACATAATCAATACCCAGCTTCTTCTTAAGATGATCAGCAAAATAGGTGAAACCACCAGAAAGAATAGCGGTTTTGTATCCAAGTTGATTCAGTGTCCGGAAAAGGTGTTCAGCACCCTCAGCCAGGGGCAGGTTCTTCGCCACTTCCTGCAATGTCGATTCTGGCAATCCTTTTAAGAACCCTACTCTTTCACGCAGGCTCTCCTGAAAATCCAGTTCGCCGTGCATGGTTCGCTCGGTCACGAGCAAAACTTTGTCGCCAACACCGGCAAGTTTTGCCAGTTCATCGATGACCTCTGTGGTTATCAGCGTTGAATCCATATCGAAGGCAACCAATCTTCGGTTACGACGAAATATGCTGTCCTCTTGCACCGCAATATCAATGTCCTGATCCCCACAGACTTCCATCAACTGAGCCCGGAACGCAGTCGCATCCTCAGGTTCTCCTTTCAAAGAAAATTCGACACAGGCTTTTACGGTGTCGTCCTCAGTGACCAGTGGAACGCGCCCGGATAACCTCACGATCGCATCGATATTCAAACCATTGGCAGCAATCACCCGACTAACCTGGGCAATATGATCCGCCTTAATTTTTCGTGCAAGCAACGTCAGGATGAATCTGGAACGACCGTGTAATTCAACCCAATCCTCATAGCTGGCACTATCAACTGGGCTCAGTTTTGCCGTCACTCCCAACTCATCTGCACAAACTGCCACCTCGTCATCAATCGAGCTGACACCCTGTGGAATGTTGATAAGAATTCCCAGGGACAGGTGATTGTGTATTACGGCCTGGCCAACATCCAGGATGTCAACATCGAAAGTGCTTAACACTTCAGTAATTGCCGCGGTCAGACCAGGTCTATCTTCACCAGATACATTCAGGAGCACGATCTCGGACACAAAAATTCTCTGTTTGTAAACAAGATCTTATTATCCGTCATTCCTGCCTCAAATAAAAAGCATGGCATCCCGAACAATAGGTATACTCTGCGATTTGGTACCAAATTTGCAATATCACTATGAGTTTGAGAAAAACACAAGGCCCAAGAGTTCGTACTTTATCAATCGTACTGTTGCCGGTCCTGTTAAGTGCTTTAATTTCAACTTATCTAATCCATTCCGTGACAACAACTCGGCTCCAGGATCAGAGCAATCAATACAGCCAGTCTATCTGTGACTACCTGGCAATCTCAGTTGCCGATCATCTCATTAACAACGATTTCCTCAGTCTGAATATCCTTTTGACGGAGCTGCTCAAGGAACAATCGTTTGGTTTCGCCTCGGTCTACGACACCAGGGATGAACTTCAGGCACAAGCCGGAAAAAAAATTAGTAATTCGAAAATCTTCACACAACAAGTCACGTTTCAAGACTCGATCGCCGGTTATGTACAGGTTGGATTCGACCAGCAGGTTATTCAGACTCAGATCTATGAAGCTCTGAGAATGTCCCTGGCTCTGCACGGCGTTTTGGTGCTAGTTCTGATGCTTATCGGATGGCTGTACAGCGATCTTGTCTATCTATGGATCATGCAACCACCCAAAACGACTGACGTTATGGATGATATTCAGGAAGAAAATCCGTCGTTTAATGTGATCGAAACATCATCGACAACAATCCTGGTAGTAAAAGTACGTCCAACTCGCCTTCTTGCTGCACACTATGACAGAATAGAACAGGCACTGGCGCTGTATGGGGGTGATATCGAATTTATAGGAGATGATATTGTCGTCTGTTTCGATTCTTCCGATCAGCTGTTCAAAGCAGCCTGCTCAGGATTGCTGATTCTCGCAATTTTCAGGCAGAGTGAAACGCCCATTACGATTAAGGCAGGCATGCATCAGGTAATTGATCGAGACGTTGCCACTGACTTTGAACAAGCACGCAAACATGCCAGTTATCTGGCCTCCATCAGTGAAAACCAACTGATAGCCAGCCGCCCGGTCCAGGAGATTATGTCAGCTTCAGACCAGTACAAGTTACAGCCTTTTCACAGCTCTATGGCACCGGATGGTGAAGTTTTTTTCATCGAGAGTCTAAGCAACCAGACCCTTATCGATGGTCACGCAAAACAGTTTTAGTTTTGCCTTTCAATGGAAACCGCATCCACTTTTTGAAAACCTCGCGGCAGTTTCAACCCTCGACGGGCTCGTTCACCGCGATAGTGTTCGAGATCATCAATCTTTAGCTTGAGATGGCGTTTCCCTGAGTGAATCAAAATAGTATCAACTTCCGAGAAAACAAGGATAAAGCTCATGATCTCGACACGATCAACCACCCTTGCCTTCGGAATATTCATGATCTTGACACCTTTGCCTCGACCTAAAACCGGCATATCAGCTACTGGGAAGATCAGCAGCCGGCCCTCATTACTAAAAGCAGCCACGAATTCATGTTTGATTTCAGAAATCAGTGCTGGCTGTACCACCACCCCTCCTTTCGGAACCGTAAGCAAAGATTTTCCAGCCTTGTTTTTGGATATCATGTCTCCAACACTGGCAACAAATCCATAACCGGCATCACTGGCGACAAGATACTGATCTTCTTTTTCTCCAGTAACAAGACCAGTGAAGAACGCACCACTCGGTGGATTGATCCTGCCTGTCAGTGGTTCTCCCTGACCTCTTGCCGACGGCAGTGTATGACAGGGGATAGAATAGGCTCGACCAGTTGAATCAAGAAACACCACATCCTGATTTGATTTGGCCGGTAGCGCCTCCAGAAAGGAATCACCAGCTCGGTAACTGAGATCAGCCGCGTCAACATCATTTCCTTTTGCAGCCCGAATCCAGCCTTTTTCAGACAACACCACTGTAATTGGCTCATTGGAAATCAGATCCTTTTCGTTGAATGCCTGTGCTTCTTCACGCTGCACAACCGGTGACATCCTTTCATCTCCGTAGAGTTCAGCGTCGGCCAGAATTTCTTTCTTAAGCAGTGTCTTTAACCTCGCCTTCGACTTGATTATTTTTTCAAGTTCTTTTCTTTCAGCTGATAATTCGTCCTGCTCACCCTTGATTTTTATTTCTTCCAGCTTGGCCAGTTGTCGCAAGCGCAGATCAAGGATGGCATCCGCCTGAATCTCACTTAGCTTGTACTTCTCGATGAGTTCTTCTTTGGGCTTGTCTTTGGTTCGAATAATTTTGATCACCGCATCAATATTCAGATAGGCGATCATCAAGCCGCTTAAAATATGCAAACGGTCCAGAATTTTCTGCAATCTGTATTTGAGTCGCTCTAGAACCGTATTGCTGCGAAATGACAACCACTCACTGAGCAGTTCATTCAAGGGCTTGACACTTGGTCTGCCATCAATCCCGATCATATTGAAGTTGACGCGATGACTCCGTTCAAGATCAGTCGACGCAAACAGATGGCCCATCAGCGCTTCCGCATCGACCCGATTGGATCTTGGCACGACAACGATCCTGATCGGATTTTCATGATCTGATTCGTCACGCAAATCCATCACCATGGGCAGCTTTTTCGCCTGCATCTGGGCCGCAATCTGCTCCAGGATCTTGGTCCCGGATACCTGGTAGGGTAAAGCGTTGATGACGATGTCACCGCCCTCCACTGAATAGACTGCCCTGGTTTTTACTGAGCCTTTGCCGGTTTCATAGATCTGATGGATATCTTCCTGGCTGGAAATTATTTCAGCCTGTGTGGGAAAGTCGGGACCTTTTATGTGCTCCAACAAATCCTTCACCTTCGATCTGGGTTTATCCAGCATTCGAATGCAGGCACTGGCCACCTCGTTCAGGTTGTGGGGTGGAATATCTGTCGCCATACCTACGGCAATGCCACTACCACCGTTTAGCAATATGTTGGGTAACCTCGCTGGCAAATTGACAGGCTCTTCCCGCGTACCATCAAAATTGGCCGCCCACTCAACCGTGCCTTGCCCCAGTTCCCCGAGCAGTAACTCTGCGTACTTCGTTAACTTGGATTCGGTATACCGCATGGCCGCGTATGATTTTGGATCATCCGGTGCCCCCCAATTCCCCTGGCCGTCAACCAGTGGATACCGGTAGGTGAAGGGTTGAGCCATTAATACCATCGCTTCGTAACTGGCCGTATCACCATGGGGATGAAACTTACCAATGACATCGCCTACAGTACGTGCTGACTTTGCGTATTTTGCATCAGCCCCAAGTCGCAATTCAGACATTGCATAGATGATTCTGCGCTGTACCGGCTTTAAACCATCACCGATATACGGCAGGGCACGGTCATTAATCACATACATGGCGTAATTAAGGTATGCATCCTCTGTAAACTGTCTCAGGGAAATTGTTTCTATTTCATCTGAATCGAATGATTCACTCATCAGGTCTGTCCAAATTTGGCTAACACGTTAATATCTTTTCTAAATGATTTCTGCCTGGTCACCGTTCTTCTCTAACCAGTTCTTCCGATCCCCACTACGCTTTTTCGCCAGCAACATATCCAGCAATTCGTTGGATTTTTTCTCTGAGTCAATCATTAGGCGGACCAGCCGCCGGGTATCTTCCGCCATCGAAGTTTCGCGTAGTTGCAATGGATTCATCTCACCCAGACCTTTAAAGCGCTGCACCGTCACCTTGCCTTTCTTCTTTTCCGCACTAATAAGATCTAGATAACCCTGGAGTTCCGATTCATCCAGTGCGTAAAACACCTCTTTGCCCACATCGATGCGATACAGCGGCGGCATGGCCACAAACACATGGCCATTAACAACGAGTGCAGAGAAATGCTTAACAAACAGAGCGATCAATAGTGAAGCAATATGCAGTCCATCACTATCAGCATCGGCCAGGATACAGACCTTGCCGTATCTCAAACCGGAAAGATCTGATGAACCTGGATCAATTCCGAGTGCCACTGAGATGTCATGGACTTCCTGGGACGCCAGGATTTCGCTAGAATCCACCTCCCAGGTGTTCAGGATCTTACCTCGCAACGGCATGATCGCCTGGGTCGTTCGATCCCGCGCCTGTTTGGCGGAACCACCCGCCGAATCTCCTTCAACCAGGAATAATTCTCCCTGCATTGCATCCTGGCACGAGCAGTCAGCTAGTTTCCCTGGCAAGGCCGGACCCGCAGTGACTTTCTTGCGAACCACCTTTTTACCAGCCCTTAATCTTGCCTGAGCATTACTAATGGCAAGTTCCGCCAGGGCGTCAGCTTCATCTACATGCTGATTCAGCCATAAGCTGAATCCGTCTTTTACGACACCCGAAATGAACGTAACCGCCTGGCGAGAATTCAGACGTTCTTTGGTCTGCCCTGAAAACTGGGGCTCCAGTAGCTTCGCAGACAGCACGTAGCTGCAACGATCCCAGATATCATCAGCTGAAATTTTGATGCCACGAGGGATCAGATTTCGAAACTCACAGTACTCTCGCAACGCTTCAAGAAGCCCACTTCGTAACCCGTTGACATGTGTACCACCCTGCGAGGTTGGAATCAGATTAACGTAACTCTCAGTGACAAGATCACCACCTTCGGGTAACCATTGCACTGCCCAGTCCACGGCTTCATCGTTTCCGGATATGGAACCAATAAACGGCTCTTCTGGTAAAAGCTCAAAACCGGCAAGTTCAACACCTAGGTAATCTTTTAATCCCTTTTCATAGAGCCATTCATGTATCCGCTCCTCCTTCTTCGTGGCAGTCTCATCCGTAAACAGGACTTTAAGCCCGGGGCACAGAACCGCCTTGGCCTTCAGCAGGTGTTTCAGACGAGAAACCGAAAACTTCGGTGAATCGAAGTACTTGGGGTCAGGTTTGAAATTGACCAGAGTTCCAGTATTTCTCTTTCCCACATTATCTTTGACTGTGAGGTTTTTCGCCTTTTTCCCATCCTTAAACGCCATATGATGAAGCTTGCCATCACGCTTAATGAACACCTCAAACTGCGTCGACAGGGCATTAACGACAGAAACGCCGACGCCATGCAGTCCACCTGAAAACTTATAATTATCCGTATTGAACTTGGCACCCGAGTGCAATCGAGTCAGGATTAACTCAACACCGGATAGTTTCTCTTTTTTGTGAATATCCACCGGCATGCCGCGCCCGTTATCGTTAACCGACATGGACCCGTCTTTACGAAGTGTTACCTTTATTTCAGTTGCAAATCCTTCGAGAGCTTCATCAACAGCATTGTCAACAACCTCTTGTACAAGGTGATTCGGTCGAGTCGTATCTGTATACATACCCGGTCGTTTTTTGACCGGATCCAATCCTTTCAGAACCTCGATGGAATCAGCTCTATAACTCTTAACGGGCATATCTACCTACTGACAAATGATGAATGAGTGTGTACTTTATTTTGGGGGGTAGAGAAGCTCCATCGAATTTCAATGGTCGCTCAAAGCAGCTCAAGACACCAGTATACCGGCTCAAAGCTGCAGCAATGTAAGGTGATCTCACCTCAATTTTCCAGTTCAACAACTAGTCTGTTCTACAAGAGGTTTGTAGTTACGCAGCACCTGAATGGAGACCGCAGTGATTAGAATAATTATAACCCCAGATGCACAGAAATTCTCGAGAATTTATTTCTGATTTACGAATGGTGCTGACCGGGATCGGAGGATGTTGAGGGATCAGCCTCTATTTACTTGAGCGTGACTGCCTCAAGACTATGACCATATTCGTAACAAAACTTCAGCAATTCACCAAAATATTTGTTTATCTGCGATTTCTCGTCAGGTTGAAACATGTTCTCATTGGGTGTCGGGTATCGAAACTTCAGATTTCGATGACGTTCAAAACTCTTCACCTCGGCTGATTTAATATCATGATAAACTCGCACCTCAAGTGTTGGCCATTTTACCCAGGGCTTATCTTCTTCATTCGTAACGATGACGGTCAGCATCGTCGTATAGGGACAACGTTGCTCAATTTTCATGGTTACAACTGCACCATCGACCGTTGTGCCCTGAACGGTTGCCCTGCTAGCCGAGTCAACACCAAATTCAAGGTAGTCTTCTTTGTCCATATGTGGAAACAAACGATTTAAGCGAATGTAATTTGCATCACATTCAGCCATGTCTGCTACCAGATCTGGTACATAGCGTCGCTTCTTTTTCATCGATCCCATTGTCTGTCAACACCTAAAACAAGACTATCACATTGAGTCACTTTGTCATTTATTTATTCTCACTCGAACCGCCCAAAGCCCTAGTACAACTCGGTCCGCAAAGCAAGAATATGTGATCGTAATTCATCTCTGACTTTTCGAAATCCACGCATTATTTCATCCTCAGTGCCAATCAGTTTCGCTGGATCGCTTATCGACCAGTGGATTTTTCTGCAGGCGACAGGTAGCACCGGGCAAATGTCCTCAGCATCGTCACACACTGTGACTACTAGACTAATCAGCTTGAGCGGCTTTTCGTCAATAACATCTGAAGTCTGTCTCGATATATCTATCCCGGACTCCAACATAACAGTTATCGCTTTTGGATTGAGTCCGCGTGCTGCAATACCGGCAGATTCTATCTGGTGTGAGTCAAGAATCTGTTTTCCGAAGCCTTCAGCCATTTGAGAACGACAGGAATTCCCGGTACACAGGAACAGGATCCTATCCATCAATTATGGCCAGAATCACTTTTTCAACCCGGTCCAGCGCACCTCGATTAGCATTCATTACAACTAACGCAGCATCCGCCATATGAGTCAGCTTTGGCTTGTCCACCAACATTCCTTGCCACACAGCAAGAAGTTCTTTTTGGTCGCTGACAACCTCCATGGCACCAGCCTGAATAAACTGATCCGCAATATCATCAATATTGCGTCGATACCTGCCCATGATCATCGGAACGCCCTGACTTGCTGGTTCCATTGGGTTATGTCCACCCACATCAACCAAACTGCCTCCCACGATCGCGATATGTGCAATGCTATAGAAATACACCAGTTCACCCATCGTATCTAACAGGTACACTTGCGTTTCAGGCAGGCAAGGTCGGTTCTCGCTGTGCCTGACCACTCGCATTCCTTTTGCCACACAAAGCTCGTAGACCCTGTCGCTCCGATGAGGATGTCTTGGTGCAAGAACGAGCAGATTCGTCGGTTCGACCGCAATTGCTTTAAATGCATCCAGAATTTCAGTTTCCTCACCTTCATGGGTACTTGCAGCTAGCGAGACTTTCTTATCAACAAACTTCCTGGTCAGCTCCGATCGGCGAAGCTCCAGGTCATCTGGCAACGTCGAATCAAATTTGATGCTACCTGTTACATCCAGTTGCTTTTCTGAGACACCGAGTTGTCTGAAACGATACCCTTGAGACTCTGACTGAACGCACACCCGGGTTAACTTGTTCAGCATGGGTCGACTAATCGGTGCAATTAAATCGTAGCCCCGCGCGGATTTCTCTGAGAGCCGGCCATTCACGAGAAAACCTGGAATTCCCCGGGCGTGAGTATAGTGAATAATATTCGGCCAAAGCTCGGTATCAAGGATTATCAGCGCCTTTGGTCTTATAGAAGATAGAAACCGATTCACCGCATCGGGTAAATCATAGGGGGCATAGCTATGTTCGACATCATTACCCAGAAGACTGACTACCCGCTCCCTGCCAGTCGGGGTCATGGTGGTCACGATTACCGCATGACCATCCTTGATCAGGCGCCGAACCAGGGGCACCGCAGCAATGGTTTCTCCTGCTGACACGGCATGCACCCAGATCGGCCTTTCTGTGGATCTGGCGACAAATCCAAACCGTTGCGACAAAGTATCTCTGTAAACAGGCTCTCGAAAGGATCGCCATCCTAGACGCAGTAAGACAAGCGGCGTTACGCAATAGAAGACAAAACTATAGAGAAGCCTCGCTAACATGAAAATCCGCCGAAACAGCCTCACCCGGAGAAAATAAATGCGAGCATATAAGGATTCCAACTATCAAACCAGTAAAGCAATATTGATATACTAGTCGACTGCCAATGGATTACTTCTCTCTCAGACAATTATGAGCAATCACAAGACCCAAATCGCAATCGTAGGTGGCGGCATATGTGGACTCTGGTTGCTTAACATTCTGCGTGCTGCCGGTTACGACACCTGGCTATTTGAGAAAGATTCCCTTGGTTGCGCTCAATCACTCGCATCACAAGGCATGATCCATGGTGGCCTGAAATATGCCCTGGGTGGATTTACCTCCCCCTCATCAGAATCAATCGCCAGGATGCCGGAAACCTGGCAGGCATGTTTAAGGGGTGAGGGCCCTCCTGATCTCACTGGTCTGAATACGCTTTCCGATGACTACTATCTATTCTCTGATGGTGCCTTGAGTTCGAAAATAACCACCTTTTTTGCCAGTCGCGTTCTGCAGGCCCGGATCACTGCCCTAAACCCATCTGACTATCCGGATGTTTTTCAATCGACTCAGTTCAAAGGATCACTATATCGATTACAGGATATGGTGCTTGATTCACGTATGCTGTTGAAGGCTCTTATCGCATCAAATACCTCATCGATTTTCCGGTCGAATCCAGCGGTCCTGACAGACTCAGGTCAGGTTACCGGTTTACAGCTGGAAGCCGGGCAGCGGGTTGTTGCCGAACGCTATATTTTTGCAGCAGGTGCTGGTAACGAAGCTCTGCTGAAGGGCACACCACTTAACTACGTCACTATGCAGAAGCGTCCTCTTCAACAGGTCATGCTCAGGGGCAGGTTACCGAGAATCTACGCACATGCCATAAGTCTGAAATCTGCCAATAAACCCAGGGTCACCTTTACGACTCATCCGGTGTCCGAAAATGAAAACGTTTGGTATCTGGGTGGGACTCTGGCAGAGGACGGCGTTGGCAAATCTCCCAATGAGCTTATCGATAAGGCGAGAAGGGAAATAGCTGACCTCTTACCCTGGATTAATCTAGAGGGTACTGAGTGGGCAACTCTGGATATTGATCGAGCGGAACCCGCCCAGGAAAACAAATCTCGACCGGATCACCCTTTTGTAGCCGCGAAGAACAACTGTTTGGTCTGCTGGCCAACAAAACTGACCCTCACGCCAATGCTGGGCGAAACCGTCCTCGAACAGATTAACCTGGCACCAGCCCGGGAATTTGGATCACCACCTCAACTGCCTGCAGCCCCACTCGGCAGAACCCCATGGGAAGTCGCTTTTGATCAGTAAGCGCAACTATCGAACTCTAGGTGAATCAGACATCCTGGTTTCGCCCATTGGGCTGGGCAGTGTTAAATTCGGTCGAAATACCGGCGTTAAATATCCTGAAGCGTTCGCCATTCCAGATGACGACGATCTCAAGGCGCTTCTTGATCTCGCCCGTGAACTGGGCATAAATTATATCGACACGGCCCCTGCTTATGCTGACAGTGAAACAAAACTCGGAAAGTTGCTCGCTCACTCCCGCGACTACTGGTGTATTTCAACCAAGGTCGGGGAATACTACCAAAGCGGCAGGTCGCACTATGATTTCTCGGCAGCAGCAACGCAAACAAGTATCGAGGCCAGTCTGAAGAACCTAAGGACGGATGTTCTGGATCTGGTATTCGTTCACTCCGATGGCGATGATGAGCGTGTCATCACCCAAACGGACGTCCTTGAATCCCTCCAAAATCTGAAGGACAAAGGATTGATAAAGCTGATTGGATATTCGGGAAAGAGCGAAACCGAATGCCTGCTGGCTATGAATTATGTTGATATTTTTATGATTACTTTAAATGAACAGGATCAGAGCCAGGTGCCTTTGATCCAGGCTTGCCAACAATACAACAAGGGTGTCGTGATCAAGAAAGCACTGGCTAGTGGATATTCAACCGATACAAACGCCGCACTGAACTTCGCTGTTAATTTTCCCGGCGTAACCAGCGTGATAGTCGGAACAATCAATCCGGACCATTTAAAAGAAAACGTAACTGGACTAGTCGCTGAGTAGATCTTCTTTCAGATCTCTACAGTTCCTCAATCTTCGCCACCAGTGCAGAGGTCGATAATTCGTCAACCAGCTTGAGCACTTTCACAGTACCCTCATACGACTCGACGATATCAGCGCCAACAACTTCATCAATGGTATAGTCACCACCCTTGACCAGCACATCAGGTTTAAGGGCATGCAACAGATCTTCGGGTGTATCAGATGCAAAGGAAACGACCCAATCAACCACTGACAGACCAGTCAGCATCGTCATCCGACGATCAATGCTGTTGATCGGTCGACCTTCCCCCTTGAGCCGGGTAACACTATCGTCATCATTGACCGCTACAATGAGTCGATCACCCTCGTTTCTAGCTTCTGCCAGGTAGTCAACATGACCGGCATGCAAAATATCAAAGCAACCATTTGTAAATACGATTCTTTCTCCACGATCTTTAGCTTCTTCGACAGCAATTTTTAGCTGCTCTTCAGACATGGCACCTCGTATAAGTCCCATCTCCTTTCCAACTTCGATTCTGAGCTCAGGCCCACTGACGCTCGCAGTGCCTAGTTGCCCGACTACGATACCAGCCGCGATGTTCGCCAAACCAACTGCATCCAGTAAAGTCTGACCACTGGCCAGAGCCGTCGCCAGGACTGCAACGACTGTGTCCCCCGCACCACTGACGTCATAAACTTCTCGATTTCGTGATGGCAGATGCACCTCCTGTTGCCCCTTCTGCACCAGCGTCATGCCATCGGTACCCCGGGTTATCAGCATCGAATCTACGCCGATATTAGACATCAAGGTCTGACATTTCTGCACCAGTTCAGCTTCACTCTCCCAGGTACCGACCGCAGCTCGAAATTCTTTCTGATTTGGTTTAATCAGGGTTGCCCCTGCGTAGTGAGAAAAATCCTTGAATTTCGGATCGATGAGCACAGGTTTACTTTGTTTCCTGATCGCTTTAATTAAACTCTGTGGATCGCTGACAACGCCCTTATCATAGTCAGACAAAATGACGACGTCGTTACTCTCGACACCACGTGTCAGCACTTCAGAAAAACGATCCAAACTCATCTCAACAATACGTTCAAAGTCAGCCCTGACAAGTTGCTGCATCCGGCTGACAATTCTGAATTTGGTAATTGTCTGATAATCATCAAAACACGCAAGAAGATCTTCTATCCCGGCAGATTCCAGCTTGGCCCTGATTATTCTACCTGACTCATCATCTCCAATGGCGCCCACCAGACTCACACTGGCACCCAGTGCAGAGACATTCAGAGCAACGTTAGCAGCACCACCCAATCTGTCTTCGATTTCTTCAATATCGACAATTGGAATGGGGGCTTCAGCAGATATTCTATTGGTTGCACCATGCCAGTATCGGTCAAGCATGGCATCACCAACAGTCAGTACCCGTGCATTGTCGAATCTGGGTAATTTCATCCACCGCTCCAAAGTTTCCGAATGTGATCATATCATATCGATCCCTACCACAATGTTGGCGCTCTGGTCCTGGGACGTTAAACTGCGGTCTTACAAAGATGCTTTCACGACGTGAATAAAGCCACTACCTTACTAAGAATCAAGTTTATCCATCCAAAATTCTGGCCGACCTGGCTAGTCTACGGTTGTATGATTTTCGTGACCCATTTACCTCATAAAATTCAGATCAACATCGGCGCCTTTCTGGGGAAATTAGGTTACCTGCTCGCAAGGAAAAGACGCCACATAGCAGAAGTCAACATAAGCCTGTGTTTCCCATCGCTAACAGATCAGCAGCAGAACGATCTGGTCAGACAGATCTGTCGCTCAAGTGGCATTGGGCTTGTTGAGACGGCAAACTCATGGATACGTGATCCGATGCAGCTCAGGCATCGAGTTACGGTCAAGGGACTTAACCATCTTCAGAACGCGATTGATCAGGGACGCGGTGTACTTTTAGTTGGTATGCATTTCTCAACATTGGACCTGTGCGGCGCTGTTCTTTCAAGCTATATCGGTTTCGACGTCATGTATCGCAGTAACAAAAACGAACTTCTTGAAGCGATTATGACTCGCGGGAGAGAAAAAAACTTCCCAAGTGCGCTGGAACGTGATGATATTCGGGGTGTCCTGAAGAGTTTAAAGAAAGGCCACGCTGTTTGGTATGGACCGGATCAGGACTACGGTCGCAAGCACTCTGTCTTCGCACCNTTTTTTGGTGTCGAGGCAGCAACCATCACNGCNACTGCACGTTTTGCAAAGATCAGCAATTCACCTGTCATATTCTTCTCACACTACCGCACCGGGGATGATAATCAGTACATAATTGAATTATCTGAAGTTCTGCAAGATTTCCCCTCAGGAAATGAAGTGGCCGACGCAACTCTGATCAATTCTCAAATTGAAAAGGCAATCAACACAGCACCGGAACAATACTGGTGGATTCACCGAAGATTCAAAACTCGACCAGAAGGTGAAGCCCGACCTTACTAGTGCCGGAACTATTCAATCAGGACTTGCTGCAAATCGGGCANTGACCAGACTTTCTTCCGGAACGATTCGTATCCAAATTCCTGCTTCACTCTTATGTATCCNGCCTCAGCACTTCTTTTTCGCNCATCGTCGGTCTGNTTCACNAGAAACGCTAGTCTGTTGGCAAGANCNNCAGTATCACCTTGACAAAACAATGTTCCGGTACCACCGAGAACATCAACTGGACCAGAAACATCAGAAGATACGACCGGTATTTTNCCCAGCATAGCCTCCANTATAACGANACCAAATGCCTCTTCTTCGCCAGAGGAGAGGACAAANANATCAATCGCCTTAACTAATCTGTTTGCGCGTGCATGGAAACCTGCGAACACNACTTGCTGTTCAACACCAAGCTTTTCAGNGAGTTCCTGAAGTTCTTTTCTTCTTNGCCCTTCACCNACAATCAACAACTTCAATCGCTGGTTNGCCAGCTCAGCGAATCCTTTGATTAATACTTCATGTCTCTTTTTGGCTACCAGCCTGCCAATGNTGCCAATAACACAGTCNNNTTCTTTNAGTCCTANCTGCTGCCTTGCTTCNGCACGAGACAGCAAATGTCCNTCTTCAGCCAGGTCTATGACGTTGGGCNAGGTAAANAATCTGTTTTGTGGCAGGAGCGACTTACAATAACGNGCTACATTCCGACTCACTGTTTCAGAAACTNCAACTACAACGATGTTTCGCCGCCAAAAAGANACAAACAAACTTCGAGTTCTNCGNCGAAATACCTCNAGTTCATGGGCTACACCCAGGATGACGGGGATCGAAAAGAAATANCTCATGATCCCNGCAAGATAAATGGCCTTGTAACGATGAGCGATAACGACATCATAGTGATTACTCTGAAACAACTTNCANAGCTGCCANATTGAACCCAGTTTGATACCGCGAAGTGANGACTTTTCTTGTTCCAGGAATATTATCCTGTTGCCACCAACATTTGCTGTGACTTCTTCCTGACGCTGACCTTTCAAGAATATTGTTGTGACATCGTGCTCACTAAAAGCACTCACATACTAATTACAGGCGCTTACAAACGGTCCACTATAACTGTGACGTATCTGAAGCACACATAGCCGTTTCAATGGTCGCCACGTTTCATCGAGATGGAAATTTAATCAGTAATCCCTCAAATTGACTTGCCAGCTCTGGATGATCCTCCCAGTTTTTCATGAACCGGTCCATGTCTTTATTATAAGCTCGCTGAAAGCTCTCACTGTTCTTATGCTCCCGCATGGCATCAAGGTCGATAATGACCGGGCCATCATCCGCCATGAGAAAGTTTGTGGCTTTCATGTCGCCATGTGAAATCTTACTCTCTGACAAATTACGTAATAACAGTACCAGAGCCTCCATTTCATCGTCTGGTGTTTCCAGGCTGCCCAGGCGTGCTAGCGCATCTGGACCCTCGACATACTCTGTCACAAAGTATGATCTTCGACGCAATGGTCCAATCCTGTACTCCAGCATGGCTACAGGCTTTAACGACCGGATACCAAGAAACTCCATATGAAAGGCATTGGCCCATGAAGTCCACGCCCTGCTCTTACGAAATGCACGACTCAGGCCATGTATTGAGTTTTTTGTGTTGTATCGCTTTATCACCAATGTTCTATCTGACAATCTGACCCGGGCAACAGTTGCTGAGTTTCCATTCTTCAGAATTTCACCAGAATCAATCAATCTGTCAGGATTGCGGAGCAACTCTTGCATTTCTTTATCAAACAAGGATCTCCTGCAGACCATAAAACGACCAAAGTCAGACTGACACACGAATCGGGTGCAGTCCCGGAAAGCTTTGTCGAGATAATTTCTTTTTCTTGACTCGCGACTAAGTGTTATTTCCTCATGCAATGACATCATTCTGTCCGGATCAGCTACCCAACCACGAACGGCTTCATAAGCAGGGAATACGAGCTGAACGAATTCACCATATTTGGGGAAGAACTGCGCGAAGAACACGCTCAAATTACCCAGACTGCCGCGTATTGGTAACGGGGATTCTGACTTGCGAACAATACCTCCGCCATCAATCGTATAAATACGATTCCTGCTCATCAGGAAATTAGCCAGATGAATATCTGTTTGGACCACCCCCTGGTTATGCAACTTGGCGATAATAATGACAGCTCGAGTCAGTACATCCACACGTGCATCGTCATCTCTTGCCTGGTCCCACTGGTCCTGCAAGCTCAATGAATTATCGAGATACTCAAAAGCAAGAATCTGACCATGACCGTCAATCATCTCTGCCTTCCAGAACAGTTCCGGCGTCCGCACACCAGCACCGATAATATGTTCTACGCCTTTTCGTTCCTTAATGGCATAGCGACTGGCTGTTCGTCCCAGGAATGCCTTAACGAGAAGTTGCTGACCATCGCAACTAGCCAGTGCAACAATTCTCTTGCCCGGTAANAGGCGAAGTATTTTGATAAAAGTGACTGCTACTTCCCGACCGTCACCCAGGCGAACCAAAAGTTCAAACGGCACGCTGATATTTCTCTGTGCTTTGATTAATGCCTGTGAATCTTGTACTACCATCATTTCCTTTCCCAATACCGCTCTGTTTGAGATCCGCTTTGGCACAACTCTCGGCTTTCGAGAGAGTCGATTATATAGACTCCTGGCACCTTACCGAAACCCGCCCATCATTTACTCTTAACCGTTTAGCGCCATTAGATCCTTTGATCGTGCACCATGGTCGCGCAGGTACAGTTTTTGGGCCCGGACTATTACCGCCTGCCAGAACCGCTTGTCTTCAATCATGGTCTTGCGGAGCGTCTTCCCTGAGTAAACTTTCATAAAACGAAACAGATCAGTTCGGGTTACACCAGCATCAATACCTGAAAAAAGCACTCCGCTGACATCCTTCACCCGCCACCGTTTCGGGGTCTTACTTCGAACCTGAGCCCGGTGCAGATCAATCAGGAACAGCATTGGCGCATCGTTCTCGTCCTGAACTGAGTCCTTTTCCATCAGGAAGTGACAGATATAAAAATCACGGTGATTAATCCCGTGTTCATGCATGTTACGGGCAATCTGAGCGATCTTGATGACGAGCTTCCTGCGCAACCGATCATTGATCGCATCCTGTTCTGCCATCTCCTCAAGGCTCTTGGTATTTTCGAGTGCTTTGGTGATGATGCAGGATCTTACTTTTGCCGGATTACCCCCCTCACTAACAAAAGCGACCGGGGTCANNGTATCAATCCCCAGATCTTTTAATTTNTTGATNGCCAACAATTCATTTTCGGCACCAAGTACCGGCAGACGAAACTGAAACAAATTCTTGAAAATCTCAGCCCAACCAACGCCAAAGTGCAGCTTTGCAAAGTAACTCCGAGATCCGGACTGAAACTTCAGCGTTCGTCTGGATTCCACCTCGCGGAATATTTCACCTTGCAGGCTCATCGCATCTTCAAAAAGTGAAGCTTCNCTCAGAGTGCCACTCAGTTCAGCATCAAGATATGTCATACCTTANCCAACACTGTTGGCAATCAGGTCAGCNGCTTTATCTGGCATGCTGTAGATATCTGCGTACTTCCCAAACTTGATACCATTTTTGTGCCAGGTCGATTTCTCTTCGGAGAACATCATTTCAAGCAGTAATTCATCAAACACCGACTGTTGATAGGGAGAAGGTACAANTTTCCCGGCGNATGCCTTCTCAATATAGTGCGCGTATCCGCAAACATCCGTGGNCAGAACAGGTAATCCTGTNACCATTGCTTCCAGCAGTACGGTNCCCGTATTTTCTGTGTAAGCAGGATGCACCAAAAGATCTGCCCCCAGCAGCAAACGAGGAACATCTTCNCGACNGCCCAGAANCGATACATGTTTCTGCAAACTCAGACGTTTTGCCATTCGCCAGAAGGCCTTTGGATTATCCCCACCGACTACTATGAGGCGCGTATTCTTGAGAATATCTCCAGGCAGGCTATGTACTCCAAGAAGAACGCGGTCTAATCCCTTGGTGGTGAAACCTGCCGAACCAATCATTAGTAAAAAGTGTTCATGCTCCCCTATATCCAGTTCCTGCCGTAATGACTGTCGAATCTCTTCNCTATNNGCNGGGGCTATNCGGTCTTTTGAAATACCAGGCGGTAACAGGTGGAACCGNTCCAGGGGTGTTTCGTAGTATTTTNGGAAAAGGGGTTTCTGTACTTCGGATATCATCAGGATTTCAGTTTNAGAGTCAGTTTCAAANACGGCTTTTTCAAATTTTGAAAAGTGTTTATANCGAGGAATGACGCGGTATAGAGAGCTTCTCTGCGTCTGGGCCTTTTCTTCATAACAGGAGTCTGCAGCATAGTAGATATCTAGTCCCGGCATNTTGTTAAAACCGACGACACCCTTNACAGGNTGCGACGCAAGATGATCAGAAACCCAGTTTGAGTAGCGTTCATACTTCGTATGATTAGTGATTGCGGTTACCGGCACNATGANCACTTCAAANTCCNCNGGAATCTCNCCCTGCCAGGAAAGTGTGTACACNCGNATCTTGTAACCCCGACCCTGACACNCCTCTGCAACCCTGATGAAATCTCNCTGCAAACCACCATAAGGAAAGTACTTGAACAGGCAAAATGCCAGGATTCCNTTGGATTCTTCCTTTTTATCGCGTCGGATCNANNAGCTTTCGATGATACTAGCGGCGTACTGCGGCAACGAATAAATGTTGGCTGACTNAGCAAACCGCCGACCACTCTCACGNCATTCNNTTTTTTTGTTGTCNTGAAACTGAATAAGCTCAAGCAACCTTTCATTCAGCTCATCCTGACGAAANGGACTGGGCAGNAATTTACCGACACCGGATTCTTCAACATAGTGACCNTAACCGCAGATGTCAGTCGCAAGGACCGGCAGACCCGCNACAATCGCCTCCAGAATAACAATCCCTGCTGCTTCATCGAGTGCTGGATGTAACATGAGGTCACTGGCGAGCATGAGNTCACCCACATCATCGCGACCNGACATGAATTCAACCCTGTCCCTGATACCAAGGAANAATGCCNGACGACGAAACGGTGCCTGGTTGTCCTCGCCAACCACGAAGAGCCTGGTCTTTCGCAGNACGTGTTTAGGCAGAGATTTAATACTNAGCAGAGCCCGTNCNAGNCCTTTTTTAATGAAGNCGGACGAACCCATGAACATCACCAGATATTCGTCATCAGCGATATTNAGTTCCTGNCGTTTCCTGATCCTGATTTCATNAGCGTTGTCAGGTGCAATTCGATCCCGTGAGATACCAGGTGGAAGAAAGTGCATCCGATNCTCTNGCGTGTTGTAGTNCTTTTTGAAAAAGGGTTTNTGNACATCCGAGATCCACAAGATCTCAACGCTGTTATTCTCNTGAAACACCGCCTGTTCATACTTTGCAAAATGCTTGTACCGCGGCAGCTTCCTGTAAAGCCAACTTCTCTGGGTCCTGGCCTTCTCCTCGTAGCAGGAATCGCCTGCATAGTAGATATTCAGACCTGGCATCTTGTTGATACCAACCACACAATCAACTGGATCTTCCATGAGCGAGGACTGAACCCAGGCTGAATACCGCTNATAACGCGTGTGATTGGNAATGGCGGTCACGGGCACGATGACGATATGNAATCCTGCTGGTTTCTCACCTGTCCAACTCAATGTGTACACTCGAATTTCGTGCCCGCGCTCCTGGCACTCGAGCGCAATACGCAAAAAGTCCCGCTGCAGGCCATCAAAGGGAAAGTACTTATAGAGGCAAAATGCGAGTTTCACTGTCAGTCATCCATCACACGTTTTGATATCACCTCTGACAACTTATCAAAAACCACTTCGGGCGAGATCTTCTGATAACAGGGTGGATGGATACTACTGTACTCTTCACCTTTCTGGAACTGGCAATCCTTTTTTAAACATGGAATACAAGGTAAGTGATCGCTAACTAACACGCTCTGTACAGACCCATAAGGACCTGTGAGTTTCGGATCAGTCGCACCATAAATCGCAACCAGCGGCACATCGAGTGCTGCCGCCAGATGACCCAGACCCGTATCCACAGTGACAACGCCAGCACAGGAGGACATTTGCTCTGCAAGCTGCCCTATAGACGCTCGTGCCAGTACGGTCACATTATTCGGGATCCTCTCTGCAATACGATCCGCTCTTTGCAATTCGAGATCGTCACCATGTGGCAGCAGTATCTGGAATCCCTGGTCTGCCGCTTTTATGGCAAGCTCACACCAGTATTCTTCCGGCCAGTGTTTCGTTGACCAGGTCGTACCATGAAGAAACAGCAACCTGGGCTTCGACTCATTTTGAGGCTGATCAACGGCAAGTCCGCAGCCTGCAGGCAAGTCTGTCAATTCATACTCAAAAGTATCTGAGAACAGTTGCCGCACTCGTGTCACGGCGTGTTGTGATTTCGCCACGGCATGCGTCTGCTGGTAGAAAGAACAGGCAATTGCCTCCTTTATTGAGGCTGCATCCAGACCATGAATGCTGCCTTTTGCCACCCAGGAAACCAGGGCACTCTTAAGTAATCCCTGAGCATCGATAATAATATCGTACTCTTTTTCTCTGAGCTGTCGTCGAAACCTCGCGATCTCGCCCAGACTGGTAATCCAGGACGAGCGCCAGCGACGAATAGCGACCGGAATAACCCTGTCTACACCAAAATGCAACCGAACAATATCCGTAAATGCTTCTTCAACGACCCAGTCAATTTCTACTTCAGGGATTAAAGTTTTTAAATCTGTCACTGCCGGTAGTGTATGAATTACATCACCAAAAGACGACATTTTGACTACCAGCACCCTCACTGGACTGTGCTCCCTTTGAATCCAACAATGTGACTACGATGATTCATCGGCTCGTAAACCATTCCTGTATTTTTCAATGATCGGGATTAGCCGATCAGGCATTAACTGATTGAGACAGTTCTTGTGCCCTAAGCGGCAAGTTCTTTTAAAACAGGGACTACAGGACAGATCTATTGACAGAATATCTAGCCTGTCAGTTAAAGGGGGAGTGAAGTCTGATGAAGTCGAACCGTAAATTACGGCAGTTGCACACCCAACTGCGGCAGCGACATGCATAAGTCCGGAATCATTTGAAACTACCAGACCGCAAAGACTCAGCAGATCGACAGCATCCAGTAAACTGGTTCTACCAGAAAGATCAACACAATGTTCCAGATTCACCAGCGTCATTAATGCTTTGATCTGCTGCGTGGTAGTCTGGTCTTTCGGTCCACCAAATATCCAAACCTGCATTCCCCGCTCTATTGCAGCATCCGCGAGTTTTGCATAGTGATGCTCCGGCCATTTTTTTGCATCGCCAAACTCTGCCCCTGGGCAGATACCCATCACGGGTCGCGCAGCGGTCAGTCCAAACTGGTTTTGCAACCGTTCACGATTATGTTCATTGATCTCCAGACTGGGATAATCCAATGCCGGTAAGATCTCTTCGCGATCCAAACCCAGTGCCGCAAATCGGTCTATCATGCGGGGCTGGGCCTTTTTATCCAGCATCCTCATATCATTGACCAGTAAATACCGATACTCACCTCGAAACGCAGTTCGAACGGGAATATCGGCAAAATAGGGTACTAACGCTGATTTCAGAGAATTCGGCAATATGATTGCCTGTCTATAGGATTCCTTCCTGAGGGACTCACCCAGGCGTCTGCGCTTCCCGATCCCAAGTTCAGCATGGGCAACATCAAAGAGAATGCCGCGGTTTATTTCGGTCATACGAGTGACTAGGGATAAACTTGCCGGTGGGGCGATAACATCGATTTCTGCATCACGATGCCGCCTGCGTAGCAGTTTGTAGAGGGTTTGCGCCATTACCATGTCGCCGACCCAGGACGGGCTAACAACAAGTATTCGGTCTGTCATTTTCTCCGTCGATAAGCACTGATGATTGTTAGTTGACTACCGTCGACCATTCCGGGTGTTCAGATCGTTTTGTCATAACCTGATCAAAATACATCGTTTGCAGTGTCTCGGTTATCGGACCACGACCACCAATGCCTATAACCCGGCCATCCAATTCACGAATCGGCAGCACCTCTGCTGCGGTTCCTGTAAAAAAGGCCTCGTCGGCAATATAGACTTCATCGCGTGTGATACGACGCTCAGTGATTTCCAACCCTAACTCTTCGGCAAACGTGAATATTGTTGCCCTTGTGATCCCTTCAAGACAGGATGTTAGTTCAGGTGTTACCAGCTTGCCATTTTGAACCAGGAAGATATTTTCACCGCTTCCTTCGGCAACATAACCTTCATTGTCAAGCAGCAGCGCTTCTTCGCATCCACTGTCTAACGCTTCTTTTAAGGCGAGCATTGAGTTGATGTAGTTTCCATTCGCCTTGGCTTTGCACATGGTTATGTTCACGTGATGACGTGTATAAGAAGAAGTGCGAACCCTAATACCATCGGTCCTGGCTTCTTCAGTCATATAAATCGGCCACTCCCACGCCGCAATGATGCAGTGAGGTTTTAATCCTTCTGCACGCAATCCCATGCCTTCAGAACCATAGAAACACATGGGTCTCAGATAAGCTTCCTTAAGCTGATTCTCTTTTACGACCTGAATCTGCGCGTTACTGATTTCTTCTTTGCTAAAGGGGATATTGAAATTAAGAATATGGGCAGAGCGAAACAAGCGGTCAGTATGATCCGTCAAACGGAAAATCACGGGCCCCAGATCTGTTGCATAGGCGCGAACGCCCTCGAAAACGCCAAGACCATAATGCAGGGTGTGGGTGAGCACATGTACCTTTGCCTCGCGCCAGGGTACAAATTCACCATCAAACCAAATAACACCGTCTCTATCAGCCAGTGATTCCGACATACTTCATCTACCTACTCATGAGACCAATTACAGGTCTCTACTCAATTTCGAGCCGCCATTTTACACGCACTTCTACCATCATGGGGGATTGATGTTGCTATTCGCTACCCAGGTGATCCTGCCAGATCTGAACCACCTGACCACGGTAAACATTTAGCTGATCATAAGAACCCATTTGCCCACCAAGCCAAGTGTAATGTACCGCTCCGCGATATGCGACATATGCCTCCTGCAGTACAGCAGCTTCCTTCGGGGTTAGAAGTTGTTTCTCTGCAAGAATATCGATCAATCGCATCTTGTCTGTCCACCGGGCCAGGTCCGGAAACTGGTGGCAGTTTGCTAAAACCAGATACTGCACCAGAAACTCAATGTCAACAATCGCGCCAGCACCATGCTTCAAGTCGAAGCCCGATAAAAGGACGTCGTCCGCACTGTCCTCTGACTTCACGTTGTTATCCAGGTGCTTTCTCATCTTGCTGCGCATTTGAGTGACATCTGCCACCAGACTGACCTCATCTCGTTTGAGAGCAAGAATCTTCTGCCTGATTTCTTCGAAGCGCGATCTGTACTCAGGATTACCAGCCACGTATCGCGCCCTGACCAGGGCCTGATGTTCCCAGGTCCATGCATCCTGTTCCAGATAACGGTCATAGGCATTAAAGGTTCCAATCAATGGCCCCTTATTTCCATCAGCTCTTAATCGCAGATCAATTTCGTATAAAAGCCCGAACCTGGTCAGGCTGGATAATATATGGACTATTCGCTGGCCGAGTCTGGAAAAGAAAACATTGTTTGGGATAGGTTTCTTACCAACGGTTTTTCCCTGAATATCAGCGTCGTGTAGCATGACAATGTCCAGGTCAGATCCATAGGCGAGCTCAATACCACCAAGTTTGCCATAACCGACCACCGCAAGACACCTGCCCTGTAAACCACCATCTCTGTCAGCAGGCTCGCCATACCGGTCTATTACATATTCTAGTGCCAGCTCCACAGCCTTGTTAAGAACGATTGATGCAATATCTGTCAGTCTGTCAGATGCCTTCATCGTATTTCCGACCCCCAACAGTTCAAATATGGCTACTCTCAAAACGGCCGCATTCTTAAACTGGCGAATAGCATCCATCTGCTCTTCAAGGTTGCCTTCTTCAAGCGATGACATTAACTCATCCAATTCCGCTTGTAGCGATGACGGATCAAATTCTGTTTGATTCGCCCTTCGATCCGTCAATTCGTACATTAATATCGGATAGTGGCAGACCTGATCAGCGACCCATGCACTCATTGCACACAGGTGTACCAACCGGGTCATGGCATCAACGTTCTCAAGCAGAAATGCAAGATAAGTACTACGTCTAACGACTGCACTAATGATGGGTAGAAGCCGTCGAAGAGTCTCATCCGGCTGCACTTGTCTGGCGCAGTGACTTAAGAGAACTGGCATTAGCCGCTGTATTCGATCTATGGCAATGTCCTGTAAGTCTTTAAGACCGAGTCGAAATTCTTGCAGCATTTCCGCCGTGTTCTGATCGGTACTGAATCCCTGTTCATTTAACATGTTCGCCGACTCATCGTTAGATGGATCATTCCAGATCGAAACCCAAACCCGACTACCTTCCACTTGAATTTCCTTCTCGGCACTGTTTGGTCCCATGACTTTATTGAAACAAGAGGTGACCTGGTCACGAATCGACTGCAATTGAGCGTAGTATTCATCATAAGTATGACACCCCATTGACATGGCCAGACGCTGCCTTGACAGCTCAGTATCGGGCAGTTGCTGGGTTTGACGATCCTTTTCTGCCTGAATGGCATGTTCACTATTGCGCAAGAACCGATAGGCGTTTCGCAAACGGGCAGCATCCTCTTTTGGAAGATAACCACCAATTTCGAGTTGATCCAGGGCTTCAAGCAATCTTCTCTGTCGCAACAGAGGTTTAGTGCCACCCCAGATCAACTGTTGCGACTGGACAATAAACTCAACTTCCCTGATGCCGCCAGGGCCAAGTTTGATATCATCCTGTAATTGCTTCTGCCTGCCCTCATTGTCTATCAGTTGCTTCATGTTTCGTAACGCTTCTATCGCGCCATAATCCAAATGTTGGCGATATACGAACGGTTGCAGCCAGCTCAGAAAGCTGTCCCCAATATCAATATCGCCCGCGCAGGCCCGGGCCTTAATAAATGCATATCTCTCCCAGTCCCTGCCTTGCTCAACAAAGTACTTTTCCATCGCGACACGATTGAGAATGATCGCACCGCTATCTCCATAGGGACGAAGCCGCATGTCGACGCGAAAAACGAAACCTGAGGGCAACGTGGTGTCCAGCGACTTGATGATTTGCTGCGATGTTCGAACAAAGAACTCCTGGTTGCTTATGCCTGATTCACCATCAACCATGCCTGCCTCGCCGTAGATGAAGACAAGGTCGATGTCAGATGAAACATTCAGTTCATTAGCCCCGAGCTTACCGAGCGCCAGGACACACATCTGCTGAATATTGCCGGAAGAACCAACAGGCTGGCCTAGTCGCTCAAGATTCGCTCTGTAATGAAAATCGAGAACCGCCTTGATGCAGGCATCAGCAAGCAATGATAAATCTCGCGTCGTCTCCACCATATCAGCACGACGCGACAGATCTCTGAATATGATTCTCGCGATCTCACGGTTTCTGATTCTCCTTAACTCACCATCAAGATCACTTGAATCAATCTGACTAAGAGAAGTGGCCAGATGATCGTCATCATAGCTGAGAAAAAGATCCCCACTTGCATATAGATCACTACCGGCATCGGTCATCAGGAATTCATACAGATACTCACTAAGTACGCAAACGCGAGTCAGTTCAGATAACTGGACAGCATCAAGTGGTAGTACCTTTAACCGATTTTCAATCCGAGAGAGTATCTGCTCCAGCTCCGACATCTACTTGATTCCTGCCCGGAATATTCTGTAACCAGAGTAAATCATATACCTTCTTGTTATCGTTGATTCAGACACCAGGCAGGCGCCGCTTAACGTCTCGATATCTCAAATTCGAATATGATTTATCCGAATATCACTACTCAGCACCTGAGAATGGCGCCACGCGAAGGACTTCAGCAATCGTTGTTTTTCCTGCTGCAATTTTGATGGCACCGCTTAAACGTAGGGTTTTCATTCCTTCTTTCATGGCACTCATTCGGAGCTTCCCAATATCAGCGGAGTCATTAATCAGTGCTTTGATTGGGTCAGTCAGAGGCAGCAGTTCATATATCCCTTCACGGCCCATGTAGCCGGTATCCCTGCATTCCAGGCATCCAACAGGTTGCTGCATATTGTTCGGCATATTCATCTTCCAGGGTGCTGTGACCATCCGCCAGCCATCCTTATCGCTTTCCCCTAAAGATTTACAGCTGCTGCAAAGAGTTCGCACAAGACGCTGAGCCATAATACCCAGGATTGTGGCTTTGATTAGATATGGCGCGACACCAAGTTCCAGGAGTCGAGTAATCGCCGACGGTGAATCATTGGTGTGCAGGGTGGATATTACAAGGTGACCGGTCAAGGCTGCCTGAATCGCCATTTCGGCAGTCTCCAGATCACGAATCTCGCCCACCATAATGATATCCGGGTCCTGCCGAAGCAGTGCCCTGACACCGTCTGCGAAAGTTAAATCGATATTATGCTGCACCTGCATCTGATTGAAACTGGGCTCCACCATTTCGATAGGATCTTCGATCGTGCAAACATTGACATCCTCTGTCGCAAGATGCTTCAGACTTGAGTACAGGGTGGTGGTTTTGCCAGAACCGGTTGGTCCTGTTACAAGCACGATACCGTTGGGATTTTGAACCATGCCCTCCCAGCGATCATAGTCTTCATCAGCCAAACCAAGCTGTGCGAACGTTTTTAGTAGTATGTCAGGATCAAAAATCCGCATTACCATTTTTTCACCGAAAGCAGTAGGCAATGTTGACAACCGCAGCTCGACTTCATGTCCGTCCTGCATTTTTGTTTTTAGACGACCATCCTGGGGACGACGTTTTTCAGCGACATCCATTCGTCCAAGCGTCTTAATTCGACTAATCACGGCGGTCATCACAGGGGCTGGCAACTCATAGACAAGGTGCAGAACACCGTCAATTCTAAAGCGCACCCTGCCTTTTATACGTCTGGGTTCGAGATGGATATCACTGGCTCTCTGGTTGAACGCATATCCCAGCAACCAGTCGACGATGTTGACCACATGTGCATCATTGGCCTCCATGGATTTCATTTGGCCCAGTTCGAGCATCTGCTCCAGATTGCTCAGGGAGTTGAGGTTCAAGCCCTGCGCATTCGCCTGGCTGACCGAGCGAGCCATGGTGTAGAACTCGGTTGTGTAGCGTCGAATGTCAGCCGGGTTTGAAATCACTCGAGTGATTATCTTGCCAGGTTGTGACTGCTGGATCGTTGGTTCCCAACCTGACATGTAAGGCTCGGCACTGGTTACAACCACCTCATCATCTCTGACTTCTAGTGCGAGTAATTGATGGCGTTTTGCAAATTCATGCGACATCACACTGGTGACAACCTGGGAATCAATCTTTAGTGGATCTATGCGTTGATAGGGTTGATTGGCTTTTTCACACAACCAGAGAGTCAGCACCTCCAGATCAAGCTTCTGAGCTGGATTTTTCTGATCGTCCGGCGGGTCTTCTGCAATGAGCTCAAGTGGGTGCCAGTCAATCTGTTCATTGCTACGAATCTTCAGACTCAGCTGATCGGCATCAGCTGTTGACAGGCGACCATCGGCCACCAAATCGTTCAACAGTGACCTAAGATTTAACTGGATGTCCGGCTTTTTGTCACCGACTTCCTGAATGCTCATGGACTCACCATACTCTCGTTCAAATCTGTTCTCTGTAATAACTAAGCTTATACCTTTTAGGCCCAGTTGGTGTAAACGCTTTTTGGCAGTCAAATTGATACACTGCGCCGTCCTAGTACAGCAGATTCCCAATAGAAATGCACAGAACCCCAAAACTACAAGAGATGGTTCAAACCCTGACTGCGACGCCATCGATCAGCAGCACTTTGACGCAGTATGACCAGAGCAACCTTGATGTCGTACATCTGCTCGCAAACTGGCTGGATTCCATGGGATTTGCCATAAAAATCAAGCCAGTGTCAGGATATCCGGGGAAAGCCAACCTTATTGCTACAATGGGCGAAGGGACTGACGGCCTTTTGCTGTCGGGACATACGGATACGGTCCCAATAGACAGTCATTTGTGGCATTCGGATCCTTTTACACTGCAGGAAAAAGGTGACCGCTGGTATGGTCTCGGTGTATGCGACATGAAGAGCTTTCTGGCGATATGTCTCTCAGCTGTGGCACCATATATTGGACAGTCGCTGCAGAAACCCCTGACAATCCTCGGCACCGCCGATGAAGAATCCTCAATGTGCGGTGCACGGGCACTCGACGCATCCGACCTGAACCATGCCAGATACGCCATTATTGGTGAACCCACAAGCCTCGTGCCAGTCACCCGCCATAAGGGCATTATGATGCTGTCACTCAAGGTCATGGGTAAATCCGGTCACTCTTCAAAACCAGAACTTGGCAAGAGCGCCCTTGATGCAGCCGGATCTGTTATTCACGAACTCGGCAGATATCGCCGGATTCTCTCAGAGAAATATCAAGATACCAATTTTGAGGTTGTTGAACCGACACTGAATCTGGGCTGTATACATGGTGGCGACAATCCAAATCGCATCTGTGATCATGTTGAACTTGCCTTTGATCTGCGAATCCTGCCGGGTATGAACAACCATGCCATCATTTCCGAGATCAGCGACCGCCTCGAACCTCTGGTAACCGATCTGGGACTACAGTTCGAATTGCAGACAATGCATCCCCCCCTTGATGCATTTGAGAGTTCCGGAACTGATCTCTTGGCAACGATTCAAAAGACGAATACTCGACAACCAGCGTCCGTGGCTTTTGCCACTGAAGCACCATTTCTCACTAACCTGGGTATCGAGACAATTGTCATAGGACCAGGATCTATCGATCATGCACATCGACCGGATGAATTTCTGGAACTGGCACAACTGGACCCAACTATTGCTATAATCCGCGCCCTTATCGACAAGTACTGCATTTAGAACCGTCATGAGTGACACATACCAGCACGTAAAGTGGTTTCGGGATTCATCGCCCTACATCAATGCGCATCGAGGAAAGACCTTTGTTGTGTATTTGAGTGGTGATGCAATCGCGGATGAAAACTTTACGAACATCGTTGGAGATATCGTGTTACTCAATTCTCTGGGTGTCAGGTTGGTATTGGTATACGGCGCTAAACCACAGATAGACAGTCACCTTGAGATCCAGAATATGACAAGTGTGATAACCAATGGCATTCGCATTACCACACCGGAAATTCTACCTTCAATCCAACAGGTTCTCGGGAAAGTTCGATCTGACCTTGAAGCAGCCCTTTCAAGAGGAGTTGTCAATGCGCCCGAGCATAGTTCTGATATCACGGTCACTTCTGGTAACTATATCAAGGCTAAACCATTAGGTATTATCGAAGGTCGTGACTTCCACAACACCGGTACCGTCAGAAAGGTAAATACTGATTCAATTTGCAAACAACTCGACAATGGCGCGATTGTACTTGTAGCACCAATTGGCTATTCCCCTTCTGGAGAAGTATTCAATATCAGTTCAGCAGAAGTTGCCGGCGAAGTGGCGACAGCCATTCACGCTGACAAATTTATCCTTTTTATCCGCGAAAGCGGTGTCGTCGATGCGGATGGCAAGGTCATCAATGAACTTCAGGTCAATGACATTGACCCACAATCTTTACAGCCCTATGAGCCACTTGCGTGCGCCAGAAAATCCTGCATCAAGGGTGTCGAGCGCAGCCACCTGATCAGCTACTCTAACGATGGAGCACTGCTAGAGGAACTGTTCACCAGAGATGGAGCAGGAACACAGATCAGCCGATTTAGCTATGAGCAGATTCGCACCGCAACCGCCGACGATGTCGCAGGCATTATTGAATTAATTCAGCCACTAGAGGCAGACGGCATCATGGTAAAACGTTCAAGAGAACTAATCGAATCGGAGATCGTACAGTTCACCGTGATAGCAAGAGACGGCATGATTGTTAGCTGTGCTGCTCTGTATCCATTTGGAAAACAGGGTGAGTTGGCCTGTCTTGCTACCCATCCGGACTATCGAGACAACAATCGAGGTGAATTGCTGCTGACACATGTTGAGAAAACCGCCAAAGAGCTAACACTGGATTCGATATTCGTCCTGACAACTCAGACCGCTCACTGGTTTACAGAGCGTGGCTTTGTCGAAGCAGACGTTTCTGGCCTGCCTGGGTCGAGACAGTCACTGTACAACTATCAGAGAAATTCAAAACTCTTCATCAAGTCGTTGGCCTAGGAATCTAACAAGGAGTCATCCATGCCCAGATATCGATCCAAAACATCCACCCAAGGTCGCAATATGGCAGGCGCCCGATCTTTGTGGAGAGCAACCGGGATGCATGATGAAGACTTCAACAAGCCCATCATCGCCGTCGCCAACTCGTTTACACAATTTGTCCCGGGCCACGTGCACCTGCAGAATATGGGTCAACTTGTCGCAAGAGAAATCGAAAAAGCAGGTGCAGTGGCGAAAGAATTCAATACCATCGCCATTGATGACGGCATCGCCATGGGTCACGACGGCATGTTGTACAGCCTGCCTTCACGGGATCTCATCTCCGATTCTGTCGAGTACATGGTCAATGCGCACTGTGCCGATGCCATGATCTGCATTTCGAACTGCGACAAGATCACGCCAGGGATGCTAAACGCTGCCTTGCGCCTGAATATCCCGGCGATCTTCGTCTCGGGCGGACCCATGGAAGCAGGAAGGACAAAACTCGCAAATCACAACACTAACCTCATTCATGCGATGGTGGTGGCAGCGGATGAGCAGCTCAGTGACAGTGAGGTCGAAGAGTATGAACGCACTGCCTGCCCAACCTGCGGTTCCTGTTCAGGCATGTTTACTGCCAATTCGATGAACTGCCTGACAGAAGTCCTCGGTCTTGCATTGCCTGGCAACGGTTCTTTGCTCGCAACCCATGCTGATCGGAAACAGCTTTTCCTGGATGCAGCGAACAAGATTGTAGAAATCACCAAACAGTATTACGACAAAGATGACGACAGTGTGTTACCTCGCAGTATCGCCAATTTTAGTGCCTTCGAAAATGCCATGTCGATGGATATTGCGATGGGCGGGTCAACCAATACTGTTTTGCACCTGCTGGCGGCCGCAAAGGAAGCCGAGTTGGATTTCACGCTTGCTGATATCGATCGGCTGTCTCGCAACGTGCCGAATATCTGCCGCGCTGCCCCTTCCGTTGATCAGTACCATCTGGAGGATGTGCATCGTGCAGGTGGCATCATGGCTATTCTGGGCGAACTGAATAGAGGGAATCTTCTTAACACCAACGTTCAAAGCGTTCACAGCAGTTCTTTGTCCGACACACTCAAAATCTGGGACATCGCCGTGACGCAAAATGAAGAAGTACGAAAGTTTTTCCGAGCCGGACCTGCTGGCATCCCGACCCAGATCGCTTTCAGTCAGGATACGCGCTACAAATCACTTGATCTGAATCGAGAGAACGGTTGCATTCGTGACATCGAACATGCCTACAGTAAAGAAGGCGGACTGGCTGTTCTCTATGGCAACATTGCTGAGGATGGCTGTATTGTAAAAACCGCTGGAGTCGACGCGAGCATCTGGGTGTTCTCTGGTCCGGCTCGAATATTTGAATCGCAGGATTCCGCAGTTGAAGCCATATTAGGTGACAAGATAAAACCCGGGGATATCATCGTCATCCGCTACGAAGGACCAAAAGGCGGTCCCGGTATGCAGGAAATGCTGTACCCCACAAGCTATCTGAAATCCAAGGGACTCGGCGCAACCTGCGCCCTACTGACAGATGGCCGCTTCTCAGGCGGTACAGCAGGCTTATCATTGGGGCATATTTCTCCGGAAGCTGCTGAAGGTGGTGCGATTGGTCTGGTTGAAGAAGGCGATGAAATCCAGATTGATATTGCAAATCGTGCTGTTCACCTTGATGTATCTGACGATTTGCTCAACAAGAGACGGGCTGAGATGGATGCCAGAGGGCTTGATACCTGGATGCCAACGGAAGTGAGGAGTCGCGTCATCACACCGGCACTCAAGGCATATGCTGCGCTCACTACTAGTGCAGACAAGGGTGCTGTCAGGGATGTGGATCAGTTAAAGCGATAGCCCGACCCTGTAGCTAGGCCAGTTTTGATTTAGTCCGGAGCAGATCAGCCACATATTCAAGTCTGTCTCGACTTAATCCCCAGCCAAGATCCAGGCGCTGGCTGCCCTCCAATGACAAGTATCGACTCTGGTTGAAGAAGGTTACCGCCACCTGGTTGATTGAGCGCCGATCGAAGCGCCGAGTTCCGCCCAAGCCTCCAGGTTCGACTGTTTATTGTCAATCAGCAAAGCCTTCTCCGGATGACACCCAATCCCAAGACTTTCAACAGCCAGTACCTGATCATAGAACATTGTTGCTTCATCAATTCTGTTTGATCCCAGGATCACGCGACTCAGCACTCGTTGATTCATCAACATCACTCCCGGTGTATAGGTCGCCTGGCATCTGTTCAGGATCGACAAGTGAATCAGTCAGCAACTATTTATTCTCGTTGGAGGACATTGCATTCACAACGCTCGAGCTTCAACGACCACTGCGACATGTGATGCTTTCTCCAGATCATCCTGATTCAGGTTCTTGTCCTTATTAAGTCTGATCTCCTGGTAAGCAGCATCTTGAGGGTGCAAGTCCAGGTAATGTTCGAGCGCAGACCTTATTCTCCGGGGATCATTGTAGATAGCTTCAGCCCGGTATGCTGCTGACTTACCGGCAACATGCAATTCAACCTCAGCACCACCCTTCAGGTTCCGCCACCACATGGTTTCTGATGATGTATAGCAACGTATGACCTCACCTACGACCACATATCGCAGGGGTGTTGTTATTTTGCGTTTACTTCGTCTACCGGTGAAAGTGATCAGCATCAGACTACCACTCATTAGAGAATGCAGAGGTGAGCGAAGCAGCAATGTCACTATCGGGTTTACAATGACAAAAAGTGGTTCTGGAAGTTTCATAAATTGCTACCTTCCTCCCTGACTGCAAATGTTGACGGAGCGCATCGAAACAGCGCTTCAGGCAGCATTCTGTAGACCGGGATGCAAAGTCTATCTACCGTGGATCCAGCCGAATAATGTACCTCGGCGGAAATCCGGTCAGTATCTTGAACACAAGGGGCAGACTGTTTTCACTATCGACGCGACCCTGTTCATCATCCTCAATTGGTACAACCAGATAGTCCTTTTTCCCTTCACCCAGATCAACCTGAACGTTTCGGTTTTCCAACGCATTGCTATACCAGGCTCGAGGCCAGTGATTGGCCGCCACATAGAGCTGATCACTACTCTCAATTCGTGCAAGGACCCTGTCGTTTGTAGCACCATCCTCATCCGTAGTGCTGATGACCAGCGTCCCCTGATTTGAAGGCTGGTAATATCCAATCGCGGATTCAAAGGCAACGATGATTCCTATGTAAACGAGGATCAGTATTCCGATTATCTTTACGGCTTTCATTGTTGATCTCCCAGGGAATTAATGAATCAAGATCAATCTTACACTGTATGGCTCGTTCACGAGAACAGACTTTTAACGGGTCGTCTGATGGAGAACTTCTCTTCATTTCAAATAAAGGCCATTACCCTATGTATGTCTTATGGTCCCAATGCCAGCTGCACACTGTAGGTCGTCAGCCCATATGGGCCCACTAGCATTACACTTTAAGAGACTCTTTTCTGTGTATGGTTACTCCAATCTAGCCTGCTAATTGCAGGTTTTACACCTTTCTCCCGTTCATGGTGTGAGACTTAATAATTGCCGGCTAATCCAGGGACGACATCATCTTGGCAGCAGTACATTTCAGAAGGCTATTCGAAGAGCTGCGGTGGAACCTCTGCTAATAAAACCAGTCAGTTCTCACCCGTTTGCTTCGCCACTCCTTCGCGACCAACGCTCTGGAAAATAACATGGATATATATCCGCACCGTTCAGCGGCAGTTAGGTCATTCTGTACTGGAGACAACAGAAATTTACACGCATCTCTTGCGTCGAGGTGGACATGGCATTCGAAGCCTACTGAAAGATATTTTTCCTGGGATCCCCATTTAGGATAGCAAATAGCCTGATGGTCAAGTTGATTCGCAAGGGCACAATAGATATATCTGCATTTAACGCCGGGAATACTCGTGAACAAAGTCAACTAACGCTTTTACATTGTCGACTGGCGTTTCCGGGATGATCCCATGGCCCAAATTAAAAATGTGTCCTGGTCGATTGTCGACTTCATCTAACAGTTCCCTAGCTTTCTGCTTTACCGCATCCTGTGTCGAGCAAAGCACAATAGGGTCTAGATTACCCTGGACGGCTTTAACACCGGTTTGATTCCACGTTTGTAATAGCGGGGTCCGCCAGTCAAGGGCCAGAACATCGCCACCTGCATCTGCCATCAACCCTGCGAGAGCAGGATTACCTGTGCCAAAGTGAATGACCGGCACGCTGCCACAGATTGCTTTCATCAGTCTCTCGGAATGGGGCATGACATACTGCACATAATCAAGTGGTGACAGGCAGCCGACCCAGCTGTCAAACAATTGAACCGCCTGAACACCGGATTCGATCTGGTAGTTCATATAGTCGATTACGGTATCTGTTATTTTCTCCATCAGCGTATGCCAGGCACCTGTGTCGCCATACATCATCTGTTTAACAAAAACGTAATTACGAGAACCCTTGCCTTCAACGGCGTACGATGCCAGTGTGAATGGCGCACCACCAAAGCCGATTAGTGGAATATTGGCTGGCAGCCCACTGCGAATCAGTCTGATGACTTCACTGATATATGGCATCGTTTCACTGGCGGGATCAACCAGCAGGGCATCAATGTCATCGTTTGTTCTCACGGGATTATCAAAATTGGGGCCTACATCGGGAATGTAATCCAGGTGCAATCCCATGGGTTCGAGAATCGGTAGCAGATCAGCAAACATAATCGCTGCATCAACCCCCAGGATGCGTTGCGCATCGCAGGTTGCCTTTGCGGCCAGTTCAGGTGTTTTGAAGAAGTCGAGACTGGGTGTATTTCCTTTCACCTCATGGTATTCAGGCATGTAACGACCAGCCTGCCGGTTCAGCCAGATAGGTGTGTAATCGGTCTGTTCACCGCGGCACGCCTTCAAAAAAGGAGAGTTGTTCAGATCGTCTGTCATGTTGCTGCCCGTATCAAGAAGCGCTGCATTATACATGAAGCGCTATCTGAGCAGACGTACAACGGCCTTTGATTCCCTCCGCCTGTTCTCGGTTGCCAAAACCGCAGTTTCAGTTTCTGCGAGTAGTTGCCGCGCCTCTCCGATATCCACAAGCGTCGGGTTCAGGCTAACCCGCAAACCCTTGATTTCTCTCTCCATGACCTGCTGTTTTGATTCATTACACTCACCCGATACCAGGTAGTTATCCACCAGACGCCCTATGCCTTTCAGTGCCAGCAGTTCCCGTTGTATGCAATCAAGCTCATCGGCAATCAGCTGTCGCGTGGTATCAGAAACCAGAATTGAATCCCTTGGCGCTTTGCTTTCCAATCGACTCGCCATGTTGACGGCACCACCAACTGCCGTGTAGTCCATGTGGCTTTCCGACCCGAAGTTCCCCACGGCGCAATATCCCGTGTTGATGCCAATTCGAATATGCAGCTCACTAAAGATACCTTTCTGCTGCCACTTATCACGCAGACAACTGAGTTTTCGCTTCATCTCAAGGGCCATGCGAACACAGGAGAGTGCATCCTGTCTTGGGCCTTGGGTCTCTGGATCGCCAAAAAACACCATAATGCCGTCACCCATAAACTTATCAAGAGTGCCACCATGTTCTACCACTATCTCAGCCATGGCATTCAGGTACTCATTCAAGGTGCGGGTTACGGTTTCCTCTTCCAGGTTGTCCATTAACTCAGTAAACCCTTCAATGTCAGAAAAGAATACGGTCAATCGCTTCCGATAAGTTTTTTCACTCTGTCTTTGCCTTGCGACAATCGCCGCATAGATCTGCGGGCTTAAATATTGCCTTAGATATTCGGTATTGCTGACCAGCGCTTGCTTGTCAACTTCTGCTCGATGACGCGAACTGCCAAGGTCCACGGTTACTTTAAATCCCATATAAGCAACCATGCATGAGTAGGCGAGTATCGCAATGCAACATAGTGCATCTGTTAGCAATGAATCTGGGCGAGAAAAATCTGGTAGAAACAGCAGCCAACCTGCGCCAAGAGTGATGCCCAGAATCATCAGGCTCAACAGCATGGTTTTTGGTCTTGCAATGAGCAGCGTGCTAAGAGATAAGATCAGGATAAAACTAAGCGACGTCAGGAGGTGGAAACCATTGACCACAATCATGCTACCTACTAGCAGACTGTCCACCAGCATGCTGTTTCTCGCACCTTCAGTAGAGTTTAACCAGCAACCTGTAATCCAATAGGCAAGATGCGGATACAGCAGCAGCGGGATAGCCAGCCAAACAGTGCTGTGCAATACAGTTGAACTCGTTACTGGATTCCCGGATGAGTATCCAAATGAATCTCCTACTGAGATCCCAACGAATTGACTGAGGGTTATCAGCGCTGCGAAACCATAAGCCAGGACTCTCGGCTGGTATATGATTTTGATAAGATAGTGGAAATTTCGATCAGTCGGCATCAGGAGATCATGAACGGATATCCGGGTATCTGGAATCAGCCGATGATGACTCTTGCGTCAGGAGAGCAACTCGAGTGTATGTAGGTATTAACTCACCAGATCCATTGATACATTCTGATCAACGTCTGTATCATAGTCGATACCGTCAAAGGCAAAGCCATGCATCTGCAAAAACGCTTCACGATATCCTGCAAAATCAGTTATCTCATCGAGATTTTCGTTCGTGACTTCCGACCATTGGGCTCTTATATAGTCCTGGATATCATCCTCAAGTTCCCAATCATCCATACGTATCCGACCCTGGTCATCGAGCCTCAGCTCACCTTCGGAAAATAGTTGGGAATCAAACAACCGGGTAGTCTGCTCAATGCAACCCTCATGGTTGCCTTTTTCCTTCATAACTTTGAATAGCAATGACAGGTAAACAGCCATCCCGGGTATGGCAGAGGCGGCTTGTGTCATCAAACCTTTCATCACCGCAACGTAGGCCTTGCCGTTTACCGTTGCCATCGGTCCCGAGAGTGCACTTGCAGCACGATCCAGGTCTTCTTTAGCCCGGCCAATCGTGCCGTTGTAGTAAATGGGCCAGGTCACTTCACTGCCAAGGTAGGTGTAGTTGGTCGTTATACAACCGTCTGCCAGAACGCCCGCTTTCAAAAGGGCATTGATCCAAAGCTCCCAGTCTTCGCCACCCATCACCTTTGTGGTATCCGCAATCTCCTCATCGCTTGCAGGTGCAAGGCTGATCGGCCTGATCTCACCTGAATTGAAATCAATCGTAGCACCCTCAAAAGGTTCGCCAATTGGTTTTATTGTGCTCCGGGCCACCGTCCCGTCAGCCAGCTGGCGCCCTGGTGCTGCCAGTGAATAGACCACCATGTCCAACTGCCCCAGATCTTTTTTGATCAGATCAATAGTGGATCGTTTCAGCTCTGCTGAGAAAGCATCACCATTGATGTTCTTCGCATATAATCCTGCCTCGTCAGCAAGCCTGGTAAACGCGGCAGATTTGTACCAGCCAGCCGACGCGGTTCTCTTTCCTGCTGCTGGTTTTTCGAAAAACACACCGATCGTAGCCGCACCCGATCCAAATGCAGCGCTTATCCTGGAGGCCAGTCCATAGCCCCCGGATGCGCCGATGATCAGGACCTTCTTAGGCCCACATTTGACTTGTCCCTGAGATTTCACATATTCAACCTGTTGCTCAACATCCTTCTCGCAACCCGCCGGGTGCGCAGCAGTACACAAAAAACCTCTTACCTTTGGATGAATAATCATAGATATTCTCACACTTAATTTGTGGTCAATTCGCTATGACGGTAGCTCCAGACCAGAAAGCAGATACCGATCAGTATCATCGGTAATGATAGCAATTGGCCGGTGGTCAGCCATTCAAAGGCGACGAATCCCAAGTGGGCATCCGGTTCTCTAAAGATCTCTGAGCAAAATCGCAATGAACCGTACCCTATTAAGAATATACCCGATGTGGAGACCACGGGTCTGACACGCCGTGTAAACAACCATAAAATCAGAAACAAAACAGGTCCTTCCAGAAACGCCTGGTACAGGCTGGAAGGATGACGACCAACAATGTCTCCCGGATAAATCGCAGCCCAGGGAACATCAGTGACCCGCCCCGGCAATTCTCCATTGATAAAATTACCCAGTCGACCGCAGCCGAGAGCAATGGGAATACTGGGGGCAATAAAGTCGGTCACCTCGAAAAAGGTCTTTTTAGTCAGTCGGCCTAATAGATACGCGGCAACGAAGACGCCCAGCATCCCCCCATGAAATGACATACCTCCCTGCCAGACCTTAAACAGCGCCAGCGGATCATCAACCAGCTCCTGCCGTCCATAAAACAGCATGTAGCCGATGCGACCTCCCAGGATCACACCAAATACCCCATAAAATATCGCGTCAGATATGTGTTCTTCGGTCCAAACGGGTTTCTTGCTGCCAGTCCCTGTTGTCCTCGACCTAATTGAAGCGTGCCGCCAGACAAGCAAGATACCGACCAGGTAGCTGAGCGCATACCAGTGAATACTGATTGGACCGAGACTAAGGGCAACGGGGTCAAACTCAGGATAGTTCCACATAAACGGCTTAACTTCGTAAAAGGGTATTATCTGTTAAGTCACAGGTGCTTGTCCTGATTAAATCACGCCGAGTCGGGATTAAGAGGCGGATGATCTCCCGACGATACGACCTCTGATGCAATCCGTTCTCTGTGATGCCAACTCATGGCATAATCCCCCCAAATCAGACCAATCACGTGGTTTCACGCCAGTCACTAAAAAACTTACCCTAACCCGTATCAAGTAGTTTCTATGTGCCTAATCCTCTTTGCCATTGCACCCAATGACGGTCTCAAGCTGGTCGTCGCCGCAAATCGCGACGAACAACACGCACGGCCAACCCTGGCTGCCAACTACTGGTTGGATGATCCAGGTACGCTTGGTGGTCGTGATCTTCAGGCGGGAGGTACCTGGCTGGGGGTCACAAAGTCCGGTCGATTCGCTGCTGTCACCAACTTTGCAGAAGAACCACCCGACCCATTACCGCCACGCTCGAGGGGAGATCTCACCAGTGACTTCCTGCGTCGAGATATCAGCTGCCGTGATTACCTGGCTGAAGTTCAACACAAGGACCAGGAATACAGAGGATTCAACCTGGTGATATCCGATGGTGAGGTTGTCTTCTATTACAGCAACCGCGAGAAGCAGATCCGTCAGTTACCTTCAGGATTCTATGGCTTGAGCAATCAGCTGCTTGACTGCGACTGGCCAAAGGTGATTTCCGCCAGACAGCATCTGATGCAATGCGCAAATAATAACTTTGGCAATGACACCCTGTTTGAATTACTGGCCTGCCGTGGTGACGAGACACCATTTAGCGCCCGATTTATTCTCGGCGAGCACTATGGAACCTGCACGAGTACTATCGTAAAAATGACCGGGACTGAGGTCTACTTTGAGGAGCGTGGTTTCTCAGCCGAAGGGACTCACATTGCAACCAATCAGTTTGAGATAGCCCTGTCTAGACAACTGCCACAGGTCTTGAGTGAATAAGCTGACCTAACCCGGCCTTACGCATTTCATCCTCGACATAGCTCTTGATCAGAAAAGCGTTGTCCATCTTGAGGACCTTGTTAAGCATCTTTTTAGCCCTGGTCATTTCGAAACTTCGAATCACCCACTTCACCATCAGAAGATTGGTTGAGTTCATCGACAGAACGTCATATCCCATCGCCGTTAAGAGGATTGCCGCTGATGGATTACCCGCCATTTCACCACATATTCCGACCGGTTTTCTCTCACTGTGGGCGGCATCAACCACTTGTTTCAACGCTTGCAGCACCGCGGGATGAAAGTCCTGGTACAGCTCGGCGACACGTGAGTTGTTTCGATCAACAGCGAGCATGTACTGAATCAGGTCGTTGCTGCCAACTGAAAGAAAATCAACGCGCTTGACGATATCTCGTGCCTGATACACGGCCGCTGGAACTTCTATCATTACGCCTACATCCGGCATCTCAACTTCAACACCTTCTTCGACGATTTCTCTGTAACACTGACTAATTAATCGCTGGGCTTCATCGACTTCAGCAATACTGCTGACCATTGGCAGCATGATCCTGAGGTAGGCATCAACCCCTTCGGTGGCCTTTATCATGGCTCTGACCTGGGCCAGGAATATCTCCGGATGATCAAGAGTGACACGGATTCCACGCCATCCCAGGAATGGATTTTCCTCCTGGATGGGAAAATAGCTGAGTGCCTTATCGCCACCTATATCAAGCGTTCTCATAGTCACCTGCCGGGGTGAGAAAGCCTTTAAATGCTTCCTGTATATCAACCGCTGCTCTTCCTCGGTGGGAAACCGGTCATTCATCATAAAGTGCACTTCGGTTCGATACAGGCCAACTCCTTCAGCACCACGATCAAGAGACCTTGCAACATCGGTCATCAGTCCCGTGTTCACCCAGAGCAGAACCCGGTGGCCGTCTTTGGTTTCACATCTCTCATCCTTTAGGGGTTCCAATCCCTCAACAAAAGCCGCCTCCTCTTTAACAATGCGCTTATAGAGCGCCAGTTGATCTTTGTTCGGGTAGGTAATCACCACACCATCGAAACCATCGACGATGATCGGTTTTTCTTCCAGCAGATGGAGAGGCAAATCTTCAACACCCATGACCGTCGGTACACCCATAGCTTTGGCAAGAATAGCCACATGAGAACTACCTGAGCCTGAAACCGATACCAGACCAGCCAGTTTGCTGCGGGGAACTTCTGCCAGCATGCCCGGTGTCAGATCATCTCCAATCAGCACTGTACCCCTGGGATATGTTCGCTTCCTTTCTTCTTTACTCTGCAGTTTGGTTAGAATCCTCTGACCCAGGTCCAGCACATCAGATCCGCGCTCACGCATATAATGGTCATCCAGCGCTTCAAAGCTGGCCACATGGGCCTCAATGACCTGACGCAGGGCGGTCTGTGACCAGACGCCTTGATCAATTCGCTCTATGACTTCTCCGGTGATCGCTGTTTCATCCAGCATGCGCTGGTACGCATCAAAGAGGGTCAGTTCTTCAGGTTGGAGCCGATCAGACAGCCGCGAACCCAGCTTCCTGATCTCCGCTCGTACTTCTTTAACCGCGTTGCGGAAGATCTTTTTCTCGGACTTGATTTTCTTGGTGGTTCGTTCCGGAACCTGGTACAAATCCGCCTCCGGATAAATCACGATTGATGTTCCAATTGCGACTCCAGGTGCGCCAGCTGTCCCGGGGAATCGACTCGCCGGTAGATCAGCTGCTACCCCGGAGATAGTAAAAGCACCCGTTGCTTGTGCGTGCACAATGATGCCAGCCAACTGTGCCGACAGTGTGATCAGGAAAGCTTCTTCACTTTCATCAAAGCGGCGTCGACCAGTCTGCTGGACGACGATCACCCCAAGTACTTTTCGATGATGGATAATCGGTACGCCCAGGAAGGATTCATACTTTTCTTCACCGAGTTCGCCCACATAGTGATATCGGGGATGGCGCGACGCATTGTGCAAGTTGACAGGTTCTGCCCTTTCACCAACAAGTCCCACCAGACCTTCGTCCAGTTCCAGCGTAACCTTGCCAACCATTTCGGTGTTCAGACCGCGGGTCGCCATAAAGACATACTGCTTGCTTTCGTCATCAAGCAGATACACCGAACAGACCTCTGTGCCCATCGCGCTTTGCACACGATCGACGATGATGTCCAGGGCGATGTTTAAATCCCTGGCGGCATCGACTTCCTGGGTAATCCGTCGCAACACATCCAGCATTCGCGATCAGTCCTTCAATTATTATAATTTTGGTGTGTCAGGCACTTGGACAAGCCAGGTGCAAGTTCCTTCATCGCGCGTCGATATACATCCTTCTTAAATGCCACCACCTGACCCAAAGGATACCAATAACTGACCCAGCGCCAAAAATCGAATTCTGGCGTCTTGGAATTATCGAAGCGCACTTCATCATCACGAGTCAGCATCTTCAACAAGAACCACTTCTGTTTCTGACCAATAAACGACGTCGAATTCTGGCGCAGAAATCGTTTCGGTAGTTTATACCGCAACCAGCCCTGAGTACTGTTGATAATCCGGACATGATCAGCGTCTAATCCTATTTCCTCGTGCAACTCACGATACAGCGCATCTTTCGTGGATTCTCCGGAATTTATACCTCCCTGGGGGAATTGCCATGCATCCTGTCCTACCCTTCTCGCCCAGAGAACCTGCCCCTGATCATTTGCGACGATAATGCCGACATTCGGTCTATAACCGTCAGAGTCAATCAAAACTATGTATCATCCTTGTTCACGTTGAAATCATTGTCTCTGAATCTGCCGGTGGGAGCAATCAGGCTAATTATTGAGCTAAATAACCGCTAGACTAGCCATCTCTGGCATAAGGAGAAAACAAATTGGCGCTGGTGGTCTTTGATCTTGACGAAACCCTGATTTCCACTGACAGCGATCATATCTGGGGAGAATATGTTGCTGATCACAATCTGGTTGACGAGTCTTCATTTCGAGAGGAAAACCAGCGTTTCTATGAAAATTACAAGCGTGGTGAACTGGATATTGATGCTTATATGCGATTCTCATGCCGTGTTCTGGCCGAACATGAACCAGCGCTTCTGATAGAGCATCGAAAACAGTTTATTGAGCAGCGCATTCAACCTAATCTCCTCCCAAAGGCGCTTGAACTAGTCGATTCTCATCGGCAGAAAGGTGATACTTTGATTGTTGTCACAGCAACTATTGAGTTTATTACCGAACCAATAGTTGAATTGCTGGGCATCGAAAATCTTATTGCACCAGTTCCCGAGCAGATCGATGGTCGGTATACGGGCGAGGTTGTCGGCATCCCCAGTTTTGCGGCTGGTAAAGTCACTCGCCTGAATGACTGGGTCAGGCAGCACAACCTATCTCTCGATGGCAGCTACTGTTACACCGATTCCATTAATGATCTTCCTTTACTCAAGTTGGTCGAGAATCCGGTCGCCGTCGATCCAGACCCCGGTCTTTTGAAGATTGCACAATCACAACGATGGCCCGTTATCTCACTCAGGGGCTAGGCCTCGCTCTTGCACTCAGCCTGTTGCTGAGTTGCGGGCATGAAGAACTCACATCTTCTGATTCAATTCAGCTTGATTCTGATCAAACCAAACTTGCAATCGAGCAGATTGCAGCCTTCGCCCAGAGGCAAAACTCCAATGCTCTCATTGTCAGTGAGCAACTACTGACAAGCGTAAGAGCATTTCTGGCTTCCCCAAATGAAGAGTCTCTCGATTCACTTAAGGCGATTTGGCAGACAGCCCATGAGTCACATTTAGCCGGTCAGCTCGGTCTGTTTAATGATTCGGAGACAAACGCCAGGCTGGTCTTCTCACTCGATGCCTGGCCACTGCATCCGGGTTTTCTGGATTCGTTACCGGCGTATCCGGAAGGCGGCATCATCAACGACATCACGATCAACGTTGATAGCGAAACCCTGCGTCGACAACATGGCATCACTGATCCCGCAGAGGTCTGTCTGGGTTTTCATGCCCTGGAGTACCTGATTTTCGATCGCCCACTTACCGATTTCGTTACCCCGGATACCCGGGATCTTGTCGCCCAATCCATCAATCGGCGAAGGCTTCTACTCGAAACCGTTACTGTGGAACTGACTCAAGATTTAGCTCAAATGGCGGAATTTGTGAGCGTGCAGTTTCAACCCCGTGAAGGACAGTCGGCGGAACAGCAACTCTTTCTCTTCCTGAGCAGTACCAGGGGCTATATGCAAAAGGCATTTCGAGAAAGCAGCATTCTTTTCGATGAGGGTATGGGACACAGTGCTTTTAGCAATACATCAACTGAATCGCTCCGGACGGAGCTACTGGCACTTCAGCAATTCACCCTGAGCGAAGTGACCTTGAGACCGATTTTACGTGCGCTCGACCCTGCCACGACTGACAATTTTGAGGCAACTCTCGCTGACGTTTTAGTAATGCTGGGTCGCAGCGAAGCAAATGAACCTGAGAAGGCAAAATTACCATTGATGCTCTCGGTACTCCTGCATCGACTCGAGGAATTCGAAATCACCCTGAAGCAGTATCTGCAGGATCAGTCTTCCTAGACGCACTGCTGATTTAAGGCTCATACGGTATGCTCGGTCGTCATCCGGTTTATTTATTCTTGTAGAAAAGGAATAGATTCCAGATAAGTGCTGACCCACTTTCTGGAACGACAACATACCAGCTTTATGTTTGTTCATGCCATACGAGATCCAGATCCCTCGCGGCTTTTACATCGTCCAGTCGTTTTACCGGCATTGTCACAGGTGCGGTCTTCACCAACTCCGGGGTTTCTTTTGCTTCTTTCAGGATACTCGCCATGGCTCTGATGAATGCATCAATCTCTTCGCGGCATTCTGTTTCTGTAGGTTCAATCAGCAAACACTCGGGAACCAGCAGAGGGAAGTACGTCGTCGGCGCGTGAAACCCGTAGTCCAGCAGTCGTTTAGCAAAGTCCATAGCGCTAACATCCAGCTCCTTTGCCTCCTGTGAAAGGGTGACGATAAACTCATGGGTCGCACGTCGATCTGGATAAGCAAGTTTGAATCCAACCTGTGTCAGTTTCGCAGCCATATAGTTAGCATTCAGCGTCGCATATTCACCAACTCTGTGCATGCCCTCGTTACCTAACAACCTGGCATAGGCGTAAGCCCGAAGCAGAATGCCAGCGTTACCCATAAACGCAGAAAGGTTACCGATCGTGTCCGGGATCTCCGCCTCGCCCATCCAGAAGTGCTCGTTCGATTCGCGCCTGCCGACAACAGGCGTTGGCATATAAGGCATGAGTCTCGGACCAACACCAATCGGTCCGGCACCAGGACCACCACCACCATGAGGTGTTGCGAAGGTCTTGTGCAGGTTCATATGCATCACATCAAATCCCATGTCACCGGGTTTAACCTTGCCGAGAATTGCATTAAGGTTTGCTCCGTCGTAGTAAAGGAGCCCCCCTGCTTCATGAATGATGCTGGCGATCTCCTCAATCCTTCTCTCGAACACACCGCACGTCGATGGGTTGGTCATCATGATGCCGGCAGTCCGGGGCCCAAGCGCTGCCTTCAATGCAACAACATCAACGTCACCATCGCGGGTTACGGCAACCTCACGAACCGTGTACCCGCACATGACTGCTGTGGCCGGATTCGTTCCATGAGCCGCCGTGGGAATCAGAATTTCAGAGCGTTCGCTGTCACCGTGTTTGTCGTGATAGGCACGTATCATGGCAACACCGGCAAATTCACCCTGAGCGCCCGCCATTGGTGTCAGCGAGACCGCCTGCATGCCGGTCACATCCTTAAGGTACTCCTGCAACTCATACAGACAGCTCAGAAATCCCTGACTGACACTCTCAGGTGCAAGAGGGTGCCTGTCCAGGAAACCGGGCAAACTAGCCGCATTGTGGGCACCACGGGGATTGTATTTCATGGTGCAGGAACCGAGCGGATAGAATTCACCATCAATCGAGAAGTTCTTTTTCGACAGGTTGGTGAAGTGTCGAACTACCTGTAATTCTGACACTGCTGGCAATCCGAGACGCTCTGATCGAAGGTGCGATTCGGGGATTTCGCTGTTTCTGAGTTCACAAGGTTCATACTGTGCCCTCGCACTTCTTCCCTTGCTGCTCTGTTCGTAAATCAGCATCGCTACGCCACCACCGCCTGCTGCAAACTAGACAGGAAGCTTGCGATATCCGCATCGGTTTTCGTTTCTGTCACATTGGTCAACATGCAATCGGCGAGTGACGGGTGAACTTCTCCCAGATCGTAACCCCCCAGAATGCCATCATCCTGCATCCGCAAGAGGACTTGCGCAGCAGGTTTTGGCAGTTTAATCACAGCCTCATGGAACACCGGGGCTAAAAATCGTCGTTCTACACCTTTAACATCCTTTATACCGTCTAGTAACTTAACAATGCCGTTATGACATTGCCTGGCAATTGATTGCAATCCAACATCGCCCATCAGGCTCAGGTAAATTGTTGCAGCAGTTGCCAGCAAACCCTGGTTGGTACAAATATTTGAAGTCGCCTTGGCCCGACGAATATGCTGCTCTCTTGCCTGGAGTGTTAATGCAAATCCTGTCTTTCCATCTGTGTCGACCGTCTTGCCGATGATCCGACCGGGCATCTGTCTAACAATACCGCTTCCACAGCACATGAAACCAAGATAGGGGCCGCCAGAGGCGACCGGGATGCCAAACGGCTGGCCTTCGCCAACGACAATGTCAGCACCTGCCTGCCCCCAGCTTCCAGGCGGTTGCAGCAATCCCAATGCCATGGGATTGACCACCCCAACAACCAGTTGTTTCTGCCCATGAGCCCAGTCCGTCAACACGCTGACGTCTTCAAGACCACCAAAAAAGGTCGGGTAGGCAATGACCAGCGCGGCATAGTCCTGACCTTCATAAACTCCCAATTGAGCCTGATCAGTCAGTCCAGATTGTGGATCCCAATCGAGCACATCAATTTCGATCTGCTGATTACGAATGATGTTCAGGCAGGCACTCAGGTAGTTGGGATGAATATTCCCCGTCATGAGAATGCGTCTCGATTTCGATCTACGATTTGCCCGTACCGCCATCAAAACGCCTTCAGCCAGCGCGGACGCACCGTCATAGACTGAAGCGTTGGCGACATCCATACCGGTCAGACGAGTCATCATGGTCTGAAACTCGTAAATGAGTTGTAACGTGCCCTGACTCGCTTCCGCCTGATAGGGGGTATAGGCAGTCATAAACTCACCCCGGCTGACGATGTCCCAAACCGCGCTGGGAATGTGATGCTCATAGGCACCCGCGCCAATGAACGACAGATTAATCTCGTCCTGTCGAGCCCGATCCGCCATCAGACGTATGAGCTCTTTCTCGGTAATCGCATCTGGTGTGGTGTTCAGTACACCGGTTCTTAATGCCGGGGGAATCTCATCAAACAGATCTTCGATTGAACCAACACCAATGGCCTCCAACATGAGTTGTTCATCATGTGACGTGTGCGGCACAAAAGGCATGGTCTACCTCAAAACATAAATGGGGTGAAACACCAGAATCCTAGTGTTCTTCGTTTTCGCAAAATTCCTGGTACGCATTGGCATCGAGCAATTCATCCAGCTCGGTAATATTCTCAGGTTGCAGCTTAAAGAACCAACCCTTTTCAAACGGTGATTCATTGACAATCTCCGGCGCATCCTCCAGCTCTTCGTTAACTGCAATGACTGTGCCGGTTACGGGCGAGAGGATATCGGAAGCTGCCTTGACGGATTCAACCACGCCAGCCTCCCCCTTTGCAGAAACTGACGTGTTTACTTCAGGCAGCTCTACATAGACGACATCACCCAGAGATTCCTGCGCATGATCCGAGATACCAACGATTATCGTACCATCCTCTTCAACGCGAGCCCATTCGTGACTCTCTGCATACCTTAACTCACCTGGAAACTCAGCCATTTACCTATCCTCGTACTTGTCTCTTATCAAATATTACAGTTTGTATACTCGCCTGCCATTGCGTACAAATGGTGGATTAACCTTGAAAACTTCAACCTGTTTGTTTCGTATCCCAACCTTTAGATCTGCTGCACCACATTGTATGCGTGCCAGTGCAATTGAATGCTGCAAAGTCGGTGAAAAAGCACCGCTGGTAATTTCACCAACCTGCCCATCACCTGAATAGACGGGATAGTGTGCACGCAGGACACCTCGTTCATGCATCACTAGCCCTACCAGTTCCTGGCCAATTCCCTCATTCAGCTGAGCCTTGAGTCTGGCCTTGCCGGCAAAATCTCGATTGTCATCCATCACCACAGTATTCGCCATATTGGATTCATAGGGTGTAACAGATTCATCCATATCGCTGCCATACAGGTTCATGCCTGCTTCGAGTCGCAAGGTATCTCTCGCACCCAGACCGACAGGCTTTACACCATCCCCAGTAAGGTCTTTCCACAACTGCACCGCATCGTCTGCGGGTATGATGAGTTCAACACCTTTCTCACCGGTATAGCCGGTTCGCGCAATAAACCAGCTACCGCAAAATCCTCCTACAAATGGTCTTAAGGTATCAATGAATGTTGCAGTCACCACATCGACTAATGCCTTTACCTGTTCGATTGATTCAGGACCCTGAACTGCCAGAATCGCCAGTTCCGACCGTTCGGTAATCTCACAGCTAAAGGCTGCCGCCTGCTTCTTGATCCAGGCCAGATCTTTTCCGCGGGTCACACAATTAACGACCAGGCGATACCCGGTTTCGGTGAGGTAAACGATCAAATCGTCCAGCACACCACCGTCTTCGTTCAACATCGCACTGTATAAAGCACGACCCGGAGACAGCAGTTTCTCAACATCGTTGGCAAGTAACCAACGCAGAAACGCTTTACTTGCATCTCCAGCAAGATCAATCACGGTCATGTGAGAGACATCACAAACACCGGCAGTTGATCTGACCGTATGATGCTCCTCTATCTGAGAACCATAGTTGATTGGCATGTCCCAGCCGCCGAAATCAATCATCTTCGCCCCGGCATCAACATGTAATTGATAGATTGGTGTCCTTAAACTCATGACTCTCTGACAAGAAATCGGCACGAGCCGATGCAGGCTAAAAGGCCGCTATTCTAACTGCTTCACTTCGCTCGGAAAAGTGAGAGTATTTGAAGTGCGAGTACAGTCAGGCTCATAGTGTAGAAGAATCAGGCAACGGCACTTGTCGGATCGGCCATGTAACTTTCGACTTCATCTACAGTTTTTGGGATCGCCGCGGTCAGCACTTCATGACCTGACCTTGTCACTAAAACATCGTCTTCAATTCTAACGCCAATACCGCGATACCTAGTCGGTAAATCTTCCAGCTCTTCGGAAATATAGATCGCAGGTTCAACTGTGGTCACCATACCACTTTCAAACACCCGCCACTCTCCATGGATCTTGTATTCGCCAACATCATGCACATCGAGACCCAACCAGTGTCCGGTCCGGTGCATATAGAACTTTTTGTAAGCTTGTGACTCAATCAACTCATCCACCTCTCCCTCGAGCAATCCCAAATCCATGAGACCCTGGGTGATTACTTCGACGGCGGCTTCGTGCGGCTGATTCCAATGATTACCCGGCTCAATCATGGCAATTGCAGCCTCCTGAGCTTTGAGGACGATGTCGTACACCTCTTTCTGAGCCTTGCTGAACTTGCCGCTTACGGGGAATGTCCGGGTCACGTCACAAGCGTAATACTCATACTCGCATCCAGCATCAACGAGTACCAGATCGCCATCTTTAATCTGATCATCGTTCTGAATGTAGTGAAGAATACATCCGTTATTACCAGAACCAACAATGGACGGATAGGCAGTGGATCTGGCACCACCCATAATAAAGGTATGNACCAGNCCTGCTTCCAGTTGATACTCGTACATGCCTGGTTTTAGATTGACCATTAACTGTTTATGAGCNGCACCCGTAATCTCTGCNGCATGTTTCATCACCGCGATTTCTTGCTTGCTTTTGAATAACCTCAATTCATGCANGTACTGNCNTAACTGGACAAATTCACCCGGGGGTTTGGTTCCTGATTGCTGATTAGTCGTNATGCTGTTAACCCAGGCAATGATTCGNNTNTCAAATTCGTGATGCGAACCCATCGCGTAGTATAGTTTTGATTTCCCTTCGATCAGTCCAGGCAGGATGTCATNNATATCAGTGATTGGAAACGCATCATCAATGCCAAACAACTGCATGGCACGTTCCGGGCCCGTAATTTNNCCATGCCAGCGTTTCACTTGCGCCTCTCGCTCACGACAGAACAGGATACATTCACCGTGCTCCCGCCCGGGAATTAACACAAAAACTGATCCGGGTTCGTTAAATCCAGTCAGGTAGTGGAAGTCGCTGTTCTGTCGAAACTGATATTCAACGTCATTATTTCTGGTGACGATGGCTGCGCTGGGTAATATGGCAATGCTGTTTTCCTCCATCAAAGCCATAAGTTCCCGTCGTCGTCGCGCAAATTCCTTTAAGCTGATTTTTGACGCCGAACTCATCGTTGAATGATTACCTTTTTTTTACTCGAACTCTAAAATCGTTCCTGGCGGGAAGCAATGCTTTGTACTGAAAACCAGCTCAATGAATTTCTCCGGTCGTACATTCTGTATAAACAAGTACAACGGATATCCGCACATATTCCGCGATTTCCATCAAGTCAGCTTCATTTCCTTCATCATCAGGAATCTCCTGGTCATCCAGAGCAGCGATTCTTGCCAGATCATCCAACACCTCAGTCACCTCTTCTGACAAGTCAGCGTCCTGAAATCTCCCTGTGGCACCGAAACCAGCCAGAAAGCTAGTACACCACATGCTGACGCAATGTTGGCGCCAGCTGATGTCATCATCGTCATCCGGCAACATGAGTCTAAATCCGAATTCCATATCCTTAAGGCTGTCCAGCGTCCAGGATGCCAGGTCATTAACGACCTGGACAAGATCTGAATCTGGAGAATCATCATCGAACCAATCATCTAAAAGCCCAGACTGATCGGGTTCCGACCACTCGGAACCGGCGCACAACCAACCTGTTAGCAATCCGTGAAGCTCGGAGGAATTGGATCGACTACCCACCTGATTCTGGTACCTGGCCACTCGTTCGGCTACATTCGTGAAATCAGATTCCATAAGACATTGCAGAGCCAACATAAAAGACTTCATCTTACGCGATCTGTCTGGGTTTGACCTTTATAGAAGGGTAGAATTATAGTATCTGCTGAATGAGTTATTGGTGACCGGCATTGGAATTACAGGACCTCGAAACCAAAATCGATGAGCTAATCCTTTTGTGTGATGAACTTGAGAAGAAACAGGCCGTCATGGAAGCTGATCGGGATACCTGGCTGCACGAACGAACCCGACTTCTCGAGAAGAACGAACTCGCCAGGAGCAAAGTCGAAGCCATGATTATGCGCCTAAAAGCCCTGGAGCAGGAATAGGCGTGGGAATCAACTTTGAGAATAACCATAACAGGTAGGAATAGCCCATGTCTGAAGCCGAGACCGTGACAGTGTCAATTCTCGACAAGGAGTACCAGGTAAGTTGCCAACCTGATGAGGTTTCTGCACTTAAGCAGTCAGCGTCACTGCTCGATCAGAAAATGCGGGAAATGAAAGCAAGCGCCAATGTGCCTGGTCTGGACCGTCTTGCCGTAATCGCTGCCCTTAATATTGCCAATGATTATCTGGGTCAGACAAAAAAGACCACTGACGTGATTAAACATCAGGCTTCTAGAATTCAAAAGCTGACCACAAAGCTCGATCAGGCATTAAATCGACTAAAGGTGCTAAATAGTCAATAGGGCAGGTGCACCTTTCATGGTTTCATATATAATTACCAAATGTTCCCTGGGTTGTTTGCCAGTCGATATGTCCTCGACCCTTTATGCGATAACCAGGGGGTCTTTTATCTTGGCTGATGCGCATGTCCGTACCGCGGAACGCCTAAGGCCAGTTAGGGACCACCGCCTTGAACCGCTGGGTTCAAGGGCCTATCAGAACAGCGGCAATTTGGGGAACTTATCCAGTTGGATATCGTAAAGAGCAAGAAGCGCTTGCGTGCAGAGCTCCATTCAAAGCGCTGCGCACTCACACTCGATCAGCAACGTCAGGCCAGTGACAGTATTGTTCGCCAGCTCTATCGACTAACGCCTTTTTTGAAAGCAAGACATGTTGGTCTTTACTGGGCTTTCGAGGGTGAGGTCGATATAACCAGTCTGACATTCGATTCCATAAGGAACTGGTATTTGCCACTAATCAGTGATGCCATTCGTCCCTGGGAAAAACAACGATTGATGTTTCAGCCGTGGTTGTCCGACAGTCAGACTGCTCGGAACCGGTTCGGCATCATAGAACCCCAATATGATCCCAGGCTAATGATTAATCCGCTGATGTTAGACGTCGTATTGATGCCAGTGGTGGGTTTTGATCGAGCAGGGAATCGACTCGGTATGGGTAAAGGTTACTACGACAGAACATTCAACAGATGGTCTAACTCATGGCATAAGCCATTGCTTCTTGGCATTGCCCACTCAATTCAGGAATGTGATGGTCTGGACAGTCGCTCCTGGGATATCCCGATCCAGGCTGTCATTACCGAGAAAGAGCTGATCTGGTTCAACTCTTCGATGAAGATTAACCGAGTCTAGAACCCCAGTACCCGGCCCAGTGTATTCACCGCGATACCAATGCCAAAGAGAACGAAAATCAATACAATCAAATCTGGCTTCTTAATTCATGCAACTTCTTAAAAAGAAAGTACTTTTCTGATTCGGGCCGATTGCTATATACCCTATTCAGATATTAATCAAAATACTAATATTATTCTTATAAGGCGCAACAAATCGCCTGGGAGGTGCAATTCGAGAATTCTGGGCTGGATATGTGTTGTAGTTACGGCCCAATCGAGCAATATCCTGACTCAGTTTCAAAAAAAAGAAGGCAAAGTGAATAAATGGCAGTAAAAGAAATTATACGGATGGGGCATCCTACACTCCGCAAAGTAGCTGAACCCTATCCCATCGACAAATTCGACTCTCCCGAATTTCGACAACTCATTATCGACATGCAGGAAACCTTGCATGCCGCAAGCGGTATCGGCCTGGCGGCGCCACAGATCAACCTGTCCAGCCAGGTCCTGGTGATAGAGGTCGTGGACACGAGTACCCGATACGGTGAGGTCCAGGCAATTCCCTTCAGCGTCTTTGTTAACCCAAAGCTAACCGTGCTTGAGCCAGAGTGCACTGGATACTGGGAAGGTTGTCTCTCTGTGCCAGGCCTGATGGGTTTTGTCGAACGACCGCAACATATCGCAGTCGAATATCTGAATGCCAGGGGTGAAAACAGATCCCTAGAGTTCAAAGGATTCCTCGCAACCGTATTCCAGCATGAGTTTGATCATTTGAATGGCACGCTCTTTGTTGATCGAATCGACGACTTGAGTCTTTTTTCATATGACCAGGAGTATCGTGATTTTCATCTTTCTGACCGAGTGTATCCTAATGACTAGGCTCCATCGGGCGCATCAGTAAAGTACCTGTATCTTTTGAGAATCTGAGTTGTCTTGCAGATTTCTTATTCCTTGGTATCGTCGGGCCCATAAGTATAATCATCAGTGAATCCGCTAACATAAAGTAGCTAAATGACCGCTGATCAGGACGCACTCAAGCAGCAAGTCGGCGAGTCAGCCGCAAACTACATTGATCCATTCCTCCAAATCGAATCCATCATCGGCGTCGGTACCGGTTCAACAGCCAACTACTTCATTGACGCNCTGGCTAAGATCAAACACAAGTTNGACGGCACCGTGGCAAGTTCCNTTGCCTCCGAGGANCGACTGAAATCCCATGGCATTCCCGTGTATGAACTAAATGGCGTAAAGGAAGTGTTGTTTTACATCGATGGTGCAGATGAAACTAATGCCAGGTTCGAACTGATCAAGGGCGGCGGCGGTGCTCTAACCAGAGAAAAAATCGTCGCCTCAGTAGCAGATCGGTTTATCTGTATCGTTGATGAATCAAAACTTGTTAAAACACTGGGCCAGTTTCCGCTACCGATTGAAGTTATCCCAATGGCTCGTTCTGCTGTTGCGAGACAAATCATCAAGCTGGGTGGTCGCCCGGTCTGGCGAGACGGATTCACGACAGACAATGGCAACGTGATTCTCGATGCCTTCGATCTGACAATAGAGGATGCGCCAGAATTGGAGAAGCAGATAAATAACATTACCGGCGTCGTCACAAACGGCTTATTTGCGCAAAAACCAGCAGACATATTACTTATCGGTACACCAACGGGTATTGAGACTCGATCGTCTCGCTAATTCGACATCTCACTAATCTAACAATGCCAGGGACATCTCGCCGTTACACAAGGGGTTCGGTGATATGCTCCCCGGGGCGTGGTTAGAAGAGCAGTTTCCCTGGATTCATAATCCCGCCTGGATCGAATACCGCTTTAAGTGATTTCATCAGTTCGATTTCGGCGTACGAACGGGTAAATTCAAGCTGATCCCGCTTCAGCAATCCAACCCCATGTTCCGCAGAGATGCTGCCATCAAATTCCTTCACGATTGCCAGCACGCTTTGACTGACTTTCTCACAATCGCGCTTGAAGTCATCAATATCCCAGTCTGCTGGTTTAAGGATATTCAGATGCAGATTGCCATCGCCAATGTGCCCGAACCAGATAACCTCGAACGCCGGGTATCTCTTTCCAACTTCTCCTTCGATCGCTGCCAGAAATCCAGGCACCTGGGATACGCGAACGGCAACATCATTCTTGTAGGGCGTAAAGGGTGTAAGAGCCTGTGCAATGTTTTCACGGTATGACCACAACTCGTCGCGCTGCCGTTCACTCTGACTGATGACACCATCCGCCACCCAGCCACCGGAAACGCAGTCGCTGAAAGCAGCGTGAGCCAGCTCAGGGACCTCGGCAGTGGTTCTCTCAAACTCCAGCAGTACATAGTAACGGGATTGCTCAGGAAACGGATGATTCGCTCCCTGCAGATCGATGACATGGCGCAGAGCTTCATCAGAGAAAAACTCAAACGCCGTTAGTTCAACTTTGTTTTTGAATACTTCAAGGATAGAAATCACATCGGTCATTTTATGTACCGCGAGCAGCACCACCGTCAAATCGTTAGGAGGTTTTGTCAGTGCCATGGTGGCTTCGACAATAAACCCAAGCGTCCCTTCGGATCCTATAAACAGGTGTCGCAAATCATATCCGGTGGCATTTTTGATAAGTCCCTTATTCAAATCGAGTAATTCACCTGATCCCGTCACCACCTTTAATCCACGGACCCAATCTCGCGTTAATCCATACCGCAAGACCTTGATTCCACCCGCGTTGGTGGCGATATTGCCGCCGATCTGGCTCGACCCGGAGGAAGCAAAGTCGACCGGATAAAACAAACCCTTTTGAGTGGCAAATTCCTGTAGCTGCTGTGTAATCAGACCCGGCTCAACAACAACGGTATTATCAACCTCATTGAATTGCAGCACTTGGTTCATTTTCTCAAACGAGACCACTATTTCACCGTCCGTTGCCACAGCACCGCCGGACAACCCCGTTCGACCACCTGACGGCACCAAAGAAATTTTGGCTTCGTTAGCAAACTTTACAAGTCTCAGAACGATTTCAATGTTTCGAGGAAACACCACAAACGATGGGACAGGAGGGAAAAACCGAGTCCAGTCACGACCGTATTTTTCCCTGACAGCAGCATCGCTGCCAAGATTCTCAAGGCCTACAATTTCTGTCAGGCGNGCAGCTAACTCACTCACGATCTCTATTGAAGTTGTGGATCTAAATCACCGGTAGAATAGCGTCCTGCCATGGCATCGAGTGATATTGGTTTGATTTTAGAACCATTTCCAGCCGTGCCAAATGCCTCATAACGATCGAGTACGATCCCTTTCATGGCAATCAGAGACTCGGTAAAGTACTTTCTTGGATCAAACTCAGATCTGTTATTGTCTAAAAAGCGCCGAATTGAACCCGTCGACNCCAGTCGCAAGTCAGTATCAATATTGANCTTGCGAACACCATACTTAATGCCTTCCTGGATTTCTTCCACTGGCACCCCGTAGGTCTCAGGAATCTCGCCACCGTGCTCATTGATTACCTTCAGCCATTCCTGAGGTACGCTGGACGACCCATGCATCACCAGATGGGTATTGGGGAGACGTGAATGAATCGCCTTGATCCGATCAATAGCTAATATGTCACCTGTTGGCGGCCTTGTGAATTTATAAGCACCATGGGAGGTGCCTATTGCAATGGCCAGTGCATCCACGCCCGTTTTCTCGACAAAATCAACGGCTTGTTCCGGATCTGTAAGTAGTTGCTCTTTCGACAGACTCCCCGCAGCGCCTACGCCATCTTCTTCTCCGGCCTCGCCTGTTTCAAGAGAACCAAGGCAGCCAAGTTCTCCCTCGACGGTTACGCCGCAGGCGTGCGCCATATCAGTGGTTCGCTTGGTAACATCGACATTGTACTCGTAACTCGACGCTGTCTTCTGATCTTCCATCAACGAGCCATCCATCATTACTGACGAAAATCCATACTGAATTGAACGCTGACATACATCCGGAGACGCCCCATGGTCCTGGTGCATCACAACAGGTATATCCGGAAATTCTTCTATCGCCGCAAGGATAAGATGACGCAGAAAATTNGGACCCGCATATTTTCGTGCACCNGCAGACGCCTGGACAATAACNGGACTGTCNGTTTCTCTTGCCCCTTCCATGATGGCCCGCATCTGCTCCAGGTTATTAACATTAAACGCCGGGACGCCATATCCATTCTCTGCGGCGTGATCCAACAATTGCCTCATGCTAACCAATGCCATTGTTCTACTCCTGTAAAATAATATTCAGTTTGCTGCGCGCCGCTCCAATACCGCCACGGCAGGCAACTCTTTGCCTTCAACAAATTCCAGAAATGCACCACCGCCGGTTGAGATATAGGAAATCGCACCTGCGATTCCATACTTATCTATTGCCGCAAGGGTATCGCCTCCGCCTGCAATCGAAAAGCCCCTGTTATCTGCAATATCCTTCGCCAGACTTTTTGTTCCCTCTGCAAATTCGTCCCGCTCAAATGCCCCTACCGGCCCATTCCAGATGATCGTCGCCGCTTTGCCAATGATTTGGCTGATGGCACTTCGCGTTTCCGGCCCAATATCGAGAATCATATCGTCACTATTTATTTCTTCGACTGATTTGATTGTCGCCGTTTCTGGTTCGTTCAAACTCGTGGCGGTTACAACATCTGTTGGTATGGGCACTTCGACCTTGTTGAGTAATGCTCTGGCTGCCTCGACAAGATCAGGTTCATACAATGATTGCCCAACCTCGCAACCGGTTGCCGCAAGAAAAGTATTGGCAATCCCGCCACCGACAACGAGCTGGTCTACCTTTTCGGATAAAGCATCCAATACTTCGAGTTTATTGGACACTTTACTGCCGCCCACAATAGCAACCACCGGCTTTGCCGGTTCAGCAATTGCAGTTTCCAAAGCCTTCAATTCATTTACCAGCAATAGTCCAGCGCAGGCAACCGGTGCATATCTGGCAACCCCTTCAGTCGTGGCCTGGGCTCTATGTGNCGNACCNAAGGCATCCATNACNAATACATCACACAGCTGTGCCAGTTTGCGNGACAGTGTTTCATCGTTTGATTTCTCACCCTGATTAACACGGACGTTTTCAAACAGAACAAAGTCTTCATCACCAAATTCCACNCCATCCAGATAGTCCTCAAGCAGACGTACTTCTTTTCCCATCAGGTTAGCAATATAAGCAGAAACCGGGGCCATACTGGCCTCAGGTTGGTCAGCGATAGGAGTCCCTTCTATCGGGCGCCCTAAATGCGACATAACCATCAACTTTGCCCCAGCACCCAAAATATATTCTATGGTAGGCAATGCGGCGCGGATCCGGGCATCCGATGTGACCTTGCCATCTTTGAGCGGTACATTCAGATCTTCACGAACAAGAACCCGTTTACCTTGGAGATCGAGATCCCTGAGATCAACTACATTCACACCATACCTCTGGCAACTTCGACAATGTTATCAACCGAAAAACCAAAGTGTGTCATGACTTCACCGCCAGGACCGGATTCGCCAAACCTGGGTAAGCCAATCACTTCACCATCGAGGCCAACCCATTTGTACCAGTAATCCGGATGCGAAGCTTCTATTGCAACTCGATTACGCTGAGCCACAGGCAATACGGACTCCCTGTATGATTCGTCTTGAGCTTCGAAGGTGTTTGCGCTGGGCATCGACACCACCCTTGTCGGCGTGCCGGATTCGTTGAGTTTTTCAGCAGCACCAATTGCGATGTTCACTTCAGAACCGGTCGCAATCAGAATGACCTTTGCTGGCTCGCTGCTGTCTCTGATGACATAAGCACCCCTTGCAACTTCTTTTATCTGGCTGTCGGTTCGCGCCTGGAAGGGCAATCCCTGCCTGGAGAAGACAAGTGCTGTCGGTCCGTCTTTTCTTTCGACGGCTGATTGCCACGCAACCACCGTCTCAAGACTGTCACAGGGGCGCCAGACAGACATGTTGGGCGTACCACGGAGATTGGCCAGCTGCTCGACCGGCTGATGCGTCGGGCCATCTTCACCCTGGCCAATTGAGTCATGAGTATAGACATGAATATTCCGAATTCCCATCAATGCTGACATCCTGACTGCATTGCGTGCGTAATCCATGAAGATTAAGAACGTCCCTGTAAAGGGCAAAATACCACCGTGCAAAGTCATGCCGTTCGCGATGGCAGTCATTCCGAATTCTCTAACGCCATAGTAAATGTAATTGCCTTCTGAATCTGACCCGTCAACAACTTCAACTTCAGGCCAGTTTGTGTTGTTGGAACCTGACAGATCCGCTGAACCACCCACTAATTCCGGCAGNAGGGATGCAATCCTGGCAATGACTTTCGCAGACGCCTGCCTGGATGCCATGGATTCAGCATTGGTATTGGTTTCTTTCAAAAGATCATCCATCGCCTTTGACCAGTCATCCGGCAACTCGCCTCTGACACAACGTTCAAACTCCTTCGCTAATGTAGGGAACGCCTGACTGTAGTCTGCAAAGCACTGCTTCCATTCATTTTCTTTCTCGGCACCTTTCTGCCTGCAGTCCCAACCTTCGTAGATGTCATCGGGGATAATAAAGGGCTCGTGCAACCATCCAAGCTGCTCCCGTGTACCAGCCACCTCATCCTCGCCCAAAGGCGCTCCATGGCTTGCTGCAGTTCCTGCCTTGTTCGGTGCGCCGTAGCCAATCTCTGTTTTACAGCAAATAATACTGGGCTGACCGGTATTGCTCTTCGCCTGTTCAAGGGCAACAGAAACAGCCTCTGCATCATGACCATCCACATCAGGGATGACATGCCAGCCGTAAGCAGCAAACCGACCCGGAGTATCATCGGTAAACCAGCCTTCCACCTTGCCGTCAATCGAAATGCCATTGTCATCATAGATACAGATCAACTTACCCAGCTTCAGTGTCCCCGCGAGCGATGCAACTTCATGGGAAATACCTTCCATCAGGCAACCGTCCCCGGCAAATACAAAAGTATGATGGTCAACGATATTGAAGACACTGCCGTCTTTGCTCTGATTAAAACGGGCCGCCAGTAGTTTCTCGGCTATCGCCATCCCAACGCTGTTAGCAAATCCCTGTCCCAGTGGACCGGTTGTCGTTTCAACGCCAGGTGTATAGCCATATTCAGGATGCCCTGGTGTTTTTGACCCCAGCTGTCTGAAATTCATCAGTTGCTCCATGGCTAAATCGTAACCAGTCAGGTGCAACAAGGAATAGAGCAACATGGATCCGTGTCCGTTTGAGAGTACAAACCGGTCCCGGTTCTCCCAGTCAGGATTAAGTGGGTTATGGTCCATGTACTCAGTCCAAAGGACTTCAGCTATATCCGCCATTCCCATGGGTGCTCCCGGGTGTCCAGATTTTGCTTTCTGAATTGCATCCATGCTGAGCGCACGAATTGCATTCGCGCGTTGTTGGTGTGAACTCATTGATAACCCGTTGTTGCGATGAATGAAGGCGACTATTTTCTCTTAGGCACTCATCGACATCAAACCTTCTTTTGGATATGAGCGGTTTTTGGCTTCTACTTGAAGCATTGTCTTGAAGCATTGTCGCGGTTTAGATTGGGAAAACATCACCTAAGGCTGTAGAATGCCGGCTTTTGGAAATCAGACTTCGCATATGGCAATCAAAACATTTACCTCTGAATCCGTATCAGAGGGCCATCCAGATAAGATGGCTGATCAAATTTCAGATGCCATTCTGGATGCCATTCTCACTGAGGACAAAGAAGGTCGTGTTGCCTGTGAAACCATGCTCAAAACCGGCATGGTAGTTATCGCGGGAGAAATCACCACTAAAGCCTGGGTTGATCTTGAGGAAATCTGTCGTAAAGTCATCCTGGATATCGGATACAACAGCTCTGATGTGGGTTTCGACGGCGCCTCCTGTGCGGTACTGAATGCGATTGGAAAGCAATCTGCAGATATCGCTATGGGGGTGGACGAAAGCGCCGACCATGAGCAGGGCGCAGGCGACCAGGGTTTGATGTTTGGTTATGCGACCAACGAAACCGATGTATTGATGCCCGCGCCGATTACCTATTCTCACCGTCTTGTTAAACAGCAATCCGACATTAGAAAAGCAGGGAAACTGTTGTTCCTGAGACCCGATGCAAAAAGTCAGGTGACCTTTACTTACGATGACAAGGGTGTACCCAATGGCATAGACGCTGTTGTACTTTCAACCCAGCATGACCCTTCAGTTTCACTTAAGGACCTGCAGGAAGCAGTCATGGAAGAAATCATCAAACCGGTTCTACCGGCAAACTGGCTCCACGCAGACACCAAATATCACATCAATCCCACGGGCAGTTTTGTGATTGGCGGGCCCGTCGGTGACTGCGGTGTAACGGGTCGGAAAATAATCGTCGATACCTATGGTGGCACAGCAAGACACGGTGGCGGCGCCTTTTCTGGCAAGGATCCCTCAAAGGTTGATCGAAGTGCCGCCTACGCTAGTCGTTATGTCGCCAAGAATATTGTCGCTGCCGGTATTGCAGATCGTTGTGAGATCCAGGTGTCCTACGCGATCGGTGTTGCTGAACCAACTTCTATCAGTATCGAGACATTCGGCACCGGAAAGCTTTCAGATTCTGAGATCGAGGCACTGGTTCGGGAACACTTTGACCTTCGGCCAAAAGGTCTTATTTCCATGTTGGATCTAAAACGGCCGATTTACCTGGATACAGCAGCCTACGGACACTTCGGTCGAGAAGAGCCAAACTTCACCTGGGAAAAAACGGACAAGGCTGACATCCTGGCCGACGCTCTTTAAAGAGCCTCTCCATGGCAGCACAGGAATCATTTCCCAGACTTTTTAGCTTCGAGTTCTCAGCACCAAAATCTGAAGAAGCATTCGAAAAAATCCGACGGGTTCATGATCGTCTGAGTGAACTGAATCCGCATTTTTTTTCAGTGACCTATGGCGCAGGTGGCTCGACAAAAGATGGTACCAAACGGCTCGTTCTCGAGATTAACGACTCCGGGTCCACCGCCGCTCCGCACCTTTCCTTCGGCGGTGATGCGCCTGAGAAGATTGAAGCACTGTTAAACGAATACAAAGACGCAGGGGTTACGCGCCTGGTGGCATTGCGCGGTGATATGCCATCTGGCATGGGCGCATCAATTAAAATGACCTACGCGAACGAACTGGTCACCTTTATCAGAGAAAAAACCGGCGATCACTTCCACATTGAGGTTGCGGCTTACCCGGAAATTCATCCCGACTCCAGAAGCGTTGAATCAAATCTGCACTTCTTTAAGGCAAAGATAGATGCAGGGGCAAACAGCGCTATTACCCAGTACTTTTACAACGCCGACTCATACTTCAGATTTGTTGACAGCTGCGAGAAAATTGGCGTCGATATTCCTGTCGTGCCCGGTATTATGCCGATCACGAATTACCGGTCTCTGGTTCGATTTTCGGATATCTGCGGGGCTGAGATTCCACGATGGATTCGCAAGAATCTCGAGGATCTGCAGGATGACAAGGATTCGTTGACGGCTTTTGGTGACGAAGTAGTGGCTCGCCTTTGTGAACAACTGCTCGAGGGAGGCGCACCTGGCTTACACTTCTATACCATGAACCAGTCTTTACCCATTGTCAGGCTGTGGCGTAATCTCGGTCTTTGACCAGAATCGCCAATTCACCTATGCGGGTTTCCCGATTCTACATTGAACAACCACTAGCCACTGACCAGTCGCTGACAGTGACCGGAACTCGTTCTCACTACATCCGCAATGTGCTGCGCCTGAAATCCGGGGATTCACTGATCCTGTTCAATGGTCAGGGAGGCGAATACCAGGGAAAGATTTCATCGGCAGATCGCAACAAGGTTGATATCGAAGTTGGTGAGTTTTCATCAAACGATCGCAAGTCTCCTCTTGAGATTGATATCGGCCTCGCTGTCAGTAAGCGCGACGCGATGGACTTCGCGATTCAAAAGGCAACTGAACTCGGTGTCAGCCGCATCCAACCACTTATCGTTTCACATTCATCGATCTCGCTCTCCGCCACAGATAAAAAGATCAACCACTGGCAGGAAATCTGTTACAGCGCTTGTGAACAATGTGGCCTGAACCGTCCACCTGCGGTATTGCCTCTCATACCCTTCTCGGAATGGATTACCATCAGTGCTGAACTGTGTCTAATCACCGAACCCCAGGGTGAGTTAAAACTGGATGGGATTGCTGTAACGCCAAAACATGTCGCCATCGCCATTGGGCCCGAGGGAGGATTCACTCCTGCTGAGATCTCGCAAGCCTGGGAACAGAAATTTACGGGCATTAACCTTGGCACCAGAATTCTGAGGCTTGAAACAGCGACCATCTCGATGTTNACACTNGTGCAATCCANGTGGGGCGATCTTTAGAAGATTAGCTTAAGAAGCGCCTATTCATGATGATAGGAAGTTTCTCAAGTCGGGGTCTCTACGCACAGTCCGCAGCACCTCAAATCCATCCTGGGCATCACCCAGAACGGTCGCACCAGATATACCGCTGGCGTCACTGAATTGCGGGCCAAGACTCTTCGAGACAACTTCGCGGCTACCAATAACTCGATCGACCTGCAGTGCCACTGGCCTATCGCCACTCCTTGCAAGGATGACCGGTAAGGGTACGACCTGTCCTTCAAGCACCGGGGGTTTTAACGCAGTTGCTAAACTCAATCCATAAGTACACTCAAGCAACGGTATTAGCGTCACAAAACTGCCTTCGTGGTTTACAATGTCCTCGAATTAACTACAGTTCTCCAAGGCAGTAAAGCTTGAATTTAAGACTTGGCGTGGTGATGGATTCACTCGAATCCATCAATCACAAGAAAGATAGCACCCTGGCCATGATGGCCGCCGCACAGCGCAAAGGCTGGGAGATCTACACGATCCAGCAGGCCGGATTATTCACAACCCAGGGCATTGTTTCCGCGAAACAGATCAAAATCGCCATTATTGAGAACCAGACCCACTGGTACGAGGTAATTAGCGAGGTTACAACCCCTCTAAGCGACCTCGACGCTGTGCTAATGCGCAAGGAACCACCATTTAACATGGAGTACATCTACTCCACCTACCTTCTGGAACAGGCTGAAAGCGCTGGGGCAATGATCCTGAACCGTCCTGGCAGTATACGCGACTGTAACGAGAAGCTGTTTGCGCTCGAGTTCCCACAATGTTGCCCTGCACACCTGGTGAGTCGAGATACCGACATTCTCCGCGGCTTTCACGAGGAGCACGAGGATGTGATCTTCAAACCACTCGACGGAATGGGTGGCGCATCAATATTTCGAGCCAGACCCAATGATTCCAACCTCTCGGTCATCATTGAAACCCTGACAGATCATGGTAATCGACAAATCATGGCTCAGAAATTCATACCCGAGATCACCCAAGGAGACACAAGGATTCTGTTGATCAATGGAGAACCTGTTCCCTACGGGCTCTCCAGAATCCCCGCTGAGGGTGAAACAAGAGGAAACCTGGCGGCAGGTGGATCTGGCGTGGCAAGACCGTTGAATGACAGGGATCGCTGGATTTGTGATCAGATTGGGCCGGTTCTGCGCGAAAAGGGACTCTATTTTGTTGGAATTGACGTGATTGGCGATTACCTGACGGAAATCAACGTGACTTGCCCAACTTGTATCCGTGAGATTGATAAAGCCTATGATCTCGATATCGCGGGCGAATATATCAGCTTCATCGAGACCCTTATTCACTGATGGCAGCGATTAACCCCGGTGTCACATCAACTGATCGACTCAGTTTCACTGTATTTCTGGCCGTCGCAATTCACGCCATTATTATCCTCGGTGTAACCTTCACATTTGTAAAGAGAGGACCTTCGACTCACACAATGGAAGTAACGCTTGCCCAACATCACAGTAAGAATCAACCAGACAAGGCAGATTTTCTGGCTCAGTTCAGTCAAATGGGAAGCGGTTCACTGGAAGAGAAAGCCCTCACCACATCACCAAAACAGGCCCAGTTCCACGACACGGTCATTCGAGAGGTTTCACCTGTACAACAGACCGCAGCTGCACCCACGGTCATCCAGACTGAAAAACCCGTGGTGACAACCACAGCTTCCTTTATAAACAAGGCTACTGCCGAGACCAAAGCTGATGAAATGACCCCGTCGGAACGACCGGTTAAGGGCAAAAAGTCGCTGCTAGAACGAAGTCTTGAGATCGCCAGTCTCGAAGCACGACTNGACCAGCAGCGGCAGATTTATGCGAAACGACCCAGAATCAAGCGTCTGACCAGTCTATCCACTGCGTCAAGTGCAGACGCTTTTTACCTGAATTCATGGCGCCGCAAAATAGAGAAGATAGGTAACTTGAACTATCCGGCAGAAGCCCGACGCAAAAAACTCTACGGAAGTCTGCGACTGATGGTGGCGATAGCACCAAATGGACGTTTGAGAGAAGCCGAACTGCTGGAATCGTCCGGTCACAGGGTACTGGATGACGCTGCCATAAGAATTGTCAAACTTGCATCGCCATTTGCGCCATTTCCTGATGAACTGCGCAAAACCACCGACGTGTTAGAAATTATTCGTACGTGGCACTTNCGAAAAAACAGCTCGTTNCGGAGCTACTAAAGAACAATGCAGCACTGAAGATTACGTCATGGACACAGACCAGACTTTTAAGAATAACTTCCTGATCTCTTTACCGGCGCTAAAAGGGGATTACTTTCAGAATACGATTTCTCTACTCATCGATCACAATGATCAGGGCGCCTTCGGTCTGGTCATTAATCAACCCCTGGAAAACAAGATTGGGGAATTGTTACCTGAACTCGATGGTTGCTGTGACTGTCCCGTCCTGATTGGCGGTCCTGTCGAGCAGGAAAGTCTATTTTTTCTGCATCCCGCGGGGAGTTCATTTACTTCCACACTGCAGATCAGTGATGACATCTCACTGACTACCTCGCCTGACTTTATCGAGGCCCTGAAAGCGGGAGAGGAGCCCCCAAAAACAATTGCACTGTTAGGATATGCGGGCTGGGGGTCTGAACAGCTGGAACATGAACTATCCAAGAATGTATGGTTGTTGGCCCCTGTAGCCGGTCATATCGTTTTCGATGANCCATATGCCAGTNGAGCTTCTGCAGCAGCCAAACTGATGGGNGTCGATCTTAACTTGATCTCNCCCAGAGCAGGACANGACTAATGGTNGATNCNTCACTTGTTATGGCATTTGACTATGGCACAAAAAAAATNGGTGTCGCTGTCGGTCAGGCAATGACCGGGACTGCAAGCCCGGTGTCTGTCCTTGTTGCAAAAGATGGGGTTCCAGACTGGCAGAAGGTCGAGGATCTCCTCACAGAATGGCAACCTTCACATCTGGTTATCGGATTGCCACTCAATATGGATGACACCCCGAGCGCCATGTCTGATCGTGCCATAAAGTTCGCTCGTCGACTCACCGGCAGGTTCAATATTCCACACTCTATCGTCGATGAACGTTTGAGTAGTTTTGAAGCCAAACAGCTGACAGGGGTCAAGAGTCATCAAACACTCCCTAGCAAGAGGCCGCTTGATGCTATCGCTGCAAAACTGATTCTGGAAACCTGGTTCAGACAGAATGAATAAGCTGTTGACTTGCTTAACGCCGCAATAGGTCGTCTTCATTCGACTCGAGAAACAGGCC
>PBRC01000001.1 GCA_002725285.1 Gammaproteobacteria bacterium | reverse complement strand
CCGCTGAAGGCTCTCTTCTACAAACCGCTGAAGGCTCTCTTCTACAAACCGCTGAAGGCTCTCTTCTACAAACCGCTGAAGGCTCTTACAAACCAGGCCTTCTTATCCACTTGCATCTGTATTGGTATCACTTTACGGGCGATTGCTCAGATGGCCTGGTTTGACATGATGATAGTGCCACTGGCTGCAAACATTCCACCCACCCCGTGGCAAACGGAGATTTCTGCATCAGGAACCTGAGCTGCCGCACTGCCTCGCAATTGCCTCACACTTTCCTGCAGAGCGTACATGCCGTACATCCCTGAGTGCATATAACTCAGACCACCTCCGTTGGTGTTTAACGGTAAGCTGCCACCTGGCGCGGTATTCTGTTCCCAGATGAAGGCACCTGATTCTCCCGGATTACAGAATCCCAGATCCTCAAGACCATAAAAAGGCAGGTGCGCAAAGGCGTCGTAAATCATCATGTGATCAACCTCGCTATGTTTGATACCTGCTTCGTCCATAGCTTTCTTGCCAGACACACGAAAAGCTCGAGAGGTCGTGAAGTCTTCCATCTGGCTGATCATGGGTGTCTCTACACTCTCTCCGGTGCCAATTATGTAGACAGGTTTCTTTGGGAAGTCTCCGGCGAGGTCCGCTCTTGTTAAGATAAGCGCACCCCCTCCATCGGTCACCAGACAACATTCCGATTTAGTAAATGGATAGGCAATCATTCGGTCATTCATTACCTCATCTACGGTCACAGGATCCTTAAGCGTGGCGCGAGGATTCATCGAGGCCCATTCCCTTTGAACGACCGCAACCATCGCCAATTGCTCAAGCGTGGTGCCAGTTTCTTTCATGTACCGTAAGAAGGGCAGGGTGAACGAGGTGGTAGGACCCATCCCACCGTAAGGCGCTTCAAACTGCCCTGGCAGGGTACTGCGACCGCCACCGCCACGAAATCCGCCTCGACCAATATTAGAGCGACCGCTTTCACCATGAGTAATCAAAACCGTCTGACACAGTCCCTCGTTAATCGCAGCTGCAGCATGCCTGACATGCAGCATAAACGAACAGCCGCCAACACCTGTCCCGTCAACCCAGCTGGGCACGAGGCCCAGATAATGTGCGAGCCCGGCGGGTGATTCACCTGCCGTTGCCACACCATCAATATCTGACAGTTTCAAACCGGCATCGTTGATTGCATTTAAAGCTGCCTCAGCATGAAGTTGAATCTGGCTGGTGTTTGGTAGCTTACCGAGTTCATTTGTCTCCGCGGCGCCTACAATGGCTATAGTGTTTGATTTCATCACTATGCCTCCTGCGCACTGTGAGTTGGCTGGAAATAAGGTAAAGAGATTTCATCAGACATTTTTTCAAACGTTACCTCAACTGCCATATCCAGTTGCAGAGCCGCAGGTGTCTGTTCGCAATTGATGATGTTGGTCATCATACGCGGACCCTCGTCCAGCGTGACTACTGCAATTGAATAAGGACCATCAAAGGCGGGATGAGGTCGCTGATTGATCACATAACTGTATAGCGTGCCTTTGCCAGTGGCAGTAAACACTTCAACAGACAGTGATGCACATTTTGGACAAAAGGGGCGTGGCGGAAAATACGCGTGGCCACAATCATCNCATCGCTGCAATCTCAATTCCTGTTCTTTCGTGCCTTCCCAAAAATGTTCCGTTTCTGGTGTCGGTTCTGGTAACGATAATTTTGATCTGTCAGCCATGTTTTCCCCTTATGAAGTTGCCAGCTATTAAGACAATTAAGACAATCTGTCGAATTATGATTTTGGTACAGCCGCAAGAACTGCCTGCCAGTCAAACGATGGATCCGCAACGGCATAAAAATACGGGTTAAGAATGTTCTCTTTTGTGTTATATCTCAGGGGATTGAAATATGAATCAACTACCTTCCCACCAGATGCTTCCACTACTGCTTGAGCAGCTGCGGTATCCCATTCGGAGGTTGGTGCAAGCCTTGGATACAGATCTGCCTTCCCCTCGGCTACCAGGCAAAATTTCAAAGAGCTGCCGATATTCTCCGTCTCCAATTCGAACCTATCGGCCAGCACATCCACACAAGCCTTCATGGCATCACCGCCATGTCGCCGACTGGCAACAATCGTCGCGCTGTCTTTTTTCATTTTTCGAGCGGAAAGCGCTCGTCGGGAACCATTTCTTTCAATATAGGCTTCAGTTTTGCTATCCGTTGTGGCGCCCGCATAGAGCACGCCTTGAACTGGCACAAATACCACGCCAAGAATCGGTACATGGTCCTCGATCAAGGCAATATTGACCGTGAATTCTCCATTACGATTGATAAATTCTTTTGTCCCATCCAGCGGATCAACAAGAAAATACTGGTCCCAGTTCTTCCTGGTACTGAACGGAATCTGATCAGATTCTTCAGACAATACCGGAATTGCAGGTGCCAGGTCAGCCAACCCTGCCAGGATGATGTTGTGAGCAGCCAGATCAGCTGCTGTCAGCGGTGATTGATCAGACTTCGTTTGAATCCCAAATTCTTCTTGGTCGTAAACCTCCAGAATTGCATCGCCAGCCTGACGACAAATCACTGCAACGCCTTCCAATAACACGTTAGAATGGTTCATAGAGTAAATTCTACGGAAATGAATAAACCAAGATTTGTTCAGCAGTCAATCCGCAGCAATGGCCGTTTTGGTCATAAATATGTTTGACATGAATAGTACCTTGCCATGTCAATGTGATGACAGTCATTTCTTGAGTGAATATCCATCCATAACATTCATCAGATTATTCATGGAAATATTCCCCTCATCAAAACAATGAGTTGAAGTGGGTTTAACGAGGACAATTAGGAAAAGCAAATTTCATGGCGCCACCCAAAGTCAGAATTGACAAGTGGCTCTGGGCGGCAAGATTTTTCAAAACCAGGGCAAAATGTAAGATTGCTATCGATGGTGGAAAANTTTATGTCGCGGGAGTACGAGCCAAGCCCAGTAAAGAAATCCAGATCGNGGATCAACTCATNATTCGCCAGGGTTGGGNTGAAAAAACTGTGNCGGTCANGGGTTTNTCTGAGCAAAGACGCGGCGCTGATGAAGCACAAGCACTCTACAAGGAAACCGNCGAAAGCATCGAGCGACGGCTTCGGATAATCGAACAAAGACGCGCTGCTGGCGGCTTTGTCACCTCGGATGGCAGACCAACCAAAAAGAATCGACGCCTTATCCACAAGTTTAAAGAAAAGAACATTAACTGACCTATCCGGTAACAAGATTGCATGACCCAAAATACCGACCTTGAAAAAAAACTTGATTCTCTGCAGAACCGAAATTCTTTAATTTTCAACCGCGGAATTGAAAGAGAAACGCTTCGGGTGGACCCTCATGGCAATCTCTCCAGTAACCCGCATCCTGATTTCCTGGGGTCTAAACTGTGTCATCCAACGATCACTGCTGATTTCTCCGAAGCCCAGCCTGAACTCATTACTCCGGTATCTCAATCTATAGATCAAACCCTGAAGACACTCAACGATACGCATCGATTCATCTATTCCGGGCTGCACGATGAGATACTCTGGTCGGCGAGCATGCCTTGTGTTCTAAACGGGGATTCCAATATTCCTCTGGCCCGATACGGAAATTCGAACCTGGGCAATCTGAAAACAACATACAGAAACGGTCTTGGGAATCGGTATGGTCGTTCGATGCAAACAATCTGCGCGGTTCATTACAATTTTTCATTCTCAGATCAACTTTGGCAGGAACTCGCCGCTATCGAGAATACCCTCAACACCTCGTCGTATCGGACACGACGATATTTCGACCTGATGAGAAATTTCCGTAGATTTTCATGGCTCGCAATATACCTGATGGGCTCTTCACCTGCGGTCTGTAACAGTTTTGTAAAGGGGAGAGAGCATAATCTTGAGAAATTTGATGAAGGCAGCCTATATCTCCCTGGCGCTACTTCACTGAGAAGCGGCAATCTGGGCTACCAAAGTGATGCCCAGTCAGACTCGATCAATATCTGTTACAACTCCCTTGAAAACTATGTGAGTAATCTTGTGGATGCTGTTGTAACTCCTTACGAACCTTATACAAGAATCGGTACCATCAGGGCCGATGAATACCTTCAGATTAACGACTGTGTGCTGCAATCCGAAGCCGAGTTTTACACTACGATCAGGGCAAAGCGAGTACCACCCAAGGGAGCTAATTTCCTACAGGTATTGCTGGAAGAAGGCGTTGAGTACATCGAAGTTCGACTCCTGGATGTCAACCCATATGAACCCTTAGGTATCTGCGCAGATACAATTCAATTTCTGGATACCTTGCTTCTTTACTGTCTGCTAATCGACAGCCCTGTTCATGATGATCCTCTGTGCCAGGCTGTTAAAACCAATTTAAATGAAGTCGTGCACCATGGGCGCGAGTCAGCTACTCAACTCGTTGACCAGGGAACTCACCGATCACTCGATCATTGGGGTACCGAGATATTGAATGATCTCCTATTAACAGCTGGCAAGCTGGATCAGATGGCAGGAAATGACTCCCATCGAACCACTATTCAATTACAGCAGCAAAAGCTGTTAGATCCTGAGCTGACACCCAGTGGTCGTATTCTCAAGGACATGAAATCCGAATCAATTCCCTTTTNTCGCTTCGCCATGAACAAAGCCATTTCCCATAGGAATCATTTTCTTGACCAACCTTTGACGAAACAAGAACAAGACTATTTCGCCGAAATTGCTGAGAATTCAATCCGTGATCAACGTTATATCGAACAGGCTGATACGGAAGACTTCGACACATACCTAAAAAGAATCAAGCAGCAATACGTCGACATGACCTGACAGATCTCATGAATCATTTAGCTCACTTCTATCTTGCTNATCCTGATNCNGGTCTCATGGCAGGCGGGTTTCTTGGAGATTTTGTCAAGGGAACACTAAAGGGAAAACTTCCGAATGAATTGGAACAGGGCATTCGATTGCATAGGGCCATTGATGCATTTACAGATAAGCACCCCATCATCAACCACAGTCGCCGGAGACTGGACCCGGAATTTCGTCGCTATTCCGGCATTATCTGCGATATCTGCTTCGATCATCTCCTCGCCAGGAACTGGCAGAATTACTCAGAGATGTCACTGGAAATATTCAGCACTCAAGCGTACCAGAGTGTGGTTAATATTCGCCAGCATGCTCCAGAGAAGGCTATCGTCAGTATAAATCGTATGCGGGCTCATGCTGCTCTCGAGTCTTACCAACATGAGCCCTTCATCGACAGNGCGCTCCGGCACCTGTCAACGCAACTCAGTCGCGATAATCCTCTCGAAGACGGGTTTAGTCAGTTTACCGAGTACAGAGATGAGCTAACCGTTGATTTCAGACTCTTCATGCCGGAAATCAGTCAGTTTGTTCGACAGTGGATTGTTAACGCTGAATAACGAAAGTGGTAAAAAAGAGATCCTGAATCAACGGTGTTCCTTCTTCCTGCTCGATCACATCTTGCAATTGTGAAAGTGCCAGCTGACGAATGTCCTCTTTACCATGTGGGCTACTTATACTGTCTTCATCCTGAGCACTAAACACCGTAACCAACGCATCCTGCANTGCTGGCATATAGTGTTCTATTGCCGCCGCTTCGTCTGCATTCTGCACCCGGACATGCACTCCAACCTTGAGATAGTTCAGTCTGATCAGGCTAGGTTCACCAAAATTGATCGCCATGCCTTGAGTCANTCTTACGTACATGGCTTCTGAAACTCCTTCTTCAGCTCAAGCCAGCGATGCCATAAGAGAAATATGACTGAGGATCAGAATCATAGCCGTTAGAAAACTGGCCCTTGAACCTAAACCCGTCTCCACATAAAAAGCTGACTTTCATGATGAACTATTTCTCTGGTTACATTTCTTACTAGGTATCGATCAGGTTCACAGGCTTTCTGGAAAGGAACTGATTAGTTCATAATAGACGACGTTTTCAAGGTTAGTAGTTGATGTTGATGGTTATCCCCAATTCCCGAATGATTTATGTCATCGTTTTTCTAGGATGTATTGGATTAATGAGCGCGGCTTTGTTTTTCGAGCACGTCATGCTACTTGATCCTTGCCCGCTGTGTATTCTGCAGCGCATTATGGTTATCGCGACGGCAGCTGTTGCACTAGTCGCGGCAATTCATGGTCCTAAGAATCTGGGCATCAAGCTCTACGGTGTTCTGATGATTCTTACTTCTGTAATCGGGGGAGGGATTTCCATCAGGCAACTATGGTTGCAAAGTCTTCCCGAGGATCAGGTTCCGGCCTGCGGTGCCAGCCTCGACTATTTGCTGGACGTATTTCCTGTCACAGAAGTGTTAAACATGGTTTTGACGGGTGATGGCACTTGCGCGGAGGTTGTCTGGACATTCCTAGGGATAAGCATTCCCGGTTGGACTCTGGTCGGATTTATCGGTCTCACCGCTATCGGTATTTTCCAGATTTTGCACCCAAAATATCAATCCTCTTAATCAGTTTCTCGTCGGACCTCAAATTGTTGCCTACGTTGTAGTTAACGAAAGATCCTGATTTCAAGAAGTCGAGGGAATGATGTTAGAACAGGTTTTCCTTCGGGACATGGGAGATCTAAGTGTTCTCGACAGATGGCAGGTCCCCAACGATGGTCCCTGGGCACAAAAGCGGCCATTCTTTCTGTCAGCTTCGATGGCCTGACTAACAGCTGTCTGGCTGCTGCTACAAATGGCATTACCTATCAATTCAACTGACGGCGTTGAACATACCAGCATCTAGTTATTACCAACTTTGTCTACGTCCGCCTTTCTCTGGTCCACAGTTTCCTGAAGATTGTTAACCGTATCCATCATCTCACTGATTTTTTCGGGAGATACCGAAGTCAATCCGCTAGGAATATTTGGCCTGGTTTTCTCTTCATTCACGACGGTCTTTCGTGGTGCTTTAAAGCCAGGAACAATGTTGATGTCACCATCGAGTTCCATCTCCTCTGTTCCCTCTACATCTACTGGCTTATCGGCGAACTGCCACGCGCCGTTTTCATCCTGCCATTTGTATACTTTGGTTGGCGTCCTGGGCAATTCCATTACTTCGGGTGTTTCCGGCTTAAAGTCATCTAAAGACATAATGGGTTCACCATTTGGCCCTTCAATTAAGAACAGACCAATGAAGCCAGCAACCAAGAGCAAGATCATTCCTTTGTAAACCATACTCGCCACCAGTGACCAGAGAATGGAATGATCTGTCAGTCTACACCCTAATGGCTAGTCTGGGTAAGTCACCAGCTCTGTTACAATATCAGCCTCACACAATGTCATCTGATAGCCATGTTGTCGTTCAACCAGATCGCGCTCAGGCGTGGCACTGAGCTTCTCTTTGAAAACGTCTCTTTCACGATACACCGGGGCCTCAAGGTCGGGCTTATTGGTGCCAATGGTACGGGTAAGACAAGTTTTTTTGAATTGATCCTGGGAGAACTTGAAGCGGACCTGGGTGACATGGACTATCCATCAGCTCTTAAAATCGCTCATCTGCAACAGGAGGTAGCCGCGACCGACCAGAAAGCAGTCGACTATGTGCTGGGAGGCGATAATGAATGGGTCGAAATCGAAACCAGTCTGAAAGCCGCCGAGAAGGCTGGTCAATACGATCAGATTGCAGTACTGCATGATCGCATGGACGTGATCGACGGCTACACTGCGAGAGCTAGAGCACAGCAGATGCTGGCTGGGCTGGGCTTTGCTCAGGATGATTTTAACAAATCACTGCGTTCATTTTCCGGTGGCTGGCGGATTCGGCTCAATCTGGCACGAACTCTGATGGCGCCTTCAGATCTGCTCTTACTGGACGAACCAACCAATCACCTCGATCTTGATGCAATTCTCTGGTTATCAACATGGATTCGACACTACCAGGGATCCATGATTTTGATCTCTCATGACCGGGAATTTCTCGATGAGACGATCGAAAATATTGCATATCTCTATCGTCAAACAATNGAGTTGTTTTCCGGCAACTACTCCCAATTNGAGATTNTCAAAGCAGCACGCCTGTCCGAGCAGCAAAGTAACNATGAAAANCAACAGCGGGAAATCAAGCATATGCAGGATTTTGTTCGCCGCTTCCGCGCCAAAGCAACCAAAGCACGCCAGGCACAAAGTCGTATCAAAGCTCTAGAACGCATGGAACTCATCGCCCCGGCGCATATTGATTCGCCATTTAAATTCGTGATCCCACCTGCTGAGAAATCCTCGAATCCACTTCTGTCACTTGACCAGGCAGAACTAGGATACGATCTGCCCGTTCTGCACGATGTTCGTCTCAACCTCCATCCGGGTGATCGCATTGGTTTACTGGGTCACAATGGAGCAGGCAAATCCACATTAATCAAGAGCCTCAGCGGGCTCTTACCCATGCTGGCAGGTGAACGGCATGACGGTGCGAACCTTGTCCTCAGCTACTTCTCTCAGCATCAGGTTGATGACCTGGCTCTAAGTGACTCAGCCTTTAATCATATCTTTCGCCTGGATCGATCCTTGAGAGACCAGGTGATCCTCAACTTCCTGGGTGGATTCGACTTCCAAGGTGACAAGGTCTATGAACCGGTCAGCACATTTTCGGGCGGTGAGAAAGCTCGTTTGGCACTGGCTATCGTAACCTTCACGAAACCCAACCTGCTGCTCCTGGATGAGCCAACCAATCATCTGGACATGGACATGAGGCAGGCACTCACCATCGCCTTGCAGGAATTTGATGGCGCCATTCTTCTGGTGTCTCATGATCGCCATCTATTAGCTAGCACAGTGGATACTTTTCTACTGGTTGAAAACGGGTCGATCCAGGTTTTTGAAGGTGACCTTGAAGATTATCGCCAAAGAATGTTTGCAGGCAATATGAAGCAAACGAAGAAGAAATCGCAAGCCAAAGGGCCAAAACCAAAATCATACCATCGAGAAGTCAGGCAGCTGAGAAGCAGGCTGAAAACACTGGAGTCGTTAATAGACCGGCTTCAACGCAAACTTTCGGAAGTGGAATCAGAATTGGCAGAGAACAAGACATACGATGCNGACAANNNGGATAATCTNCAGAATCTCATTCGTGNTCAGATCGACCTGAAAGAAGACCTTGAACCTTTAGAAGAGGAATGGTTTCAGCANACAGAAGCGCTGGAATTAATCCAGGCAAATCATCCCAAAAATCACTGACTGGTTGGCTCTATCCGCAGTTCGCAATCGGCAGTAATTTCCGATATTTCAGAGAACAATCTACACCCGTGAGTTTCTACTCGGTCACCTGGTAGCCTGGGGATTTTCAGGTCTGTTCATCATCATTTCAACTGGCATACATGATCAAACTTGCTATCATCGTTATAATGCGTACTCGGTAACCAGCGAGTCCAACTATGAGCAATTCATTCCCAAATGTCCGAATGCGTCGCATGCGTACAGATGACTTTTCCCGACGGTTGATGCGCGAAAATTCACTTTCTGTTGACGACTTGATATACCCGGTGTTCGTGATCGAAGGGGAGGGCAAAACAGAAGCCGTACCCAGCATGCCGGCGGTACAGCGAATGACCACGGATATTCTTTGCGAGGAAGCAAGACATGTTTTCGAGCTTGGTATACCAATGATCGCCCTGTTCCCGGTCGTTCCCATTGAGAAGAAGTCTGAAGCCGGGGAAGAGAGCTTCAATCCCGATGGACTCGCACCACAAGCTGTCAGAGCTATTAAGGAATCCGTACCTGAACTCGGTGTCATGACAGATGTGGCACTTGATCCTTACACAACTCACGGTCAGGACGGGATCCTTGACGATCAGGGTTATGTCAGTAACGATATATCAGTGGAGACACTCGTGAAGCAGGCACTGGTGCAGGCAGAAGCTGGCGTTGACGTTATCGCCCCATCGGACATGATGGATGGTCGCATTGGTGCCATCCGCACTGCACTGGAATCTTCCGGGTTTGTAAACACTCGAATCCTGGCGTACTCAGCCAAATACGCATCGGCTTTTTACGGACCGTTTAGAGATGCCGTGGGATCATCATCCAATCTCGGCACTGGCAACAAATTCACCTACCAAATGGACCCGGCAAACAGTGACGAAGCACTCAGAGAAGCAGCCCTGGATCTCGAAGAAGGTGCAGATATGATTATGGTCAAACCAGGCATGCCTTACCTGGATATTGTCAGACGAGTCAAGGATGAGCTCCTTGTGCCGACCATGGTCTATCAGGTCAGTGGTGAATACGCGATGCAGATGGCTGCTATCGAAAATGGATGGCTGGATGAAAAAGTAATCATGGAATCACTATTGGCGATGAAACGCGCCGGTGCAGACGCCATCTTGACCTATTTTGCAAAACGAATTGCAGAACAACTAAGTCGACGTGTGTGAAATAATCTTCGATAATATGTGATATTCCGACGAGAACCACTTTTATCAGTTGAGTAATTTTAACACCCGGCTTAGGATAGCAAGCTTCAATTTTACTTTATCCTTCCAGGAGCATATTTACGATGTCCGATATTAGTCATGTAACTGATGACAGCTTTGAATCCGAGGTTCTAAACTCCGATGTACCAGTACTCGTCGACTACTGGGCCGAGTGGTGTGGTCCTTGTAAAGTTATTGCACCTGTCCTGGAAGAAATCGCCTCCGAGTACCAGGGTAAAATGAAAATNTGTAANCTTGATATTGACGCTAACGAGANTACTCCACCAAAGTACGGCATCCGGGGAATACCCACTTTGATGTTATTCAAAGGTGGCTCTGTAGAAGCCACTAAAGTTGGCGCCTTATCCAAATCCCAGTTAACTGCATTTCTGGATAGTAATATCTAGAAAATCACTACCAACCATGTAAGTTGTTCAGTCAGCAATGACATATCTGAATTAATTATCTCGTTTCATAAGTAGTGATAATTTACAATCAAATACAATTAGGGGTTGACAAGTAAACAAAAAGGCGACATTTTAAAACTATTCGATTATAATTAATCTTGTAAGACAAAGACGTAGCGGGAAAATTCGCAATCGTCTTAACAACTGACCCAAAGTTAGTTCAAAGTAATAATTCCAAAAAGCGTTCAATTCAAAATCGTGACAACCTGTAGAAAGATCAAAAAGAAAAGACAATTTGAACGTTGAACTAAACCTGGGTCTTTAAACAGATTCGCATCGATAATTTAACAATCCTCTTCTAGTTATATCTCAACAATCTTAGCGCCATGCGCATTTCAAAATCTAACCAACGACAAGACTTATGAATCTAACTGATCTTAAAACCAAACCAATACCAGAACTCCTAGAGATCGCCCACGAAATGGGCATGGATAATCTGGGTCGCTCCCGCAAACAAGAGATTATCGCCAGCGTTTTACGTAAACACGCAAAAGGTGGCGAAGCAATCTATGGTGACGGCACCCTCGAAATTCTGCAAGATGGGTTTGGTTTTCTTCGTTCTGCTGATAGTTCCTATCTTGCTGGACCGGATGATATATATGTCTCACCGAGCCAAATCCGCCGCTTCAATCTTCGAACTGGTGACAGCGTGTCCGGTAAGATTCGACCACCGAAAGATAGCGAACGCTATTTCGCATTGCTGAAAGTTGACAAGATAAACTTCACAGATCCCGGCGAATCCAAGAACAAGATCCTTTTTGAAAACCTGACACCACTGTTCCCTGACGAACCATTAGAACTTGAAGCCGGAAACGGCAGTACCGAGGATCTGACTTCCAGAATTATCGATTTAACATCACCGATCGGTAAAGGCCAGAGAGGGCTCATTGTGTCACCTCCCAAGGCTGGTAAAACCCTTATCCTACAAAATATCGCACAATCAATTGTACGCAATAATCCGGAATGTCACCTTATCGTGCTTCTAATTGATGAAAGACCAGAAGAAGTTACAGAGATGCGACGTTCTGTTCTTGGTGAAGTCGTTGCGAGTACCTTCGATGAACCACCATCACGTCACGTTCAGGTAAGTGAGATGGTTATTGAAAAAGCCAAGCGTCTGGTTGAACACAAGTCCAACGTAATTATTCTGTTGGACTCCATAACCCGACTGGCTCGAGCCTATAATACGGTCATCCCTGCTTCCGGGAAAGTACTCACCGGTGGCGTCGATGCACATGCACTGGAAAGACCGAAGCGATTCTTCGGTGCCGCAAGGAATATTGAGGAGGGAGGAAGTCTTACAATTATCGCTACATGTCTCATTGATACAGGTTCAAAAATGGACGAAGTCATTTATGAGGAGTTCAAGGGAACCGGTAATCTGGAATTGCATCTTGAAAGAAAAATTGCGGAGAAGCGAGTTTATCCGGCGATCAATATTCGTCGCTCAGGTACTCGACGAGAAGATTTATTAATGTCCGAAGAAGAACTCCAGAAAGCCTGGATATTACGGAAGATTCTGCACGAAATGGACGACCTTGCAGCCATTGAGTTCCTGCTGGAAAGAATGAAGAAGACAACAACCAATGAAGAGTTCTTCGCCTCAATGAAACGTAAATAGATAGAGAGAATCCAGGAAGAAGAGAGCAGCGGTTAAGCTTACTGCGGCACAAACTTTACGTGACCCAATAGATTCAATCGAGCACTTCAACCACGACACGCGCCGAATACTCCTCAAGATCCCATCCGCACAGGCCGTAGAATTTAAGGCAGGCCAGTACCTTGAGATGGTATAGCCTGACCGAAAATGTCCTTTCTAAATCGCCTCAGTTCCACCGTTAGACGGCTTTATAGAACTGCATGTTCGACCCACTCCAAATTCTGAAGATTCGATCACAATAGAGAAACTGCTGAACAGTGCAGACTAGATTGATTTTAAGGTTCCCAAAGGAGATTGTTCTCTCACAAGTATACCGGAAGGACCGCTGTTGCTTTTTGCGGCCAGTACGAGCATCACTCAAATGAAGAGCATAATCTAACAGATAATTCCAGACGGTCTTTCGCATCCTGTTCATCTGTACCGGGGAGTCGTGAGTGAGGAAGACCTATATCTAAATGACTTAATCGAGTCATGAGCAACCACCCACACAAATTTTATCCAGGTTCATATGGTTAGCGAACTCGATGCATCTCCTGACTAGCAAAGCAAGACAGGGCTGGTAGGTGGGCCCGCCTTTCAGGACATCCAAACCCTATTGGACATAACTGTATATGTTAGTGGTGGTCCGGATATGGTGTACGCCACCTTGGAGATGTTCGTTGACAAAGGTACGCGGGAGAAAAATATGCATTCAGACATGTTTTCATTCGCACCAAGAGATTAGAGCAGGACCTGAATAGTTTACGAGTGGCAAATCAACTATTTTTCCAATGCCAGCCGCAGGTATTCGTTGCTCTTTTCAAAATCTCCATCAAAAGCTAACAAGTTTGCCAGGGCGTGACTCGCGCCGGTTAGATTTCCGCCCTCGACACTGCTTTCGTATAACTGTTTTGCCTTTTCTCGCTCCCCGGAAGCTTCATACAATCTGCCCAGACACAATTGAAGTGATGCACTGTCTTCATGGTTTTTTAGCCAACCTTCGGCTGTCTTTAATCTCTGCTTCAGAGTTTCATCGCCAAGAGATCCATATGCTTCAACCATCTTGTCACTCCAAGAGTTTTTCAAAGCCTTTCGTAGTGTCGTTTCTGCCTCTTTTTCATTACTGATTGCTCTGCAAAATTCGAGTATCACTGTTTCATCCTGACGAATTGACTCAGACGAATTCTTGAAGGATGCCGATAATTCTTGGTCACTCGCATCCACCTTTTCGATGAGCTTCAATACCACCTGCTTTTCGAGCTGATCAACAGAGGCCCCATTTCGCTGTTTTCTCAATTGAGGAATCAATTTCTGCAGGGCCTGCCAATCTTCCAGGTGCAGAAAAGCTTCTCTTTTCAAGATGAGAGTCGAGAGGTTGTCTTTTACCTCCCGAAGATGCTTTATGCAGGACTGCCAATCGTCACGTCCCATTGCCATTTCAGCCGATGCAATCGCGACGGCCTGTTTCGCACTATCTTCAGTGGTTAATGCCTGCCGTAGATAGGCTTCTCGCTGTTCTGAGTCGCCTCTAGTTTCCGCTGCTTTCGCAGCACCAATATAGTTTATGACAGGTGATTCATGATTCGTCGCGCCACTTATGAGAAACTTTTCTGCACGTTCAAATTCACCTTCCTGAAGGTAAATCAACCCGCGAGTAGTCAATTGAGCAGCTTTTATTCTTCGCCGTTCACTTCCCCAGTTTTTGAATCTGCCACTTGCTCCTCTCAAACCGATTGCGAATTTCAGCAGGGAATAAATCAACAAGCCCGTGACAACTACGATTGCAAGCATCACCCAGAGTCCTGTCTGCAACGTCGCGCCATTGTACGAAATCAAGACATAACCAGCATCACGGGCAATCAGAGTACCTACCCAACCTGCTACGATTGCGACCATCAGAAGAGTCAAAAGTGATCGTTTCATTGTTCGGTGCCACGCTTGCCCTGCTCATGGAATCGGGCGAGTAACTTTCGGACTTCTCTTAACGATGCAGAAACATCTGGCATCTCACGCTCAATATTGACCAGGCTGATAGCAGAAATTGTTTCCTGAACTGCCTTTGTGGTTCCATCCTCGCGATCAAAGTACCTGTCGATCCATTCCGACGTTTCCTGCAAACTGGCGCTGAAAATACGCTGGTCGGAACGCAGCAATCCAAGCTGCGCCAGTTGCAGCTTCATGACCAGGTTCTGTCTTAAGTAGTACTCTTCCTTCGGTGGCAATATGGGTGTGACAACACCACCTTCAGTCCGGTAATCAACCAATCCACTTAAACGGTCACCCGCAGATGCGGCGAATTGCACGAGTCGAGCCAAAAGATTCTGCGGTTCTTCGACAGGATCGGCATTTTCAACGGCGATGTACTGAAGTTGTCTATGTTTTAGGAGGTCAATCTGATTGATCAAGGCGCTGATCTTTACGAACAGACCGTCCACATCCAGATCACTTACACCCTTCAGACTTACGATATCTGCGGCCAACGCTTGCCTCAACTCGAACGCCACAACGCCTTCTGCATCACGGACGATGGTATCGGCGGCTTCATAGAGAGCGATTGCTCCTTCGGGATCAGCCTCCATCATGACTCTTTGGCTGCCCAGGCGAATCAGGTATTCCGCCTCAGCCAGCAGCCAGTCTTCACCTGATGTACCGAGATCTTGCGCAACATCGGCAAGTGATGCCGACACCTCGGTTGCCATTTCCTGAACTGTTTTCTGCTGATCCTGCAACTGAACCAACAATCTTTCTTCGATCTCTTTATCTGCACTCTCTGTTGCAAGCCGCTGTTGTTCCAGGGTACCTCTGATTGCGGCGATCTGTTGTTCAAGGTTTGCATTAGCAGCATCCTTGAGTTTACTGGCCTGCTCTTGCTGATATACAACAAACACGGAGTAACTGGCCATGACCACCGCAACCAATCCAATCAGAACGCTGACAATGTTTCCCAGGCTGGATGATCGACCAGCAGGAGATTCGTCGATCGGGTTCTCGCTGGTCGAACTGTCGGGTTGATCTTCTTGTGTCATCTGTTCCTGCTCTAATCGAGCAAACGCATCGTTTAGTTGAACAGACAACTCTTCAGTCTTCTCTGTCATATTAGCCATTCACCCGGGGAAGTTCACACCTGAGATCACCTGTAGTATGGTTTCCAACATCGCTTCGTCACGTTGACTAGCTGCCAGACAGACTTTATCAAAACCAATCTCAAATGCCATGGTTTGTAGTCGCATCGAAGGCACGACAAGGGTGCAGCATTCAAGATTGTCAATAAGTTCTGCACAACGTTTCATCGCCTCGCCACTGTATATCGTGACAATGATTTCGCTATCTGCGTCCAGATCAAACTTCTCTTGATATGGAACAAGAATACGTTGATATACCTCAAGGTAGTCAACTTCTGCACCTCGAGATATCAATGATTCTCTCAGCAATTCCCGACCACCCACGCCACGTACGATAAGTACTTTTTCAGGTGCCGTCAGCTCCTTCAAGGCCAGCAGTCCTTCCGATGAGGCAGTTTCAGGCACAATGGCGCTGATATTCCAGTCCCCAAGTCTCAACGCCGTGGCTGGTCCGACCGCATACCACATGAGTCCCTCCGGCCACTGCGGCCAGTAGTCCTGAAGATGAGGCAGTCCATATCTCACTGCATTTTGACTGACGAAAACGATGTGGTCAAAGCGATCAAGGTCGATCACTTTTTTTTTAACTTCTTCGGTGAACGGGTAGGCACTGAACTGCAGTAATGGTTTACTCAGTACGCTCACATCAGATTCTGCCAGACCTGAATTAAAGAACCTGTTCTGTTCTTCGCTTCTGGTTAGCAAAACGGTCTTCATCGTCACTCTCCGTGTGACGCGATCAGTCGGTCAGCGCCTTGAGACAGCATTTCCTGTGTCAATGTTCTGGCCATATTCAGGGCATCTGCTCGATCGCTAACCGATGACTGTCGAACAAATTTCAATCCTTCTACATCACTAACGTAGGCATTGAGTTTTATCTGATTCTGAGTCAGTTCAGCATAAGCTGCAATTGGCAGGTTACAATTTGCCCCTAATCCAATAGTCACTTCNCTTTCACAAGANACACAGTCGAAAGTTTGATAATCATTGATGGCTGNCAACAACCCGTTAACCTNCTCGTCTCCGGCTCNAGATTCGATTCCAACAGCTCCCTGCCCGGCAGCAGGAACGCACAGATCNGTCGAGATCTTCTGAGAGATTCTCTCGNCAAGCCCTANACGTTTCAATCCCGCNGTNGCCAAAATCACCGCGTCATACTCNCCCTCATCGAGNTTTCTNAATCTCGTATCTACGTTGCCACGAAGTTCCACGTATTTTANATCTGGNCTTGCGAGCTTAAGCTGCAGCCTNCGTCGCAGGCTGGAAGANCCNACCCTGCTGCCCTNCGGCAGGTGCTCAATGGATTNANCNGAATTGCTNATCAACGCNTCTCTTGGATCATCACGCTTGCACATNGCACTAATCTTCAGACTTGCTGGCAATTCAGATGGCACATCCTTCATNGAGTGAACGGCGATATCTGCTCTCTCTTCAAGCAGAGCAACCTCAAGTTCTTTAACNAAAACTCCTTTACCACCAATCTGACTAAGGGGAGATTTTTTNTTCCGATCACCCTCTGTNGTCATCCCAACAATCTCCACATGNAGTCCGGGGTNCGCAAGTTCCANTTCNCNTTTGACNTGGTTGGCTTGCCAGAGNGCCAGAGCTGACTCTCTTGTGGCTATTCTTATTCGATCAGTCATATTGCTTTTTCATCAANCANAAAAAAGGCGGCATTATAGCCGCCTTTNATTGAGACGTGTGAGATTTATAAACTCTGAACNAATCGCCTGAGTCCCGNCACATGACGTCGACTGACATCTAAACGATCTTCAACTCCTCTCATCCTAACCCGGTAATGACCACGCGCATCTNTTTCCAAACCTTCAAGNTGATCCATCATCACCANTGCATTCCGATGAATTCTAACCAGTTTGTCACCAAATTCATCCTCCAGATCTCGTAACGTATCATCTATCAGTACTTCTCCGNCCTCGTGGCGGACNGTGACATATTTGTGATCNGCCTGAAAAAANCGTACTTCAGATAGNGGGATGAGTTCAATNCCACGCCGGGTCTTGGCACTNATGTGAGTTCTAACCTTCTGCGCCGGTAGATCTTCTCCTGTGAAGGATCGANCCTGANCCTTATTGANNCGACNAATTTTTCCNAAANCGTCAACAAGAGCCTCACNGCNAACAGGNTTAAGNAAATATNCANCNGCNTTGNCATTAAATGCTTCAATGGCATGCTCACCAAACGCNGTNCAATATANGACNGCTGGTGGCGATGATACCTCAGCAAGCTGTCGCCCAGCTNCCATACCNTCTGTTCCCGGCATTCTAATATCGAGCAGTACGATATCCGGTTCGAATTCTATTGTTTTACGTATCGCTTTATCNCCTGACGCTGCTTCTGCAACGACTTGATACGNATCCANNNTGCCAANCATTCGCACGAGACGTTCGCGCGCNAACTTTTCGTCATCAANTANTAGCACCTTCATGNTGAAAAAACCTCGCTAANNAAATTTCAAAANACAAAGCCAAAATTGACTCCATGAACTCACAAATTACTCGANTTTTTCAAGAAAACTGCGACGTACTGCACAAAATTGACNGAAATATCTAAACCAAANCNCAGTTTTGTGACGACCATCACAATTNAGGCNGTTTGTTCACGACTCTATNAAAGGATAGCTGATGATTGTTTGAAAGGTNGTTTCCCTGGCGCCTGCCACGAGNGAAGTACGCTCACCGTATATGGCGTTCAANCGTCGACTGATATTGTCGAGCGCCATTCTGTTTCCTTNCTCNTNAGAAAATTCACTTGATGGCAANGGATTTGTGATNGTNACCACGAGCTGATCAAGCTTCTGGCCAATATGAACAGAGACGACANCGCCTTCCGGCAATGGCTGGATACCGTGATATATCGCATTTTCAAGAAGNGGCTGTAATGTCAGCAGGGGAATTCTCACCTGAGTCTCGTCAACCTCTATTTCCCATTCTACCCTCAGGCGATCGTCTAACCTCAGACTTTCAATGTGGACGTACTTTTCACAGAGCGCCAGTTCCTCCTCGAGCAATACTGGCTTGTCACTTGAGTCATTTAACGATGCTCTAAAGAGTACCGACAGATCTTCAACGACTTCCTCGGCGGTATCGGGATCGATACTAATCAGGCTGGCGATAATGTTCATTGAATTAAAAAGAAAGTGCGGTCGGATTCTGGATTGAAGAGCCTGTATTCGCGAGTTTAATTCCACCTGCTCCTGACGCCTCAATTGATGCTGTAAGAAGAAATAGCGAAATGCCATACCGGCCATAACGGCCGCGACGATTAGATTTCGTACAACGTTCCCTGAACTTTCGCTCCACGCCATTTCCTCCGTCTGCGTCAACCACTCGACCCCCAGGCTGAATATCAGCGTTACCGAAAGAATCATGCCGTATCCAGTTACCGTGGCAAGAGGCACAGACATCTTCATCAGCAATGGGCGAAAGTTGCACAACACTGCAGCAGATAAAAGTACAATCCACTGTACAAAGAGAGAGGCAAGACCGAATTGCACCCAGTTAAACGCAATAAGCCGTGAATTTGCTAGAACAACGACAGACACCAGTAATTCTGCAATCAGCACTAGGATAAGAATACTCTGTGCCTGACAAATGTCAGGTAGGAAAAAGTCTTCTTCGGGTTCTTCTTGATCCACAACCCCTCCCGGTACGCCACTTGTTTGAGCCGCACTAGTATAGCCCGAAGCTGTTATAATCCGTGCCTTCTCTCGCAAAGTAAGTGCATGCATCCAAATGCATCGGTAGGTAAATGAACTCGAAAGACGAAAAGAAACTCTGGGATAGCCGGTTCACCGAGGCCACGGATGCTTTTGTCGAAGAATTTACTGCGTCTGTCAAATTTGATCAGATTCTCGCGGATTATGATATTCGCGGTTCCATCGCACACGCGACGATGCTTAAGCACATTGATGTTCTTTCTAACAATGAGCTCGAACTGATTAAATCCGGCCTGGAAGAAATTCTGGCTGACATTCACAGCGGCAAATTCGTTTGGTCTTCAGCCCTTGAAGATGTTCACATGAACATCGAGCAGGCACTGACTGACAGAATTGGCGAAGTCGGTAAAACCCTTCACACGGGCAGATCCCGTAATGATCAGGTAGCTACCGATATTCGCTTGTACCTGAGAGACAAAATCGATGTGATTGCTGAGTTAATCACCAGACTGCAGTCCGGACTCATCGACCTGGCTGAAAAAGAGGTGGGGACAATATTACCTGGTATGACCCATCTGCAGGTAGCTCAGCCCATTACATTTGGCCACCATATGATGGCCTGGCATGAAATGTTGGAGCGAGACTACGGTCGCCTTTCGGACTGTCGTGCAAGAGTCAATATCATGCCTCTCGGCTCTGCTGCGCTGGCTGGCACAACCTTCCCCATTGATCGCGAGTTCACTGCAAAACTCCTCGAATTCGATTCCATCGCTGAAAACTCTCTGGATGCCGTCAGTGACAGGGACTTTGCGATTGAATTCGCTGCTTTTGCCAGCCTTCTGATGACGCACTTGTCACGCTGGTCAGAAGAGATGATTCTTTGGTCATCATCACAATTTGAGTTTATCGAGCTACCGGACCGATTCTGCACTGGCTCTTCAATCATGCCGCAGAAAAAGAACCCCGACGTCCCCGAACTAGTCAGAGGGAAATCAGCCCGAGTGTTTGGCGGCCTCGTTTCGTTGCTGACATTAATGAAATCACAGCCTCTTGCCTATAACAAAGACAACCAGGAAGACAAAGAACCTCTCTTTGATATGGTAAACACTATTACTGATTGCCTCACGGCATTCGGTGACATGGTACCAGAGATCATCACTCAACCTGATAATATGCGAAATGCCGCCTTGAAGGGACACGCTACTGCAACCGATCTGGCCGATTATCTGGTTAAGAAGGGGCTCGCTTTCAGAGATGCCCATGATGTGGTTGGTAAGCTGGTCCGCGACGCAATCACGCAAGAGGTGGACCTTTCAGAACTCTCTCTAGATGCCCTGCAAGCCGCATCGGATCTAATTGAAGCTGACGTATTCGATGTACTTACCCTCGAAGGTTCGATCAATGCAAGAAATCACCCTGGCGGAACCAGCCCCGAACAAGTAAGGCAAGCTATTGCCCGCGCGAGGACCAAAACCAAAGCCAGAAAGTGAATCAAGGCGATCCGTCGAACCCTATCACCGGGCTTTCTTGCCATTTGGTCTTTTCAGCAATTTCACCGATTACACTCTTGATTAGAGGTTCTATCTAAACTTCACAGCCAAATGTCCAGGGAGTATACTAGGCGCCCTTTGTTTGGGACCTCAACTGATGCGGTTACTCGCTATTATATTGCTAGTTATCCTGCTTGCCGGTTGCGGCCAGAAAGGTCCTCTTTACCTTCCCGAATCTGACTCAAAACCAGAAACGCTAACCGGGTAGGCCTTAACGATGGACTACTTTGCCTACCAGAATGGCGAGTTATGGGCGGAACAGGTACCTCTCAGCCAAATTGTCTCAGACTATGGTTCACCCACCTTCGTCTATTCCAGAGCAGCGATTGAGGATGCCTATCAACGCTTTGACAATGCATTCAGTCACCACGACCACAGGATCTGCTACGCAGTCAAAGCCAATTCGAATTTGGGTGTACTCAGCCTGCTGACGTCACTGGGCGCTGGATTTGATATTGTTTCGGGCGGAGAATTGGAACGGGTTCTTAAAGTTGGTGCTCCTACAGACAAGATTGTCTTCTCAGGTGTAGGTAAACAAGCCTGGGAAATCGAGAAAGCAATACTGGCTGGCATCGGTTGCTTCAACATTGAGTCCGAACAGGAACTTGATCTGATTAGCAACATCGCAACAAAACTTGATACCTCCGCACCGATTTCAATTCGTGTCAATCCAGACGTTAACGCCAGAACCCACCCTTATATCTCTACAGGGCTACGGGAAAATAAGTTCGGCGTATCCTCATTAATCGCCAGGGAAATGTACGAGCAGGCAAGTGAACTAACCCATATTGAAATCGTCGGAATAGACTGTCATATCGGTTCTCAAATTACCGATATCGCCCCGTTCACGGAAGCAATGCAACGTGTTGTTGAAATCGTTGACGATCTTGAAGCGATTGGTATCACACTCAAACATATTGACCTCGGTGGTGGCATCGGTGTGCAGTATCAGGATGAGACTCCCATTGATATCGAGGAATATGCTGCTGCAATCCTCCAGACTCTCGGTCATCGGCAGCAAAGTCTATGGTTCGAACCAGGACGTTATATTGTCGCCAATGCCGGGATATTGCTAAGCCGTGTTCTCACTCTGAAGGAGAACGAGGGTAAACACTTTGCAGTTATCGACGCAGCAATGAACGATTTGATTCGTCCTGCGCTATATCAATCCTGGCAGAAAGTTTCTGAAGTCAGACTTTCGGATTCTGAACCCAGGTTCTATGAGTTGGTTGGGCCCGTATGTGAAACAGGTGATTTCCTCGCCAGGGACCGACACCTCGCTATCGAAGTAAACGCATTGGTCGCGATCCACTCAGTTGGTGCATATGGCTTTGTGATGAGTTCAAATTACAACAGCAGGAGTCGCGCAGCAGAGATTATTGTTTCAGGAAGTGACGCCCAGTGTGTTCGCAAGAGAGAGTCAGTTGAAGATCAGCTTCGCCTGGAGAGTGTATTTCGCCTCTAAACAATAACAATATGAGAGTAACAGTGGTTGCATTCACCTGACACGCGGGTAATCTAACTACTGAATAAGCATTTGTCTGTACAGCCACCGGGGAGTCTCTGGTCAGTTAGCGAATATTGGGAGAATAACTAATACTATGTTGCTTCGATTCACCAAGATGCACGGGTTGGGAAATGACTTCGTGCTTCTGGATCTGATCAGCCAGAATATAACGATACGTGATGAGCAGATAAAGCTCCTTGCGGATCGTCGCCTGGGTGTTGGATTCGATCAGCTACTGACCGTTGAACCGCCTGACAGTCCAGAGGCTGATTTCAAATATCGAATTTTCAATGCTGATGGCAGCGAAGCGGAGCAATGCGGCAACGGGGCTCGATGTCTCTTACGGTTCGTGCGTGATCGGGGATTGACCACAAAGACAAAGGTCAAACTTGAAACCAACACCGGTGTTATCGAGTGCAAGCTCGAAAAGGATGGCAACATCAGCGTTGATATGGGCAGACCGGTGCTGCAGCCAAAATGTATCCCGTTTATTGCGGATCAGGCCCAGATACTCTACAAACTTAACGTATCTTTGCCACTATGCGGTTCAGAAGAATCCGTTAACATTGCCAGCCTCAACATTGGCAATCCTCATGCGGTTATCGTGGTTGAGGACGTAGACGAATCACCTGTCGCTCAACTTGGCGCTGCCATTGAAAAACACAGGCGCTTTCCCGACCGGGTCAATGTCGGCTTTATGCAGATTATCGCAAGAGATCACATTCGTTTGCGGGTATTCGAACGCGGAGTGGGTGAGACCCTTGCCTGTGGGACCGGGGCTTGCGCCGCAGTGGTAGCGGGTCGATTGCAGGGCCTCCTGGACGAAACAGTCGAAGTGTCCTTACCAGGTGGAAACCTTAGAATCACATGGCAAGGAGATGATTCGCCAGTTAAAATGACAGGACCTGCTTGCCGTGTTTACGAGGGTCGTCTTCACATTTAGTGCAAGCCAGCCAACACCTTTGATTTCGACATTTTACCGGCAATATGAGCATGACCATAAAAGCAAAAGGCGCGGAAACAGAACTGAATGAGAACGCTGTCTGCGACTTCCTAATTCAAAATCCAGACTTTTTCGCTAATCGAGACAGTTTGCTGTTGAAGATGAATTTACCTCACCAACAAGGCGGCACAGTCTCACTGATAGAGAAACAAGTTTCATTATTGCGAGAACGTAATCGTGAGATCAAGAAAAATCTGGATACCTACATAGATATCGCAAAGACCAACGACAGCATATTCAGCAAGTGTCAAAAACTAGCTTTGAATCTGATTGAAGCGGAAAATGCTGATGCCTTCTTTGCTGCGCTGGAAAAAAGCTTCAGAAGAGATTTCAAGTGCACTGCATATAGCCTGATCGCTCTCAATGACGAGGCTCGACAGTTTAACCACTTTACATCTGCCGTATCAGAATCTGCAGCCAGAGAATATGTTGGCGCATTGATGAAGAGTAAGAAGCCAACCCTTGGCGTACTCAGGCCCTCAGAGCAGGATTTCTTGTTCCGCCACCAAAGCGGTAAGGTGAAGTCAGCAGCGGTTATCTCCGTAAAACGAGACACGGAACAAATAGCGCTTCTGGCCATAGGAAGCGGCGATTCAGATTACTTCCAGGCTGGCATGGGAACCCTCTTCATAGGTTTCATCGCCGATATGCTGTCTCGACTACTCCCCCGGTTCATTAATCCAGAATAGCCGTTGATGGAAGCCGACGACCTGATAGACCAAGTTTCAGTATTTCTGTCACATCTCCAAAATGAAAGAGGCCTGTCAGCCAATACCATCACTGGCTACCAACGTGATCTATTTCATCTCGCCGCCCATATGACGTCACTCGGTATCGACAGTTGGAATGCACTCGCTGGTCATCACCTTCGTCACTATATTGCGCAGAATCATCGTCAGGGGATTTCCGGAAAAAGCCAGCAAAGAAAATTGTCCGCAATCAGAACTTTCTATCACTATCTGATTAGAGAGGGTCAATCAAAAAGCAATCCTGCACTTGAAGTGACAGCACCAAAAAATCAGAAAAAGCTGCCAAAAACACTTGATACTGACCAGGTCTCCCAACTACTGAATGGTCAAAAAACAGGTCGAACGACAAAATGGCATGCTATCCGTGATCGAGCCATGTTGGAGCTGTTCTATTCCTCTGGCCTACGCCTTAGTGAATTAGTTGGCNCTAATCAAAANAGTATCGACTGGCAAGACGGTTCCATTCGAGTAANAGGTAAAGGNAACAANGAACGTCTTGTNCCGGTTGGAGGCGCGGCTCTTGCTGCACTNAAAGAGTGGATTTCAGCTCGCAACNAACTGCCGACCAGGAAAAAGATCGTGCATGATCATGAGGCCCTGTTTCTCAGCGAACGNGGCACAAGAATAAGCGCNCGAANCGTTCAAAACCGGGTAAGTCACTGGGCAACTTCAAAAGGTATCCCAGGCAAGCTGCACCCGCATATGTTGCGCCATTCCTTCGCCAGTCACTTACTTGAATCCAGNCAGGATCTCCGTGCTGTCCANGAACTGCTGGGCCATGCGGATATCTCGACCACACAGATATATACACATCTCGATTTTCAACACTTGACCGAGGTCTACGATAAGGCGCACCCAAGGGCACAAAAGAAGCCGATGGATGAAGATGTCTAGTGATTAAGGTAATTGGCTTCGATCTGGACGATACTTTATGGGATGTCGCGCCAATAATAATTGGTGCTGAGGCACAACTGGATGAGTGGCTNCAAAACAAAGTGCCNGATCTGAAATTCACCGTGACCTCAATGCGGAAACTGAACCATCAGGTCCTTGAAGAGGATCCCGGTCTCATTAAAAAAATTACGGAATTCCGACGCCGAACCATCAAAACAGCCCTCAGCTTAAGTGGAATTCCAGAGGCTCAGTCAGAACGGCTGTCACTCGAGGCAATGGAAGTCTTCCTTCAGGCTCGAAACAAAATCAGTCTGTTTGATGGTGCCGAAGACGTTCTCTTGGCTCTGGCTGGTCGATATATACTGGGAGCGTTGACCAACGGTAACGCTGATATCAACCGCCTTGGTTTGAACCATATTTTCAGCTTCGCATTTTCCGCAGAACAGGTTGGCGCACCAAAACCGGGTCTTAATCTATTTACCGCCGCGCTAAGTCATACCAGTATCAGAGCGGATGAAATGATATATGTTGGTGACGATCCCAAACTGGACATTGACGCGGCAAAAAGAGCCGGGCTACATACGATATGGATGGACAGGGGAAAGAAAACACCCGGTGAATTTCTGGCGGATGCGACTATCAGGGAAATATCCGAGCTCCCCCTGGCTGTTGCGAGAATTGAGACGGATCTTAAAACCTGAAGTCAGCAATCAGCATCAAACTGTATGTTTAATGTGATCGCAAGCTTCGATACGATTTAGCTTCCTTTTTTGTATTTATTTCTCCAAGACTGGAATTCTCGGAAGTTCTGAGCCATGAAACCCCTTGTAAACCGGTGACAACCGGTTTTGTCGAAGTGGAGGAACTGATGAGTCTGAACAATCAAGTTTCACACTGACCTTTGCTGCATTGCTGGTTCTAGGCATATTTGGCCAGCTGTCAGTTACCAACAAAGCCGAGGCGCTGTTTGTTGCCGCCAACAATGATGACTAACCAACCGTAATACAGGACCGGACCTGGTCCGATTCCTGCACTACTCTCTTATCAGCGCTTTCACAGCCTCAATACTTACCGGTAGGACCGTTTTACGGGTTGGCAAACCATTCAGTGCATCCAGCGTAGGATGATTCACAGCGACGTCAGGAAGCGCCAGTGTCATCACGTTGTCAAACTTGGCTGGATGAGCCGTTGACAAACTCAACAAGGGTACGGATGTGTCTTTAAATTGTTCAGCCACCGTTAGACCAACAGCTGTATGGGGATCAACGAGATAGCTATGCTGTGCATGATAACGCCTGATAGTGGCTATTGTTTCATCATTACTTACGGCTGCAGCAAGAATACTCTCATCAAAACGGTCTGAGTTGAATAGCTGTACAGCCTTTCCGGTCTCAGCAAAGGCCAACATGAATTCAGTCAGTTTCTCTGTATTCTGATCGCATTGATAATAAAGATAGCGCTCAAAATTACTGGCGATCTGAATGTCCATCGCTGGGCTATGAGTGAAGCTGATAAGACCTCTCTCGTAAATCCCCGAATTAAAGAATCTTGCCAGGATGTCGTTCTCATTGGTCGCCAGAATTAGCCGTCTGATTGGCAGTCCCATTTTTTTCGCGACATATCCTGCAAATATGTTGCCGAAGTTACCCGTGGGTACACAAACATCGAATTCGGCAGGCCTGCCCAATTGATAATAGGCCGAAAAGTAGTAGACGATCTGTGCCAGTATTCTCGCCCAGTTAACAGAATTTACTGCTGCCAATCCGTATTGCTCTTTAAAAGTCAGATCCGAAAAAATCGTTTTCATCAGAGACTGGCAGTCATCGAAATTGCCTTCTATCGCAATGTTATGTACGTTTTCGTCAAGAACACTGGTCATCTGCAATTCCTGCGTGGCGCTGGTCTTGCCCTGGGGAAACATAATATAGATATGAATGTTCTGTTTACCTCTAATACCAGCAATTGCGGCACTTCCGGTATCTCCACTGGTAGCACCGAGAATATTTGCTCTGGTATTTCGCTCATTCAGTATGTGTTCAAAAACATTACCCAGAAATTGCAATGCCACATCTTTAAANGCGAGAGTTGGCCCATGAAAAAGCTCCAGGATGTGAACTNCTCCAACCCGGCGGACAGGTGTGANGTCAGAATGCTTNAANGTTGAGTAACTTCGTTCAATAATTTCCTTAAGAATTTCGTCTTCAATATCATCAACGAAGCAGGACATTACCTCATGGGCTAATTGCTGATAAGAAAGATCAACCCAGCTATCCAACAATGGTGCCACATCCGGTATTGATTCTGGCAACAACAGACCTCCGTCGTGCGCAAGGCCCATAATAACCGCGTCTTTGAATGAAACATCTGTTACGCCACCACGTGTACTCTTATACCTCATCACTCAATCTGCGTTGAAAAAGCAAATTATAGATAGCTTTAGTGATTTGGTGAATTCCGATTGATTATTCGATCTATAACCAAAGGGGAAACTCTATATTGGTCTGCCGCCGTACTTGCTTTCAGCAATCATCTATCAGGTCTTTTATCAGGTCTTCGTCTGTTCTGAACTCCAGGTTGAGTCAATTCGGGTTTTGTATGTAGACAACCTCAATAGCATTCCTCCAGTGATTTCCACAATCTAATCGACGACAGCGGGCTAATCGACGACAGCGGGTGAAATCTCGCTACAGTCAAGATCGTTATGCACGAGTGCCTTTTGAAAAGGGAATGAGTTATTTATAGGCCAAGATGCTGGCAGGTCAATGAAAAAAGGGTGCAAATATGCACCCTTTCAATACCACTTACATACAGAACCTTCAGTTATAAGAAGAAAATCCAGGAAGTATCTGTCAGACAGCCTCACCGCCGGTTTCACCAGTCCGAATCCTAATCACATCTTCGAGTGTGTTGATGAATATCTTGCCATCACCTACTTTGCCGGTATTGGCTGCACTACTGATCGCCTCAATCACAGCGTCAAGACTCTCATCTGAGATGGCGACCTCAATTTTGACTTTCGGTAAAAAATCAATAACATACTCAGCGCCTCGATATAGTTCCGTATGCCCCTTCTGACGACCAAAACCCTTGACTTCAGTTACTGTCATACCTTGGACGGATACTTCTGACAAAGCGTCTCTTACATCGTCAAGCTTGAAAGGTTTGATAATTGCTGTGACTAATTTCATCTCTCTTCCCCTTTTTCAGGTTGGCCTTCACATAAGGCAATGTATCTGAATTACAGACTCTTTCCAATGGCTAATACGACTCTCGAATCACATATGTCACAATCGTCCAAATCCGTATCATGCCAAGTGAGTGAGAAATCAAGATCTGCCATGGTTNTCGACAGGCTCACAGAATANTCATTGTAGTCATCAAAGNTAAACTGAGCATTGTCATCAATCGACTGATCGCCAATATGGAACGCCAAACCAAAATCGTTTGGCAATGACAGCTCATAGTCCGCATAAAAATAGGTCGCAGTATCTGATTCAAAGAAGAAATCTGGTGAATAGTTAAGCCCAACAGTGAATCCTCCCACAGAGATGCTGCCGTAGACCTCATTAAAACTGCTGTCTGGCGCACCCCCCTGAGCGTCATCCGGGTATTCATACCTCAGCAAGCCGATGTCATAGCTTACCTCGTCCGTGAAACTACCGCCGTAACCGGCGTAGAGATCTATTTCGACAGAACCATCAAAATCAACATTTGATCCCCAGATACCGGCATAAAAGCCGTTTTCCGCTTCGACGTCGAAACCACCTTGAATGGTGGGGTTTTCCGTTGTCTGAGATATACCGCGATAGATGTAGTCAGTACCAATACTCACATTGCCGCTTACTTCCGCTGCCTGTAATGTATTAGCAGTCAGTAACAGACTGCCTCCAAGTACCATCATCTTTAACTTACTCATCATTTTCTCCCATTTAGTAAAAAAGGCCGTTTATCTAAATATTCCGGTCAAGATATCCCAGGCTTCGACATCATCCGTCACTGCCACAGAGCATTGACCATGCCAAGTCTTCAAACCGTTAAAAAACAATACGTTAGTCCACCACCACTGCGAAGAGATAGGGATCTCTAGCACCATTATAGTGCGAGAAATCTGGAAACGAGCCAGCTGAGTGCGCTTTTGTGAAGACGGGCAAGCACGTCAATGTCCTACAGGTGAATCGGCTGCTACTTACAGAAGAGATTCTCTGGTTTGGGATAATACCAACAGGGAGTACACAATGGCGGTAGCACACACATTTTCACGAGCTCAGATAGGCATTGACGCGCCTCTGGTTACAGTTGAAGCCGATATCTCATCAGGCTTACCTCAGACTTTGATCGTCGGATTACCAGAGACTGCTGTAAAGGAAAGCAAAGATCGAGTTAAAGCAGCAATCGTCAACAGTGGGTTTGAAATGCCTCAAAGACGGGTCACCGTTAATCTCGCTCCTGCTGATCTGCCGAAACAGGGCGGGAGATATGATCTGGCAATCGCTCTTTCCATCCTTGGCGCGAGCGGTCAGATCTTCTCCGAAAAACTTGCCGAACTCGAACTTCTGGGTGAGTTGGCTTTGGATGGCGCCCTGCGTCCGGTTAAGGGAATCCTGCCTGCAATCATCCAGAATGGGGCAGGTACCCGTAAACTGCTGATACCTGAATCCAATCGAAGTGAAGCATCTCTTGGTGGCAACACCTCTGTGTTGGCCGCAAACAGCCTTATTGATGTTGTGGAATTCCTTCGAGGTTCAACTCAGCTTCAGACTGCCTTAGAAAATACCCCAATCCCCTCCAGCAAACCCGGGAGACTGATAACAGACATAAGGGGCCAATATCTCGCGAAGCGAGCACTTACTATCGCTGCAGCCGGTGGCCACAATATTTTGCTGGTTGGTCCACCTGGGGCCGGCAAGACGATGTTGGCGAGTCGGCTTGCCGCTCTACTCCCACCGATGAACATTACAGAGTCACTTGAGGTCGCCTCTGTTCAATCCATTTCCGGGTATTCATTGGATGTTTCTGCCTGGGGTAAGAGACCATTTCGCTCACCACATCATACTGCCTCAGCTGTCGCCCTGGTTGGTGGCAGCAACCCACCAAAGCCAGGTGAAATCTCCCTGGCGCATCTTGGTGTGCTTTTTCTGGACGAGTTACCTGAGTTCTCAAGACGAGTTCTTGAAGTCCTGAGGGAACCGCTTGAATCCGGGAAAATCGTCATAAGTCGCGCTAAACAACATGTTACCTATCCAGCAAGATTTCAGCTGGTTTCAGCAATGAATCCATGTCCCTGTGGCTACTACGGTGATGAAAGTAACCGCTGCAATTGTACGATGGACCGGGTAGAAAGATATCGAGGCAGAATTTCCGGCCCACTGATGGATAGAATTGACCTGCATGTCGATGTCCCAGCCCTGCCAAAAGGTACTCTTTCAGATCCAAAATTCAAACAGGATGAGAACGAGCATCACAAAGCTTCACAGGCAATTGCCGCAGCGCAACAGAAAATGAGAAACCGCTCACGCAGGCTAAATGCCCACCTGGATGTCAGAGAAGTGGAGACCTCCTGTCGACTTACGCCTCACGACCAACGTCTGCTGGATAACGCGATGGAACGTCTGGGGCTTTCTGCNAGGGGTTATTACAAGATCCTGAAAATAGCCAGAACTATTGCCGATCTGGAAGGTGACGACAAGATAAACACTCCGCATCTAACCGAAGCACTCGGTTTCAGAAAGTTAGACAAATACAAAGTTCAGCCGATCTGAACTAATTTACACTTTCGACCATATAATCAACAATTGCTTTGAGATCATCATCCGTGCAGGTAAAGCACATACCTCTGGTTGGCATTCCGGGTGGCAGACCTATGATGGTATTTTGATAGATCGCGTCCATACCCTGGGCCAGTCTGGATTTCCAGGCAGCTTTATCTCCCAGTATTGGCGCACCAGCGACACCAGTTGTGTGGCAAGCCACACAGGTTTTATTGTAATCAGATTCGCCTTGCCTGTATTCCGTTATTTCCTCATCACTGCGAATCGCTCGATTACAGTCGGCACTTATTTCGCAATCGGCAGCGACCAGTTTAGCCGATGGATCGCCACCTTTATCTACTGCAAAACAGCCTGAGGAACTAAACAAAATTAGACAAGCTACCAGTAAGCGGACAACTTTGTTGTTCCTGCCTGTGAAATCACCACTGGATTTATTCAGATTTACAGTACCGGCCTGCACCGCCTGACCAGACGCTACCGCACGAAATCTCAAGTCTGATTACCCCACCCAGAATCATCAAGTTCCCGGTTTGAGGTGAACTGAAAAACGTTCGAGGTCCCGCCTTCAACCACTGATTGTTCAGATACCAGCGTCAATACAGCACGATCCCTAAATTCAGAGAGTGAATCCGAACCAATATTTACCATCGTACTTCGTATTTTGTACAAGGTGGTATCCATAACATCAGCCAGAGGACCGACGAGAGGAACGTATGCATCGATACCCTCTTCAAACACCATTTTTCTGGTACTTATCCCATCATCATAACGCTGCCAGTTCTGTGCCCGAACCGTGCCTTCACCCCAGTAGGGTTTGTAGATCTGCCCGCTGATGGAAGTTTTCGGTGTGGGGCTTTCCTCCGTCATCGCAAAATATCGACCCATCATCACAAAATCTGCACCCATNGCGAGTGCAATCACGATCTGTGTNTCATTGGCCAATCCCCCATCTGAACAAATNGGAACATATCTGCCGGTTTCTGCGTGATATTCATCCCGCCGTTTAACAACTTCCAACAATGCTGATGCCTGTCCGCGACCAACACCCTTTTGTTCTCTTGTGATACAAATGGACCCGCCACCGATACCCACTTTGACGAAATCAACACCACCGTCTTCGACTAGAAAATCGAATCCTTCCGCCGAAACCACATTGCCAGCGCCGATCACAACATTAGAACCGAATTTTTCACGGATCCAGCGAACCCCACTTAGTTGATACTCGGTGAATCCGTCTGATGAATCAAAACAAAGCGCATCAGCACCTGCCTCGACCAGCGCCGGGACTCTTTCTTCAAAATCATGCGTATTTACCGCCGCGCCAACACACAACCGTTTCGATTCATCCANCAACTCCATTGGATGGCGCCGATGGTCGACATAGTCTTTCTTAAACACCAACGCCGTTAAGCACCCATTGCTTTTGACTATAGGCAGGCAGTCCTTCTTATGCTTATGAAGCAGTTGATTCGCTTCCTTCAGGCTAATGCCCTCATCACCATGAATCACCTTGGCGAAAGGAGTCATGTGCTCTCTTACGGTGTGTTTCAGGTCATCCTCAAACTCCCAGAAGTCCTTATCAGTAATTATTCCAAGCAATTTGCCGGTCGCTGTGCCATCTTCTGTCACAGGTATCGTTGAGTGACCAGTCTTCTTCATCAGTTCGATGACTTCTTCGAGGGTGGTATCAACCGTGACGTTCGAGTCACTCTGAACAAATCCAGCCTTGTGTGCTTTTACCTGACGGACCATCTCAGCTTGTTTTGCTATCGGCTGAGAACAAAAAATAAAACCCAAACCACCCTGCCTGGCCAGTGCAATTGACAATCGTGTTCCCGACACAGATTGCATGCAGGCAGAGACAACCGGTATGTTCATTTTCATCCGCGGCAGCTCATTCTGCTCGACGGCAGCAATAGGTGTACCCAAGTCGACAAGATCGGCTCGTTGACCTTTACGGGTCAACCTTGGGATCAGCAGATATTCCGAGAAAGTGCGGGAAATGTCATCAAGTATGGTCGCCATTTTGTACTCCAGAAAGATAATACAGAACGAAAGAACTTCGCTTTGCAGGAAAGAAAATCGTCAAAAAACTAGTAAACAGGCGAGGAGGGATGCTTTTAATCACACCAATCAGTGGGCTGCCGATAGAAGCTGCGTGGTTGTCTGATTTCGCCATGGCGAATTCTAGTTGAATCAAGTAGTCGATTCAACGACTCGCCAACATGAACCGCTGTTATTCAGGATCGCGAATATTCTTCTGACAGGATCAAAACAAGCCTCGACAACACTTAAAACGACGATTATTCCCCAAAAATCAAGCTTAATTGTTATTAAATTTAACCAAATACTTTAGTTTTTCTTGTTAAACTATTGATATTAGTAAATATTTTCGTAAGATAGTCCAATCGTTCAACAATGGTAGGTGCCCAGGCTCGCCCAACAGAAAGCATGAACAAATCTGAGCTCATTAAGCGTATGTCGGAGAAGCTGGACCAACTCACAAGCCGTGATGTTGATCTAGCGGTACATACCATAATCGAAATCATGTCTGAAAGCCTTGCCTCGGGTGACCGGATAGAGATTCGCGGATTTGGCACCTTCTCAAATCGCTATCGCAAGCCACGCAGCGTGAGAAATCCAAAGACAGGGGAAGTGGGTATTCACAAACCAGGAAAGTACGTTCCGCACTTCAAGCCGGGTAAGGATCTGAAAAAGAGAGTCGATGAATCCCGTGACCAGGACAATCCGTTGTCAGCGATGTCCACTGATTCGCCTGCTGTACCGAGCTAGCCCTGATAATTCACCAAGGGATCGACGTCAGAAAAACAGTCGATTCTTAATTTCGTAACTGCCTATACGAATGTCAGAAAACCTAGGATCCTTCTCTTGAACGGCCTGCTGAGGTTCGAGCCTTGCGCTCTTTTTCAATCAGGTAATCGGCAACCCGCAGTATATTCGAATTGCTACCAGCCATTCCACCTTCGATTCGATACTTACCATTGATAATAATCGCTGGCACACCGCCTGAGCGATAAGCTTTGCCCCTGGAATCGGCCTGCTGAACGCCAGCCCGAACACCAAACGAGTTATAAGCTTTCGCAAAATCCTCTGGTGCAATACCAAAATCTTTCAGGAATCCGGCCATCTGCTGAGGACTGTTTAGACGACGCCTTAAATTATGAATCGCGTTAAATATCGGAGTATGTGCAACATCCAGAACTTTAAGTGCTTTTATTGTGTAATAGGTCTGTGCATAGACTTGATAATCCTTGTTCCAGATCGCAGGAGTCCGAATAAATTCAACATCTTCAGGCAAGCTCCGATGCCAGGCACTGATCAACGGTTCAAATTCAAAGCAGTGTGGACACCCGTAAGAAAAATACTCAGCAACCTGTATCTTGTCCGGATTTCTAGTCCTGATGGGAATCTGAAGCTCGGAAAAGTGCACCCCTTCCTCGTACTCTACGGACTGTGCCATCGAACCCGACCAGGACAACAGGAGTGCTGCGAAGAGAATTGTCGATCGAACTGTTTTAATCACGTGTATGTTTGCTCCCTGGATTCATAATTTCATTAGACCCCATCTCCACGCGGACGGTTCCCGCCGGCCCGTCAGCAGATACCAGTTGGCGGTTCAAAACCGTTCTATGACATACCTGCTCCACCATGGTCGCTTTCCATCTCAATTCGACTTCGTCACCACTCGCTTTCATCTAACTGTTCGCCTAAAAATCACGATGACAATCCAGCCACGTCTGTTATTCCGAGGAGGTTATACCCGCAAGTTTCCACTGTAGTGGTAAAATACCCGGCGCATTATATACAAACAGGGTCTACAGACCCAATCAAGCCTGGAAATAATAACCACCATGCTTTCTCTTCAAAATACTGTGTTTATGAAAAGTGCAGCCAAACTTTCCCAGTGTCCATCAGACACTGGCGCTGAAGTGGCATTATGTGGTCGTTCGAACGCCGGTAAATCAAGCGCAATCAACTACATCACCAATCAACGTAAGTTGGCTCGAACCAGCAAAACACCGGGTCGGACACAGCTAATAAACTTCTTTTCAGTACCCAGTTCGAGACAAGATCCGGATTCCTTTCGACTCGTCGATCTACCTGGTTATGGTTTTGCCAGAGTTCCCGAGAAAATCAAAAGAGACTGGCACGCCAACATCGATAACTATTTGCAACATCGACAGTCTCTTCGTGGTCTGGTCCTGGTCATGGACATACGCCATCCATTGAAGGAGTTCGATCTGTTGATGCTGGACTGGTCTGCACAAGCCAATGTTCCCGTCCATATATTGCTGACCAAAGCAGACAAGTTCAAACGAGGCCTTCAGCAATCGACCTTGCTCCAGGTGAAAAGGAAACTCGACGAATCTGTAACGATTCAGACATTCTCGACCCTCAGCCGTATAGGGAAAGATCAGCTAATTGATCAGATGTCCTCGTGGATCGCTGAAGCAGAATAGCCTGAAATTTTTTTAGTTTTTGCTCAGATGAAACTGCAGCTCTAAAATAAAAAGCCCTGGTCACCTATAGGGGAGGATGTGACCAGGGCCAGAACCTTCGGTTTTTTGGGGGATAAATTACCGAAGCTTTCAGTAGATATGACTAACACCTACCGACAAAGTTCCCATTAATTGTCAGCTATTTTCGACTAACTAAAAGAATTCGGTCTTCAACGGTAGACAATCTGATTATAGATCTGGCGCTCTCCGCAACCTTCTTAATGTGCTGCTTCCCAGTTGTCGCCGATACCGCATTCAACAACCAAAGGAACGGATAGTTCTGCGGCTTCAGACATCATTCTAGAAACTGTTTGGGCAACAGTATCGATCTCGGTCGACAAGGTTTCCAGCACCAGTTCATCATGAACTTGCATAATCATACGAGCATCCACCTGGTCATTCTCCAGCCATTCGTCAACTCGAATCATCGCCCGTTTAATGATGTCAGCCGCTGTTCCCTGCATCGGTGCGTTGATAGCAGTTCTTTCGGCAGCCTGTCGTCGCTGGAAATTGCTGGCATTGATTTCTGGTAAATACAACCGACGACCAAATAAAGTTTCAACAAATCCCTGATCTGCAGCTAATTGCCGGGTTCGATCCATGTACTCCTTTACGCCCGGATAACGCTCAAAATAAAGATCCACATACTCCTGAGCATCGTTTCTGCCAATGTCCAGTTGTTGGGCCAGGCCGAATGCGGACATACCGTAGATCAAACCGAAATTAATCGCTTTCGCACTTCGACGCTGATCATCCCTGACTTCCGAAACGTCAACACCAAACACCTCTGCTGCTGTAGCCCGATGAATATCTTCACCTGCTTTAAATGCGCTCAGCAATCGTTCATCTTTGGAAAGATGAGCCATGATCCTTAGCTCGATCTGAGAATAGTCAGCCGCGATCAGTTTGTATCCTTCAGGTGCGATAAACGCTTTTCTCACTCTGCGTCCATTCTCGGTCCTGATTGGGATGTTCTGCAGGTTTGGATTCTGACTCGACAACCGGCCGGTTGCTGTCACCGCTTGCTCATAGGAAGTATGTACTCGATTCGTAGACTCATGAACCTGTTCAGGCAGTTGATCAGTGTAGGTGGATTTAAGCTTGCTCAGACCACGATACTCCATGATGACCTTGGGAAGCGGATAGTCCAGTGCCAATTCCTGGAGGACAGGTTCTGCAGTTGAAGGNTGACCCTTAGGTGTCTTCTTAATGACAGGAATGTTCAGCTTTTCAAAGAAAATGGTCTGTAGCTGTTTAGGTGAACCAAGATTGAATTCTTCACCTGCCAGTACATATGCTTCCTGCTCAAGTTGCTGCATTCGTTTCTCAAGTTCATTGCTTTGCGCCCTGAGCAGTTTCTTGTCCAGCAACACACCATTTCTTTCAATTCTCGACAAAACCTTCAGAACCGGCAGTTCAATATCTTCGAATACTCTTCGCAGCCTGGCTTCAGTAACAAGTTTTGACCATAGGGATTGTTTTAACTTCAACGTCGTATCCGCGACTTCAGCCGAATACTCACCGGCAGATTCAATATCAACCTGGTCAAACAATATCTGCTTTGCTCCTTTCCCCGCGACTTCCTCATAAGGGATTGTTGCAGTACCCAGATACTTTAGCGCCAGGTCTTCCAGATTATGCTTCGACGCAATCGAGTTCAGCACGTAAGACTCAAGCATCGTGTCATGACCAATAGCATTAAGATCAACACCGTACCGGGCTAACACACTCATATCGTATTTAGCGTTATGACCTATTTTCGTAATGTCAGGGTTTTCGAGAACCGACTTCAAACGTGTTACGACAGTATTTCGATCCAGTTGCTCTGGCGCACCCTGGTAACTGTGGGATAGCGGTATATAGATCGCTTCATTGATATTCAAGGAAAACGAAATACCAACAAGATCCGCATCCATGTAATCCAATCTGCTAGTTTCTGTATTGAATGCGAACTCACTCGAATCTGCCAACCTGTTCAGCCAGTAATCAAAACGCTCTTCAGACAGTATGATTTCATATTTTCTTTCGACACGAACGCTTGAATCATCAGCACCCAGCTCATCAATCCATTGTTTGAATTCAAACTCAGTATATATTTCACGCAAACCCGATTCGTCTTGATCTGAAATCACCAACTCGTCAATCGAACAATCCATTTCTACATCCAGCTTTATTGTCGCGAGCTGGTAGGACAAGGGTAAGATATCGACACTATCTCTCAAATAATCCCCCACTTTTCCCTTAACCGCGTCTGAATTTTCGATAACGCCCTCTAGTGATCCATACTCCGCCAACCATTTGACTGCAGTTTTGGGTCCACACTTGGGTACGCCGGGAATGTTGTCCGAGGTATCGCCAACCAATGCCAGGTAATCGATAATCTGATCAGGACGCACACCAAACTTCGCAATGACACCCTCGTGGTCCATGAGTGTATCGGTCATTGTATTAATTAGCGTGACATGTTCATTGACCAACTGCGCCATGTCTTTGTCACCTGTTGAAATTACAACAGGCAGTTGCATTGCCGTTGCCTGGCAGGCCAACGTACCGATTACGTCATCCGCCTCAACACCTTCGATGATGATCAGCGGCAGCCCCATCATCTGAATAATGTTCTGAATGGGCGCAATTTGTTCCCTGAGATCATCTGGCATCTTTGATCGATTAGCCTTGTATTCGGCGTACAATTCGTTACGAAAAGACTTTCCCCTGGCATCAAATACAACGGCGATGTGACTGCCTTCATAGTCCTTCATCAGCTTCTTGATCATGCTAATGACACCTCTGATGGCACCTGTGTGAGCACCTTTGGTACTCATTAACTTGGGTAGTGCATGGAATGCACGAAACAGGTACGATGACCCGTCAATCAATACAACTGGTTTTGTGTCTTTCATTACCGACTCCCTCAAGAAACGATACTGTGAACCGAACAAACTTTTCAATGATTCTTCGACTAATTCTTCTCTCTTTTTTCCTCACACTCACGACACTCTCACGGTCTAGCGAAATCTACATCCCGACGCGCGAAGAGATCTCACAGGGTGATGTCGAGATTATTTCCGGGGATGATCGAACTGTCTACGAATATCGTGTTAACGGTTATCTTCTTATGATAAAGGTCGTACCCAAAGAAGGTCGCNCATACTACATGGTNCCGGCGAACGGAAANCCTCACTATGAAAGTCTTGACCATGGCCAGAAACTCTATCCCCAATGGGTGCTGGTCGAGTGGTGATCTGCTCCTGAGTAACTTTAATGGCCGTATTCACAACCTTTAAACAAGAAAGCCTGGCTCGTCACCTGGTTATGTATGACCTGGGTGAATTACACCAGTACGAACCAATTGAAGGTGGCATTGAGAATTCAAACTATTTTGTCACTCTTGACAATAACGGCCAACTCGAAGAGTTCGTACTCACGATAGCAGAAGGTGTCTCATTTGATGAAATCCCTTTCTTTAATCAGCTGATGAGTCATTTGTTCCACTATGGTCTACCAGTACCNGAGCCACNAAGGACACTGGATGGCATGACCAATACCTCATTTTGNCGAAAACCAACATCACTTTTTCCNAGGTTGCCTGGGGCACATCCTGTCAATTTAACAATCAATCAATGTCGTACCATTGGCGTCAAATTGGCAGAGCTCCANGNCGCAGCACAATCCAATCGCCAGACTCGACCAAATCCCTACTCATCCNACTGGGTTAACCAGACACTTGATCAGGTTCAACATCAGNTCTCAAAAGAAGATTTTGTATTNCTCCAGCAAATCGCAGCCCACTATGCTGAATTTGAGCAAACACCAGAACTTTCACGGGGTATCATCCACGGCGATCTCTTTCGAGACAACGCGCTGTTTGTTGATGAGGAGCTGACCGGGATAATTGATTTTTTCCATGCCTGTGAAGATTTTCTCATGCAGGATATCGCAATTACGATCAACGACTGGTGCGCAAAAACCGACGGCTCCTTTGATGACGCACGTCAGACCGCCTTGCTGGACGGTTACCAAACAATTCGGCATCTAACTGATTTTGAGTTAGAGAGTCTCNCNACGTTTCAACGTTTTGCCGCCCTCAGATTTACCTTAACCAGACTCATCAGCGGTGAGGACGGTAGCCCACTCAAGGATCCAGAGGAGTTCCTTAGAATCGTGCGACTTCTAAGCCCGTGATTTATAAGAAATATTGTTACAGATGCCAAAGAGTTCTTCGCCCCGACACACCCCTCAGGGGTTCGCTGCAACAGTAACTGACCAACCTGGGACCAACTTGCGACCAACCTGGTCAGTGCATCTTCAACGGTACCTATTTAAGGTTTGCAACATGAGATAATCGATCGGTGTGAGTTCCAGCACCCTTGATCATGAGAGGCCTCCCTGACTTCTGCTATTCGTGCTGCAAATGATCAAGTTATTCCGGCTAACAGCAAAATTCATGCAACTTAATCAGGATATTCAGGAACCTCTGAGCTAGGTTGACACCATGAACGCCAATCTGATTGCATACGACGCCATTGGGGACAACTTCGCAAATCGCCTTGATCAGATCACCGACTCCATGTTTCAACAGTTAAAATCACCAACGCACTGATCGAGTCACAATTGCAGAGATCAACGCTGGATACGTTCAATCAATCCGGGCATGCACTCTCTAGATGAATCAATTCGATGTCTCGCTGCAGAACATCATCTCAATATGTTGAAGGCTAGTCCGCTAGCTGGATGATCTGCCAATTAAGTGCTTCTTCAATAAAGCGCTTCCCCTTTGGCTTCACAGTATCCTTACTCGAGAATGCCATCTTGTTTCAGCAATGCGTCAATTTCTGGTTCACGGCCTCTGAACTCAACGAACATGTCCATCGGATCAACCGATCCTCCCACCTCCAGAATCGAAGTAAGAAATTTCTCACCCGTCTGACGGTTGAATATCCCTTCTTCCTGAAACTTCGCAAAGGCGTCCGCTGACAAAACTTCCGCCCATTTGTAGCTGTAGTATCCTGCCGCATAACCACCACCAAAAANGTGNGAAAANCCATGCTGGAAACGANTGAATTCAGGTGCAGGGACAACGGCAACNTCATTTCTGACTTCGTTCAAAATCGTCTGGACCTGATCATCCAGGTTCGGATCNAATTCCAGGTGTAAACGAAAGTCAAACAATGCAAACTCCAGTTGCCTGACTGTCATCATCGCTGATTGGAAATTTTTTGCGGCCAGGAGTTTTTCCAACATTTCAGCAGGCAATGACTCACCAGTTTTGAAATGAGCAGATATGAATGCTAGAGCCTCCTTCTGCCAGCACCAGTTTTCCATAAACTGACTCGGTAATTCGACCGCGTCCCAGGCGACGCCATTTACGCCTGAAACAGGGGCGCAGGTTACTTTTGTCATCATGTGGTGCATACCATGGCCGAATTCATGGAATAAGGTGACAACCTCAGTATGGGTCAGGAGACTGGGGTTTCCCCCAACCGGCGCTGAAAAATTGCAGGTCAGATATGCAACCGGCAACTGCGTTTCACCCTTTGCCGTTATTCTCCTGACCCGACAGTCGTCCATCCAGGCGCCACCTCGTTTATTGGCCCTGGCATACAGATCCAGATAGAACCTTGCGATCGTAATACCATCTTTAGTGATATTGTAGGTCGTGACATCTTCATGCCAGGTTTCAATGTTTTTTGTTTCTTCAATCTCAATATCGTAGAGTCGCCTTACAACTTCAAACAGACCAGAGAGAACCGTGGGTTCTGGAAAATAGGGTCTCAATTTCTCCTCAGAAATGCTGAATCTGTGTTCCTTCAGCTTCTCCGCATAAAAGTTCACGTCCCAGGCGTTAATCTCCTTAACATCAAATTCGTTTTGTGCAAACTCACAAATTGCCGNAAATTCNTTCTCTGCCGCCGGTTTAGATTTCTCCGCNAGTTCCGTAAGAAATCCAATAACCTGGTCAGTATCCTGGGCCATCNTGGTCGCCAGAGACAGCTCTGCAAAGTTTCTGAAACCGAGTAGTTCTGCCCGTTCCTTCCGTAGTGTGAGGATTTCGTGAATGATTTCAGAATTATCCCACTGACCTTTGCCGGGNCCCTGNTCAGACGCTCGGGTTACGAACGCCTCATACATCTCACGTCTTAGCTTTTCGTTTTCACAGTAACTCAGAACCGGCAAATAGCTCGGAATATCAAGTGTAAGCAGATAACCTTNTTCATCGTTTTGCTCAGCCATCTGCCTNGCCAGACCGAGAGCATTCTCNGGCAAACCCGACAGTTCACTTTTATCGGTAACAACTTTNTTCCAGCCCATCGTGGCATCGAGTACATTGTCACTAAACTGGCTGGACAGCTCTGATAAACGTTTAGATATTTCCGCAAACCGGCTCTGTTTTTTTTTCGGTAAATCGATACCTGACAATCTAAAATCACGAATCGCATTTTCAATCGACTTTTTCTGGGCTTGATCCAGCGTGTCAAAATCCGGGCCAGTCAAAATACTCTGATAGGCAGAAAAAAGATCAGCATTCTGACCCATTTCTGTTTGGTACTCTGAGAGTTTCGGAAGACTCGCATTGTAGGCATCACGCAGCTCAGGCGTATTCACCACGGAGTTCATATGACTCACTGGACCAAAGGACTGACTGAGAAAATCATTCAGTGCTTCAATAACGGCAATCAGTCCATCCCAGTCACAGACATTGTCTTCCAGTAATTTAGTAATCTCTTGTCGATTCGCCGTCAGCAGTTGATCGACTGCTGGGACGACATGATTCGGCAAAATCGCCCTGAAAGGTGGTAGTTCATTTCTCTCAAGGAGTGGATTCGTCATATGCTATTCCTTACGGTTCCTTTTCTTCAATTAGGAACCAACAACTAAAGCAATCCTCGTAGCCGCCTGATTACATCACCTGTTTCGACCTGTCGCTCAAACCAGATATTGAATGCAAGCGCAGCCTGTTCAACGAGCATACCCAATCCGTCACTATACTCCCGGCAGTTCCTGGCACGGCACCAGGTAAGAAACGGTGTCAACCGGCTTCCATAAATCATGTCGTAACACCGACTTTCCTCGTTCACGATCTGATCTGGAAGCGCTGGTGCAAGAGAATTGCTCTTAAGCCCGGCTGACGAACCGCTGATAATGATGTCATAGCCCGAATCGAGTTCATCAAAATGCTTTGCCTCTAGCCGTCCGTCATTGATCCACTCGACTATATCGACAGCTTTCTGATGGGTTCGATTAACCACGTCGATGCCGATGGGATCAGTTTCCAGCAAATTACCCAATACACCNTTGACGGCACCACCTGCACCAATGATNAGGATCTTCTTTTCTTTCNGGGTCCAGTTAAGATTCAAAGTGATATCAGCCACCAGGCCTGCACCATCAGTATTGTGACCGACTACTCGGTTGTCAGGCATTCGCTGTATTGTATTAACAGCACCAGAGCGTCTGGCATCATGAGACAGTTCGTCTGCAAACTCATACGCATCCTGCTTGTTTGGTACCGTAATATTGAAGCCATGGGCGCCTTCCGACAAAAATGCCCTCGCAACATCTTCAAATTTACCTTCATCTACAAGGACCCTTCTGTACTCAATATCAATGCGGCTGATATTCGCAAAGGCGTCGTGTATTTCCGGAGAACGGCTGTGTTCGATTGGATTTCCCAGTACACCCAATAGTTTCATAATGCTGCCGCTCGTATGACTTCACCGGTTCGCAGATCTCTGATTTCACTTGCTCCTTTAAGGGTTCCCAACTCCCCTGGAAAAATCGCATCAATACCCGACGGGAAATACTGTTTCAGTCGTAGTTTACTTCCCGCAGGAATCTTCCCTGTCGGATTAGCAGAAGTCGAAACCATTGGGCCACCCAGCTCATCACAGATAGCTTTAACAACCGCATGCTTAGATACCCTCACGGCAACTCTGTCACTATCCCCGGCAATCAGATCAGGAACATTTTTAGATCTAGGCAACAGGTACGTCACAGAACCCGGCCACTCAATCTTCAAAACAGCTAATTCCTCCGCTGTTAATTCGTCCGAATAGGGCAGTATCTGTTCAATTCGGGAAGCGACAAGTATCAGTCCTTTTTTCCAGGAGCGTCTCTTCAGACGCAGGATTCTCGTCACTGGTTCTTCGAGGCCCGGCAGGCACCCTAATCCCCACACGCCTTCCGTTGGATACGCAATTACCGCGCCTTCGAAAAGTTGCCTGGCGAACAGATTAACCCGCCATTTTTGCGGCTGAACAAGCATAAACTACAGATCGATACTCTTATTCTTTTCGCGGATTGCGTGTGCATTCTCTTCTCTTTCCGCCAGGAGTTTTTGCTTAACTGACGCATCGCTGACCGCGATGATTTGCGCTGCCAGATAGCCAGCGTTTTTTGCACCCGCTTTTCCGATCGCTACCGTTGCAACCGGAATACCCGCAGGCATCTGAACGGTTGATAACAACGCATCCATCCCCTGTAATGGCCCCGCATCAACGGGTACACCTATTACAGGTGTCAGTGTACTGGCCGCAACAGCGCCGGCAAGATGTGCTGCCAATCCTGCCGCTGCAATAAATGCAGCGCATCCCCGGGTATCCGCATCCTGGACGTAGTTTTTCGTGTCTTCCGGCGTACGGTGTGCACTTGTAATGCGCACTTCATAACTGATATCAAACTTCTTCAGGATTTCACAGGTCGATTGCATTAACGGCAAATCCGAGTCTGAACCCATCAAAATAGCCACAAAAGGAGAAGTCATCGTTTGCTCCTGCCAAAAAGGAAACGCAAGTTACCGCAGTAAACCCTTTGTTTCAAGACGGCAATCTGAGCGAGAGTGAGTTTTTTCAGATCCGCTACGAAGATTTCCGTTTAGCAAGCACATATCCCCCCTGGTTACCTACAATATGATCTTCAATTTCCAGGTTTATCAGCAAGCTTACTAGCTGATTAATAGGAATGCCGGTAATTTCATGTAACTCATCAGGTGAAATCGGAGACGCACTCAGTTGTTCCAGTATCTTACGCTTTTCCGATGAAGGTTCGTCATCTGCAGAATCTGGCGGCAAGATCACATATCCCGGCAGTTCTTCAAGAATATCCGATACTGACTCTGTGAGTTTTGCACCATCCCNTATCAACTGGTGACATCCAACGCTCTGAGTACTGAATATTGATCCCGGCACAGCGTATACCTCNCGATTCTGGTCGAGTGCCAGGTAGGCTGATACCAGNGAACCACTTTTTACAGNCGCTTCNACAACCAATGTGCCAAGTGANAGTCCTGTAACCAGTCTGTTNCGTTGCGGGAAATTTCGTTTCTGAACTCGAGTTCNGAGCGGAAATTCAGACACGATAATTCCTTTTTCTCCTACCCTCATCGCCAATCGCTCGTGACTACGCGGATAAATCAAGTCACAACCACACCCCATCACGGCAATCGTTTCGCCGGATTCCTGTAAAGCACCAGTATGCGCCGACGCATCAATGCCATAAGCAAGACCGCTGGTAATGACAATGCCCAACCTGGAAAGCTCAGACGCGAACTGTTTTGCGATCTTTAGTCCAAGTTGTGTTGGTTTACGACTACCCACTATTGCTACCTGATCGCGATTCAGCAAGTCAGGATTCCCGCTCGCATAGAGGCACAATGGAGGGTCGTCAATCTCCTTAAGCAAGGCGGGATACCTTTGATCAAAGATGCTGATGAGAGAGTGGCCAGGAAGATCCAGCCATTTCAGATCTGCTTCTATCTCTCGTTTTATTACGTCCGTATGAGGCAAGTGAAGCTGGTCTTTTAGCCGTGGCGGTAGTTCTATCTCGTCCGGCTGATACTCTGCAAAGAAGTGAGACACACTGTCAAAGCGCTGCAACAGCTTGGTGCCAAGCCTCGAATAGGCCTGGGTTAGACGGTTAAGTGCAATAAGTGCATGATCCTCTGACTCAAATCCGCGCAACTGATATCCCTGGCAGGATCCTCTCTAATTCAGAGACCAGCTTAGAAATTGCACTATTTTTGATCTATGGCAAAAAGCTAGGGATTTTGTACGGTATCGCCGATACGAAGAGGCTCTTCAGTCTCAAGAACAAGGCCATAAGACATCTTCTCGAAACTGCGGAACACCATCAACAGTCCTGCACGCTCAGAAGGTAATCGAACCCGATCTCGATTGATGCGATCTCTGACGATGACTCCCTGTTTGTGGATAGCCAATATATTGCCAACATCCAGACCATGGTCGGTGCCCCGGTTCACAGCCACAATATCATTACGCCCAACCTGGGTCATACCACCAAGAACCGTCATGATCACACCTTCAACATCTTTATTAGGTGACGCCGGATAGAAAGTCGATTCGACCCGGCGCTGTTCTGTTGCCAGTAACCGATCACCGATTCGAACGTCCTCTTTTACCGCCATTAACGACATGGTGTAAAGTGAATCATCCCTGCTCAGGACTGCTGCAGTGCCAACCTCTCTAGCCTCAAAACCAAGCACCTCCCTGGTTTCAGGATCCAGGTAGACTTCGCCTTGACGAAAAATACCAAATACCGAGGGTTCATCGTTAGGCCATGTGCCCTGTGCATAAAAACCATCACCAGGTCCAAAGATCAGACGATCCGCTGTACCTGCCAAGATATGTGGCGCTTGCTCCAGTGTATGCTGATCAACGATTCTGCCCGTAGTGATCAGTGAAGAAATCGCGTCCAGAGGAATTGCAGGAATTGAACTCTTAAGAAGCGTTTTTCTAATACTTGGTTTTAACTTATGATTTCGGTTCCCTTGAACCACNGGCTGGGCTGGCGAAAGTTTTACGGCCCTACCTCCCTTACCACGAGATACCGTCAGTTGCGGCTGACCATCAACATAACTCAATTCGATAACATCGNCTGGGAAAATGAGATGTGGATTCTCGATATCAGGATTCACATGCCAGATTTCAGGCCACAACCACGCATCGGCTAAGAACATCGAGGCGATATCCCACAAGGTATCTCCTTCTTTAACATCGTAGCGTTCCGGATGCCCTTCTCGGAGGGCGCTGGATTCAGCAATAGCGAGTTGCGTGACAAACAGACTCAGCGCGATAGACAGAAGAATTTTTTTCATGGGGCGAATCCCATTAATAAAAAGAGTACAATATCCGAGCAAAATTTGAACCCTAGACCACCAATATATTCAACACGATCATCATCTTAGCAGCACAAGTTGCACTATTACTAGAGGTACTGGATTAAACTGTATGGCTTTACTAGAGATTTTGGAGTTCCCCGATCCCCGGTTACGGACCAAAGCCAAGCCAGTGACTACGATAACCGGCAAACTTGTCCAATTGGCCGATGACATGCTCGAAATCATGTATGCGGCGCCTGGTATAGGCCTCGCCGCCAGCCAAATCAATATACATCAGCGTTTGGTGGTACTCGACATATCAGAAGCAAAAGATCAGNCTCTAGTGCTGTTTAATCCGGAAATCATCGAAGCAAGTGGAGAAATTGAATCAGATGAGGGCTGCCTTTCGGTTCCTGGTTTCTCTGAACCTGTCATCCGGTCCTCCCTGATCCAGCTAAAAGCCATCAACAGAGATGGAAATGAATTCACATTGGAAGCCGAGGACATTCTGGCAGTCTGTATCCAGCATGAATTAGACCATCTGGAGGGTAGGTTGTTTGTAGACTACCTTTCCAGCACCAAACGACAGCATATTCGAAAGAAAATGCTGAAATCTCAAAAACAACGCGCCTAGGCACCCCAGTTGAAAGTTCTCTTTGCTGGAACACCTCAATTCGCAGCCCAGTATCTCAATGGTCTGCTGTCTCACAATGTAGATGTCGTCTGCACCATCACGCAACCGGATAAACCTGGGAAACGCGGCAGGAAACCTCTTCCCAGTCCCGTGAAGCAGGTTGCAACTAAACATAACCTCAAGATAATTCAACCTGAAAGACTCAGCCAGGAAGACATTGAGCCGTTCCACGCTGACTTGCTTCTCGTTGTCGCCTACGGCCAGATCTTGAACTCAGACGTCCTGAGGACACCAAAATTTGGATGCATCAATGTTCATGCTTCCCTGCTACCCAGATGGCGAGGAGCAGCGCCCGTTCAAAGAGCGATCCTGACCGGTGACAGTCACACAGGTGTCTGTATCATGCAAATGGACGAAGGATTGGATACTGGCGACATCCTGGCTCAGCAAAGCACCCCGATTTCACCCCATGACACCGCGGAAAGTCTNAGAGAGAAACTGTCACTGCTGGGTATTGAAACCCTGATTGAGGTCATTCACCAGGTCTCAGCCGGGACACAATCTGCAAAACCACAACCGCATCAAGGTATCACCTACGCCCATAAAATCACAAAAAAAGAGGCCTGCTGTCTCTGGCGTGTCAGCAGTGGCGATATTGACCGCTCTATCAGGGCATTTAATCCAGACCCGATCTGTTATTCCTTCATCGGTGATCTTCGAATAAGAATCTATCAAGCCAGCATTCATAAGACGGAAGGTCTTCAAGGCGAACCGGGTGAGATACTCGCTACCTCAAAGAGGGGCATCCTTGTCGCCTGTGGCACTGGTTCAATCATGCTGGAACGAATTCAGCTTCCAGTAGGCAAGGGCAGTATTCTGACAGGTAGTGACATCATCAATTCACGATCTGGCCTTTTCACTGCTGGTAAACAGTTCCACTAAGAGTTTCTCATGTCTGAGTATTTTTCAGCAGTTGGTGTCCTCAAGAAAATTCTGGTCAACGGAAAGAGTCTGGATTCNTGTCTGACTCAGGAGCACGGTCCGATGGCAAGACAAATCTGCTATGGCGTTTTACGAAACTACTACCAACTGGACACCATCATTGATCTACTCGTCGAGAAGCCCATAACCAGCAAGAACATCGATCTGCGTATTCTGTTGTTGACTGGCATATATAGCATCGAACATCTCAATCGACCCGACTATTCAAGTGTTAATGCCGCAGTTGAAACAACGACGCACCTTAAAAAACCATGGGCTAAGGGGCTGGTCAATGGTGTGCTTCGCAACTATGCACGTAATCGAAACAAACTCATCAATCAAGCTAACAGCAATANTGACGCGCTTTACAATCACCCAACCTGGTTGTCGACCAGAATCAAGGCTGCCTACCCTGAACGATTTTCCGAGATAATGGCTGCAAACAACAGTCACCCTCCCATGACCTTAAGGGTAAACCTGTCTCGCATCAGTCGAGTTGAATATCAGGAGCATCTAGGTGAAATGAACATTCATTCATCTGCAGGGNAATTGGCACCTGGTGCAGTGTACTTGACAGAACCAACGGCGATTAATCAGCTGCCGGGTTTTGAGCAAGGCCTTGTCAGCGTTCAGGATGAGGCATCTCAACTAGCCGCATCCCTAATGAATTTGGAAAATGGATGCCGGGTGCTGGATTCCTGCGCGGCACCTGGTGGAAAGACTTGCCATATGCTCGAATCGAATCTCAATATTTCCCTGACCGCAATGGATAAAGATAGAGAACGCCTCAATCAGGTTCAACAGAATCTGACTCGTCTTGATCTCAAGTGTGAAATTCTCTGTGCAGATTTACTGCACTATCAACAAGATCAGCAACAAGATCAGCAACAAGATCAGCAACAAGATCAGCAACAAGATCAGGAATTTGATCGTATTCTCCTGGATGCGCCATGTTCAGCTACAGGTATCGTTCGTCGCCATCCAGACATTAAGTTGCTGCGCAGGGATACAGATATTGATAAGCTTGCGAGCACTCAACTGGAATTGTTAGAGAAGGCTTGGTCGTTGCTTCGAAAAGATGGTGAGCTCCTTTATTCTACCTGTTCGATTCTGCCCACAGAGAACGAAGACATCCTCGCCACTTTTGCTGAACGACACGATTCAGTTGTTGCCATGCCCATTGAAGCGAATTGGGGAGAGCAGACCGACATGGGCCGACAATTGCTACCGACTGTTCACGCAAATGATGGCTTTTTCTATGCCAAACTGAAGAAGGAATCATGAAGATCATCATCTTAGGTGCCGGGAACGTTGGTTCCAATCTCGCACAGAACCTCTCAAAAGAAGCGAGCGATATCACTATCGTTGATATTGACGCGGATCGACTTCGAGAACTGCAGGACAGATTTGACATTCGAACGGTGCGTGGCAATGGATCTCATCCAGACTTGCTTCGGACAGCCGGAGCCGAAGATGCCGATATGATTATCGCCGTTACCGACAGCGATGAAGTGAACATGGTCGCTTGCCAGGTTGCCTACTCGATATTTCGTACACCAACGAAGATTGCCCGTATCAGAGCTTCTGCCTATATCGAACACAGTGGCATTTTTCGAAATGAAGCAATGCCCGTTGATTTCATTGTCAATCCTGAAAAGATCGTTACCGAAGATATCTGCCGTCTGGTGGACAATCCTGGCGCGCTTCAGATCATGGAGTTTGCCTCTGGTCAGGCTCAGCTGGTGGGGATTAAGGCCTACTATGGTGGTCCGCTGGTTGATCAGGAACTGCGTTACCTAAGTCAGCATATGCCTGACGTTGATACGCGAGTAGCGGCGATATTCAGAAAAAACCGGCCGATCATTCCGGAAGGAGACACCGTCATTGAAGCAGATGACGAAGTTTTTTTTATCGCCGCGTCTCGAGATATTCAAACTGTGATGCGTGAGTGGCGACGTGCTGAGCGACCTAATCGCAGGATCATTATCGCTGGTGGCGGTAACATTGGTCAGGGTCTGGCTCGTGTTCTTGAACACAAATACGGCGTCCGAATTATCGAGAATAATCGTGAACGCTGTTACGAGTTGTCAGAGTCATTAGACAGGGCTATCGTACTTTTAGGTAATGCATCAGACAGAGACCTGCTTATCGAAGAAAATATCGAACAAGCTGATGTATTTTGCGCCGTAACAGATGATGATGAGGCCAATATCATGTCATCAATGTTGGCCAAGAGCCTTGGTGCCAAAAAAGTTATCACGCTTATCAACAATCCGGCTTATGTTGATCTGATCGAGGGAAGTGAAATCGACATTGCCATCTCTCCCCAACAAGCAAGTTTGGGGGAAATTCTCACCCACATCCGTCGAGGAGATGTAGTCCGAGTTCATTCACTAAGGAGAGGAGCCGCAGAGGCAATTGAGGCAATTGCACATGGCGACAGTAAGAATTCCAAAGTGGTCGGTCATAGCCTTGAAGATATTGAGTTACCCCCAGGTACTAACATCGGGGCAATCGTTAGAGGAAACGAGGTCATCATTGCCCATGACGATGTTGTAGTTGAATCCGATGATCATCTCATCCTTTTCCTGGTAGACAAGAGTCGCATTCCGGAAGTAGAAAAGATGTTCCAGGCACCTTTGAGTTTCTTTTAACCGATATGCACCTGCAAATAGCCTTACGGACGCTTGGTAGTCTGTTAATGATGTTCAGCTTCACAATGATTCCGCCTGCACTTGTCTCATGGTGGTATGACGACGGCGTTGTCGCTGTTTTCACCAATACATTTTTTGTCACGCTAGCAACGGGAACCGTACTTTGGCTGCCATTTCGGCAGGATGAGACTGAAATGCGGATTAAAGACGGTTTTCTCGTCACATTTTTATTTTATGTTGCTCTCGGAACCGTTGGGGCAATTCCCCTGGTTCAGCAAATCGGTATCAATCTCAGTTGGCCGAACGCCTTGTTTGAATCATTTTCTGGGCTGACAACCACAGGCGCTACCGTTATTACACATATCGACGATCTTCCCAAATCCATTCTGTTTTATCGCCAACAGCTGCAGTGGTTGGGCGGCATGGGTATTATCGTCCTGGCGGTTGCTATCTTGCCTATGCTGGGCATCGGCGGTATGCAGTTGTACCGGGCAGAAACACCAGGTCCTGTTAAGGACAGCAAGCTGACGCCAAGAATCAAGCAGACCGCTATCGCCCTGTGGCAGATATATTTGGGCCTGACCGCAGCATGCGCGCTGGCCTATTGGATAGCAGGCATGTCGCCATTCGATGCGATTTGCCACAGTTTCTCTACCGTATCAATCGGTGGCTTTTCGACCCATGACGCCAGCATCGGCTATTTTGCTTCGCCAATGATCGAGACTGTCGCGATTATTTTCATGGTAGTTTCTGGCATTAACTTCAGCTTGCACTTCTTCACGTTCAAAGAGAAAGATTTTCTCCACTACTTTCAGGATGACGAAGTTATCTGGTACCTCATCATACTGATCGCGGGTACGCTGGTGGTTACTGCCGTACTTATTGGCTCACAAATCTACGAAGCACCCAGGGCATTTCGCTTAGCAACCTTCGAGGTCATCTCAATTTTTACAACGACGGGTTACGCAGCGGCGGATTTCAGTTCCTGGCCCAGCATGCTGCCATTTCTCATTTTCTTCGGAGCATTCACAGGTGCTTGTGCAGGTTCGACAGGTGGCGGCATGAAAGTGATACGAGTCTTGCTGATTATCCGACAGGGAATACGAGAAATTCATCGTCTGATCCATCCAAATGCTATCTTCCCTGTCAAAATCAACCGCCGCCCCGTACCAACAGATGTTGTTGCAGCCGTCTGGGGATTTTTCTCTTTCTACGTGATGATTTTTCTACTTTTACTTCTTGTTATGGTCGCACTGGGGATGGATTTTATCACGGCTTTTTCAGCGGTAGGTGCCTCACTTAACAACCTGGGCCCGGGCCTGGGCAGCGTTGCATACAACTACAACAATATTGATGACACGGCCAAGCTGATTCTCTGTTTTGCAATGATGTTGGGACGACTCGAAATATTTACTCTCCTGGTTCTGTTTACCCCTATGTTCTGGCGCAAATAGTTTTAGTGGTAAACGTCTGGTTGTCCTTTGAACTTGTAAAGTTTCTTCTGACCGCCTGGTCGTTCTCGAAACCTCTTGTATTCCCACTGATATTGTTCAAGGTGATCTTGAACCGATGCTTCAATACTTGAATTAAGTCCCTGTAGAGATTCACTGAGTTCCTTTGAATAGATTTTCGTATTCACTTCCTTAAAGCAGACCTGGAATCCGGACTTCTGACGCACGACGATGCAACTAATCGCCACGGCACCCGTCTTCTTGATCAAACGACTTACCAGAACGTCCGTCAATGCCAACTGTCCAAAGAAAGGGCAGTATTCACCATTAAGTGGTACCTGATCCGGTAATACTGTGACGACATTGCCTTGCTCCAGACTCCGGTACAACCTCGAAATACCCTTTACTGTGGTCGGAACTAAGTCATTGCCAAAATTACTTCTGACCTCCTGCATCACGGGTTTGAGGAATTCTTGACGAGGTGGTTGATATAGAGCGGTCATTCTGCCTTTGGTGCTGAAATAGACATTAAACATCTCCCAGTTACCAACGTGAGGCAGCAATACGATCACCCCCTTTCCGGACTCTATTGCCACATCCAGTAAATCTTCGTTCTTAACCTGTGTAATCCATGATTTCACACGATTGACTTCACCCAGCCATACCGCTGGTGTTTCCATCATAGTTTGTCCGGTGTGAATCAGGGACCTACGGGCCAGGTTCTTCCGTACCTCCATGGAGAAATGAGGAAAACACAGTGCTAGATTTTCGTGTGTGACTTTCGAAGCTCTCGTTGCCAGCAGATAGTTAAACCGGCCAATCCATGAACCAATCCAGCGACTCCACCCTAATGGCAACCCGGCAAGAAACCACAAGGTCACTTTAACCAGACTATGCCACAAATTCTCTACTGACATTCTTCATGCCGAAAACAGCTAACAAGATGATCATTTACCATGCCTGTCGCCTGCATAAACGCGTAGCAGATTGTCGAACCAACGAAATTGAATCCTGCCTTTTTTAGTGTCTTGCTCATCAGATCTGAAGTTTCTGTACTGGTTGGGATTTCAGCCATTTTCCGGAACCTGTTTTGAACCGGTTTGCCTTCAACAAAGCGCCAAAGATAATCGCTGAAACTTGTATCGCTTGATTGAATATCCAGATATCGCTGCGCATTGTTAATCGCACTCTTGATCTTTAACCGATTGCGTATGATGCCGGGATTCTGCCGTAGTTGCAGACGTTTCTTTTCGTCATAGCTGGCGATCTTTTCCGGGTCAAACTGGTCCAACGCCAGACGGTAATTCTCACGCTTATGGAGCACCGTAATCCAGCTCAGTCCTGCCTGTGCTCCTTCCAGCAGTAGAAATTCAAACAGCTTCTGATCGTCATAGAGCGGTGATCCCCATTCGCCGTCGTGATAGTCGACATAAATCTCATCCCCGAGACACCAATCACATCGATTTTTCTGTTCTTCTAACAACTAGTTTCCCTTATCCTTTGTGGCTGAACGACCATTATGGTCTTTGAGGTAGATCTACACACCTTCAGGTATACTTACGCACTTTTTTAGCCGAGGACCTCCTCTCGAATGAGCAGTAAGACATTCCAGGACCTGATTTTGACACTCCAGAATTATTGGGCAAGTCAGGGTTGTGTGCTTATGCAACCTTATGACATGGAAATGGGTGCCGGGACTTTTCATCCTGCGACCTTTCTGCGCTCAATTGGGCCTGAGAGTTGGCGCAGTGCCTATGTCCAACCTTGCCGCCGGCCAACAGATGGACGATACGGCGAAAATCCTAATCGCTATCAGTATTACTATCAGTTCCAGGTCATTTTGAAACCCTCCCCCGATGACATGCAGGAGCTGTATTTGGATTCCCTCCGACTGCTGGGTATTGATCCGTTGGAGCACGACATAAGATTTGTTGAGGACAACTGGGAATCTCCCACGCTGGGGGCATGGGGCCTTGGCTGGGAAGTCTGGATGGATGGTATGGAGATTACACAATTCACCTACTTCCAGCAGGTTGGCGGACTTCAGTGTTATCCGGTCAGTGGTGAGATCACATATGGGCTGGAACGCCTGGCGCTTTATATTCAGGGCGTCGAGGACTTTCAGCAACTCATCTGGAGTGAAGTCGGCAACCAGGTTGTCACCTATGCCGATGTCTTTCATCAGTATGAAGTAGAGATGTCTTCCTTTAATTTCGATTTCGCCAATGTCGATGCTCTGTTTTCTCAGTTTGATTTCTACGAATCAGAGATCAAACGACTTTTGGATGCAAATCTGCCGTTGGCTGCCTATGAGTACGTCATGAAAGCGTCCCATGCTTTCAATCTCCTGGATGCCAGACATGTGGTATCGGTTACAGAAAGGCAACAGTACATTCTTCGCGTGCGAGCTCTGTCTCGCAACGTAGCACAGGCCTATTTTCTGTCCCGTGAAGCACTTGGTTTCCCCCTGGCAGAGGATGATATTCGGCAAACCTTTCTGACGGAGGTTGCCGATGAACAGTAATACAAAAGACCTGTTGATAGAGATTGGCACAGAAGAACTACCGCCTAAATCATTGCGCACAATGATGGAGAATCTTGGCAGTAATTTCTCGCAGAAGTTAAACGAAGCTGAACTAGAGTTCGAGTCACTGCAGACCTTCGCGACACCAAGACGTCTTGCCTTGCTGATTAAGAGNCTCGCNGCTGCTCAGCCGGATCATATCGTTGAGAAACGCGGACCTTCTCTCAAAGCGGCGTACGACGAGGCAGGCCAACCAAGCAAAGCGGCGCTGGGCTTCATGCGTTCCTGCGGCATTAAAGATCTTAGCCACTTAGAACAACAGGAAACCGAAAAAGGCACCTGGCTGGTTTATCGTGTGCAAAAATCAGGTGCTCACTTAAAAGACCTTATTACTGAATTAATCAATAGCAGTCTTGCAGAACTACCTATTGATCGAAGAATGCGCTGGGGTGCATCAAGAGAAGAATTTGTTCGACCGGTTCACTGGCTGGTTGTACTGCATGGATCGGAGGTGCTGCCNGCGACCGTCCTTGGCGTCAATGCCGGGAACATCACGTCGGGACATCGATTTATGGCGCCGGGTGAAATCAGTCTCGATAGTGCCAGCAGCTATGTTAACTGCTTGCATGAGGCAAATGTGGTCGTCGATTTTGAATCGCGAAAACAGCTGATTGTAGATCAGCTCGATGACATGGCCGTTCATGAAAAGGCTGAAGTGGTCGTGGATCCCGACTTGCTTGACGAAGTAACTTCACTGGTCGAGTGGCCAGTTGCCCTGCTCGGTAATTTCGACCCTGAGTTCCTCAAGCTTCCCGAGGAAGCGCTTATATCTGCGATGCAATCGCACCAATGCTATTTTCATCTGGTGGACAAAGACAACAGACTGCTGCCCAAATTCATCACTATTGCAAACATTGCCAGCAGTAACCCTCAAACGGTCATCGCAGGCAACGAAAGAGTCATTTCACCAAGACTCTCGGATGCCGCTTTCTTTATTAATCAGGACAAAAAGACCTCACTGGACAACAGGCTGGCTCATCTTAAAACTGTCCTGTTCCAGTCGAAATTGGGCAGCTACCATGACAAGGCTGAAAGGGTAGCCAGACTGGCAGGGTATATCGCCGACAAAATTGGTGCTGATGCCACCGTCGCCAGCCGTGCTGGCTTACTCTGCAAGGCAGACCTGGCATCCGACATGGTAGGAGAGTTTCCGGAACTGCANGGCATTATGGGTGGTTATTATGCAAGACATGACGGTGAGGATTCATCCGTTAGCGACGCCATAAGTGAACACTACAGGCCAGTTGTTTCCGGCGGGGACCTGCCGGACACACCCGCAGGACAGTGTGTTGCGATTGCCGACAAGATCGACACCTTAACCGGGCTTTTTGGCATCGATCAGCCACCCTCCGGTTCCAGAGATCCCTTTGCGCTCAGAAGGCAGACTTTNGGGATAATCCGGATCTGCGTCGAAAAGTCCCTCGCTCTGGATTTGCGTGAACTAATCAATGAAGCGATCAACATTCACGATCAGGAATTTGATGGCGATGCTGTAATCTCATACCTGATTGAACGTCTGGGGGTCTGGTACCAGGATCAGGGTATAAGTTTCGATACATTTAGTGCCGTTCAGCAGAGTAGCGAGAAAATTAGTGACCTCTGTGCAAATGACATTAGAGTTCGATCATTGCAGGCCTTTAGAACCCATGCCAGGGCTGCGAATCTCATTGCTGCCAACAAGAGAATTGCCAATATTCTCAAGAANGTGGACGAATCTACCCTNGCGCCAGTGACCGAGGCGATATTCACCGAGGATGCGGAACTCGCTTTGTTTTCTGCGCTTGGTAAAGCCACATCTGACCTGTCAAACACAGAGAACTACGAGGAAAAATTCCTTGCTCTGGCTGATCTACAGCCAGCTATCGACCGGTATTTTGATGATGTTATGGTGATGGCAGATGAAGAATCGCTAAGAGACAACAGACTGGCAACTCTCTCCCAGATGAGAAACCTTTTTCTTTCGGTAGCTGATCTCTCGGTACTGCAGTAGTGCTATGAAGATCATTATTTTAGATCGTGACGGTGTCATCAATTTTGATTCCCCGGACTACATCAAATCGATAAACGAGTGGCATCCAATTCCAGGCAGTATCGAAGCCGTTCGTCTACTTACCCAAGCAGGCTTTAGCGTATACATCGCGACGAACCAGGCTGGCATAGGCCGAGGTATTTATTCTTTAACTGACCTGGGGGCAATTCACCAAAAAATGCTCAAGGTGATTGAATCTGCGGGTGGGAAAATATCCGCTATCTATTTCTGTCCCCATCATCCAGATGACAACTGTCCATGCCGGAAGCCTGGCATTGGTTTACTCATTCAAATTGCAGAACACAGTGACAATTCACTGATTGATCAACCATTCGTTGGTGATTCGCTAAAGGACATTCAGGCAGCAAAAGAAATGGGCTGTCAACCAATCCTGGTTAAAACAGGTAATGGGGCGAAAACCCTCCAACAACTGAAGGGGCCAATTGATGTTTATGATGATCTGCTCTCGTATACCAGATCTATTATCTAGACATCCAGGTTGGCAACAGCCAGGGCATTATCGACGATAAAGTTCTTTCTGGGTTCCACCTGATCTCCCATGAGTGTATTGAACATGTGATCTGCCGCGATTGCATCTTCGATTGTCACCCGCAGCATGGTTCGTACGCTAGGGTCCATTGTGGTTTCCCAGAGCTGATCTGGATTCATTTCACCTAATCCTTTGTAGCGTTGCCTTGAATGTCCTCGAAGCGCTTCTTTCTGCAGCCAGAAAAGACCTTCTTCCAGTGATCTGACCGATTCATGTTTCTCACCCTTGGCGACAGTACCATCTTCTTTGACCAACTCTGACATGCGTGAGCCAAATGAAGTGAATCTGTTGTAGTCACCTGATTGGAAGAAATCCAGTGTGAACGTAAAATCCCGACTTACACCAAGATTGATCACTGTAACCTTTGGGTAAAACAATCTCCTTTCCTGGTCTATAGTAACATCAAAGCGATATTGCTTATGAGATGAGTTAAGTTCTTCCATTGATGATTCTAACGACGCTACCCAGTCTCGAACAGTAGATTCAATTCGAAGGTCATCTATGGACAACTTCACCAGGTACATCAGCTTTTCAAGGACTTCAGCCGGGAATACTCGCCGCAATTTTTCGATTTGTCCCTTGTTAGCATAGTACTCTTCTGCTACAGAACGCAGATCATCTCCTTCAATGGCAGTTCCACCCTCTGTAGGAATCAGTCGTGCATCTTCGAGCGCCACAGACANGANGTAGNTTGTCAATTCGCTTTCATCCTTGATGTAACGCTCGCNTTTACCGCGTTTCATTTTGTACAAGGGTGGCTGAGCAATCAATACATGACCCCGTTCAATAAGTTCCGGCATATGACGAAAAAAGAATGTCAGCAGTAGCGTTTTAATGTGAGCACCATCAACGTCGGCGTCAGTCATGATGATGATTTTATGGTATCGCAACTTATCAGCATCAAATTCATCTCGGCCAATACCGCAGCCAAGCGCTGTTATCATCGTTCCAACCTCTTGTGACGACAACATCTTGTCAAATCGAGCCTTTTCGACGTTCAGGATTTTACCCTTGAGCGGCAGAATCGCTTGATTCTTGCGATCTCGACCTTGTTTGGCAGAACCTCCCGCCGAGTCCCCCTCCACTAGGTAAATTTCTGATTTTGCGGGATCTTTTTCCTGACAATCTGCCAGTTTCCCCGGCAATCCGGCTACATCAAGCGCTCCTTTGCGTCTAGTCATTTCGCGGGCTTTACGGGCTGCTTCTCGGGCTCTTGCGGCATCCAGCATCTTCTGCACAATGGCTTTCGCTTCAGCAGGGCTTTCCAACAGGTAGTCTGTAAGGTGTGCACCCATTTCCTGCTCAACCGCTGATTTCACTTCAGACGAAACCAATTTGTCTTTTGTCTGAGACGAGAATTTTGGGTCTGGTACTTTGACTGAGATAATGGCTGTGAGGCCTTCACGAGCATCATCACCCGTTGTATTGATCTCTGCCTTCTTCCCCAAACCTTCTCTTTCGATATAGCTGTTTAGAGACCGGGTCAAGGCCGTTCGAAATCCCTGCAGGTGGGTACCCCCATCTCGCTGCGGTATGTTGTTCGTGTATGCNAACAAGGTTTCTTGATATGAATCGTTCCANTGCAGTGCCACTTCAACCGTAATGCCGTCCGGACGGGCAGAGATAAAGTGAAATATGCTGTTGAGAGGAGTTTTGTTCTCATTAAGGTATTCAATAAAAGTCTTGAGGCCACCATCATATTTAAACACCTCTCTCTTTCCTGTTCTTTCTTCGATGAGCTCAATTTCCACGCCAGAATTAAGGAAAGAGAGCTCTCGCAGCCTTTTGGCCAGTATATCGTAGTGAAACTCAATGTTACTGAAAGTACGGTCAGACGGTTTGAATCTCGTTGCAGTGCCTGTTTGACTTGTCTCTCCCACAACCGCTAACGGTGATTCCGGGATTCCATGGTGATATATCTGTTCCCAGACCTTTCCATCTCGCCATATCGTCAACTTCAGATCCTCTGACAATGCGTTGACAACAGAAACACCCACTCCGTGTAAGCCGCCCGATACCTTGTAGTTGCTGTCATCGAACTTTCCCCCTGCGTGCAGGACGGTCATGATAACCTCTGCAGCAGAAGTGCCCTCTTCTTCATGAATATCCGTGGGAATACCTCTGCCATCGTCTGTCACNGTGACNGATTCGTCAGGATGAATGGTCACTGAAATNTTGCTGCAAAATCCTTCCAGCGCTTCATCAATCGAATTGTCCACCAATTCTTGCACCATGTGATGCAGACCTGTACCGTCGTCAGTATCGCCAATGTACATCCCCGGTCTTTTACGAACCGCTTCCAGACCTTTCAGTACCTTAATACTGGTAGAGTCATAGGATTGATCTTCACTCATTACTTCTCTCCTTCCGCTCTAAAATTACCGTGTTTCACGTGAAACACCCTTCTGGAAGCGTTGTCCCAACAGCTTTTAAGCGTTTTCTCATCTATTCCAGTTGCCAACACCTGACCCTTGTTTTTCAGCAACAACTGGCAAATATTATTTCTGTGACCTTCGTCAAGTTCCGACGCAACATCATCAACAAGATAAACTAACTGGCAATTCCTCTTGGTTGACTGCAACTGCCCCTGACTTAACACCAGAGTCCACGCCAGTACTTTCAATTCTCCCCTGGAACATACAGTAGCGGCAGATTGCCCTTCAACTGATATCCTGACATCTGCGCGATGATAACCACTTTGAGTATAACCCCGTCTAAGGTCTGATTCAGTCTGTTCCTTGTATATCTCAGCAAGGTCTCGTTGCTGATCCCAGCCTCTAAAGTACTGACATTTTACAGCTTGTAGCTCCGTCAGAAAACGGCTGACGCCGGAAAAAGCTTCCGAAAGATCATCCATATACCTTCGCCTTTCCTGGTCGATNGNTTCNGCATGCTCAACCANTTGCTCNGTCCAGCTATTAAGCTCCTTCCAGTTNGTCGTTGGTCGCCTTAAGAGTTCATTTCTTTGCCTGAGACACCTATTCGCGGCAGTCCATGCGCTCGCAAAACNATGTTTCACGTGAAACACACCCCAATTCAGAAGTTTTCGGCGACCTGAGGGTGGGCCTAGTATCAAATCTACTGTGTCCGGACCCAGGGTAAGAATTGGTAACTCTGTCGCTAAATTCGTCGCCCTCGGTTCGTCTTCACCATTTACCTTGATTTCTCGCCTGCCATCACGATATCGATGGACACCCAGCTTAATTTGCCTGGGTCCGTCCTGAACTACCCCAAACACGGTACAATCCTGCTGCTCTCTCTGAAGCAACGGCTCTAACTGATTGTTGCGAAAAGAACGAGCTGAACCAAGGAAATAGACGGCTTCCAGCAAGCTGGTCTTGCCGCTGCCGTTTCTACCTGTAAACAGATTGAGCTCTGGATGAAGTTCTAGATCAGCAGATGTAATATTCTTTANATTCTTGACAGTAAGCCGAATCAGGCTCATAACTTCATGGGCATCACCACGTAGACCGAATCTTGATCCTCCGGCTCCTCCAGTAATGCGCTGCTATTAGCATCATGGAGAGTCAACTGGACCTTTTCGCTTTCNAGCACNCCTAATACGTCTTGAAGATAGACTACATTGAATCCCACTTCCAGGGCCTCACCTTCATAGTCTACACTCACGGCCTCCTCTGCTTCTTCCTGCTCAGGATTATTCGCAGAAAGCTGCAATGTACCGGGAGATAAATTTACCCGGATACCNCGGNATTTCTCGTTAGACAAAATNGCANTCCTGTTCAGTGCCTGCCTCAATTCAANCCGATCCGCCATCACGATTTTATCGCCATCCTTTGGTATTACACGGTCATATTCTGGAAATCTGCCATCGACCAGTTTAGTGGTTAACGTATACTCTTCGGATTCAGCACAGAGATGATTCGAACTCACCGAAATACTCAACTCTCCTTCCACCTCATTGAGCAAACGCTGAAGCTCTAACACACCCTTCTTGGGAGCGATGACCTGCTGCATACCGTTATCGTGATCCACCGCCAGACTGCACATGGCTAACCGGTGTCCATCGGTCGCTACCGTTCTCACAGTCCCATCACCAATTTCCACCAACATCCCATTGAGGAAATACCGAACATCCTGTTGCGCCATCGCAAAAGCGGTTCTGTCGATGAGCCTCTTCAGGGACTTGCTCTCCAGGCTGATTGACATTTCAGATTCGGCTTTTTCAACAGATGGAAAATCATCTGCGGGCAGCGTTGATAATGTAGACCTGAAACGACCAGACCGAATAGTTAACCGTTGTTCCGTCTGACCCAGTTCTATATTAGCCTCTTCTGGCAGCTCCCGGCAGATATCCATCAATTTTCTCGCCGGGACCGTCACTTCACCTGACTCGGCACCATCTAGCAACACGCGCCCAACAAGCTCAACCTCCAGGTCAGTGCCCGTTATCTCCAGCTGGTTCGCATCCACCTTTATTAGAACATTCGACAGTACTGGCAACGTTTGTCTTCTCTCGACAACACCAGTTACCTGCTGCAGCGGCTTCAAGAGCGCCTCTCTACTTATTTGAAATTTCATTCAACATCCACGTTAGTTGGTGCTTACAAACCCAGAATGCCCTATTTAAAGCATCATTGGGCTTACTACGAACCTTGATGACTCATCTTCCGGATCAGTCAACAAGGCTGCGCTATTGGAATCACTCAAAGCGACTTCAACTTTGGCTCCCTCAAGGATATTCAAAACATCAATCAGGTAACCTACGTTGAATCCAATTTCCAGATCCTCGCCGTCGTAGTCCACATTTATCGATTCCTCAGCTTCCTCCTGCATCGGGTTGTTAGCATTTAACTGAACCACTCCCTGACTCAAGAATAGTTTGACGTTGCGATACATCTCATTCGACAGAATGGCGATGCGACTCAAAGCGTCCTTAAATTCGCGCCGATCTATAACTACAAGCTTGTCTGCTGCCTCTGGGATAGCCCGGTTATAGTCAGGGTAGGTTCCGTCAATAAGTTTTGTGGTCAGACTGGCAGTCCCTTTCGTTACCCGCAGATGATTAGATGTTAGCTGCAACTCAATCTCTTCCTGATCCACGTCCTTAATCAGACGAGCTAATTCGATTACCCCTTTTCGCGGAACAATGAACTGATTATTACCGTCAATCCCGGTTTTCGTTGTTAAATCACTAATGGCCAACCGCTGACCATTGGTCGCAACCCCCCTCACGCCGCCGCCATCGATCTCCATGAGTAAGCCATTAAAAAAATACCGAACATCCTGTTGCGCCATTGCAAAACTGGTCTTCTCCAGTAATCTCGCCAACTGGTTTCCCGAAATGTTCAATCTAAGCGACGTCGTGTCAATTTCCACTTTCGGGAAATCTACCGCTGGCAAGGTCGCTAAATGAGATTTGAAGCGACCGCTCTGTAAACCTAACCGGTTTTCTTCAAGCTGGACCTGAACATCTGCCGCACCAGGCAGACTCCGGCAGATATCCATCAGTTTTCGTGCTGGAACGGTAATCTCACCAATGCTCTCTTCAGAAATAGACTCGGTAGTTGCTGATAGCTCCACCTCCTGATCAGTACCCGTGAGGGTTAGTCTGCCATCTTCAACCGCACATAACAGGTTTGAAAGCACTGGTAGCGTCTGGCGTCGCTCAACAACGCCTGATACTAGCTGCAAAGGTTCCAGCAATTCCTCACGATTAATTGAAAACTTCATCCAGTTCTACATCACCCATATTATTAAGTGTAACCAGCCTGCTCAGCCTTATAACAGCTTGTTATTAGGCCGTCAGTATTCGCAGCAGGTTGTTATAATCTTCTCTAATATCCCGGCTACTTTCACGCAATTCTTCGATCTTTCGGCAAGCATGAAGTACCGTAGTATGGTCTCTTCCACCAAATGAATCGCCTATCTCAGGCAAACTATGATTCGTCAATTCTTTTGCCAGTGACATCGCGACCTGACGAGGTCGCGCAATCGTTCTATTGCGCCGCTTGGCATGCATATCAGCGATCTTTATCTTGTAATAGTCCGCAACAGTCTTCTGGATATTCTCTATTCCAACCTGCCGATCCTGAATCGCCAGAAGGTCTTTTAGGGCATCCTTCACCTGATCCAGGCTAATATCTCGCCCGGTGAAAGTGGCATTGGCTATCACCCGCTTCAAAGCACCCTCTAGTTCCCGGACATTCGATCGGATCTTCTCGGCAATGAAGAACGCTACTTCGCTGGGTACATAAGTGTCTTCAAGCTCTGCTTTCTTCATTAAGATCGCCACTCTGGTTTCAAGCTCCGGTGGTTCAACCGGTGCCGTCATACCCCAGACGAAACGGCTCTTAAGGCGTTCCTCCAAACCATCTATCTCCTTTGGATACCGGTCGCATGTAAGAACGATTTTACTCCCATTCTCTTGTAACCTGTTGAAAACATGGAAGAATTCTTCTTGAGACTTCACCCCTTTTGCCAGGAACTGAATGTCGTCCATTAGTAAGACGTCGACACTTCGATAGTACTGAGTAAAATCGCTCATGGTACCGCGCTCGATAGCCTTTACCATATCTTCCATGAATCGCTGAGAGTACATGTAGGCTACCTTCAGATGCGGTTGTTTATCTAAAATCGCATTTCCCACAGCATGCATCAGGTGGGTTTTACCTAGTCCAACACCACCATAGAGCAACAAACACTTCGAAGCATCGNCAACGTTTTCACAGACNTGAACCGCCGCTGCTCTGGCAAACTCATTNGACCTGCCCTCCACAAAGGTAGCNAAAGTGAANTCCTTATTTAGATNCAGAAGCGGATAGAAGCTATCGTGCTGAACGAGNGATTTATGCCTGTTCTGATGCTCNGNNNCCTCTCCCGNTCCTTCGAACGAACCNATTTGAAGGCTAACCNNCCTAAANCCGTNGGCCTCAACCAGCTCCCTGATTCTTTCAAAGAAGTGCTCTTCAATCTGGTCCCTGATGTAACGATTAGGTGCTAATAATCTGACTTNATCAGCNCTGGTCTCTGCCTGTAATGGTCTGATCCAGGTACTGAATTGCTGGGAAGATAGCTCTTNTTCGAGGTTTGACAGACATTTCTGCCAGACTGTTGCGTTCACAGGCCCTCCACTAGGTGNGTNTTGTTGGAAAATCAGAGGAATTTTCGAACTTGTTTTTTTTTGACNATCTNCCCTGCCCCGTATTTGATCTCGCCCTTACTTTGNANTCCNTAANTTATCGTAAGTTATTGATTTACATAATAAANATGTNANATAAATACTGNAATCACCCCTATTTNNCACTTTTGCNACTTCCTGGGCNGGAACCGATTATCCCTATGTTATTCTCTCCATAGTAACTCCATTTAGCNCCGCAAGCCAACNCCTGTGAGGAAAAACTTTTAATTGAAATCACTTATTTTTCAANGGCTTACATAATAACNCNGTCAGTAANCACTGGGTAACCTGTGGNTAACTTGTTGATAAGNTTTNAACNCTNATTCGANCTTCTTGAGCNGTGCATAACCGGCCACTATTTACCCAGCTTATACACAGTTTAAGAACGCTAGATCCCGACTAAGATAACAGCCTTGTTAAACAACTAATCCTTTTATTATCAATAGGTTAATTGAGTCATACACAGACTGGATTCTCTTAATAATAAACAATAATAATAATCTTTTAAACATAACTTTTTATACTTAATAAGACAGCCAGNTAGCTCAATCTCNTTAAAACNGCCCACAGAATTGACTGGGTGGCACTTCTTCATTAGAATCCCCGCCCTTTTAAGTCTGCCTTTCACCGGTAATNTCTACATGAAAAGAACATTTCAGCCTAGCGTGATCAAACGCAAGCGAAACCATGGCTTNCGTGCTCGTATGGCCACTAAAAATGGTCGNTTGGTGATCAAACGTCGNCGTGCCAAGGGCCGTAAAGTANTGTCAGCGTAAGGAATGTTGATACGCGACCCAATGGTCGANAGCAGGTACCCGTCNAACCACCGTCTTCACAANCCGNTTGAATTTGATGCNGTATTNNAGAATCGCCAATATCGTCTTCANTGTGAAGAGTTTNTGGTTCTGGCGATGGNCAACGATAAATCCNGCAGCAGAATTGGCATGGTAATTGGTAAGAAGACCACANCACTCGCGGTAGATCGAAACAGAATCAAACGGCGGATAAGGGAATCCTTTAGGACANGNTTNCCTCNATGTTTGTGTGTTGACNTCGTGATTGTTGCCAGATCACNGGTAAACAAAGCCAAGGGGAGTAAACTTACCGAAATACTCCACNTTCTCTGGTATAACCTTGAAAACAAAATTAGGNCTTCTGNCTAAAAATGCTTAANAGATTTCTATTGGNAANAATCAGGGGTTATCAACTCAGCTTCAGTGTGTTGTTAGGACCGAGATGTCGNTTTTATCCAAGTTGTTCAGAATACACGAAACAAGCAATCGAGGCGCATGGTGTTGTNAGGGGNGTTGCNCTCGGTTCACAGCGAATCTGTAAGTGTCACCCNTTCCATCCTGGNGGTTTTGANCCNGTGCCTACTAACGATGACGTTAAGGTTTAGTNACTAATGGACTACCAGCGCATTGCAANATTGCTTGGATTAGCAGTTGTTTCTTATCTGCTTATCCTTGCCTGGAATGAAGATTACGGGCAGAGAAGCAGTGTCGAAACGTTACCCACGGTAGTTGAATCGGAAACTCAAGAGGTAGCCACTATAGAAGAAGAGGTAACTGTTGGAGACATAGTACCGTCGTTGGAGCCAAGCAGCTCACGGAACGTGGTGGCAGATGATCCTAAAAAAATAGCGACTAACAGGCTAGTCAGTGTGACCACTGATGTTTTCCAAATCAAGATAGACAAGAAAGGTGGAGATATAGTCAGTGGTGCCTTACCAAAATACCCAGATGCTTTAGATACACCGGATATTCCTTTTGTGGTACTCGATCCAAGAAACGCATACAGTGCTCAGAGTGGCTTGATAGGGAAGAACGGCACAGACAATTCAGAGGGCAGACCGCTGTTCTCTGCTGCTTCATCTAATTATGATCTCGGAGATGCTAAGCAGTTATCTGTAGACTTAAATTTAGAGCAAGAGAATGGCGTAAACATTACAAAGCGTTTTACATTTACTGAAGAAGATTACCTGATTAGGGTTGAGTATATTGTCAATAATCAATCAGCAGAAGATTGGCAGGCAACGCTCTTCGCTCAGATTAAAAGAGACAGTAGTGATCCTGTTAGTGCAGGTTCTGGTGTGGGATTACAACCCTATACTGGTGGCGCCACGTTTCTGCCTGATGCTCCCTATACTAAATTGAGCTTCGATGATGTGGCGGACGAGTCATATAAGGAAAAGGTCGATGGTGGTTACATGGCCATGGTCCAGCATTATTTNGTATCGGCCTGGGTACCTTCTGACGANAAGNCATATACCTANCAGGCTCGAAAGTTGAGAGATCAGGATATTTACCTGTTTGGTTTTACCGGNCCAGGCTGGGTTGTTGGACCGGGCCAGCAAGATAGTNTTGCGGCTNATTTTTATANAGGNCCAAAGNANCAGNANNNACTCGCTNANATAGCGGAAGGACTCAATCTGACNGTGGACTACGGTTTTCTTTGGTGGCTGGCACAGCCACTGTTTAGTTTGCTCACATTTATACANGGATACGTCAGCAATTGGGGTTTAGCGATTATAATTTTAACCATCATTGTTAAGACCTTGCTTTACCCGTTGTCAGCAGCGAGTTTTCGTTCAATGGCGAAGATGCGCAAACTACAGCCAGAAATGGCCCGTCTGAAAGATCGATTTGGCGATGATAAACANCAGTTTTCTCAGGCAATGATGGATCTGTACAAGAAAGAGGGCGCTAANCCNCTCGGNGGATGTTTTCCNATGCTGCTACAGATGCCCGTCTTCCTGGCGCTTTATTGGTCGTTAATGGAGAGCGTTGAGTTAAGACAAGCGCCGTTCTTCCTGTGGATTCACGACCTTTCAGTAATGGATCCNTACTTTGTANTGCCAATTCTCATGGGTGCGTCCATGTTTGCCACGCAATTGATGCAACCGGAACCGCCTGATCCGGTTCAGGCCAAGGTATTCAAGATGATGCCGATTATGTTTACTTTTTTCTTCCTGTGGTTTCCATCAGGNCTGGTGCTTTACTGGCTGGTTAATAACTTGCTGTCGATTCTGCANCAGTGGTATGTCTACAGANAGATAGAGAACTCCACCTAAGNCCATGCGGCTGAATGAGTAGCGATGAAGNCGCGNATCCCTCCAGGGACCGTTGAGACAGAGACAATAGCGGCAGTAGCGACGCCACCGGGTCGGGGTGGTGTGGGCATTGTACGTATATCAGGACCGCTGGTGCAAAATGTAGCCAGGGCNCTCATAAAGNCAGTGCTCAANCCCCGGTATGCAATGTACTGCGATTTTCTGGCAGAAGACANNTCAGTAATTGATCAGGGCATTGTNCTGTACTTNCCGGCACCNCACTCCTTTACAGGTGAAGACGTTTTGGAACTGCAGGGGCATGGCGGNCCTGTCGTTCTGGAAATGTTGTTAACTCGTGTTACNGGTCTGGGAGCCAGGATTGCCAGGCCAGGAGAATTCTCCGAACGAGCATTNTTAAATAACAAGNTAGATCTGTCACAAGCAGAAGCGATAGCTGACTTGATCGACAGTGCGAGCCAACAAGCAGCTAAGAGTGCCGTAAAATCTNTACAAGGTGAATTTTCTAANAAGATCCAGAGTATTAATGAAAATATCACGGCNCTTCGAATGCATGTGGAAGCAGCAATAGATTTCCCGGAAGAGGAAATCGATTTTTTNTCTGATGAAAAGATTTCTGNCGGNGTTCAGGTNATCGNTGAATCACTGACGGCTGTTCTACAACAAGCCANCAAAGGGGNGTTNCTGAGGGAAGGTATTACACTGGTACTGGCGGGCCGNCCGAATGCTGGAAAATCAAGTCTGATGAACCTNCTCTCNGGGAAAGATGCGGCTATTGTNACACACATTGCCGGAACCACAAGAGACCTCATCAATGAATACATTAATCTNGACGGTGTCCCGCTNAAGTTGNTTGATACAGCNGGAATCAGAGCAGTGGAAAACGAAGTCGAAGANCAGGGTGTTCGCCGNGCACTTGCNGAAATAGAATATGCAGANGGAGTACTTCTGCTCATTGATCTTAATGAATATAGAGATTGGTCAGCAGGAATCNCTGATTTGCTTGAAGAACTGCCCGACAACGATAAAGTAATCATAATNCTCAACAAGGTCGATCTGNTAGATGAGATGCCAGANGTACCNGTTGATTTCCCGTATCCCGTNATACCGCTTTCGGCCAAGTTAGGCACTGGTCATGATGAGCTTTTGTCAANAATNAAACAGATATTCGCACTCGATCTTTCAGGNGAAGGGTCATTTATNGCACGGNCCCGCCACATTGACGCGCTGAATCGNGCGCTGAATCACTTACGTCAGGGAAAGGAGCAATTGNCNACTCATCACGCGGGNGAGTTACTGGCAGAGGAACTACGTTTGAGTCACGAGNCCCTCGGCGAGATCACAGGGGATTTCTCCAGTGANGACTTGCTGGGCAGGATATTTTCGAGCTTCTGTATCGGCAAGTAGGATTCATGGACAAAAAGAAAGCGATGCGTATAATTGCCCAGCCAAAATTTCAATAAGCCGCTAGAGATGAATTACTCTAAAGAATTTGATGTAATTGTCGTCGGTGGTGGCCATGCGGGTACTGAAGCATCCATGGCGTCAGCTCGCATGGGAGCGTCTACCTTGCTGATTACCCAGAACATCGAGACTTTAGGTCAGATGTCATGTAATCCGGCGATAGGCGGGATTGGCAAAAGTCATCTGGTTAAAGAGATAGATGCACTTGGTGGCGTGATGGCACGGGCGGCGGATGCCGCAGGTATTCATTTCAGAACCCTCAATTCCCGTAAAGGCCCAGCGGTAAGAGCCACCAGAGCCCAGGCAGACAGGTGGTTGTACAAAAATTTCATTCGCTGTTGCCTGGATACCCAGGATAATCTTCACCTATTTCAAGAAACAGTTGATGATCTGATTGTGGTGCAAGGCCGAGTCGCTGGTATTGTCACCAGCGGAGGGCTGCACTTTCGTAGCAGAACCGTGGTCTTGTCGGTGGGTACATTTCTGGGCGGGATTATCCATGTTGGCCTTAAAAAACAGGCAGGAGGTCGAGCAGGGGATGGTCCTTCAAACAGGTTGGCAGATCGCTTAAGAGAGTTACCGTTTAAAGTCGGTCGACTTAAAACAGGTACACCGCCAAGAATCGACGGGAAGACCGTGGATTTTGAAGAACTAGAAGTACAGCCAGGTGATGAACCAAGACCAGTGATGTCGTACATGGGGTCGACCGATGATCATCCACAGCAAGTTAACTGCTACATCACTCACACCAATGACAGAACTCACGACATAATTCGTCAGGGTTTGGATCGCTCGCCGCTATTTGCGGGAGAGATAGATGGTGTTGGACCACGATACTGCCCTTCGATAGAAGACAAAGTGGTACGGTTTGCTGATAAAAGCACTCACCAGATCTTTATTGAACCAGAAGGGCTAAATACACATGAGATCTACCCCAATGGGATTTCCACCAGTTTGCCGTTCGACGTCCAACTGAATCTGGTACGCAGCATAAAAGGATTCGAAAAGGCAGAAATAACGCGACCGGGATATGCAATTGAGTATGACTTCTTCGAACCCAGGGAGCTTGATTCAACCCTCCAGACAAAACATCTGAGCGGCCTCTTTTTTACCGGTCAGATTAATGGCACCACTGGATATGAAGAAGCCGCAGCACAGGGGCTGATTGCAGGCATCAACGCTGCGAGACAGAGTCAGGATGAGAATACCTGGACTCCCGCCCGAAGCGAAGCTTATATCGGTGTGCTGATAGGTGATCTAATAACAATGGGCACAAAGGAGCCCTATAGAATGTTTACCAGCAGGGCAGAATACAGACTCATCCTGAGACAGGATAATGCTGATAGAAGACTGACTGAGATCGGTCACAGGCTTGGATTGGTTGATGATGCCAGATGGGCAAGATTCTGTGAGAAGACCGAACTGATAGAAAAGCGTAAAAATGAACTCAGCAAACATTGGTGTCAGGCTGGTGATAGACCGATGGAAACCTATCTGGGACAGATCCTTAATCGGGAATACAGCCTGGCAGATCTGCTCCGCAGGCCGGATGTCGGGATAGAGGCGCTGTTGGCGGTCGTGAACAAGAAATGGGATGATCAAGAAGTCAATGAGCAGATTGAGATAGATCTAAAATATGAGGGATATATCGCGCGCCAACAGGCGGAAGTGGAACGCAACCGCAGTCAGCATGGAGCCCCAATCCCTGCAAACCTTAGCTATGAAGAAATTCGCGGGTTGTCCAATGAAGTCAGACAGAAACTACAGCAGGTGCGACCGGAGACCATAGGTCAGGCCAGTCGCATCTCTGGTGTCACTCCTGCTGCGGTCTCGTTATTGCTGATACATCTGAAAAAACGACAGCTGTCATCTCGAAAAACTGCATGAGATCTCATCTACAGATTCAAGAAGGCCTGGATTTACTGGGGCTGAAAGCCAGTGCAGGGTTAGTATCGCGGCTTGAAGAACTAGTAGAAGAACTGATCAAATGGAACAGGATCTACAACCTGACCAGCATTACGCAACCGGGCAAGATAGTAAGCCATCACATACTAGATTCATTGGCAGTTCAACCCTATATTCACACCGACAGCATTATTGATGTAGGCTCTGGCGCTGGATTTCCGGGTTTACCTCTGGCGCTGTATTCACCGGACCAACGCTTCACTTTACTGGATAGTAGTGGCAAGAAAATTCGTTTTCTGCAGCAAATGAAGATCAGTCTTGAGTTAGATAATTGCCAGATCGTCCATGAACGTGCAGAAGATCATGCCTCGAAGTATGATCAAATAGCCTGTCGAGCATTTTCCTCACTTGCAGAGATAACCAAGAAAACGGCACACTTGCTGTCGCAGCATGGTGAGATTCTGGCTCTCAAGGGACGGCTCGATTTCGATGAAGCATCAGCGAATCTTGATCCATTCAAGATCCTTGATATCCACAAGTTGGAAGTGCCTTTTGTGGATGCTGAGCGCCATTTAGTGGTGATGAAAAGACAGGTATGAGGAATAGTAGTTGGGGTCAGTACTCGCAATAGCAAATCAGAAAGGTGGCGTTGGTAAAACAACCACTAGTGTTAATCTTGCCGCATCTTTGGCAGCGACCAAACGAAAGATCCTGCTTATTGACCTGGATCCTCAGGGCAATGCGACGATGGGCAGCGGTGTTGATAAGAGTGACCTGGAGGTATCAGTATACGATGTCCTGATCGATGGAATCACCGTTCCAGAAGCTACCGTTGAGGCAGAATCTGCAGGTTATGAACTGATAGGGGCTAATGTGGATCTGACTGGCGCAGAATTGGCGTTAATGGATCTGGATCGCCGTGAATACCGTTTGCGGGATGCACTGGCTGCCAGCCGATTAAAATACGATTTCATCATTCTGGACTGCCCGCCGTCATTGAGTTTACTGACGATTAACGGATTGGTCGCAGCCGATGCAGTCATTATTCCTATGCAGTGCGAGTACTATGCGTTAGAGGGTCTGACCGCACTAATGAGTACGATTTCCCGAATTGCGGGACACCTTAATCCGGACCTCAAAATTGAGGGCATCATCCGCACTATGTATGATCCCCGTAACAGCTTAACCAGAGATGTATCGAATCAGTTGATAGATCACTTTGGCGACAAGGTTTATCGTACCGTCGTACCTCGAAATGTCAGACTTGCTGAAGCACCAAGTTACGGTTTACCGGTGCTGTACTATGACAAGCAGTCTCGCGGCGCCAGGGCGTATCTGGCGCTGGCGGGTGAAATTAACAGGCGATATACACAAGCGGGCGCCGAAGAACCTGGAGCACACCGATAATGGCTTCCAAGAAAAGAGGACTGGGCCGTGGTTTAGATGCCTTGCTGGGAACAGATTCACAACCAAACTCAGCCGAAGGCGCTGGATCAAGGCTTGATGAGATTCCGCTTGATTGGATCCGGCCGGGTAGATATCAACCCCGCCAGGTTATTGATGAAGAAGCCTTGCAGGAACTGGCCGATTCTATTCGGGCTCAAGGCGTGATGCAGCCAATTGTATTGCGATCAGTAGGGGAAAATCGATATGAAATAATCGCTGGGGAACGAAGATGGCGAGCAACCCAGGTAGCAGGGCTGGAAAAGATCCCGGCGATCGTCAGGGAGGTGAATGACGAAACCGCCGTAGCGATGTCGCTGATAGAGAATATTCAACGGGAAGACCTTAATCCGATGGAAGAAGCGCTGGCTTTACAGAGATTGATTGAGGATTTTGACCTGACTCATCAGCAGGTAGCGGATGCAGTAGGGAAGAGTCGTACCGCTGTGACAAATTTCCTGAGATTGATCAACCTTAGTCCGGACGTCGCGCAAATGCTGGCACAAGGAGAAATTGAAATGGGCCATGCAAGAGCATTGCTAAGCCTGTCATTTGATCAGCAAGGTCAAGCAGCGCGAGAAATTGCAGCTCAGCACCTGAACGTCCGACAGACGGAGGCCATGGTTCGTAAGCTTCTCTCAGGAGTCGGCAATCAAAAACAGTCCAAAGTTGCTGATGCTGATACCCGCAATTTGGAAAACCGACTGTCAGAAACCCTTGGTCAACCGGTAATGATTCAACATAGCGCTAAAGGGAAGGGAAAACTCGTCATTAAGTATAATTCACTCGATGAATTGGATGGCATTCTAGGTCGAATCGGCGATTTTGATTGAGCGCCCCAAATCGGTCGTCGGAAAAACACAAAAAGATCAAAAAAAGTCCTGTTTTTCAGGGTGTTCAAGTTGAACGCGTACCTTGAAATCTCTATAATCTGCCCCCGCGACGGACAGGGTAAATTGGCTAAATATGACAGTGTTTGCCGAGTCCTCAGCCGAGTCCTCAAGTTTTGTTAAAGAGCATGTGGTAAAAGTCGGAAAACCGGTTTACCAAATTGTCATTGGGCAGTTTATCGCGACGTTTTTAGTGGCGGCTTTGTGTCTTTTTGTGGATTGGGTCGCTGCCTATTCAGCGTTTTTAGGCGGTTTGACATGTGCGGTGCCAAGCGCATTTATGGCGTGGCGCATGGGGCGGAGAGTTTTGCGTTCCCCGCTTACAGCAAGTCATCTTGTAAGGGGTGAACTAGGCAAGCTCGGGATTACGCTTTTCATGTTTTCGATGGTGTTTTATTGGATCGAATCCCTGAAGGTAGGATTTTTTTTTGCTGCATTATTATTCGGGTTGTTGTGCAACGTATTTGTGCCGTTACTTGCTGACCATCAGCAAGAGGATCGGCGACATGATTAGATTATTTTGAAATGACGGGTATTTGAGAAAATAAAGAGATTATGGCAGGCGAAACCCTAGATTCTGGCGAATATATACAACATCACATCACGAACCTGACTTATGGCCAGTCCCCCGATGGTAGTTGGGGATTTGCCCATTCTGTTGAAGAAGTCAAAGAGATGGGTTTCTGGGCGATCCACGTGGATACAATGTTCTGGTCCATTACGCTGGGTATGGTTTTCTGTGGGTTATTTACCGTCGCTGCGCGGAACCTGACCGCCGGCGTTCCCGGTGGATTGCAGAATCTGTGTGAAATAGCTGTTGAATTTGTTGAAGACAACGTTCGACAGGTTTTCGGTACCCGGCCAAATCCCATCATCGGTCCCTTGTCGCTGACTATCCTTGTCTGGGTGTTCCTGATGAATCTGATGGACCTCATACCGGTAGACTTTATCCCGGAGTTAGCGAAGCTGGTGGGTATACATTATTTTAAAGTCGTCCCTACCACCGATCCAAATGCAACGCTGGCAATGTCAATCGGCGTGTTCTTCCTGGTGCTTTATTACAGTATCAAAATAAACGGACCGGTAAAATTTCTGACAGGAAAATTTACGCACCCGATCGATCATCGGGCAGCAGCACCATTTAACTTTGTGTTGGAGATGGTTGATCTGATCGCAAAACCGTTGTCACACGGTCTGCGACTGTTTGGCAACATGTACGCGGGTGAGATGATATTTATCTTGATCGCTATTGTACCGTTTTACGCGCAGTGGGTTTTATCCATTCCCTGGGCTATTTTTCACATCCTGATCATTTCCCTTCAGGCCTTTGTATTCATGATTTTGACGATTGTCTATCTGGCTCAGGCTCATGATAGTGGAGATCATTGATCAAGGTGATTTTTGTTAACTATATTTTGACGAGCAACAATTAGGAGTAAGTCATGGAACAATCCTTAATCTTTATGGCAGGTGGCATTCTGATGGGTCTTGGCGCCATCGGTAGTGGTATCGGCATCGGCCTTCTGGGTGGTAAGTATCTTGAAGGTGTCGCCCGTCAGCCAGAGTTGCAGCCCATGTTGATGACACAATTGTTCATTTCATTGGCGTTGGTTGATGCTGTGCCAATTATTGCGGTGGGCATATCTCTATATATGATTTTTGCGCTATAAAACGCACGAAAATCCAACCATTTCTCGATATTAGAGGTGAAGTGTGACTATTAATCTAACAATGCTGGGACAGCTGATTTCATTCGTGCTGTTTGTTTTGTTTTGCATGAAATTTGTCTGGCCACCGATTACCGAGATAATGCGCGAACGTCAGAAAGCCCTTGCGGAGGGTTTGGAAAAGGCAGCTGCAGCTGAAAAACAACTGGAAGATGCCAATGATGCAGCTGCGGTCGAACTAGAAGAAGCGAAAAAGCAGGCTGCTGAATTATTAGTCCAGGCCCGAAATCGTGCTAACCAGATAGTCGAAGAAGCAAAAGATCTTGCACATGAAGAGGCGGATCGAATCAAAACCGGTGCGCAGGCAGAAATCGACCAGGAGGTCAATCGAGCCAGAGAAGTATTGCGTGGCCAGGTGAGTGATCTTGCTATTGAAGGTGCTGAGAAGATTTTGGAAAGTACTGTCGATAAGAACATGCACCAGGAAATGCTTAACAAAATCGCGGCACAGCTGTGATTAAAGCCCAACTGTGCATAACCAGTCATCATTAGTGGATGAATAATGGCAGAGTCAGAACCAACAACAGTTGCTAGGCCTTATGCGAGAGCGGCATTTACGCAGGCGCTGGATGAAACGTCAGGGCTAGCCAATTGGTCAAGAATGCTAAAGCTTCTGGCGAGAACCGCAGAGCACGCGTCGGTTAAATCTGCATTGGATGATCCTTTGCTGACAACAGCCAGTGAAGCTCGATTGATTCTCGATATCCTGGGCGATGAATTGACCCAGGAAGGACGGAACTTCGTCCATGTACTGGCGGAATATGACCGTATTTCACTTCTGTCTCAGATCGCTGAGACCTATGAACTCATGAAGTCGAATCATGAGAAGACCATGGATGTGGAAGTAGCCAGCGCTTTTGATGTTGAAGAATCAGACCTGCAGAAACTCACAGATGCATTGAAAGAGAGACTGCAAAGAGAGATCAACCTGTCTGCGACAACTGACCCGAGCCTACTCGGTGGTGTTGTCATTCGAGCGGAAGATACCGTGATAGATGATTCAGTGCGCGGTAGATTAAACCGGTTATCTCATTTATTGGACTAGGTCCTGGCGAAAAGGTCGCAGATATAGGAATGATCATGCAACTACTTAACATCGACGCTTTGAGCGGAGCCCATGAGAGAAGAAGTAGCGCGCAGGAAATTCGAACAGGAACGAGAAACTAATTTAACTAACCATTCCTCGAGGAACGGAAAATGCAACAACTGAACCCGTCCGAAATTAGTGAGATTATCAAGCAAAGAATTGAGAATCTTGATATCTCATCAGAAGCTAGAAATGAAGGCACAATCGTTAGTGTATCTGACGGCATTGTGAGGATTCATGGTCTCGCTGATGTTCAAAGCGGCGAGATGATTGAATTCGAAGGTAACATCTTTGGCTTCGCCTTGAACCTGGAAAGAGATTCAGTCGGCGCGGTTGTACTGGGAGACTATAAGAGTCTCAAAGAAGGCCAGACAGCGAAATGTACCGGCAGAATTCTGGAAGTTCCCACCGGGCCAGAACTGTTAGGCCGGGTTGTCGACGCTCTGGGGAATCCCATTGATGGTAAGGGTGTTATCAACGCCAGCTCAAGCGCCCCGGTGGAAAAGGTTGCGCCCGGAGTTATCGCTCGACAACACGTAGATCAGCCTGTTCAGACGGGACTTAAGTGTATTGACTCCATGATCCCGATAGGTCGCGGACAGCGAGAGTTGATTATTGGGGATCGCCAAACAGGAAAAACAGCGATCGCGATCGATACGATTATCAACCAGCAGAAGTCCGGAATTAAGTGTGTCTATGTCGCAATTGGCCAAAAGTACTCGTCAGTCGCGAATGTCGTGAGAACGCTAGAAGAACATGGCGCGATGGAAAACACGATTGTTGTTGTTGCAGGTGCATCTGATCCGGCACCGATGCAATATGTTTCAGCTTATTCTGGCTGCACGATGGGTGAGTACTTTCGCGACAACGGCGAAGACGCACTGATTATCTATGATGATTTAACAAAGCAGGCTTGGGCCTATCGGCAGGTATCACTGTTACTGCGTCGCCCACCGGGTCGAGAAGCCTATCCTGGAGATGTTTTCTATCTTCACTCACGGTTACTGGAGCGAGCTGCTCGAGTTAATGAAGACTACGTTGAGCAGTTCACCAACGGAGAAGTAAAGGGACAGACCGGTTCACTGACTGCTTTGCCAATTATCGAAACCCAGGCGGGTGACGTTTCGGCGTTTGTGCCAACGAACGTGATTTCGATTACCGATGGACAGATTTTCCTTGAATCTGACAAATTTAATGCCGGTGAGCGGCCTGCAATGAATCCTGGTATTTCTGTTTCCAGGGTAGGTGGTGATGCACAGGTCAAATTTATGTCAAAGATATCCGGGGGCATCAAAATTGCGTTGGCCCAATACCGGGAACTGGCAGCCTTCTCACAGTTTGCTTCGGATCTGGATGACGCGACACGGCGACAACTTGAGCATGGTGAACGAATTAACGAACTGATGAAACAAAAACAGTACGCGCCGATGACTGTAGCTGAAATGGGAGTCGTATTATTCGCCGCGGGTGAGGGATACCTTGAGGATATAGAGGTCGGAAAGGTCTTGGATTTTGAATCGGCACTGATTTCCTACATGAATTCAGAGCATGGGAATTTCATGGCTGAAGTTAATGAAAACGGTGCCTATACGGATGAAATAGTCGAATCCATGAAAAGTGCCGTTGATACTTTTAAGACAACCCAAACCTGGTAAATCAGATTATCGGATTCAGCAGCTAGCGAGGGCCGTATGGCGAACGCCAAAGAACTTCGAAAACAGATCGGCAGTATCAAAAATACGCAGAAGATTACCAGCGCTATGGAAATGGTAGCTGCGAGTAAGATGCGCAAAGCACAGGAGCGTATGGCGCGTGGTCGCCCTTATTCTGACTATATGCGTACTGTAATTGGTCATGTTGCGAATGCATCACCTGAATATCGGCATCAGTTTATGGTTGAACGAGAAGTCAGGCGAATCGGTTACATCATTATTACGACTGACAAAGGTCTGTGTGGTGGATTAAACATAAACCTCCTCAAAACGACCTTAAAAGATATCAAGACCTGGATAGATCAAGAAGTTGAAGTCGATCTGTGTTTAATCGGTAACAAAGGAGCGCAGTTTTTCAATAACTATGGTGGCAATGTTGTTGCGGCCAGCAGCCACATAAGTGAAACACCCGCCATGGCAGATTTGATTGGCAGTATTAAAGTGATGTTGAATGCTTTTGAAGAAGGAACTATCGACAAGATATACCTAACCAACAATGTCTTTGTTAACACGATGATCCAGGAGCCAACGATTAGGCAACTGGTGCCGCTGGATCCTGAGGATGACGAGAATCTGAAGAATCGATGGGATTACATATACGAGCCAGATGCCAGGCAACTGGTTGAGGGATTGGTGACAAGGTTCATTGAATCGCAGGTGTATCAGGCAGTTGTAGAAAATGTAGCTTGTGAACAAGCAGCAAAAATGATTGCCATGAAGAGTGCGACAGAAAATGCAGGAGATCTCGTAGATGAGTTGGAACTCATTATGAACAATGCGAGACAGGCTGCAATTACACAGGAATTGTCGGAAATTGTAGGTGGTGCTGCAGCGGTCTAGCATCCTAATTAAGTTTAAGTTTAAGAGGAATAAGCAATGAGTAGCGGACATATCGTATCGGTGATCGGTGCGGTCATCGACGTTGAGTTTCCAAGGGACGAAGTCCCCCAGGTATACGATGCACTTAGGGTAGAAGAAAAAAATCTTACACTTGAAGTGCAGCAACAACTCGGTGATGGAATAGTTAGAACCATTGCGATGGGAAGTTCTGAAGGTGTCAGTCGGGGACTTGTTGTTGCCAATACCAATGAGGCGGTTTCTGTTCCGGTTGGTGAAGAAACGCTGGGTCGAATCATGGATGTGTTGGGTAACCCAATTGATGAGAAGGGCCCTATTGGCGAAAAGATGCGCATGCCGATCCATCGCAAGCCACCCTCCTATGAGGAACAGGCAGGTGGACGAGATCTACTCGAGACCGGTGTCAAGGTCATTGATTTGATCTGCCCCTTCGCAAAAGGAGGCAAGGTCGGATTATTTGGTGGCGCCGGAGTTGGCAAAACTGTCACCATGCTGGAGCTCATCAATAATATTGCGACGGAGCATAGTGGTTTGTCTGTCTTTGCCGGTGTTGGTGAAAGAACCCGGGAAGGTAACGACTTTTATCATGAAATGCAGGACGCCGGTGTAATCGACAAGATCTCAATGGTATTTGGTCAAATGAACGAGCCACCAGGGAACCGGCTCAGAGTTGCCTTGTCTGGCCTCACCATAGCTGAAAAATTTCGGGACGATGGTAAAGATGTCTTGCTGTTTATCGACAATATATACAGGTACACACTGGCGGGCACTGAGGTTTCGGCATTGCTTGGTCGTATGCCGTCTGCAGTTGGATATCAGCCGACGTTAGCGGAAGAAATGGGAGTTCTCCAGGAAAGAATTACCACGACAAAGTCTGGCTCCATTACATCCATTCAGGCGGTATATGTACCGGCGGATGATCTGACCGACCCGTCACCGGCAACCACGTTTGCTCACCTTGATTCAACGGTAACATTGTCACGGGATATCGCATCACTTGGTATCTACCCGGCGGTTGATCCACTTGATTCTACGTCGCGTCAATTGGATCCTCTGGTCGTAGGTGAAGAACATTATAATGTCGCCCAGGGTGTTCAGGGCGTGCTCCAAAAGTACAAGGAACTTAAGGACATTATCGCTATCCTCGGGATGGATGAATTGTCGGAAGAAGATAAGCTGACTGTTTATCGAGCTCGAAAAGTATCACAATTCTTCTCTCAGCCGATGCATGTGGCAGAAGTGTTTACAGGTCAACCAGGTGTTTATGTGTCTCTTGCTGACACGATTCGAAGTTTTAAGGCAATCCTGGAAGGTGAATGTGACGACATTCCGGAAGCTGCGTTCAGCATGGTTGGCAATATAGAGCAGGCAATTGAAAAGGCCAAGACTCTATAGTCGGATGGCGGGTAACTCATTCATTTAAGGGTAAGTTTACATGGCAAGTTCTGATTCAACCGCAACCGTCCACTGCAGCATAGTTAGTGCAGAACAGGAGATCTTTTCCGATCAGGTGGAGATGGTTGTCGCGACTGGCACAATTGGTGAGTTGGGGATTTTTCCAGGTCATACACCACTGCTTACCGGCGTAAAGCCTGGCCCGGTCCGTTTGAAATTGGTCGGAGGGGAAGAGGAGGTGTTCTTTGCATCTGGCGGATTCATCGAGGTGCAACCGACCTCTATCACGATTTTGGCTGATACCGCATTACGAGCCAATGATATTGATGAAGCTGCTGCAGCAGCAGCACAGAATAAAGCCGAACAGGAACTGGCAGACAACAGATCTGATATTGATTTTGGTCGGGTCCAGGCGGATATACAAGAAACAGCCGCGATGCTGAGGACGATTCGCAAATTTCGAAAATGACCCATCACTACCAAAAGAAAAGGCGGTCTTCCCGCCTTTTTTTGGTCTTCAATTTTAGTGATCACCGGGTATGTGCACTGTGAGAGCGAAAGGGTAAACTCCATGCATGCAGAACACGATTGAAATATGCATTCTAGCTGCGGGTATGGGAACCCGTATGAAATCGAGTAAACCCAAGATGCTTCAGCCTATCGCTGGAAAACCAATGCTTCTACACCTACTCGATACTGCGGCAGAACTGAATCCTGACCGGATTCATATTGTCATAGGAAGTGGTGCCGATAATGTCAAGTCGCTGGTTTCCAGGCAGGAAGTCAACTGGGTACTGCAGGCAGAACAAAAGGGCACTGGCCATGCAGTGATGCAGGCAATGCCAGAGTTCTCAAGCTCATCGAAGGTATTAATTCTGCTGGGAGACGCACCGCTGCTTCGGCGTTGCACCATGGAGAAACTATTATCTGAAGAATGTGACCTTGGCGTGTTGACGGTCGACCAGCCTGAACCCTCTAACTACGGTCGAATTATCCGAAACGGTCAGCAAATCATTGCTATTGTCGAAGAGCGTGATGCGAACAAGGAACAAAGAGGTATTCGAGAAATTAACACGGGTGTCATGGTGGCGAGTGCCAGGCAACTGCAGGAGTGGCTTCCTCACATTGAGACAGATAATGATCAGGAAGAGTACCTGTTAACTGACATTGTCAAAATCGCCAATCAACTGGGCGCGATCGTCAGAGGGGTAAAAACACAAGATCACCAGGAAGTGCAGGGTATTAATACTTTTGCACAGCTGGCCAGCGCTGAACGGCACTACCAGCAAATGACAGTCCGGGGACTGATGGATCAGGGAGTGCATTTTGTCGATCCGAATCGGGTTACCCTGCGTGGGAAACTTCTGACCGGTCAGGATGTTTCTATTGATGTGAACTGCATATTCGAAAATGACGTTTCACTTGGCGACAATGTTCAGGTTGGTGCGAATTGTCACATCCGGGATAGCCAGATTGGCAACAATGCGGTAATTAAGCCCAACACTATTATCGATGGTGCGGTCATTGAGAATGATTGTTCTGTTGGACCCTTTGCACGAATCAGACCCGGGACAATACTCGAAGATAAGGTTGCTGTCGGAAATTTCGTTGAAATCAAGAAATCCACACTTGGCAGGGGGACTAAATCCAGCCACTTAACCTATCTTGGTGATTCTGTTATCGGCGAAGAGGTCAATATCGGGGCAGGAACGATCACCTGTAACTATGATGGCGTCAATAAGCATGTGACTGAAATTGGCGACAATGTGTTTGTTGGTTCGAATACAGCGCTGGTAGCACCGGTGACGATCGGGGAAGGGTCCACAATAGCAGCGGGATCTACCATAACCAAAGAGGTTTCGGATAAATCTCTGGCGATAGCGCGAGGCCGACAGAAAAATCTACGTCACTGGAAGGGACCCCGGAGCAAATAATGTGTGGCATTGTGGGCGCCGCCACTCATCGCGCAGCTGGCGGGATACTGATCGAAGGACTACAGCGACTGGAATATCGTGGCTATGATTCTGCGGGTCTGGCGTTGTTTGATACTGAGAATGAAATTAGGCGGTTGCGTCGAGTTGGGAAAGTCGCTGAATTGAAACAGGCTCGGCAGCAGGCTCAGTTGAATGGCAATGTAGGGATTGCTCATACCAGATGGGCGACGCATGGTAAGCCGACCGAATCCAATGCGCATCCACATGCATCCGGTGATCAGGTAGCAGTGGTACACAACGGTATCATTGAGAATCATGAAATTCTCAAACGAGAACTCATACAGCTGGGCTATGACTTTGAGTCTGATACAGACACGGAAGTGATCGCTCACATGATTCACCATGAGGTTTCGCGCTGTGGAGATTTTCGTGCAGGCGTGACTCAGGCGCTTGAAAAACTTGATGGTGCATATGCGATAGCAGCCATCCATCGTGATTTCCCGGACAATATTATCGCGGCTCGCGTCGGCAGTCCTCTGGTCATTGGGCTGGGTATTGGTGAGAATTTTGTCGCTTCAGATCCACAGGCACTACGACCAGTTACCGATAGATTCATCTTTCTCGAAGAGGGTGAGGTGGTTGAAGTGTCCGCCGAGGAAGTTTCCATCTTCGGTCTAAACAGAGAATCTGTCGATAGTCGCGCGGTGCGTCTGGACCGCGGCGCCGATGCTGTTGACAAGGGTGAATATCGTCACTTCATGCTGAAAGAGATACACGAGCAACCGGAGGCAATTCGGGCGACCCTGGAAGGTCGGGTCACGGATAGTCAGGTACTTGTCAATGCATTTGGTGTAGATGCCGGGGATATTTTTTGCAACACCAGGGCGATTCAGATCGTCGCCTGCGGCAGCAGTTATTATACCGGACTGGTTGCACAATACTGGTTTGGACAATTGGCTGGTATTCCCTGCAGTGTCGAAATCGCCAGTGAGTTTCGATATCGGCGTGTGGCGAATATTGAAGGTACTCTTCTGATTACGATTTCTCAGTCTGGAGAAACCGCTGATACACTGGCTGCTCTGAGGGATGCGGTTGACAAGGACTATTTGGCGAGTCTTTGCCTGTGCAACGTAGCCAACAGTTCGCTGGTGCGGGAATCTGACCTGAGTCTGATGATAAAGGCGGGACCGGAAATCTGTGTGGCCTCAACTAAAGCATTCACGACCCAGTTGGCTGATCTGCTGATGTTGGTTCTGGCTATTGGCAAACAGGCAAGATTATCGGCAGAAGAAGAGAAAGATATCGTGCAGGCACTTGGTACCGTGCCAGATCTCATCAGCCGCGTTTTAGGCGCAGAAGACCAGATAGCCGAACTGGCTGAACTCTTCGTCGAAAAACAACATGCGTTATTTCTGGGCCGTGGCACTCACTACCCTGTGGCAATGGAAGGAGCACTTAAGTTAAAGGAAATCTCCTATATACATGCTGAAGGCTATCCTGCGGGAGAGCTAAAGCACGGCCCCCTGGCCCTTGTCGACGACAGTATGCCTGTGGTTGCGGTTGCTCCCAGCCATGAACTGTTTGATAAGGTCAGGTCGAACCTAGAGGAAGTCAGAGCCCGTGGCGGCCAACTCATTGTCTTTGGCGATGAAAACCAGTTCGCTGAAGATAAGGAATCAGAACTGATTCTGATGCCTGCCTGTCACCCGGTTGTTTCACCAATCATCTACACCGTGCCGATGCAGTTATTGGCCTATCATGTTGCTGTTCTAAAAGGCACAGATGTTGATCAGCCGCGCAATTTAGCTAAATCCGTAACGGTGGAGTAAATTTAAACGAACTTTCGTTTGAACCTTGCATTCTGCGGAGGTTTTAAAATTCACTAAAAA
>PBRC01000071.1 GCA_002725285.1 Gammaproteobacteria bacterium | reverse complement strand
AGAAAATTGTTTTAAACATGACGCGCGAAGGGAGTGTGTCGGGCTTGGATTCCGAGCGCCTGGGTCTCAGACTGGGCGAGGGTAAGGGGGTCCTAGTTAACGAGACTCTTGAAACCAGTGTCCCAGGTATTTTTGCTGCAGGAAGTGTTATCGGAAGAACGGCCTTTGCCGGTTTGTCGGAGGAGGAAGGAAGGGTTGCGGCGGATAGCGCCCTAGGGAAAGCCAAACCCCATAATGCCGACTGGGTTCCATTTATTGTACATACCCGGCCCGAAATTGCGACGGTGGGGTGTTTTGCCGAGGAAGCTCACCACAAAGGATTCCGGGCCGTCGAGGGTCGTTTCGAGGCCAAAAGTCTTGATTACGCGCTTGTGGAGGAGGGAGCTTCCGGATTTTTTAAGGTTGCCGCGGATAAAAAGGGCGGAACGGTGATAGGGGTGCAGTTGGTATCGCCCCGGGCATCCGAACTGATTTCGCTTGTGTTGCTGGCTATGAAAAAGGGGATTAAGGTTGGTGCTCTGGCTTCTCTGACCGGGGACGGGTTCAGCGAAGTTCAGGGCATTAGGGAGGCGGCAAAAGCCTGTAGCCGTGCATTGAAATCTCAGGCAAAAGTCCCATAATATGGCACGAATAAGTTGTCTTGACTGGTTTTTCCAGATATGTTAAAACCCAGCGTTCGTACTGTTAAACTGTTTAAAACTATTAATTTATTGCCTCTGATATCCAAGCAATTCTGATTTTTCCATAAGACAAAAGCTTAGCGAAAAAAGGGAACTATTTTGGGGTAACTAGAGATCTTTTTTCCGTGCGAGAAAGCGACCCAGACGCATTATTCTCGGTCGCTTTGAATTTTAGGAGATAGTGTATGGCTGAGGTCAAGGCGAATTCGAATACAGATAAGGCTAAGCCCGAAGCAAAAAAATCGGCCAAGAAAGACGAACCGAAAGATACCATCTGGTCACGGCGAGAGTTTTTCTCTCTTGCGGGTTGGGCCAGTTTTATGGCGACGCTGGGTCTTTCCAGTCTGTACTTCACGCGTCTTCTCTTTCCCCGGGTTTTGTTCGAACCTTCTCCTATTTTCAAAGCAGGCAAGCCTTCTGATTACACGGTGGGCGAGGTCAGCACCAAATGGGTTAAGGCCCAGCGCGTTTGGATCGTCCGCGATATGGAGGGGATTTTTGTTATATTTGCGCTTTGTACGCATCTGGGGTGCACGCCGCGCTGGTTGAAGACGGAAGCGAAATACAAGTGTCCCTGTCATGGTAGTGGCTTCACAAAAACTGGGATCGCTTTTGAGGGACCTGCGCCTAGGGCATTGGAGAGGCTTAAGATTGAACTTGATCCCGAAGGGCAAATTATCGTCGATAAAAGTAAAAAGTTTCTTTATGAAAAGGGAGAGTGGGATAAACCCGGCTCGAAGTTGCTTGTCTAGTGTTGCGATGTTCCCAATGGTTTCCTTATTTGGTTACCCATCTTTCTTCATTTTAGGGAGGGGTTGAGTTTTGGCAGCAAATAAACCGAAGATTCCCAGCCTAGCCGATATCATGGACAAGGTAAAAAGCGGGGAGATCTTTGATGAAATAAAAAAATCCATCACCGACTCTCAGATTTGGACATCGACCTTTCGCCATGGCTATGCTGATACCCCAAGGAACCGGGTACTGCAGATTGCCAGTAATGTCTGGCTTCACCTGCACCCGGTAAAGATCCACCGGCATGCCCTGCGGATCAAGTTCACTTGGTGTATGGGCGGCATCACCTTTCTATTATTTCTGTCGACGGTTGTAACGGGCGTCATTTTGATGTTCTACTACCGCCCGGTAGGCGAATATGCCTACTTCGATATGAAGTACCTGCAGTACGACGTTCCCTTTGGCATGCTGATGCGCAATATGCACCGATGGGCTGCGCATGCCATGGTCATCACTGTCTGGTTGCATATGTTCCGGGTTTTTCTGACAGGCTCCTACAAGCCACCACGGGAATTCAACTGGGTGATTGGTGTTTTTCTGGTGACATTCACCCTGTTGCTCAGTTTTACCGGTTACCTGTTGCCGTGGGACCAGCTGGCGATGTGGGCGGTCACCGTAGGAACGAATATGGCACGTGCGACACCTTTTCTCGGACATGAGGGACCTTTTGCCGAATTTGTNGGTGTCACCCCNCGGTACGATGCCCGGTCCGTGCTTCTGGGCGGCAGCCTGGTNGGACCACCGGCCTTGCTTCGGTTTTACGTCTTNCATTGCATCTTTATTCCCCTTGTGGCGGGNGCGTTGATGATCGTGCATTTCTGGCGGATTAGAAAAGANGGTGGGATCTCNGGCCCACTCTGATTNATACCTNTTTGGCTTTAANNCAATTAGGATAGNTTGTATGGCGNCAGAAGCCCCCAAAAAAAAGGTTGAGGGATTGGCAGAGAAAGTTCACGTCTGGCCTTACCTGGTCCGGCTAGAGTTTCTTTGCGCGATCCTTGTCACCATTGGATTGACCGTCTGGTCCATCGTCATCGATGCACCCCTGGAGGAGGCCGCCAATCCTACCAAAACCCCGAACCCCTCAAAGGCTCCCTGGTATTTTCTGGGGCTGCAGGATATTCTCGTTTATTTCGATCCGTGGTTTGCCGGTGTAGTCGCTCCTGTGCTTATCATCGTCGGCCTCATGCTGATTCCTTACCTTGATGTGAATCCCAAGGGCAACGGGTACTACACATACACGGAACGCAAGGTGGCCATTTGGGTTTATGCCTTCGGGTTTCTGGTCCTGTGGATTGCGCTCATTATTATGGGCGTGTTCCTGCGCGGACCAGGATGGAACCTGTTCATGCCGTGGCAGTTCTGGGATCCGCACAAGGTTGTGGCCCTGGTCAGCGTGGACCTTCCATATGCCTTTGGCGTGCGTACCTATAACATGGCCATGCTCTTTGGTGGGATCGTCGTCAGTGGCTATTTTGCTTTGGGGACTGCAGCTTATTTTTTCATGGAACGCAAGGCTATCAAGAGCGTGGGTTTTGTAAGGATGTTCATCAAGATCCAGCTTTACCTCATCATGATCGGAATAGTGATCAAGATTGCTCTGAGGCTGGGGTTTAATATCAAGTACATTTGGGTCACCCCTTGGTTTAATATCTAGCATTTGTTCGAAGTTTATCCGAAAAGAAGACATGACTGATCCAGAAGAAATAAAACCTGAAGACGAAAACCCCAACGACGAAGATAAGCCTTTCGTTGATGAAGAAACTTCCTATAGTTTCCTCTTCTTTGCCGTGTCCGGAGCGCTCCTGTTCGTCACTCTATGGTCATTCTGGGATGACGAGTACACCCGCCGCGGATTTAAGCAACATCAGGAAGAGTATTTCAAAACCCAATATGCACGGGCCGGAGAAAAGTGGAAGGCGATTGATAAGAAAATTGCTGCTAAAGAAAACGAACTGAACAACAGCCTGAGCCAGGTGGGCAGCGAGTTGGATCGGTCGAAGGAATACCAGAGCTTGGTTGATGAAGTTCTAGAGGCTGAAATTCGTCTCGGAGAGGTAAAGGAGCAAAAGAAATTTGCCGCAAGCCATTTGGATGAGGCCTACTATTATTACAAGAAGGCAATGCACGAAGGTGAAAACTTTACTGTGCAAAAGGAAAAAGTCCACGAGATTGAAGTGAGTATCAAGGATTATGACCCGATCATCGCTGAAAAAGAGCAGGTTTTAAAGAAAGCCGAGGACAAGCTTCTCTCCTTGAAAGTCAGACAGGATCAACTTAATAAGGAATTGCGAGACCTTACCCGAGACCGGGAAGCTGCAGAGCGGACCATGGATTTTTATAAACCGTTTCCGTTCTTTTGGAAGCCTGCTGCCGTGGAGCAGACCGTCATCCCAGGTTTTGCCAAGAATAATTTTTCGGAGATCATTTACAGGGTCGACCGGTGCATGACCTGCCATATTTCTTACAAAGATCCCCACTACGAAAATCACAAGGAACCGCTCAAAACCCATCCCAACCTTGATATTCTCATCAATAAGCACCCGCCGGAACGAACCGGATGCACTTGGTGTCACCTGGGTCAGGGGGTGGCGACTGCGCCAGCCGAGCACGCCCACGGATCGCACCACGAAATGGACCAGACCACGGAAATCAATGAGCCAATTCTTCATGGCAATTTCATGCAGGCCACCTGCCGCAATTGTCATGCTGAAGTGGTTAACCTTGAGGGGGCGCCTGTACTGTCCAAGGGGAAGCGCTTGTTTCGCAACTTGGGTTGCCCCGGGTGTCATTTGGCAGATGGGTATGCAGACGAGACGAAGGTGGGGCCGCGCTTAACTCGCATTGCTTCCAAAGTTGATCCCAGTTGGCTTTACCGATGGGTCAAGAAGCCCAAAGACTACCTGCCTAAAACAAAGATGCCTGATTTTGGTTTCAACGATAAGGATGCCTTTGGNGTGGTCGCTTACCTTATGGCTTCTTCAGANAAAGAATATGAACTTCCAGGGAAATACGAGTCGGGTCACTCTCCCACTGGAAAAAAACTTTTTGAAACCGTTGGCTGTCTGGCCTGCCATGAGCTGGATGGNCGGGGAGAGGTGTTTGGCCCTGACCTAAGCCGTATCGCCAGCAAGGTTAGTAAAGACTGGCTGATGACCTGGTTGAAGAGCCCCAAGGCTTACAACCACAAAAGCCTCATGCCTGATCTCAGGCTATCACAGGATGAAGCTTCNGATATTACAGCCTATCTTTTAGAGCACGGGAAAAAGAAAGTTATCCCTGGGATCGAAAAGGCCATCANCAACCCGGAACTGATTGCGCATGGAGAGANGGTGGTNCGTCGCCGAGGTTGCTTTGCCTGTCACGATATCAACGGCATGGAGAACGAGGGNCGCATTGCACCCGAGCTTTCTGCATTCGGACGCAAGCTGATCTTGGAATTGGAATTTGGTGATTCGCATATTCCGCATACATGGGAGTCATGGGCACGGACCAAGNTGCATAAGCCTGACTCGTTTCGCACAGAACGCGTTCTGGACAAGATGCCCAATTTCCATTTNTCGGATGACGAAATCGACGCGCTTGTCGTTCTCCTACGNGGGTTCAATGGGACAAAAGTTCCNGANCAGTACAGAAAGATACTNTCCGAAAAGGAGCAAATTCTAGAAAAAGGACGCCGTCTCATAAGTAAGTTCAACTGTAAGGGATGCCACCATGTCGAAGGTGAAGGTGGGGTNATTCAGAAATATATCAAAAAGACCGCGCAGTATCCGCCTCCTCTTGAACTTAAGGACTACCATGTTGGTGAGCGGATCAAGGGCTCCTGGCTCTTCTCGTTCCTGAAANATCCAACGCCGGTGAGGACCTGGGTGGAAGTCCGCATGCCGACTTTTGCCCTGACGGACAATGAAGTTCGCGANCTNACCGCCTATTTTGAAGCTCTTTCCCCAGTGGAGATCACCTATGAGGCAGGGGCNAATACTCAAAAGAATACGGAACATATCGAAGCCGGTGTCAAGATCGTTAACTATATGGATTGTGGGAACTGTCATGATGATGGCGAAAAGGGAATCGATTTTTCAATTGCCGGGGACAGATTGCGAGAGAACTGGATACCAAACTGGCTGAAGAACACGCGCGATATGATCCCATGGACNAAGATGCCGTCGCATTGGGACAGGAAGGGCGAAGAGTTCGTCGTTAAGAAAAAATTTAGTGAACTCAATACCGCCGGGTCAGTAGAGGATCAGTTGCGTGCCATCAGTGATTTNCTTGTTTCCTATAACGTGGGCGAGTTTGATGGTACGTTGAGCCTAGGCGATTCTGAGGGTGACGAAGATGAGGACGGNGAAGANGATGAAGAAGGTGAGGAGGACGAGGAAGATGAATAAAACCTTTCGTCTCCACGGGGTTTTAATTNATCCATTTAAATTTNAGTTAGTTNAGTNTTAATTAATCTANCAACNTATTCTTTGATTNANTCAGGGTGTTTCCATGGAAAATTCAGGTTTAGAAAATTTNCTNCTAATTGCATTTAAACCCGACAACATTCCGATTGGGGCAATGCTGGGTTTTGTCGGATTCGTTTTCTGGATTGCCATCAAGCAAATGATCAAACATGATCGGCTGATCAAAGCGGGCAAGAAGGAAAAAATATGGGACGAAATGATTAAATAGTGGGCATTTTTGTCATTACAGGCGTTGCTTTTGTTGTCGGGATCATTCTGATACTGCTCCTTAAAAACACGTCTCCCCCGCCGCCCAAAGAGCAGATTCATTTTNATTCTCCCGANGATATGCCTCTTTTCCTGCGCGATCAGGAAGCCTTCAAGCAGAAATGTCTCGATTTCCTCTATAAGTTCAATTTAGACTACCGCCACTCCGTCTGGGCCAACGACAATGAGTTGGAAATAGCCATGGACGATGAAACCCCAGTGGTGGGGGGNACCTACCTAGCTTTGTGCATTATTAATCCACCAAACAACACCGTCGACGCGATCAAGGTGAAGGGGTTTCTTGATACGGTTAAAGGGGAGGGAGCTTCAAGGGGTATCATCATCACTACCGGGTATTTCACTGATGCTGCGATTCGATCAATTGATGAGGAACCCGTCGAATTGGTCAATGTGGTGAACTTTGTTGCCTATCTCAAGAAATTTGAGATTTACAGTTAAGCTGTCTCCTTCCGATGTTGCAATAGCTTTGGCCCGTAATTACCACTATATCTCCGTACAAAAAATACTTAGTTTTCATAGGTTTAATTCCCTATGTTAATATTGCTTTTATGAAAATTAGTGAAATTCTGAAACGGGTTTGTCCGGCGTTTTCTTTCGAGTTCTTCCCCCCAAAAGATGACGACGGATTCGATAAACTTTTTCAAACTATCGATCAGTTAAAGCGATGGAACCCTGCCTTCGTCTCCATGACCTATGGGGCGGGAGGAAGCACTCGTGCAAAAACCATTGACCTTGTAGGGAGGATCAAGGACGAAATCGGGCTAGAGAGCATGGCCCACCTGACTTGTGTTGGGCATAG
>PBRC01000070.1 GCA_002725285.1 Gammaproteobacteria bacterium | reverse complement strand
TACCGCTACCANCGNNAAAANCNNNCNNNAACGTTTTTCGCCTCNCGAAAAACGGGCTAAAACGTTTTTCGCCTCGCGAAAAACGGNCTAATCCAAATACTTGAAAGCGGCAGCGTTTCACAACGTGAAACGCGAGAGCTCCGCACGTGTTTTTCGCAAATGAAATTCAGGAACTTTTCCTTGCTAGATATCAGTCTAGCCAAATCTTTTACCACATCCCTTACCACATCTCTTACCACATCTCTTACATAGTTAAGCTACAGTGAGTCGTACAAGGATTGGCTGGCCCTCTCCCCGAACTCGCCTGCGGTCGGTTAGACGACTCCCTTCGCTTGGTCAGGAGCCTGTAGTCTCCTTTCGCGCGCTCTGCGCAGGCTAAAGATTCAGGAAAAAGGCCAGCCAATCCTTGTGTCAAGTCTGAGCCATTGCGAACTCTTTGAATCCGAAGCTCTAGCCTGGATAATTCATCAAGGGATCGGCTTCATCCTTTTCTTTATATTCATCTTCCGAAGTTCTCAGCAGGTCGCGTGTTCCGATCACGAGTTAATTCTGCAAATCACGGTTCCGTACTGCATCCGGCGATGTTTTGAGATACAAGATGATGTCTGGAGTGATATGCTTCTCCCGCAGTAAAAGCCATGGTTTGCGCGTACTTTGAGCATCGTGGATTGTGGTAAATTGTGACTTTTGTCATGACTTCGCCATTATTCAAAAAGCAAATTAAGCATTGAAATGTCTGAGTTGAATGTCAAGAAAAAGCCTGAGCCAAGATCGGCGATGGGAAAGGTAAAAACATACTGGCGGTTTATCCGCTATATATGGGAAAGCTTTGCTGCGGATAGTTGCCAGACCACCGCAGCAGCATTGACTTACCAGACCCTATTTGCCGTGGTTCCTTTGTTGACAGTCACTTACGCTGCCTTTAATGCATTTCCTTCTATGCGCGGCTTAAGCGAACGGGTTGAGTCGTTTATCTTCAACAACATAATTCCTGAGAACGTGTCGGTCGTGAAGGAGTATCTCCTGTCGTTCTCTGAACAGGCCAGAAATCTGGGTGGCCCCAGTGTGGGATTGCTGGCGCTTACGGCTTTTCTGATGTTATTTACCATTGAACGGACATTTAATGAAATCTGGCGAGTGAAGGAATTTCGACACGGCATGCAACGTTTCTTTATGTACTGGGTTGTTTTAACCCTGGCTCTGCCCTTTATGGGTATCAGTCTGGTTATCACCGGCTACATTGAAACACTGCCGTTTATCATTGATGTGCAGGATTCGACGGCAACCCTGCATTTGGTTCCGATCATTCTGAATACTTCAGTATTCACTATGGTTTATGCAGTAGTGCCATACTGCACAGTGCCCTGGCGTCATGCAGCCATTGGCGGGCTTTCGATTGCTGTCATCTTTGAAATTGCCANGATNATATTTGCATCGACGATGGCACTATTTNATTTTGAGGCCATTTATGGCACCTTTGCCGCGGTGCCTTTGTTCTTACTATGGATATATGTTNNCTGGACAATCGTGCTNCTGGGTGCCGAGTTTGTGAAGAGCATTGGTGTGTATCGATTCGATGGTGCCCATGAAGTCGAAGAACCCTTATTCCAGATGATCGTGTTACTTGAGCAGTTATATCTCGCCCACCAAAACGGAGAAATGGTTACAGAAAAGGATATCCGTCGTCAATCACATCGAATTGACCTTGAGCAGTGGGCTGAAATGCGCTCTCGTTTGCTGGAGCTTCGATTGATTCGTGCGGTGGATAACGGTGGTCTGGTTTTGTCGAAAGACCTCAGTGAGGTATCAGTCTGGGATTTGTATTCCAGGTATCCCTGGCAACTACCACGCCAGTTGAAGGGTGAAAAAGCGTGGGAGAAGAAACTTTTCGGGCAATTCACCGTTCTCAATGAAGGAAATCGGACCGCTCTGGATATTGATCTCGAGAGCTTGTTTAAAGAAGCGAAATGATACAAAAAGTTGTATTGGTTGCCAGCTTGATATTAATGGGCTCATGTTCCAAGCCTGATTTTCAGGATTCAAATGGTAATGGGGTGTATTTAAAGGAGCTCAATCAAAAGTGGCTTATTGTGAACTATTGGGCAACATGGTGTGGGCCCTGCATCCATGAAATACCTGAACTCAATGAACTCAGTCAGGAGTATTCTGAGGAGCTGAACCTGATTGGTGTTGACTTTGATCATCCAGACCCAACCGAGCTGGTTGCGCATATGAAGAAAATGAAGATTGAGTTTAGAGTGCTGAGCACCGAGCCTGCGGAGATTCTAAACATTGAGATTCCAATGATCCTACCGACAACCTATGTCTTCGAGCCCGGTGGAAAACTGGTCAAACAGCTTGGTGGTCCTCAAACAAAAGAGGGACTGCTCAAATTAATGGGACTTGACGGTGACGGTGAGTGAACTGAGCAATTTTGAGAAGCTTATTAATATTCCTCGGTTGTTCAAGGATTCATTTTCCGATTAATTATTGACTTGAGATGCTGAACCACGTCTTCTGTCGCGATCTCCTGATTTTCTCCGGACTGTCGTTCGACATATTCAACCACCCCAGACCCCAGGCCACGCTCTCCAACGACAAGACGATGGGGTATCCCCATGAGTTCAGCATCCGCAAATTTCACACCGGGGCGATGACCATCTCTGTCGTCGAGCAGGACTTCAATTCCGAGCTTCTGTAAATCCGTGTAGATGTTGTCAACGACCTTTGCCACTTCTGCTGACTTGTGAGCGTTTATCGGCACAATGATGACCTGAAAAGGCGCGATGATGGTTGGCCAGATTATCCCCTTGTCATCGTGATTCTGTTCGACGATGGCTGAAACAAGTCTGGATACTCCCATGCCATAGCAGCCCATGACCATGACTACGGCCTTGCCGTTTTCATCCAGGACCGTGGCGTTCATAGCCCTGGAGTACTTATCACCCAACTGGAAAATATGACCGACCTCGATACCGCGTTTACATGAAATTTGCCCATTTCCATCCGGGCTTGGATCGCCTTCAACGACGTCGCGAAGATCGTACACAGCATCTGGTTTGCAGTCTCGTCCCCAGTTGCCATATTGATAGTGGAAGCCATCCTTGTTGGCCCCGCAGACAAAATTAGCCAGGGCGTCGGCGCTGCGATCAACCAATACTGGAATTTCCAGGTCTATCGGCCCGATGGAGCCGGTTGAACAACCAACCGTTGATTTGATTTCGTCGTCAGAGGCCATTTTTAATGGCATTGCTACCTCAGGTAGTTTTCCTGCCTTGAGTTCGTTGAGCTGATGATCTCCACGCAGCACCAGCGCAACGAGCGGGCTCTGGGAGCCTTCAAAAATTAACGTTTTTAATGTTGTGTCTTCGTTGACCTTGAGAAATTCCGATACTTCACTAATCGTGTGTATACCAGGTGTTGCCGTTTCAAGTAGTGGCTTTGGTTTGGCGGTGGATTTTTCGGGCGCCAGGGCCTCTGCTAATTCAATGTTTGTGGCGTAGTCACTTTCAGTGCTGAAGGCTATCTTGTCTTCACCGGAATCCGCCAGGACATGAAACTCCATCGATGCGCTGCCGCCAATACTGCCGCTGTCTGCCTGCACTGGTCGAAAATTGAGTGACATCTTGTTGAGGATGCGACTGTAGGCATCATGCATTTCCTGATAGGTTTCTTCGAGACTGTCCATATCCATATGAAACGAGTAGGCATCTTTCATCAGGAATTCCCGGGTCCTCAGCAGGCCGAACCGAGGTCTGGTTTCGTCTCGGAATTTTGTCTGTATCTGATAAAAATTGACCGGCAGTTGCTTGTGACTCTTTAATTCGTTTCTAGCCAGGTCGGTGATGACTTCTTCGTGTGTAGGTCCAAAACAAAAATCCCGCTGATGGCGATCTAATAATTTCAATAGCAGCCCATCATCGTATTCGTCCCATCGACCAGATTCCTTCCATAATTCGGCAGGCTGAACCACGGGCATTAGCAGTTCCTGTGCACCGGAATTGTTCATTTCCTGGCGGATAATCTGTTCGACTTTTTGCAGGACTTTGAGACCAATCGGTAACCAGGTGTATAGTCCGGAGGCTAGTTTGCGGATGAACCCACCCCGAACCAGAAGTTGATGGCTGATCACTTCAGCGTCTGCAGGTGTCTCTTTTAACGTGGATATCGTATAACGTGATGCTTTCATTTTTTTCTGTTATTCAGGTTAATATGTGAATTGTAACGCAACCCTGACCGGTTCTGCTCAACGCATAGAAGAGGGTATCAAGAGTGAAACATCCAGGTGGATGTCATTGTGGCGCTGTGAGGTTCGAGATTGAATCCCCGGCAGAGGTCACCATTCACGTATGCAATTGTTCGATTTGTTCGCTGGTTGGTTATCAACACCTGATTGTCCCTCGTGACAGATTCAGTTTACTGGTGCACGAATCTAGCTTGTCTCTTTATACATTTAACACTCATGTTGCCAAACATTACTTCTGTAAAATCTGCGGCGTGAAACCCCATTATGTACCGAGATCTAATCCCGACGGTATCAGTGTCAATTTTCGGTGCGTTTCCAGAGAGCTGTTCACTAAAGTCGAGTTTAAGGATTTTGATGGCCAGAACTGGGAAGCTAACGCTTCTTCTTTATCGCACCTGTCCGCAGCAGATCAAATCCAGCAGGACAAGTAAAGGCCAAAGCACAAAAAAGGCCGCAATCAGCGGCCCTTTTTTCGATCCAGAAGAAGTTACATTAAACCAGTTCTTTTAGACCTTTAAGGGGCTGCACCTTGACTTGTGTGCTTGCTGGTTTTGCCGCAATGTCCATGGTCTCTCCCGGACGAAAAGGATTCGGAACATTCTTGCGTGCCTTACGAGCCGGTTTCTTAACGGTTTTAATCTTAAGGAGACCCGGAAGGGTGAATTCACCCACTGCGCCCTTTTTAATATGGCGTTCGATAAGATCTGTTAACTCATCGAATACTGCCGAAACTTGTTTCTTGGTAAGTTCTGTATTGTTTGCGACTTCACTCAAGATTGCAGTCTTTATTAGTTTTTCTTTGATCGCTGGCAGCCTCTTTTTTCGAGCAGCTATTTTCACGGCGGCTTTCTTTGACGCCTTTTTTGCAACCATTCGGTAATCCTTTTTTTGGGAGATTCGTATATTGTGTTTTTGGAAAAGCAGAGTGGCAGTAACGCCTTCTAGCAAGTGTTTTTTTAGCCTCGTCTCTAATGGTGCCATTTATACGTTATTGGCTAAATGCCCGCAAGACATTAACCGTGAAATTACGGAAAAACAGGCAATATATTCTTATTCAGTGAAGTAGTTCATATTACGACCGGTCATGCTGATGGTGATAAGTCATTTCTTCGGCGGAATTCATTGCATTGGTCTGTCAGAAGTTCAGTCCGGGACTTCACTAGTCGTGATCATCCTTCGGCAATCTCTGCTCAAAGTATCCTTTGATTCTGTTCCCGATAAATGCTTGCTCTCGTTTCTGCACCTATAGGCTATATATAGAAGGCTATATATAGAATACAGACTTTGAATCGCCGAGGTTTAGTGTTCAGCAAACTGGTTTTTAGACGATTCTTCGGACTTTTAGCTCAATGTCGCGATTTTCCAGGATTGCGGTATAATGCGCGGCCGCGTTTGGTCGTGGCGCTCACCCCTGGAATTTGGTGATGAACGCCATCAATGCTATGAGAGCCAGCGTCAAAGAAATTGTAACAAGCCGGCAGAATTTGAGGAAAGGATTGTCATGCCAATCTATGAATATCAGTGTGGAGCGTGCGATCATCGACTGGAGAAGATTCAGAAGATGTCCGATGATCCACTGAAGGACTGTCCTTCGTGTCTTGAGCCCACCCTGTCCAAACTGGTGTCGGCAGCTGCTTTCCGGTTGAAAGGGGATGGCTGGTATGAGACGGATTTCAAGACAGGAAAGAAGAAGAATGTGCTGCATGGCGCAGATTCAAACAAGTCAGATTCGAAATCTGATGATTCAGGGAGCGATAGTGCGAAGAGCAGTGGTGATTCCAGCTCTTCCACGTCATCTAACGACAAAGGCGCAACGAGTGGTAAACAGACTTCATCCAGTAGCTCCTCAGCTGCCAGTTAGTGCGCTGTATGGCCTGGGTTACAGTGACTACATTCAAAATCATATAGCGTAGAAATATGTAGTCCTGCGCCTACATTTACAAGGGGTATAAAAATGCGAAGCCACTACTGTGGTGAGCTCAGGGAATCCCACATCAGTGAAGATGTGTCTATATGCGGTTGGGTTCATCGGCGCCGTGATCACGGTGGTGTCATATTCTTAGACGTGAGAGACCGGGAGGGAATTGTGCAGGTTGTATTTGACCCGGATACCGTCGCCGCATTTGCATTGGCAGATCAGGTCAGAAACGAATTCGTACTTAACATAAAAGGGCGTGTAAGAGCGCGGGATGAGGCGGTCATCAATCCCAAAATGACGACGGGACAGATTGAAGTACTGGGTAAGGAGTTGGAGATATTAAATAGAGCAGAGACGCCCCCCTTCCAATTGGACGAGTACTCAGAGGCTGGTGAGGATGTTCGCCTTCGCTATCGTTTTATTGATCTGCGTCGTCCTGAAATGCAGGAGAGAATAAGACTGCGGTCCAGGGTGAATCACTTCGTGCGCAACTTCCTGGATGAACAAGGATTTATCGATATAGAAACACCAATTCTAACGAAGGCAACACCGGAAGGTGCCCGGGACTACCTGGTACCGAGTCGCACTCATGCTGGAGAGTTTTTTGCATTGCCTCAGTCACCGCAGTTATTCAAGCAGATGTTGATGGTGTCGGGTTTTGATCTCTACTATCAGATCGCGCGTTGTTTTCGTGACGAAGACTTACGGGCAGACCGGCAGCCAGAATTCACCCAGATAGACATAGAAACAACTTTCTTGAACGAGGAAGAAATCATGTCTATGGCGGAAGATATGATTCGAACACTCTTTACGGAGATGATCGAAGTCGATCTCGAAGAGTTTCCTGTGATTACCTATTCAGATGCAATGGCACTATATGGCAGTGATCGACCTGATCTTAGGTTCGAATTGCCATTTGTTGAGGTGGCCGACCTGATGAAAGAAGTTGAATTTAAGGTATTTAGTGCACCTGCGCATGATCCGGATTCCCGGGTAGTGGCATTGCGACTTGAAGACGGTGAACGCCTGAGCCGCAAAATGATCGATGATTATACAAAGTTTGTTGGGATTTACGGCGCTAAGGGACTTGCCTATATCAAGGTGAATGACATTGATGCCGGGATCGAAGGATTGCAGTCACCGATCTTAAAGTTTCTGCCAGATGATGTGGTTTCAGCCATCATGGATCGAGTGAAGGCAAAGAATGGGGATGTCATTTTCTTTGGTGCTGACAAGGCAGATGTGGTTAACGATGCGATGGGCGCGCTGCGCTGCAAGCTGGCTGAGGACCTGGACATGTACGAGAAAGAGTGGTCCGCCTTGTGGGTGACTGAATTTCCGATGTTTGAAAATGACGGGAACGGCTGGTCGGCGTTGCATCATCCGTTTACTCAACCACTCGGTGACATAGATGAGATGTTGGAAAATCCGGGTAACACCTTGTCCCGTGCTTATGACATGGTGATCAACGGTCATGAGCTGGGTGGCGGCTCGATTCGTATTAACCAGTTGCATATGCAAGAGAAGATTTTCGAGGTGCTGAATCTCTCAGAGAATGAGAGCCGAAGCAAATTTGGATTCTTACTGGATGCGCTGAAGTACGGTGCACCTCCTCATGGTGGTATTGCTTTCGGCATGGATCGGCTGATCATGTTGCTCTCTGGTTCAAACGCTATTCGCGATGTCATTGCATTCCCCAAAACGCAGACAGCAGCTTGTTTGCTGACATCGGCACCGAGTGAAATCGATGAGCCGCAGTTGCGGGATCTACACATTTCGGTTAACAAGCCGTCTGTTAGCAAAACGGAGAAATGAACCAGGTTTTCTGGAGATAACCCATGGCCGGGCACAGCAAGTGGAGTAACATCAAGCACCGCAAAGCGGGGCAGGATGCCAAGCGTGGTAAGATTTTCACGAAAATTATCCGCGAGTTGACGATTGCTGCCAGGGATGGCGGTGGTTCACTTGAAGACAATCCGTCCTTACGAACGGTTGTCGATAAAGCAAAAGCAGCGCAGATGCCAAAGGATACCATGGACCGGGCGATCCAGCGCGGTGCCGGTGGATTGGAAGGTGGAGACCTCGCCAGTCTGACATATGAAGGTTACGGTCCTGGTGGGGTTGCTGTGTTGGTTGAAACGGTAACCGACAACAAAAACCGGACAGTAGCAGAAGTACGACATGCATTTGACAGATCGGGTGGAAACTTGGGTAGCGCGGGATCTGTTGCCTATTTGTTCAATAAAAAAGGACAAATTCACTTTGCTCCGGGTTCGGATGAAAATGCCATCATGGAAGCAACCATTGATGCTGGTGCAGAAGATGTTGAGTCATCTGATGACGGTTCGATTGAGGTGCTTACAACCCCGGAAGACTTCCGTACTGTTAAAGAAGCGCTAAAAGCGGCGGGTTTCGAACCCGACAATGCTGAAGTTGCGATGATCCCCCAGACATATAACCCGCTTGATCAATCGACCGGTGCGAAACTGCTGCGGTTGCTGGATAATCTGGAGGATCTGGATGATGTCCAGAATGTATATACTAATGCTGATTTTCCTGAAGACCTGAATCTGGATTAGTTGCTGATTCAACACCTGCCCCCGGCTATGCTAAACTTAACCTTGCCTTTCTACGAAGAGCAACGATCACTCATCTTATGGCAACCATTCTGGGAATCGATCCTGGTTCAAGAGTAACCGGATACGGTGTTATTGATAGCGTTGGTTCTCATCAACGCTATATTGCTAGTGGTTGTATTCGCACAAATAACCAGGAGACCCTGCCTCATAAGCTTGAGGAGATATTCTCTGGTGTCGCGGAGATCATTGATGAATTTTGCCCGAATGAAGTCGCGATCGAAAAGATATTTATGGCACGTAGTGCAGAATCTGCCCTCAAGTTGGGCCATGCCAGGGGAGTGGCTATTGTCGCCGCCGTGAATAAGGATCTTCCTGTGTTTGAGTATGAAGCAAGGAAAGTCAAACAAGCCGTTGTTGGCAGTGGATCAGCAAAAAAGGCGCAGGTTCAGCATATGGTGCAGACCCTGCTGCAGCTGCCAGGTAAACCCCAGACCGATGCTGCAGATGCCCTTGCCATAGCGATTTGCCATATCAACACACAGCACAGCCTGGCGAAGATGACAGGTGCAAATCAGTTCAGGCGTGGCCGATTGGTGAGAGTCGACTCATGATTGGAAGAATTCGTGGTCAGCTCATCGAAAAGGCGCCAGGTCAGGTTCTCGTCGATGTTTCAGGAGTCGGATACGAAATCGATGTGCCTTTGACCACCTACTATGAACTGGGCGAACTGAACGACAGCATAATACTACACACCCAGATGATTGTTCGCGAAGATAATCAATTGCTGTACGGGTTTATAAGCATATCGGAACGAGAAATGTTCAGATCTCTGATCAAGGTAAATGGTGTTGGTCCCAAACTCGCGATCACAATTCTCTCGGGGATGGATGCAAAGGCTTTTGGCCACAGCGTCCGAAACAATGACGTGCAATCGCTGGTGGCACTGCCCGGAGTCGGTAAGAAAACAGCCGAACGCCTGATTATTGAGATGCGCGACCGATTACCGGAATTTGGAAGTGAAGAGTCCGATATGACAGGAAAGAGTCATGACAGCCTTGCCGATGCTGAAACCGCGTTGGTCGGGCTTGGTTTCAAACCTCAGGACGCCGCCAGAGCCTTGTCTCAACTGGAAGATAAAGACGCAAGTGTTGAGAATCTGCTCAAGCAGGCGCTTAAGGCTCTGACTTAACTGTTTGTGAGGATGATTTATGGCAAACTTTACAACATCGCCACTAATAGAATACGACACTAAATGATTGAATCAGACCGCCTGGTAACGCCGGAGACGACCAAGGCTGAATCTGCCCAGGACTGGGCGATCAGGCCAAAGACGTTTGATGAGTATCGTGGCCAGCCCCAGGTGAGTGAACAAATGACAATATTCATCGAGGCAGCGAAGCGCCGTGGTGAATCTCTGGATCATACGTTGATATTTGGACCGCCTGGACTGGGCAAAACCACGCTGGCGAATATCATCGCCAATGAAATGGGTGTACAGATAAAGTCGACATCTGGCCCCGTAATCGAGAAGAAAGGTGACCTGGTTGCCGCATTGACCAACCTTGAGGGAGGTGATGTCCTGTTTATTGATGAGATACACAGGCTGACACCCGCGGTTGAAGAGATCCTGTATCCAGCAATGGAAGATTTCCAGGTGGATATCACTATTGGCGAAGGTCCTGCGGCGCGTTTGATCAAACTTGATCTGCCCCCTTTCACTCTTGTTGGTGCGACAACGAGAACTGGATTGTTAACTTCGCCTTTACGAGACAGATTCGGAATTGTTCAGCGGCTGGAATTCTATTCGGTCAGCGATTTAAAGAGAATTATTTTAAGATCTGCTGGTCTACTAGGTGTAGAGACCGATTCAGACGGCGCAAACGAAATAGCCAAACGGGCACGCGGAACTCCCAGAATCGGGAATCGTTTGCTCAGACGGGTTCGGGACTTTGCTGAAGTGAAAGCCGATGGCGTGATTGATCCTGAGACTGCCGACAGGGCACTTAATATGCTTAACGTTGACATCAACGGGTTCGATCACATGGATCGTCGGTTGTTAATGGCGATGATTGAGAAGTTTGACGGTGGCCCCGTTGGCGTTGACAGCCTGGCCGCGGCGATCGGAGAGGAGAAGGATACAATCGAAGATGTTTATGAACCATTTCTCATTCAGCAGGGATTTGTGATGCGAACTCCCAGAGGGCGAGTCGCGACCAGGAATGCCTATCTCCACTTTGGTCTTCAGCAACCTAAGGACGGAGATTTGTTCAATTCGGAAAATCAACAATAAGCGAGTCATCTCTTGAATGAACCCCTCTCGATAGTTGAAATTATCTTTAATGCAAGCTGGCAGGTGCTGCTTGTAATGGCATTGCTGATGTTGGCTTCACTGACCTCCTGGGTAATGATCTTTCAGAGAGGTTTTTTACTGAATGCCACTCGGCGCGAATCGTCAGAATTTGAGAATGAGTTTTGGTTGTCGGGAAAAGATCTGAGAAAAATCTTTGAGGAGATAGAAAGTCGCACAGATCAACCTGTCGGCCTGGAACAAATTTTTAGTTCAGGATTCAAGGAATTTTCACGCCTTAGCCAACAGGAAGGCTCTGATCCAGACAGGGTTATGCAAAACGTGCAAAGAGCCATGCGCGTCGCCCTGTCAAGAGAGGAAGAGAGGCTCGAAACTCACCTGGTCTTTTTGGCGACTGTCGGCTCAACCAGTCCCTATATTGGGTTGTTCGGTACTGTCTGGGGAATTATGAATTCATTTCGTAACCTGGCGACAGTTGAGCAGGCGAGTTTGTCGATTGTCGCCCCTGGTATCTCAGAGGCTTTAATTGCGACAGCAATGGGTTTATTTGCCGCGATTCCAGCCGTCATAGCCTATAACCGTTACTCTGCTCAGGTTGAAATCATCGTCAATCGCTTTGAAGCTTTTACAGATGAATTCAGCGGCATACTGTATAGAGCCATCCACAATGAGTAACAGCTGAATTATGGCAAAGGCAAAACGGCGCAGGCCCATGGCGGAGATTAATGTTGTCCCCTATATCGATGTTATGCTGGTGTTGCTCGTGATCTTCATGGTCGCTGCACCCCTGATGACACAAGGTATCAAAGTTGACCTGCCAGATGCTTCCTCAGGACCGCTGCAGGTTGATCAAAATGAACCAACGCTGGTTGTATCGATCAAAGCAGACAGTAGCTACTACATGAACGTGGGGGATGAGGAAGAACCGGTGGAGTTGGCGTTAGTTGCTGAGCGGGTCAGAAGAATTATCCTGGCAAATCCTGAAATCAAGGTTTTGGTTGAAGGAGATGAGAGTTTGAATTACGGCCAGATGATAAACCTGATGAACGTACTGCAAACTGCTGGTGCCAAGAGTGTTGGCTTGATTACAGAACCACCGTCATCTTAGGAAAATGAACACATCGGGTTCTTATTTACTTTCGTTCATGCTTGCAGTGACTCTTCATGCCGGTGTTGTCGCATTGTTGTTACATAGCTGGGAACCGGAGCGAAATAGAGAAGTCACCATTGTCGAACCTTTGTACATTGATGCATCAGTAGTCAGGGAGAATCCACATCGGGCGAAGAAAGAACGGGAAAAGGCTGAAGCCGACAGGAAGAACAGAATCAGGAAGAAGAAAGAGGCTGATCGACAGGCGCGTATCAAGAAAGATCGTTTAGCCAAAGCAAAGAAACAAGCTGAAGTGGAAGCGAAACAGGAAGCTGAACGGATTGCCAATTCAAGGATCAGGGAAATACCTAGAGAAGAACCTGAACCGCCACCGGAAACGAGCAATGAAGACGAGCGACTTTTGATGGAAAAGGCCTTGGCCCTGGCAATTCAGGATGAGCAGGAGTACAGAAAAGCCGTGACTGATGATGAGAAGGCCATGGCTTATGTTGCTCAGATTAAACGAGAGATCGGACAAAACTGGTCCAGACCACCCAGTGCGCGAAATGGTATGCAGGCGGTGTTAAGAGTCTTCCTCGTGCCAACTGGCGATGTTGTCAATGTTACTGTCGAAGATTCCAGTGGTAATGAGGCGTTTGATCGGTCTGCGGTTCTTGCCGTTCAGAAGACTGAACGGTTTGTTGTGCCTGATGACTCACGCCAGTTTGAACGGAATTTTCGTGAGTTTGAAATTGTGTTTCGACCAGAGGATTTGCGGCTATAAACCGTCCGAGTTGAGAAACAGTAGTTAATAGTGATGGTGTAAAATGAAGTTTATTAGAATCCTGATTCTGCTTCTCCCTTTGCAAAGTGCCTTCGCCGAGTTAAGAATCGAAGTCACCAAGGGTGTTGATAATGCGGTAAAAGTTGCTGTGGTGCCATTTGCCTACAAGAGCCGTGGTAAATTACCAGTTGATGTTACGAAGGTAATTGATTTCGACCTCACGTTGAGTGGCCGATTTGATACTCTGGCGACCTCGCAGATGCTGAGTTTGCCAAATACATCCAAGGAAGTGTTTTACAGGGACTGGCGCCTGCTCAAGGTCGAATACCTTGTGATTGGATACCTTGAGTCAAACCGATCGAAGCTGCGATTACATTTTGAGCTTTTTAATGTCTTTAAACGGGAAGTTGAAGTACATCATGTCATCGAAGGAACTCGGGATGAGTTGCGGGACATGGCGCACTATGTCAGTGATGTCGTCTTCAAGCAGCTGACAGGCATTGATGGTGCATTCTCAACCCAGATTATGTATGTCACGGCAAACGGCCCACTTGGAAACAGACAATATCGCCTGAATATCGCTGATGCAGATGGCCAGCGAGTACAGACNCTTCTCNAATCCAGGGAACCGATTCTGTCCGCAACCTGGTCACCAGATGGCTCACGAATCGCTTATGTCTCATTTGAGAAAGACAGTAAACCGGCAATCTACCTGCGTGACATGGAAACAGGTCTCAGAAGGCAATTGACAAATTACTCCGGACTCAATGGCGCGCCCGCCTTTTCCCCTGACGGAAAACAGCTCGCAATGGTGCTCTCAAAAGATGGTAATCCTGACATCTACGTTCTCAATCTGGAGAACAGGCGACTGCGTCGGATAACACGGCACTACGGGACTGATACGGAACCATCTTGGCGTCCGGACGGCCAGGCGATAATCTTTACCAGCGATCGAGGCGGAAAGCCGCAGATATACCAGAAAGACATGAGCGACCTGATGACGGAGAGGTTGACTTTTGAAGGTGATTACAATGCCAATGCGAGTCTATTAGCTGATGGTAGCGGACTCGTTATGGTGCATCGTAGAAATGGTATTTTTCATATTGCCTTGCTTGATCTCAATCGGGGCCGACTAACGGTACTCACTGAAACGGATTTGGATGAGTCTCCCAGTATCGCACCTAACGGAAGTATGGTAATTTACGCCACTAAAGTAGGTGGGGAAGGTATACTTGGTGCGGTTTCGGTTGACGGGGGCGTGAAATTCAATTTGCCCTCAAGTGAGGGTGATGTTAGGGAGCCAGCCTGGTCNCCTAAAAAGCGCAAGATATTCANACCGATTTTGCAATGATTGGTGNACTGCGGGCNTGAACTCTCCAATTATTTTATGTTTTAATCCGCTTATAGCATGTAACTAGGAGCTAATCATGGGAATAACAAGAATTCGAAGCTTATTGGCTATCGGCATCATGGCGCTGGTTTTAGTCGGCTGTGCTAGCAAGGAGCCGGAGGTTCAGGCAGATGGTGCGCCTGACGCCAGTGAGCCGATAGACCAGAGTCCGGCTGACACGATATCTCGAGAGGAGCCAGCAGAACCTCAACGACCAACGGTTGATAGACAAAGTAGAATAACGGTTTTTGAAGAACCCGGAGATACCAGGGGTGAAACCCTACAGGGCGTATTTTATTTCGATTTCGATCAGGCCATCGTAAAACGTGCCGGACACACCGAATTGGACAAGCATGCCGAAGCACTGATGCAGGAACGATCTCTGCGACTCAGACTGGAAGGTCACGCTGATGAGCGTGGTACCCGGGAATATAACCTTGCACTGGGTGAGCGAAGAGCCAATGCAGTTCGTGCCTATCTTGCCGCCCAGGGTGTGTCTCGCTCACAGATTGAAGTAATCAGCTATGGAGAAGAGAAGCCTGNAGTAACTGGCGGCGGTGAAAGTGCCTGGGCACAAAATCGAAGGGTCGAATTCAAGTATCGATAATCTTTGTANTATGATTTTGCGGGCGATCCCATGAATAGAGTCCGTGCAAAAACGAGTGGTGTGNCTGGCCTTGTNCTTCTGGCCGTCACACCATTTTTATTTGCCGCAACTAATCCNGTNGCAGTTGAATCACTCGATGTGGATTCAAATCTACGATCCNATGATGTCGAGGCNCCCTTCGAAGCACCTATCGAGGAATTNGATGCATATTCTGATTCTGAGCGCAAAGNTCTGACNGGTGGTGAGTTGCAGTATCAGATGCAGTTNCTGCAGCAGGAAGTTCAGAGTCTCAGGGGGCTGGTTGAGGAGTTNACCTACGAGATATCCCGTNTNCGCAAGACTCAGNAAGACAGATATCTGGAACTNGATAGTCGATTTCAACGACTGGATGGCAGAAAAACGGCNACTNCACCATCCAGCACAATCCCTCAACCGTCAGNAAGTTCCACTGTCANGGANGANNGNGTGNTATACGATGCCGCNTTGGAACTTNTTNNCAGTCNCCAATGGGNGTNGGGGATTGAGCAGATGCAGTNGGTNATTGACCGGTTTCCTGANGGCAAACTGACNCCAAATGCNTACTACTGGTTGGGANAGGCNTATNCAGATAAAACCTGAAGCCGATTACGAAAAAGCNCGAAAGAATCTATCTCAGGTGATNACTTNTTTNCCCGATCACGANAAGANGCCNNANGCTGNGTTTAAGCTGGGCANGGTNTATCACCTGATGGGTGATTGTGTGCNGGCTGGTGACTTACTGAAGCAGGTGGTCGATCAGCAGCAGGGNAAGTCTGTTGCNAANNNNGCNGAAGACTATTTNCGTAAGAAAGTCGGCAATTGCGAATAGATCGCAGATAATCGATAGTTATCCAATTCTCATTGTTACAGCGCTGTGGCCAATCTGCGAATAACTGAAATCTTCTACTCACTGCAGGGTGAAGCAAAAACCGTCGGTTTACCAACAGCGTTTGTGCGGCTGACAGGCTGTCCACTGCGTTGTCGGTATTGCGATACAGCCTATGCTTTCTCTGCTGGTGAGATTCAAAGTCTGAGGAGTATTTTAGATAAGGTCGCCACCTACTCCCCCCGGTTTGTGACTGTCACAGGTGGTGAGCCACTGGCCCAGGCAGCATGCTTACAACTTCTGTCTGCCTTGTGTGATGATGGATATACTGTGTCGCTGGAAACGAGTGGCGCGATCGACGTGACCGGGGTGGACCCGCGTGTATCAATTGTACTTGACTTGAAAACACCGGCTTCTGGTGAAGTGGACAAAAACCTGTGGAACAATCTTTCACTGTTGAAATTCAAAGATCAGATCAAGTTCGTTATCTGTGATCGACAGGACTTCGATTGGGCTGTTTCCAGGATAGAAGAGTATGCTCTGGCGGATCAGGTGGGTGAACTGCTGTTTTCGGCAAGTCACGGCCAACTGGCGCCTGTTCAGCTGGCAGATTGGATTCTGAGCGAGAATCTCCCGGTGAGATTACAGATACAGATGCATAAGCATCTCTGGGGGGACAAACAGGGTGTCTAAGAGAAACCTCGATAAGGCTGTTGTGTTATTGTCCGGTGGCCTCGATTCGGCAACGATGCTCGCGATAGCAATCAATCAGGGCCTTGATTGTCATTGCATCAGTTTTGACTATGGTCAGCGACATGTCGCCGAGATTCGATTTGCCGGGCGTATCGCTCAGGCGTTGGGCGTGAAATCTCATGAAATTGTACATCTGGATATTGGTAACATGGGTGGATCTGCGCTGACTGATGAGTCCATTGATGTACCAGAGAATGGCGAAGACCTTGGCGATGGACATGGCATTCCAGTAACTTATGTCCCCGCGAGAAACACTATCTTTCTTTCTTATGCACTGGGTTATGCAGAAGTTCTGGAAGCGCACAATATCTTTATTGGTGTCAACTCTGTCGATTATTCTGGCTATCCTGACTGTCGTCCTGAATTTATCGAGGCTTTTGAAAACATGGCAAATCTGGCAACCAGGATTGGGGTAGAGGGCCGACCGGTACGTATCCAGACGCCCCTGATTGACCTGACAAAAGATGAGATTATCAGAACGGGTCTTAGCCTCAACGTTGACTATGGTTCCACAGTATCCTGCTATCAGCTTGATTCTGATGGCCTGGCGTGTGGAGTATGCGACAGTTGCCGGATCCGTAAGGCAGGATTTGCGAAAGCAGGCGCTCCCGATCCGACTTTATACGCATAATAGTTGGTTTTTTTAGTTGTAACTTCTAAGTGACACTTGCCCGATCCGGAAAATCATCAGCTCAGACCACGAGATTTCATCAATGGTGCAACATCGGGTTCCCGCCCCTTGAATCGCTTGTATAGGGTCATCGGTTCTTCTGTACCACCGGATTCCAGGATATTCATTCGAAATGATTTCGCAGTATCCTCATCGAAGATACCCTTGTCCCTGAATTCTTCATAGGCATCGGCATCCAGAACCTCTGCCCAAATATAAGAATAATATCCTGCCGAATAACCACCGGAGAAGATGTGCTGGAAGTAAGTTGATCGGTATCTGGGTGCAATCTTTTCAATGAGGTCGATTCCTTTCATTGCGCTGCTTTCAAATTCTTCGACCGGGATTTCATCTGATGTCGTGACTTCGTGCCATTTCATATCAAGGTAGGAAGCGGCAAGATATTCAGTTGTGGCGAATCCCTGATTAAAGGTACTGCTTTCCAGGATCTTGTCAATTAACTCATCTGGAATAATCTCTCCTGTGATGTGATGTCTGGCAAAGCTTCGCAACACGGCAGGTTCTACTGCCCAGTGTTCCATTATCTGTGACGGGAGTTCGACGAAGTCTCTTTTCACTGATGTGCCACTTAGGCTGCCATAGGTCACATGACTCAAGAGGCCATGGAGTGCATGCCCGAACTCATGAAAAAGAGTCCTGACTTCATCTGTACCCAGGAGTGTTGGTGACCCTTTTGGGAAATTACAGGTATTAAATACGACGGGGTACTCAACACCCCCAAATTGACGCTGACTTCGAACCGCATTCATCCAGGCACCACCTTGTTTGGATGGCCGCATAAAATAATCAGTAAAGAATAAACCAACCAATGCCCCGTCTGCTTCTTTAACCTCGTACGCCTCGACATCCTCGTGATAGGTCTGAACCTGGTCGACTCTTTCGAACTGAAGGCCAAAAAGCTTGTTGGCGACGCTAAAAGCACCGTCACGAACATTACCGAGTTCGAAGTAGGGTTTCAGTAGTTCAGAATCAAAATTGAATTCCTTCTGTCTTACTTTTTCGGTGTAATACCACCAGTCCCAGGGTTCGATAGCGAAATTTCCGCCCTCATCCTGAATCTGTTGTTGAAGCGCATCAACTTCAGCTCTGACTTTCTCCTTGGCTGGCTCCCACAGCCGGTCCAGCAGTTGATTGACTTTCGAAGGCGTTGAAGCCATGCAGTTATCGAGAACATAGGCCGCATGGGATTCATAACCAAGTAACTTTGCTCGTTTTGCACGAAGTTGGACAATCTGCCGGGCAATTGACTTATTGTCGTACTCATTATCATTGTTGGCACATTGGGTATAAGCACGCCACATTTGCTCTCTCAAATCACGGCGGCTGGAGAACTGCATGAAGGGTGTAAACGATGATCTGGAAATGGTAAACAGGAATCCTGAGTGACCTCGTTCTTCGGCTTCTCTTGCTGCGTTATCGCGAATCGATTGTGGCAAACCATCGAGATCTTTTTCAGAAGAAATGCGAAGTTCATACTGATTGGTGTCCTTTAGCACGTTTTGACCATATTGTGTTTGAAGTCGCGAAAGCTGCCTGTCCAGGTCGAGGATTCTGGCTGTTTGCTCCTTGTCCAATGCAGCGCCGCTGCGAACCATACGTTTGTGAGTTTCGCTGAGCAGTTGTCGTTGTTCGCCATTTAGGACTTCATTGGACTCATAAACTGCCTTAACCCGGTCGAATAGATCTTTGCGTGAGTAAATCGCAGTATTATGGGCCGTGTATCTGGGGATCAGGTCAGACTGCAGCTCGATGAGCTCATCATTAGTGTGTGCAGAGGCGAGAATGCTAAAAACTGGCACAACCTTAATCAGTATTTGACCGGAGGCTTCCAGAGTTTCAATTGTATTCGCAAAAGTTGCAGGCTCGGGATTCGAAACGATGGCCTCGATTTCGTTCAATTGCTCGATAAAACCCCGTTCAAACGCAGGCGGGTAATGTTCGATCTTGATCTCTTCAAATGGCGGCAGTTGATGAATTGATTGCCAATCTGAAATAAGAGGATTGCTCATTAGGGTGATTCGACAGTTGGATTTCAAGCATACTAACATGAGGCCTGATTCAGCAGCTTATCACTTCAGGTCACCGCAGGTTTGCCGTCAATCATCCAGATCCCCAGTGGCTGATCTTTAGTAATCAGCACATCTCTTTCCTCTATAAATCCGTCACAGACAACGGGTCTTATCTCTGTACCGATGATCTCTTCAGGCAGGTGGGTCGGTTCGGCATCAGGCCAGTCACATCTTGCTTTCCAGAATGGTTCATTGTGATACCTCGATTCAAGTCGATAAAAGTCCCTGCCGGTACGAGCCAGGCGAGTGTAGAGATGCCTGATCCTATCTCGAAAAAAACTGATTGCCATGGACCGCTGATCAGGACGACGAAGCACGGTGTTTACAACAGCAGGTGCTATCAGTGCTGATGAGAGAGACTGGAAGATGCCATTTCCTGACAGGGGATCGGCTGTCATGGCTGCATCGCCGACTCTGATAAAGGAATCTGAAACACAATCTTCAACCAGGATAGATGTACTGCCTCGGGCAAGTTCATTTCCCGGTTGCTGCCATTGCCTGCTGTTGATGCCAGCACTTTCGAGTTCTTCAAGGTGTTTCAGCATAAAGGGTGCGATCTCCTGCTTCACCGGCAGTGTTGAATCTTCAGAATCCACCGTAAGCTGAACGTAGGTGCTACCCCGGCCTGATTCAACGATCCATATCCAGCCATTGCTGATGCTTGCAGCGACAACATGTGGCGTTACCACCCGGGAGTGTCGCCAGGTGGCAGTAAGTGCGATAGAAGCAGGACCCTTTCGAACCTGATTATTTGACAGAGGTGCTGATCTGCCTCTGGCCTCCACGATGAAATCCGCGACTAAGAGATCTTCAGTGCCTGCGCTGGTAACGCTTATCTTCCACTTCCCGGAATCGTTTTCTACATGGCGTATCATGCAATCCCGATAATCAATGCCTTCTCGCTCAAGGTCTTTAAGCAGGCCGTGATCAAATGTTTCCCTTTGGATGATATGTTCCACATTGGCCTGGTGCTTTTCACCGTTCCAATATGAATAACGGGGAACAGGAGGACTCACACACTCAGCAGCTTCCACAAACCCATTAATGTTCAGACTTTCAATAACTCTCTTTGATATTCCTTCTATCCGGTGGGTATCTCGCACCGTTCCCAGGAGAGTGACCCGGTAACCAAGCCGTTTCAGACCGAGTGCAGAGGCAGCACCGGCAGGGCCCGCGCCCAGAACGAGAATGTGTTCCGGAAACAGTTTACTCATAGGAGGATGACCTGGATGAAGAGTGCTGCTCGTTTCCCTGGTATGTTGCGCGGCTTCGTAGAAGTCTGACCAGACTGTCTCGGTCAAGCGTCGGTGAGGCGATCATCTCTCTTGTAAAGGCCGCTGATACACTGGCACAACCGACGCTGGCACCGGCAGGCTGTAGCGTCGGATTCCCCGGGTAACCGCCAAAATCCGCCTGTTCAGAATTTAGATTGGAGATCTCAAGCGGACCACAGCGGGCATCTCCTGTGGCTCTGATTACGTCATTATAGCCGGAAGGATACACGGCTGAACCACGGGCCGGGGCAGCAGCGATCAAGAACATGCCCAGATTTATTGCACGGGTGCAGGATGCCGCTAAGATTTCCCGGTCCTCTTTGAGCCCAAAACTCATATTGATGATCTGCACTTCCGCTTTTACCAGCCAGTCGAGTGCCTGTGCAACCCGTAAAGCACTGCACAGGGGTGAATCTTCAAAGACCCTAGCGATATGACACTCAATCGAGCGGTTTTCTGATGCGATAATGTTGGCAACAGCCGAACCATGACCGAGAACATCGGTCGGTGACAGTGTGGCAGCATCCGTAAAGTCTTTGTAGGAAGCCAGGTTCAACCGCCCCCTTTTTGTATAACCGCTGTCTATGATGCCAACTCGGATCACTGCTGCTCCTTTTTATCGAGTAGTCACGGAAACCATACCGCCCTCTGATATTTGAATCTTCAGGTCTGCATCGTCAACCAGAGACTGACGATGGCTGACCACGAGACGGGTGGTATCTGAAAACAGAGAATCAATCGCAATAAGGAGCGCTTCTTCACTTCTAACATCTACCGCTGCCGTTGGTTCATCCAGAATTAACAGCTTCGGTTCCTGCAATAGTGCCCGGGCAAGTGCAATTCTCTGCTTTTCACCACCAGAAAGCCCGATCCCTCTTTCGTTCAGCAGGGTGTTCGCGCCATCGGGCAGTCGATCGATCAGTTCGCCCAGACCTGTTTTCGCTGCAACTTCAAGAATAGACTCATCACTTGCATGTGGCTTTGAATATCGGATGTTATTTAGCATGGTATCGTGAAAAATAACCGGATCCTGGGGGGCAACTGCGATCTGTTGTCGCCATTGCTTCAGATTCAATCGGCTGATATCCATACCATCGATAAGAATAGAACCACTCTCAGGATCGAGATGGCGTTGGATAAGATCAAGCAGAGTGGACT
>PBRC01000069.1 GCA_002725285.1 Gammaproteobacteria bacterium | reverse complement strand
GCAGTGCCTTGGTTATCGCAAGAATACCCTCACCGGTGAATTCATCTCCTTCACCAAGTTTGAGCATCTGCACTTCTTTTTCAAATGAGCGTTCAGCCATAGAAAAGTGCTTTTATTTCTGCAAACAGGGTTAACATATTTTCAGAACAATTTTGATTAAGGACATTGAAAGCGGTTAAAGCTGACAGTTTTGTAAAGGGCAACATCGGCAATGAATGTGGACTTTGATTACATCAGTAATTTCCTGAATTAAGCTATTTGATCATATTTGGTAACCACGTAGCCACTTCCGGAAAGACAATCAACAGAATCAGTACCATTAACTCGATTATGATAAAAGGCATTGATGACATGACCACCTGGCCCAGTGTCACATTGTTTGGCGCGACTCCTTTCATGACGTAAAGAAGCAAGCCGAAGGGAGGTGTCAAAAGACTTATTTCCATAGCAATAAGCATCAGAACCATGAGCCAGATTACATCGATATTAAAAACCGCCTGCAGTGATGAAGATCCAAACAGGAAGAACGGTAATGTCAGCAGTAGCATGCTGACTTGGTCCATAAATGCACCAAGGAAAAGCAGCACTAGAAGCATCATGATGACTACCATCAACGGTGTCATGTTTATTTCCATGACCCTGTTCAGCAAGCCGTTCGTGGCACCTGAATTTGCCAGTGCCTGGCTGAAAACTAAGGATCCGGCTATGATAAACAAAATCATAGTGTTGATCTTCATAGTTTCCATCAAAGCCTTCCAGATTTCTTTCAAGCTGAAGTCCGCACCGTCAATGCCGGTGATTTTAATGATGTTCTTGAACAGCTTGAAAAAGTAGCATGCACCGAGTGCAGCGAGTACACCAAGTGCTGCGGATTCAGCTGGAGAGGCAATTTTGAATAAAATGCTGCCTACCACAACAACGAAAATAATTAACAGAGGCAGGATATAGATCAGAAAAGGTAGCACCCTGTTGATCCGGTGACAGTGCGCACCTTCATAACTCCAATGTAGCAGGGTTCTTGCTGAGGTGTTGACGGTCAGGACAATCGGCTCATCAAGCGCACTTTCATCAGGCGTATAAGGTGGCGCGAGGGATGGATTGATTGAGCAGCGTATAATCACGTAGGCAAAAAAACCAAATGCCATAAGAATTCCAGGCACGATTCCGGCTATCAGCAGTTGTGCTACAGACTGCTCTGCCAGACTTGCGAGCAGCACCGCTAATGCAGAAGGCGGGATTAACATGGCAATTCCGCCAACAGCCATTATCGGCCCCATGGCAATGGTTGGTTTGTAACCGCGTTTGATCATGTCAGGCAGCAATACCGAACCAAGAATCGCAGTATTCGCAATGGTCGAACCTGACAGAGAAGAGAAAATAGTTCCGCCTACTATCGAAACCACAGCCAGACGTCCGGGAACCCTTGAAATTAACCTGTCGATGGAACCTATTGCTTTAAAGGCAACTCCGGTTTGCAGGAGAATTTCTCCCATCAGCAAAAACATTGCAATTGGAGCAAAGGTAAACTTGATGGCGTTGTTGAATTCCATCGGCATCATCACCAGGCCGATGTCTCCACTGATAAAAAGGTAGGTGCCCAGGATATTTGCAGTAAAGAAAGCAATTGCTACCGGCAGTCCGAAAAACATTGTGGTACAGACCGTACCCAGCATCAGTGATAGTGCGAGATACCACTCCATTATTTAGATCCCTGTTTCTGTAGCCGCATCTTCTTCAGCAAGGATGGACTCTTTTGAGCGTACGACCCGGAGTAAAAATTCGACAGCCAACAATAAAAATGAAATTGTAAATACTGCCATCATATACCAGTTTTTGATCTGAAGAACTTTGTCCGGAACAGTGCCGTCCTGGAATTCTGAAATTGTGGCACGAAATCCGTAAATGAAAAGAACAAGGCAGACTGCTGAACCAAACAGGTCTACCACCCTTTCGAGACGCGCTGCAGAAGACTTTGACAGTGACATTATCAGTACATCTACACGCACATGTGCACCGCGCTGCAGCACCCACGGTGCACCGAGGAATGCACCGATGTAGAGAGAATATTCTACTCCCTCATAAAGCCACCAAATGTTTCCCAGTTGCAATTTAACCAGAAAAAGGTTGACAGGAATCAGTGTTGAAAATATAGCGATCGAAATAGCGGAGAGGGCTGCCAGCAAGTAGATCAAGTGGTCAAAGGCGACTCTGAATGTATTGAAACATAAGTTCATAGAAGTGCGCAGTTGCTTTGGATTTAGCAGTTCGAAAAATATACAGGTGGGGTTACAATCGGGAGAGTAACCCCATATATGCCTGGATATTCAAATAATTATTTGGTGAACAGTTCCTTCAAAGCCTTACCGTGCTCAGGACTGAGTTCAATCACCTCAGCCCAGCCTTCTCTTACGGCTGTGCTTAGCCATTTTTTACGATCAGCACCTGTGAAATTAATGGTTTGCATTCCTTTGCTGGCCATCCAGTCTTTCTGCTTTTTCAGTGTAGCCTGAAATGCAGGAGTTGAAGATTCAGACTTGGCCTCAAACTCAAGTCCGACTTTTGTAAGGAGTGCTTGCTGCTCAGAATTGAGGGATTTCCAGGTCTTCAGATTGATCACGTTGTGCAGACCACTGTTATAGAAACCGGGTTCTACACGGTATTTTGTAACCTTAATCCATGACGGCACCCAGCCGAGCGCCGGCCAGCCGTAACCCTGTACAGTTCCATTTTCCATATAAGTATAAACCTGTGCTGAATTTGAACGCTGAACAGTGGCCCCCAACGAAGTAAACAGTGCCTTATAGATCGGCGAAATGCGGAGGTGCAGGCCTCGCAGGTCGGGTCGATCCACCTTTTTATTGAGCCACAAATGAAACGGGCCAAAGTCATGATAACGCGCTAGATAGTGAATATTTTTTTTCGCAAAAAGTTTTTGCAGATAGTCAATACCTCCGTTTTTACGCAGTTCTGAATAAGGATATTCTGAGAATCTTAACGCAGCGCCTTCTATGAGTACATTTCCAAAATATCCTTCTGTACAGCCGACAATATCATAGGCCCCCTTCGACATCTTTTGAACCAGTGTAAAAGGACTCCCGATAGCAGGTGCTCCGCCGATCAACTTAATCTGTATCACGCCTTTGCCCTGTTCATTCACTGCATCAATAAAAGCTTCCCAGGGTTTTGAGACAGGGTGGCCAACAGGAAAACAACCAGCGCCATTGAGCGTAACTTCTTCCGCAAATGCTGGGGAGTTTAAGCTTGTCATCATGAAAGCGGCGAGGATTGCGCCGAGAACCATTTTTACTGATTTCATCATCATCTCTACTCCTCATTAGATTAAAAAATTTAGTGTTTTTGTCAGCAGTGATATTATGCTTAAAGATTTAAGCAGGACTTAAGCTATCTCTACAATCTCAGCCCTGAGATTGTTTAGCGACAGACTACATTGAAACGGCTGCTGATTAAACATATATTCCCATACCTTAATGTCAGTATGGCCAGATTGATTTGTAATATACAAGATAATGAAAAAGTATCAAGAATAAAAAAAATTATTATTCCTCTNCGCACNGCCTTTGATCAAATGGGGAAAGTCCTTAAATAAATATGAGTTGCGGGAAATTACAGAAGGCTGAATCTATTAATGCAGCATGCACCCTTGATTTTATTTCAGTCCGCAAACTCCATTATCTCTGAAACAGCGTCAATTCCTGCCTGAGCACACTGTTCGTCAATTTCCGGTTTTGCACCTGCAACCGCGACTCCCCCGTAGAAGTTACCGACAAACTGAATTGGAACTCCTCCGACAATCAGCAGAATATCAGGTGCAAAATTTAAATCGCTTCTGTAAGCCATTTCAGAGGTTTTAGCACGTAATGTCGCTGATGAAAATGCTTTGCGCTGACTGACTTTTATGGTGTGCGGNCCNGAGAGAGGATTTCGCAGAAAAGCCGCAAGATTGCCGTTACGGTCAACAACTGCAGCGGAAACCANATANCCTCTTTGAGCGCAGTTNTCAACTGCTGCTGAAACAATTTTATGCGCAATATGTGAGGCTAATACACGCAATTGAACGGTTGGAACTTTTTCAGTAGAAAATACTTCAAATGGTGCAAGGAGCAGAATTCCGAGCATTAAAATTATGTTTATGCTTTTCAAAACAANACCTCCTTTTTAGATTGATGTCTGCTTAAACTGAGTTGTCACATTGACAGGCTCAGTTAAGATACTCGTTGAGAGTATAACTCAATCTAACTCACCAATCAAATCCTGCGGCATTTTCCGGAAGGCAATCCAGCAAGGCACCGGATCTTATTAACTCCGCAACTGATTCAAGCGGATCGGTGAAAGGCATATCATAATCGAGGTAAGGCACAAGTTTACGCACCTTTTCGTATACGCCGTGAGTGGCGGAACTGAGCTCAACTGCNCCGCCCTTGCCGGACTTTCCGCTTCGCTGATCTGCAGCCTGACAGCCACAAATTAGCTCAAAAGCCAGAATGTAAGCAGCATTGTTCATAATGTCACGCGCACGTCGTGCNGCAATCAGTCCCATTGAAACATGATCCTGAAAATCACNGGTTGAGGTCAAGGTCTGAATAGAAACCGGAGTACAGAGCGAACGAAGTTCGGCCATGATGGAGGTTCCGGCAAACTGCCCACCCATCAAACCCAGTCGCATACCGGGGTCTTCTTTGCAAAGAAATGCAGGTAAACCGGCGTTATTTGCAGGATCCAGCATCCGGTCGGTACGGCGGTCAGCAAGGTTGCACATTGTNGTNAGCACAATCGATAATTGATCCATCCCGTTTGAGACATANTGTCCGTGAAAATTTGCGTTATGAAAAGCCTCNCNGTATTCNACCAGAATCAGCGGATTGTCATTGGTTGAGTTCAATTCAATTTCCACAGTNCGCTCAACAAACTGTGTAGTGTCAATCACAGGGCCAAGAATTTGCGGAGTAGCACGGATTGAATAAGCGTCTTCAATTTGTTGATCCAAACCCTGAGGTTTTCCTGTACCTAAATTTTTCAACCAGTCTTCCACTTCCGCGTCATCAACTGCCATTTTACTGTCGGANAAGGTAGAGTAAAGTGCAGCGGCAGCTTTTATTTGTCCAGGNTGNGGTTTGTTTTCGTGAGGTGCAGGATGAAAAGGCATGATCTTTCCACGCAGAGCTTCGATGCTTAAAGCGGAAATCAGCAGATCACTTTTAATCAGTTTTTTTGCATCAGCAATGAGGCAAGAGGCCATGCCTGCCATGGCTGAAGTCCCGTTTATCAGGGCCAGTCCCTCTTTGCAACCTAAATGCATCGGTTCAATTCCGGCATTTTTGAGAGCATCTGCGGCAGGTATAATTTTGCCTTTATACTTTGCACGCCAAAATCCTGTACCAACCATCGCAATAAAAGCCAGTGGCCCTAAATCACCGCTTGCACCCAATGAACCTTTTTCCGGAATACAGGGTAGGATTCCGGCATTGTAAATGGCAATGTATTTTTCGAAATTTTCAAANGCAATCGCCGATGCACCTCGTCCAAGGGAATTAATCCGGGCCAGCATTGTGGCACGTACAAAATCGTCATCCAGCAGCGGTCCCACATTGGAAGCCACTGACCGTATAAGATTGTTTTGCAGACGTTCCTGATATTCCGGAGGTACGAGCCAGTTTACAAAACCGCCAACTCCGGTAGTGACTCCGTAAATCACCCTTCCGGATTCCACAAATTCATCCAGCAGTTTCCGGGATGCTTTGACCCGTGCTTCAATTTCAGGCGAAATTTCCACCTGTATTTTCGAATTCCGCGCCATTTTGGCGATGCTTTCCACGGTCAATGAATTTCCATCAAGGATCATTTCTCTACCATTATTAAGTGTTTTGTTCAGTAGTCTGCAAAATTCAGTTTTACGGATTTTGCTGATATTATTCCGTATTAACCGCAGCGGAATTCATAATAAATGCGGAGCNTTTTNCGCTACACAGGGTATAAGCAGTTTCAGTGTCCGTTCAAAAGTATCAACTGCACTGTCGACGTCTTCCTCAGCCATTGGAGTAGAAAGGATATACATCCCGCGGCTGCTGGAAAAAATGCCCTGGTTGAGCAATTCCAAATGCAGNAGCTGCGAAAGGTTTCCGGATTTTTTCGCGCCCCGGACTACATCACCGCCNTTGACTATTATTTCGTCAGTCCAGTGTACACCGATCACAGAGCCGATACCGGTGACTTGAGCTTTAATTCCGTTACTGGTGAATGCTCCGGAAAAACCGTTCCGCATCCGCTCACCCATTTTGTTCAGCNGTGTGACNGCTGCTGAATCATACAATTCAAGTGTTACCAGTCCTGCGNCCATGGTTACGTGNTTTCCGTTGAAAGTTCCGGAATGTGAAATTGAATCAGAATTTTCCGGATTAAAAACCTCCATNATTTCACGGCGTCCTCCAAATGCGCCGACCGCAAATCCTCCNCCGATGATTTTNCCCAGTGCAGTNAGGTCCGGTTTTACATTTTCGGTTTCCTGCATTCCTCCGGAACTTAAGCGGAAAGTTATTACTTCATCGAAAATCAACAGAGCTCCGTATTTATCCGCCAACTCACGCAGGCCGCGTAAATAATTATCTGCAGCCGGAACCACACCTCCTGCACCCAGCATTGGTTCTACAATTATAGCGGCAATCTGGCCTTCATTTTCCGCCATAACGGAGGCCATTGCTGCTAAATTGTTGAAAGGCGCAACCAGCACATTCTGCAGTACACACGCGGGAACACCGCGGCTGTTGAGTCTGGAAGCAGTTACTTCTGCTTTTTCGAAAGCTGCATGAACACTGACTTCGACGAAATCGTGGGTACCGTGATACCCTCCGTCTACTTTGATAATTTTGTCACGACCGGTGAAGGCACGCGCAGTACGCAGAGCAAACATCGTGGCTTCAGTGCCGGAGTTGCAGTAGCGCAGCCATTCCAGCGAAGGGATTCGCTGACTTAGATGTGAGGCATGCCAGATTCGCTCTTCAGAAGGAGCACCGAAAACTGAACCGCGTTTTAATTGTTGCTGAGCTTGAAGCAGCACATCGCCCTGCGCGTGTCCGTGAATAAGTGACGAATAATTGTTCAGTAAATCAAGATAAACATTGCCGTCACAATCCGTCAGACGGCTGCCTTTTCCCTTTTCCATGTACAGTGGAAACGGATTGAAGTAAGTTGCCGAACGAGTATCACCGCCCGGAAAGTTGTTTTTCGCCTTTAGATGACGTAGCAGCGAGCCCTGAGCTTTTTGATGGTAACGATCCAGGATGGAACGTTCCGTTTTTTCTGCATCATTGTTTTTCATTTTCCTCCTTTGGTTAAATTATCATTCCAACGGAAAACATGAATATTACCAGTCAAAAGTAGAATTGTCGTCAGGAACAGCAGTTAATAATTTATTTGAATGAAGTAAATCTGCCACCGCTTCGATATAAGGAGTTAAGGATTCATCATGATCGAGGTAAGGTACTGTTTCACGTACAATTTTATACATCGCCTCTGTCGGCGAACTTAAATTTTCGATTCCTCTGAAGTCTGCCGACTGGCAGGCACAAATCAGTTCAAATGCCAAAACGTAGTAGCTGTTTTTCAAAATATCACGGGTACGCCGCGCGGCTACGAGTCCGAATGAAACATGATCCTGAAAATCACCGGTGGAAGTCAGGGTTTGAATCGAAACCGGTGTACACAAAGAGCGGTTTTCCGCGGTCAAAGAAGTTGCACAGTATTGACCGCCCATCAGGCCGTGACGCAGGCCCGGATTTTCTTTGCATAAAAACGGAGGCAGACCATTGCCGTGAAACGGATCCAGGAAACGGTCGGTACGTCTGTCAGCAAGATTGCACATAGTTGTCAAAACAATCGAGAGTTGATCCATGGCATTTGAAACGTATTGTCCATGAAAGTTTGCATTATGAAAAGCATCTCCGCGTTCTACCACAACAAGAGGATTGTCGTTTGTTGAATTAAGTTCAATTTCTAAAGTCTTTTCTGAACTCAGGATGGTATCAATCACCGGTCCCAGAATCTGCGGAGTTGCTCTGATGGAATATGCGTCTTCAATTTGCTGATCCATTCCCTGCGGTTCTCCGTTACTGAGATTGCGCAGCCAGCTTTCCACTTCCTCATCCTGCACCACCATTTTGCTGTCACTGAGAGTCGAGAAAATTGCGGCAGCGGCTTTG
>PBRC01000068.1 GCA_002725285.1 Gammaproteobacteria bacterium | reverse complement strand
CGATATGCGACCACTCTTGATACAGTCATATCAAGATTTGAAGCTGAGCGATCTTCGAGTAAATGAGGCGCGGCTCTATAACGCCATGTTAGAGGAGGATTTTTGATATATCGTCAACACTGTAAAAGCCCGTTATGATCTTATATGATTCTCAACGTTTTTTTTGCCTGAAAATACTTAGAAAGGAAGTGTAAGGAATGGGATTGACTGAAACGCGTTATGACATTCTTGCCACAGTAATCTTTTTTCTTCTGGCAATTTTCTTTGAATACAGCGAAGCGTTTTCTCTTATTGAGGATGAGACACTGTCTTATCGACAGTTGATAAGAACCTATTATGGCGCTGAGGAATTTACCAGACCGCTTGATGAAAAAATAGTCATCGTCTTTACTGATGAAGCTTTCTATGATGAATACGACAAGTTCCCGCTGAAAAGAACCGATCTTTCGACCATCATCGATCGCCTGGCACAAATGGGTGCCGCGGTAATAGTTGCCGACATGCTTCTGGATTTCAATAGTGCCTATGGCGAGGATCTCACCCTTGAGATTGCTTTACAGGATGCGGCAAATGTACTGATGGTCTCTCAGGCCCAGCTTGAGGGAGATGATTTTATCGGCATCAATAAAGCTATTCCCCGTTTTGATGATTTGACAACTTCAGGTTACTCCAACATCTCACCCAACAGTGTCATATCTGAACGAATTGTGCGATTGAAGATGTACCCGCAGATTGCAGAAGAAGCTGGCGAATGGCCAGTCTCCGTTCGTGCCGTTGCCAACTATCTAAATATTGATACTGATGATATTTCACTGATCGGTAATGTACTGAAAATGGGTGACCAGATTAAACTGAATCTCGATCAGTTTAACGATTTGTATATTGATTATCCTCGCTTGCCTCCTGATGGTGCAGGAGGTACTGCAAAACTGCATGAGGTCGTTGGGATGTCTGCCTCTGATATTCTTTTCGTTGAAGATGAGGAAGAGCTGGAAGATCTTGCTTTCCTTGTTGAAGGCAGGATCGCCCTGATTGGTGAGGTAGCTGAAGTCGCTCACGATGAATTTGAAACACCGGTGGGAAATGTATTTGGAGTCGAGATCGTTGCCAATACGATAGCGACCATCCTTAATAAGGGCCCATTGCAGGCTGCCTCATTTCTTGTAGAAGCGATTATCGCTTTGCTCATGATGATTGCATTTATTGGCACACGAGCAATCACGAATCCATTACCACGCAACTCAGTGAGTGTGGCTCTCCTGATTCTATATATCTTCATCACTGTGTTTATCTATGTAGATTCTGGATACATTCTCTCGATGAGCTACGTTTTGCTCGCGTCAGTCATTGCCATTATTCTGATCAATTCGCGGTACTACCTGGCAGAGATGAACGGGAAAGCACTGATTCGAGATATGTTTGGTCAGTACCTGTCCCCGACCGTGGTTGCTGATCTAGTTAAAGACCCGGCGAAGTTATCCCTGGGTGGCGAGGAGCGTGAGATGACGGCGTTCTTTTCTGATATTGCTGGGTTCTCAACTATTTCAGAAAATATGAGCCCATCTGAGTTGGTCAACGTGCTAAATGATTATCTCACTGAAATGTGTAACATCATTATCAGTACTGAGGGAACTATCGATAAGTTTGAGGGTGATGCGATTATCGCGTTCTGGGGTGCACCCGCCATTCAGGAAGAGCATGCGAAACTGGCCTGCTTTGCCGCTATCGATATGAACAAAAAATTGGTTGAGCTGCGCAGTAAATGGGCAAAGGAAGGAGGACCTGCGATTAATGTTCGCATGGGACTGAATAGCGGTTCCATGGTGGTCGGCAATATGGGATCTGCACAGCGTATGGACTACACCATCATGGGTGATGCCGTAAACCTTGCAGCTCGACTTGAAGGTGCAAACAAGGCCTATGGCTCTGATTTGATGATCTCAGAAGCAACCTATCTTGCGGTCAAGGATCATGTTGACGTTCGCGAGCTGGATATTATTCGGGTTGTCGGAAAAAGTGAACCCATTAAGGTTTTCCAACTTCTAGACCAGAAAGGCGGAACTCATGGACTGGAAGCTGATCTGATGGCGCAGTTTGAGAAAGGCCTGGGACTCTATCGTGACGGAAATTATGCTGAGGCAAAAGCTGCCTTCAAATTGTCACTGGCGATCGTGCAGGATGATGGACCCAGTACCACCTACATCGAACGTTGTGATCAATTTATCGAGTCACCACCACCGGCCAACTGGGATGGTGTGTTTACACTAGACTCAAAAGGTTAGAAATAGCTCATATGCTGACAGGTTGAGGGTATGTCTTTACAAGCAATTATTGAAAAGAAACTGACAAACGAAATCTCCCTTGGATATCTTGAAGTTGTGAATGAAAGTGGCAACCACAGTGTTCCGGCTGGTTCGGAAAGCCATTTCAAGGTCGTTGTGGTGTCAGATGAATTTGAAGGCCAGCGTCTGCTTCAGCGTCACAGAAGAATTAACCAGATCCTTGCCGAAGAACTGGCCAATCAGGTTCACGCCCTGGCAATACACACTTTCACCGATGCTGAATGGACCAAGAAAAATAGCCAGGCGCCAACCTCACCACCCTGTGCCGGTGCATCATCTGGCGATTAGTAAAGGGCTGAGAAAAATTTTACCAACTGCTTTCCGGATGCCTGTTATTCTTTAATAAGAGCAGCCGCTGAGAAACCGGATAGCTCTCAGATGCGCGATTCGTGTGAGTATTAAAAGTGATTTTCGATTGAAAATACTCATAGTTGATGGCCAGGCGGCAAACAGGGGAGTGCTGTCCTATTTACTTGAGGAAGATGGTCATGAGGTCTGAGAAGCCGGCGATGGTCAGGATAGTGTGGAAAAGTTCGATCTGGTGATNCCTGGNATGGATGGCTATGAGACGACTAAGGTGATAAAAGTCCGCACGGATGAATATGTGTTTGCAGATTTATCTTTCAGATCGAGGGATACCTGTGGATGGAAATTTCAGGGAAATGGATATCCCTGTCTTTTCGGGGCGAAACATCGATTGTAGTACCNGAGATGAGGCTCACTGCTTTGCCATTTAGGTACCGTTCTATGGGATGGCGAGCCAGCTTGCGACTATTCCATGTGTTGATTTGTCAGTATAATTCTCTGCTGGATTACCTTTCTGAAGCAACAGACTGTTGAGCAAACAGAGTTATCGTCGAACACTGTCGTTCCACAATCGTCAGATTGATCTTGATATTATTCGTCAACGGCGAAAGTCACTCGCCATTCATGTATTTCCGGGTAATAAACCTGTGGAACTACGTGTTCCTTTGAAGTGTTCCTGGCTTGAGATTGACGCTTTCCTGACAGCTCGTACTGAATGGACATTCAAAGCCCTGGAGGAATTGGCAAGCGAACCCCGGGAACTGGAAATTGAATACACACAAGACTCAACGCACTTTTATCTCGGTGAGATTTACCCACTAAGCCTGTCTGAAGGAAAGGGCAGGGTGCGCATCGAAGACGGCAAGTTGCTGGTCAGATGTCTGGATCCATGTGATCCGTTGAGGGTGAGGACTCAATTGGATAGGTTTTACAGGAAGCAGAGCCTGCCGGTCTTTTGTCGACAACTTGCTGTTTGTACTCAGACGTTTCCCGCACAGGTGAAACCATCGGTATTACGGGTTAGAAAGATGAGATCACGCTGGGGCAGTTGCTCACATGATGGCGAGATGTGCTTGAACACGCTGCTGGTTCGACACGATATTAAGGCGATTAATTTTGTGATTACGCACGAACTTTGCCATTTAGTACATTTTTATCACAGCAGGGCTTTTTACCGATTGCTGGATCAGGCGATGCCAGCCTGGCGAGAAGCTGAAAAGTTACTGAGACCACTGGCACTTACTTAAATACTCTTACGAGNTACTCTTAAGTCATTCCGATCCCGGGTTTCTCTTTTCGCATACTCGTTCCGNACATCCCTGTGCTCCACTAGTTCGGATAGCTTCGCGGCTCCGGCTGNTGCCTTTGCACGCTGCAGAACCAACACGAAAAGAGAAACCTGGACCCTACACTCACAACCTTGTCAAGATAGGATCGTTAGCTGCAACTTGTTCCCAAATAAGTGCCATTCGTGTCTGAGACCTCTCTTGCTAGGCTGATGGATCTCTTGCTAGGCTGATGGATCGTTAAGTAGCACTGCCAGATGGGGCCAGATATCGTCAAGAAGCATTNCCTGGGCCTCGGCTTTCGGGTGAATCCCGTCTCCCTGCAGGAGGCTTTCAGGTGTGGCTACCCCCTGCAACAGATAGGGCAGGAATGAAATGCCAAGTTCACCGGCAACCCGCGAAAAAATGGTTTCGAAGGCCGTGGTATAACGTTTGCCGTAGTTCGGCGGAAGCACCATGCCGATAAGCAGCACCCGGGNACCGGCGGCTTGTGCCATTCGGGTCATAGCAATTAGGTTGTTTTCGATTTTGCCGATCGGGTACCCTCTTAAACCATCGTTACCTCCCAANTCCAGAATAAGGACATCAGGTTGGTGAATNTCCAGTGATTTAGGTANTCTTANCAATCCACCACCAGTGGTCTCGCCGCTGACGCTGGCATTGATAACCTGGTAGTCNGATTCACNGGTCTTCTGGAGCTGTTTGGTGAGCANATGTACCCAGCCTTGTTCAGGGTCCATGCCATAGGCTGCGCTAACGCTGTCGCCAAAAACCAGAATGGTGGATTCTTTGGCGGTAGCAGGAAGAACAAAACACAATAATCCCATACACAGGGTTATTTGTGTCAACATTTTTAGGGTTGTTGTAATGTTGGATACTGAATTATTAACTATGATCAAAACTGTCGACCTCGGTAAAACAGTTGACACCTCAGAGGGCCAGTTGACCATCTTGAAAGGGATTGACCTTGAAATCAAGAAGTCAGAAACAGTGGCTATCGTCGGTGCCTCAGGATCGGGGAAAACGACGCTGCTCAGTCTGATCGCCGGGCTTGATATTCCCACAAGAGGGGAGATATACCTGGCGGATAATGAACTGACAGCCATGGACGAAGAGCAGCGTGCCAGGGTTCGCGGTGAGATGGTGGGATTTGTCTTTCAGACCTTTCAATTGCTGGTAAGTCTTACGGCAATAGAAAATGTCATGCTGCCAGCCGAGTTAAAAAATGATCCAGATGCAGAAAAGAAAGCAAGGGAAGTGCTTGAGCGAGTTGGTCTGGGTCATCGGATGCATCACTATCCCAGGCAGTTATCAGGCGGTGAGCAGCAGAGAGTCGCCATCGCAAGGGCGTTTGCTTCTTCTGCTGAGATTCTTTTTGCGGATGAGCCGACGGGAAATCTCGACACAAAAACAGGTGCTCATATCATTGATCTGTTGTTTGATCTGAACCATGAATTCGGTACCACACTTGTCCTGGTGACACATGATCAGAGATTGGCCGGACGTTGTGACAGGTCAATCCAGATTGAATCGGGCATGCTGGACAATAACAAGACAGTGGCTACAAGCTGATGAATGTACCACTTGCTGTGAGACTGCTATGGCGTGACTGGCGTTCAGGTGAACTGACGCTGTTACTGGCGTCACTTGTCATTGCTGTCAGTACCGTAACTACTATCACGTTATTTGTAGATCGGCTGCAACAGGCGCTTGAACGTGAATCAGCAACTTTTCTCGCAGCAGACAGGGTGATTGTGAGTAATGCGTCTATTCCATCGGAGATTCTGCTTCAGGCTGAAGTACTTGAACTCAAGCAGGCTGAGGCGTTGATATTCCTGTCAATGGTATTTTCAGACGATAGAGCACAATTTTCTTCTGTAAAAGCTGTTAATGACTATTATCCGCTTCGTGGCAACCTGAGGATTTCAGATTCACCATTCACCAGGGGTGAGGTTGTTGAGCATGGCCCGAAGCCTGGTGAAGTCTGGGTTGAAAGTCGTCTGATAGCATCCCTGGATATTCAAACAGGAGATATCATAGACATTGGGGCGGCAACCTTCGTCGTCAGTAAAGCGCTAATTAAGGAACCTGACAGGGGGGGTGGTTTCAGCAGCACGGGGCCAAGAGTGATGATGAATCTGGCTGATGTCGTTACCACTGAAGTGGTGCAACCAGNGAGCCGAATTACTTACCGGTACCTTTTTTCTGGGAACACAGACTCGCTGGCAGAGTTTCAAAGCTGGGTGAAGCCCAGGCTGAAGGAAGGCAGTCGGATTTTTGGAGTCAAGGAAGGCACTGAATCAATTGGCAATGCGCTTGATCGTGCGGAGAGGTTTCTTCTTCTGGGTGGCTTGCTGGGAGTCATTTTATCGGGTGTGGCAATTGCATTATCGGCGCAGCGGTATTCGCACCGGCACTATGATCATGTGGCCATTCTGAAAACCCTCGGTGCTACGCCCAATGGTATTGACGGTTTGTTTCTCGTGATATTCGTCATTCTTGGTCTCGTTGCTACGCTGGCAGGAAGCAGCCTTGGATTTGCAGCGCAGATCGGTATTGTGAGTATTCTCGCACCCTATATCCCGATTGAATTACCAGCGCCTGGTCTCAGACCAATCTGGCTGGGTCTGATTACTGGCTTCGTATGTCTTTTATCCTTCGCGTTACCACCCTTGCTGAAATTAAGATCAATAGAACCCGTGCGCGTTATACGAAGAGATGTGGAAGAAGGGAGTGTGACCAATCGATTGGCCTATTCGGTTGGTATCCTGGGTACTCTGGGATTGATGTGGTGGTATTCCGAGGATTTGAAACTGACGCTCATGATCTTCTCTGGTGGTGTTGTTGCGCTCGCGGTTCTGTCTGTAATTGCGTTTCTCCTGCTCCGTTCCGGGCGGGTGCTGGGGATGCAGGCCGGTAGTGTATGGCGACTGGCACTGGCAGGGATGCAAAGGCGAGGACAGGAGAATACATTGCAGATTCTGGTATTTGGTCTGGCGATCATGCTGCTGCTCATTCTGTTTCTGGTTCGCACAGCTTTGATAGAGGATTGGGAGGCGCAAATTCCTGAAGGCGCGCCCAACCACTTTGCAATAAATATCTCACCGGACGATGTTGGCTCGATTAATCGATTGTTTACAGATAACAAAATCAGATCGCAGCCACTGTATCCAATGATTCAGGGTCGCATTACAGAGATTAATGGTCAAAGCGCTAAAGACAGAGACAATGATCGTCGTCGTAGGGCTGGTCCTGATGCAGATCGCGGGCCGAGAGCAGGATCTACTCGTAACCTTACCTACGCGGCGCACCTGCCTGATGATAATCGTGTGATCGCAGGTGTTTGGTGGCCAGAGGATTATGCTGGCGAACCTCAGATATCTCTGGAGAAGGATCTTGCACGCAGCAACGATCTTAAAGTGGGTGACAAGCTTGTATTTAGTATCCAGGGTCGCGAATTAAGTACAACGGTGACGAGTATCCGATCTGTGAGTTGGGACAACATGCGACCCAACTTCTACATGATCCTGTCGCCGGGCGCACTGGATGATTTTCCATCCACGTTCATGACCAGTTTCTACCTTGAGAGAGAAGACAAAATCTTTCTGAACGAATTGTTGCGTGCTCATCCAACCATGACCGTGATCGAAGTAGACGCCATCATCGAGCAGATAAAAACGATTATCTCCCAGGTGACCCTGGCCATTGAACTGGTACTTGCGTTAATTCTCATCTCCGGTGGGCTTGTATTGCTGGCCAGCGTTCAAGCCAGCATGGATGAGAGATTTAGGCAGCACGCGATACTCCGTACCCTGGGTGCCGGACGGCGGTTGGTGATGGGTAGCCTGGTCATTGAGTTTTGTGTACTTGGGTTGTTCGCCGGGGTACTCGCGGTGGTGGGTTCGGAGGTCACAGTCTGGGGACTCGAAACTGAGATATTTGAACTGGACTATTCGATCAATCCGGTAATCTGGTTTCTCGGCCCCCTGGTAGGCACTGTGCTTATTGGGGTGATTGGTACTGTAGCAACATTCAAGGTTGTGAAAACGCCTCCAACAATTGTGCTAAGGGACGTGGCATAGTCACCGAAAGAACTCGGGCTTACAACTCAGGATACCAGGTGCCATCGTCGTTTTTCCGAATCCACAATTGACTGAACCAGTAAAAACGATCGCTGTTGTTAACCGGCATGGTGCAGTTGTACCTTGATCGACCCACAGGGACTGGCACCTTACTCCTGGCGATGAATTCAGTTGCTGAAAGTTGACGCAAATCTGTCAGGCCTCCCGGGCCGTAACAGGAGAGTTGATGAAGACGGAAGTTTCCTTGCTTGAACTGCAGTGAGAGTGTGGGTTGCGACGTTGGTTCAGATACCTGAGGGTCCAAAACAGGAAAGACATGCAATGGCATCGGCAGGGTGCGTATCTTTAGCCTGAATGAGTTCAAGTCAGTGTAGATACCTGATAGTGGAAATCTCGGCAGGACGAGTAGTGATGAGCCTTTTCCCGCGGCACCACTCTGCTGCCCGAAACCCACAAAACCCATTTGTCCGACGAGATCCAGGACTTGCTGGTTGTACTCGCCGTATGGGTAGGCAAGCAGTCTCGGTGTTTCCCCGAACTCACTTTCCAGAATGGCCTGAGCCTGCTCGATTTCAGCCTTGACTCTTAGCAACCAGGCATCGTTCGATTCTGCGGTCTTCATACGAAGAAGATGAGTGTGACTATGAGTGTGATTGGCAATGGTAGCCCCATGTTGTTGCATTTCTCTTAGCTGGTCCGCACTCAAATAGTGCCTTCTGCCGATCAGATCGGTCGTCACAAAAATCGTGAATGGAAATCGTTTTTGTTTAAGCAGGGGATATGCATTTGTATAGATACTTTTATAGGCATCATCGAAAGTGATGCTGACCCGCTTGTCAGGAATTTCATTGTCAGAGCTGAGCGTTGATATCAGCTCTCTGGCTGTTTGAACGTAATAATCATTTTCTGAAAGATAGTCCAGATGTGAACGAAAATCGTCGATGGAGATACTCGTGATCGCAGGTGTTGAGGTATCGACGTGATGATATTGCAATATCACGGTTCCAAATTCCTCTGCACTGACTGTCGCTGTAAACAGAAGAAAGAGAACCAGCCTTAGATATTGGATTGCTGAAATCATTCGACGATTATGCAACAGCAAGTGTAGAATTGCGGCTCTTTTATGTTTGGCCTTGTCAGATTATGGATAAACCCCTGCAAACGAGCAGCCGTGCAAGCAAACATGGCCTCAGCAAAAAAATCGAGAAGAATAAATTGCATAAAAGATTGCGAAGAGAAACTGGTCGAGCCGTCGACGACTTCTCGATGATTGATGGTGGTGACAGGATCATGGTCTGTATATCCGGCGGTAAAGACAGCCTGACCATGCTGGATATTCTTTTGAGTCTTCAGGCACACGCTCCCATTCAGTTTGAACTGGTTGCTGTCAACCTCGATCAGAAGCAACCCGGTTTTCCTGAGGATGTATTACCAGGCTACTTTGAATCACTGGGTGTTGAATACACTATCCTCGAAGAGGATACCTATTCCCTGGTAACTGACATGGTCCCGGAAGGCAAGACATACTGTGGATGGTGTTCGCGGTTTCGTCGAGGCATTCTTTATACGCATGCGAAACAGCATGGCTTCACCAAGATAGCACTCGGGCATCATCGTGATGACATCATTGAAACCCTGTTTCTCAATCTGTTTCATGGCGGCAAGCTCAAGACGATGCCGCCAAAATTGCTGAGCGATGATGGTGAGAATGTGGTGATACGACCACTGGCTTATTGCAGTGAAGCAGATATCGAACGTTATAGTAAGATCACTAACATGCCTGTCATTCCCTGCAATCTCTGTGGCTCACAGGACAACCTGCAGCGTCCCATGATTAAAGAGATGCTCAAAACCTGGAATAAACAGCAGCCTGGAAGACTGGAAAACATTTTCAGAGCAATGTCGAATGTGGTTCCATCACATCTGTTGGATACGAATCTTTACGACTTCGGAGACACGAAAACCGTCGAGAAACTGAATGTAGTTAATCTCCAGCCCTAGCCTAGATAATTCATCAGAGCTGCAGTGATCTATTCAGATGAATTCTTAGAGCTAAGTTGTAAATTTCTTAGAGCTAAGTGTAATTTCTTAGAGCTAAGTGTAATTTCTTAGAGCTAAGTGTAATTTCTCAAAGCTAACATTTGATGCAACGCCGCCCTGGTGAATTATCGGCGCTAGGTCGCCGAAGCTGAATTGGATCGTCTGTCTGCTGATTGCTGTTGACTTTCCAGCGGGCCTGTTCGATTGCTCTGACTAAGTTTTCGAGTTCCTGGCTGTACTTCGTAAACCCGGTAGTCTTCCTTTTCAAAATACGCTGCCAACTGGGCGCGAGTTATATGTTCGTCTTCAATTATTAGCAGATTTGGTGAGTTCTGAGTCTTGAAGCCTGGATTCCTGTTTAGGCGGGATGAGTATAGACGGGTATAATTCGTTTAACGCAGTTATATTACAGCGTGCAAGGTATTTTGAAGCCGAAACAGGGCCTGATATGTCTCAGCGAATGACAATCCCCTGGCAATCGCTGTCAAAGGATGCGTTAAGGGGTGTTTTGGAGGATTTTGTCACCCGGGAGGGTACAGAATATGGTGCTCAGGAGGTAAATCTGGAGCGAAAAGTAGCGCAGGTTGAGCAGCAGTTGGTCAAAAAAGAGGTTGTTATTGTCTTTGATGCTAAATCGGATACCTGTTCCATAATATCGGCCAGTGACCTCCCTGCTAGGTAAGTGGCAAACTGTCAAATCGGTGACTTTTTTGCACCCGGGCCTTCGCCAGCCGCTCAAACCTGGCAACATAAATGGGGCTGGCTGATTACTTTCTTAATCTTATGAGCTCGTCAATAAAGGCGACATCATCAACAGAATTTTGCAGCCCTGATCCATCGTTGAACGAAAACCCATCGGCGTTGGGCGCCAGCACGGCAAATCCCCTTTCAATCGTGAACTGTTCAATCCGTGATGCTTCGATAATTTTGCTGCCGTTGCTGGCAAAGTCATGCGGCAGGATCAACAATGGGATATCTACCTCAGCTTTCGGTTTAATCAACCAGTATTCTCGTTGAATGCCAAAGGTTAATCGTTTCAGGTGAGGTGATGAAACACACGATATAATAAGTATCAGCAGTGCTAAAAACCGGCCAGCTTGATTGGTTCTTAGGTTTGTTGGTTCTAAAAAACGAATTCATGTTATCTCGATGTTAAGTTGTTCCGCCTCGTAGCTGGATGCGGGGACAGTGGCATGGATTTCATCATCCTTGCGTGAGTTGATTACCTCAAGTAGCATCCTACGGNCTAAATGTCGGATATAAACAATACGATGCCAAAACCAATCAAATGGATTCTGTGGGTTATCGGCACACTGTTATTTTTAGTTATTGTGCTGATCATCATTGCCCGTGTATATGTTGGCGCNGTAAATGTTGCACTGAGTGGTGACTTTGATCCTGTCGCGATGGAAAAAAGGATAAAAGTGCCAGACGGATTCTCGATTGGTCTTTATGCAAAAGACATTCAGAACGCCAGAGTGCTTCGATTTACAGCAAAAGGTGACCTGCTGGTCGCAATGCCTAACCGTGACAAGGTCGAATTGCTTAAGAGGGATGCAGATCAGGATGGCAAGCCCGACGGTCGTCGTACCCTGATTGATGGTCTCAACGGTCCAAATGGTTTGGACTTCTTTGAAGATTGGCTTTACATAGCAGAAACTGATGCGATCGGTCGAGTCGGATTTGATCACCAGACGGGACAACTGGTAGGGGACTACGAGAGATTGGTGACAGGTCTGCCCGCGGGCGGCAATCACTGGAAGAAAACGTTGAGGTTTGGCGAAGACGGATTGATGTACGTTGCCATGGGTTCCTCCTGTAACGTGTGTGTAGAAGAGGATAAGCGACGAGCAGCGATGGTCCGTTACACGCCTGATGGCAAGAATGAAACCATCTTTGCACTGGGATTGAGAAACAGTGCCGGGTTTGACTGGTCGCCAAGAGATGGTCAGATATATGCGACAGATAATGGCAGGGATATGTTGGGGGATGACTTTCCACCCTGTGAGTTGAATAAGGTGGAAGAGGGCGGGCACTATGGCTGGCCCTATGCTAATGGGGACAGAATTTCCGACCCTGATTTTGGTGAAGGAAATGAATCACTCGTTGAATCTTCGGCTGCACCAGTGTTTGGTTTTAAAGCGCACAATGCTCCGCTTGGTATTGAGTTCGTGCGAGGTGATAAATTCCCCAAAGATTANCATGGCGCCGCCATTGTCGCTTTGCACGGTTCATGGAATAGAAGTGATAAAGATGGCTACAAGGTTGTATCGTTACACTGGGATGAGAAAGGTCAGATAACCGAACGGGATTTTGTCAGCGGTTTCCTGGTAAATGATGATGTGATCGGTCGTCCGGCGGAGGTTGCAGAAGGCCCCGATGGTGCGATCTATATCGCCGATGACTTTGCCGGTGTTGTGTATCGAGTTGCTTATGGTGTCGAACAGACATTGGAGGCTATTCAGGCAGCCCGGAAGTTTAATGCGGGTGAGACACTCGCATTCTTATCCGCTGAAGAAAAGGCTCAGATATCAGCAGAAGGGTTGGCATTATTTAATCAATCCCAGTGTATTGATTGCCATCGTGAACCAGGTGAAGCCTTCAAGGAATTGGTGAATTTGGGTGAGAAATATAACCTTGAATCCCTGATGGCCTACCTCAAGAAACCAAACTCTCCAATGCCGCAGTTCCCGTTTAGCGACGAACAGCGTCGTCCACTGGCTGTGTATCTGATTGAAACTTATCCCGGGGGTAACACTGACTAGCTGGCTTCGAGCATCGTAATTTTCTCGTTCCCTTCAAGCATAGGGGTAATTTCCGAGATCACATATCGAAGTTCACTGGAATAAAACCATTTGTCTCAGTCTGCTTTTGAATTCCACTTGGAGATGACAATTCGCCGGGTGGTTTTATTCGAATCTTTAAGTGATTCGCCAGAAACACAGCCAGGTGCTCGTACGGTATTTGTGACGAGTCGTCTGATTGTATAATCGTAATAGCACTCCAAACCTTTGGCGATGTTTCTTTCTATGGCTACGCGTATCATGTCTTTTACAACGTTTCTGAAAAAATAGGTGCGCGACTATACTCTCTGATTTCTTAAAGTGAAGTCATATTTGACAGACATATTTGACTGAACAGTATCATCGCCAGTCAGGGCGATAATATTTTGAGAAAAGTGCATAGAATAGGGGATAAGAGAACTGGGCATTGAGTTTGCGATATATGAAACAGAGAACGAGTGAAGTGACCATTGAGTATGTGTAAAAGAGCCGATGTCGTTGTCGACGCAAAGGGTTTGAGGTGCCCTGAGCCTCTTATGCTGATTCGGAATAAGATGCTAGACATGTCGGCAGGTCAGGTTATAAAGGTAGTGGCTACTGATCCATCCACTTCCTGGGACTTTCCTAACTTCTGTAGATTCCTGAATCATGAGCTGATCTGCCAGGAACAGGACGAGCAGGAATATCGCTATTGGATTAGAAAAGGCGGTTGAGACGAATGACCCGGCACTACTATTTTGCCTATGGCAGCAACATGAATCCCTCGCGCGTACGGTTGCGGAATATGGCCTACAGCCATTATGAGGCTGGTGTTTTGAGTGGGTATGAGCTGGTGTTCAACAAGCGATCAGTAAAGTATCCCGGCGCCGCTTCTGCGAATATCGTTGAGAAGGAAATGGGGCGGGTAGAGGGTGTGGTTTACCATCTGAGTGACGAGAATCAAATCGAGGTAATGGATCCGTTTGAAGGACACCCGGAACGCTATCGGCGCTTGCTGGTCCCAATTGAAACTTCAGCAACCGAACTGACCGTTTGGGTTTATGTCGCGAACTCGAATCATATTCAGGAAGGGTTAAAACCGGCAACCTGGTATCTCAATCATTTGCTGGCTGGCGAAGCATTCTTGACGCCGGATTACTATAGGAAATTAACAGAGACTCAGTGTCTGCCTGATAGTGAAGTTGAGCCAACTTAACGAAGGGGCGAATTGAATTATCAAACTTCGTAAAGAGATATTTTAAAGTGCTTTGTAGCGATTGATTCACCATTAGTTGACGGGCTTAATGGAAGACGGTTCGAGGACTTACGTGATTTTGAGGACAGGAATAGACGACATGCTGCCAGAACAGTTTCAAACAGAGCCGGGATTTGATCCNGCTGAAGACCANATTGGGCCTTTCTACTTCACTGAAGAGGATGGCGAACTGCACTACGCATTTGAAGCCGATCAGACNCACTGCAATACACACGGCATTGTCCATGGTGGTGTTTTGATGACGTTTGCAGACTATAGTTTGTGCATGCAAGCGACTAATCACTACGCGCAAGAGACCTGCATAACCATAAGCTTCAATAGTGCTTTTGTATCGGCCGCTGAGATAGGCAGTATGGTTGAGTGTAATGTTGTAACGACACGTAAGACGGGTTCAATGGTGTTCCTGACAGGCCGGGTATTTGCAGGAGATGAAACCGTAATGACGTTCAGTGCCGTCGTAAAACGCATTAGGTAAGGTCACAAGTGCTTCAGCCGGATCTATACCTTGTAGATGCTTCTATCTGGCCAACAAAAAGCTCAATTACTGTCCCGTTTTGAATCACTTGAAAACCTACTGACGAATATTCCCCTGATTCCGCAGATTCCGATCCGTAGTGCATCAGGATTGCAATCAACGTTGTCTGAGCATGTTGACATGCTCCGGCTATAGCGCCACCGCTGGATTACCGAAATCCATTGTGATATCCCTTTGCTTCAAGTTGATTTGGATGACGTTCGAATAGGCGAGGCTTCTGATGTGGAGNTAAATACATTTTTTGATCAGATGAACTATGCTGATCGTATCCGACAACGAATACTCTCGGTTTGTGGCAGGTAGGTTACAGAAGTGAAACTCGGTTTGATCGTAAATCCTATGGCTGGTCTGGGCGGGCCTGCCGGGCTGAAAGGTTCAGATGGCAGTGAGACGGTCAAACAAGCCTTACTGCGTGGATCGCGGAGTCAGGTAGCGGATAGAGTCTCCACCACATTGAGGGCNCTTGATGCTGTCCGGGATGAGATTGATATTGTTACCGTTGCCGGCTCCATGGGTGGAGAGATTTGTCTTAGCCTGGGTTGGCCAGCCAGGATGATTGATGTTGAGGTGCCGGTTAACTCAAGCGCTGAACATACTCGAATGGTTGCACAGCATCTTCAAACGTTGAATATCGATTTGCTCGTATTCGCTGGTGGCGACGGTACCGCGCGGGANATCTGTGATGTTGTGACTGGCAATCAGGCAGTGATGGGATTGCCCTGTGGCGTCAAGATGCACTCGGGAGTTTTCGCCAATAATCCTGTCAGTGCAGCCAGANTCATNGAAGAGATGGCTCGAGGTCAGCTGGTTACGGTCGCGNCAGGGGAAGTGAGGGATATTGATGAATCTTCNTTTCGTGAGGGTATCCTGCGCACCCGGTACTACGGTGAACTCTGGGTACCAGAGGAACTCCGTTACATGCAGCAGGTAAAAAGTGGCGGCAGGGAAGTCGAAGAACTTGTGGTCGAGGAGATTGCGGCAGATATTGCTGAGCAGATGAAAGATGACGTCACTTACTTTATTGGATCGGGTTCCACTACCGCTCGAATTATGAATCGTCTTGAACTTGCCAATACGTTGCTGGGTGTGGACGTTGTCCGAAACGGCAAATTGCTGCTGGCAGATGCGTATGAAAAACAGCTTTTTGANTATGCACAGAAAGAATCCTGCAGAGTCGTGATTACCGTTATNGGCGGNCAGGGACATATACTGGGACGCGGTAACCAGCAGTTCAGTCCAAGAGTGTTAAATGCAGTGGGGCTGGNTAATATTATTGTAGTTGCCAGTAAATCAAAGCTTGAGGCGCTCGAGAGAACTCTAGTCGTTGATACTGGCGATTCTGAACTGGATCTATCCCTGTCTGGATTTATTCGAGTGATTACCGGTTTCGAGGACGCCGTTCTGTGTCCGGTCAGGTGCTAGCTTTGCCCTGAAGTATATGAATCACCACCTAGTTAATCGCTATGGATGAACCGCTTCGCAGTGCAGTCCGTGCTCGTCGGGTGCATCAACGCCTGCTACTTCACCGACATAGATGGGTGCTTTGGTTGGGAAATAAGCGTAGAAAATACTGAGTATTTTGGCGATATGCTTATAGATATGCTTATAGATATGCTTATAGATATGCTTATAGAAGTTTTCAAGAGTTATATCTGCCATCGGTGCGTTTAGCGCTCTTGTAGTGTCTTTTTGCAGTAGTTGATGGTTAGTGTGAAACATGCGAGCATCAAGACCGAATCCTGGAGAAACATCTGAATGGCAAGAATTGAAAAACAACCGGCTCAATGGAAACAGCAACTAACGGATCTTCAATATAAGGTAACACGTAAAAAAGGCACCGAGAAAGCGTTTGCTGGTGAGTACTGGGATACAAAGTCAACAGGGACCTACCGCTGCATCTGTTGCAGTGCGCCGCTATTCGAATCTTCGACCAAGTATGATTCTGGTACAGGTTGGCCAAGTTTCTGGCAACCGATTGACGACTCAGCAGTTGAAAATAGAGAAGATCGGAGTCTGTTTATGCGACGCACCGAAGTCGTTTGCGCCGAATGTAACGCCCATTTGGGACATGTCTTCCCGGATGGGCCTCAACCAACTGGACAGCGTTACTGTTTGAATTCTGCAGCATTGAAGTTAGAGCCTTCAGCTGCTCCAGATAAAGAGCCTTCAGCTGCTCCAGATAAAGAGCCATCAGCTGCTCCAGATAAAGAGCCATCAGCTGCTCCAGATAAAGAGCCATCAGCTGCTCTTGATAAAGAGCCATCAGCTG
>PBRC01000067.1 GCA_002725285.1 Gammaproteobacteria bacterium | reverse complement strand
TTTGACTGGCACCTGCAAGTCAGGTTGAGCCAAGAAAAAGAAACCACTTACCCCAACTGATAACGCCGCAACGATTACACCCTTTCTCCAATCAAAAAGAAACAAAGTTAGCAAGGCGACAGGTATGCCTATAACCCAGATCGTTACGGAGATATCAACCAAGCTCGTCACTTATAAAGCATTGTATTTATGCAGATTTTAAGCGACGATTTTCACGCAGGAGAAGCAGTGTCCATGCGACCAAAGCCAAAGTCAAAACAGGCCAGATGACAATGAATACCCAGATGTTGATCTCTTCGTAGGTGATGCCGAAGAACGTTGCCCAGTCATAAAGAAGGCGAACGCACCAGTTAAAGATGATATCGACCCATTCAATGCCGCTGTTTGCCATTCCTATAAACTCCTATCGCTGTGGACTGCCATCCAACGTAGAGCCTTCTTATGACGTAAATATGGCCGAACAAATGTGACAGCCGCCGGTAATGGAACTGTGGCCAGCCGTGCTGCCTGACGGCCTCGAGCCCCACCTCGCTGTCGGCCCTTAAACCTCCGTTGTGTCAAGACCAATTAAAAAATCAAGTTGTTTAAACAGGATAGGGCCTTGGTCTACCCGACACCCATGCTTATTGAACACCACCACCCACACCGTTTCCCTTTTCTCCACCCAATAAATGATGGCGCGGTTGCCTGATGGCATGACCTCATTGCCGGTGATGATAGAGATACGCCAAGCAAGGTCACCGTAATCCTTGCCCCAAAACGCACCCAAAACTATCAACCCTGGGTTGTTTTCCTCCATCCGCAGGGTAGTTTCCATGTGCCCATCATCTGGGAAGGGGGTTCTGTAATCTATTACATCGTAATTTTTGCCCCAAAACTCGCCTGAGGCCTCCAGGATCTTGTCATTCTCGGCCCTAAAGTTCGTCGTTGCGGCCTCACGGTCATTAATTGAACAGAGGCTACCTTCATTCGCCGTGAGCTGGTTCACTGCGTTGCGGTACAGGGTTAAAAAATCAGGAGTTGAAGTTGACGAGCACCCCGCCACCGCCAACAACAACACAGCCGTTAAAGTTGTTTTATATTTCCAGTTCAGCATAGGAAGTTTACGCACCATGGCAGATAGCTCNGCACGCAGCCGCCGGTTCATANNNCTGTTCCNTTNNTCCATCTTGGTTTNGGACCGGCTAGGGCCTCGCGGGCGAGGTCGAACATAGAATCAAGACTTTTNTGGGCCTTTTCATCCCCCTGTTCGGCGGCNCTTCCNAACCACACCATNGCCTGCATATAGTNCTCGGCCACGCCTTNGCCATGGCGATATGCGAAGCCAAGGTTGCGCTGGGCCTTGGCATGTCCCTGCTCGGCAGCCTTGCGGGTCCACACCACCGCCTGTATCCAGTCCTGAGCCACGCCTTGGCCATTGGCATACATGAAGCCGAGGGTGTACTGGGCATCGGCATCCCCCTGCTCGGCGGCCTTGCGGAACCATTCCACCGCCTGTGAGTAGTCCCGCGCCACGCCTTGGCCTTTGGCATACATGAAGCCGAGGTTGTGCTGGGCATCGGCATCCCCCTGCTCGGCGGCCTTGCGGAACCACGCCGCCGCCTGCACATCATCCTGGGCCACACCTTGGCCCTTGGCATACATGAAGCCGAGGTTGTACTGGGCAACGGCAACCTCCTGTTCGGCGGCCTTGCGGGTCCACGCCGCCGCCTGCACATCATCCTGGGCCACGCCTTCGCCANGGCTATACGCGAGGCTAAGGTTGTGCTGGGCCTCGGCATCCCCCTGCTCGGCGGCTTTCCGCCACCACTTCACTGCCTGCACATCATCCTGCGCCACGCCTTCGCCACCGTGATACATAATGCCGAGGTTGTACTGGGCAACGGCAACCCCCTGCTCGGCGGCCTTGCGGAACCACTCCACCGCTTGTGAGTAGTCCCGCGCCACGCCTTTGCCCTTGGCATACATGAAGCCGAGTCTGAACTGGAACTCGGCATCTCCCTGTTCGGCAAGCGGCCTGACNCTGGATGCGAATTCTTCACAAAACTCCCTGGATTTCAGCTTGGCAGCAATAAAGCCATCCAGACTGAAAGAGTCTTCCGGTATATCGAATTTACCTGCCAACTCTTCCGGGGCAATGATGGTCGCCTCGATTGCATGCCCCTTTTCCAGTAGGGAGATCAGCTTTTCGTCTGCCACGAGGCCGAAATTGGCTAACATTAGATATGGTGTAAGATTACCAACAAGCCCCAACATGGATTCTCTCTGAAGCCGGGTGTTGCCAATCTGGAATTGAAATGTGGCATTGCTGCCCTTGAAGTTTTCCAGTCCTTTCTCGTGGGTCGACCAGGTGATCAACAGGAGATCTCTGTCGCATTGTCCTACTTGTTTNATCAGGCGGAACTTGTGGCCGTGGACGGTATTACCGTTGGCAGCGTAATGCACCGTCTCCGANTCNGTGGANACACTCCAGTCCTTGTATTCCCANGAATTTTCACCGGCATTCGCATNAGGCATCATCGCGAAACAAAAAAAGAGGGTTCGTAAACCAAAATCCATTTTTTTCATCGTTCATTCTTTCTTTAAGCAGACGTTTTACTGGTGTTTTCCCGACCCAACCCTTAATTGCCAGTGAGAAAGGCCAGNTAGCTCGTGTTGGTTNGCTCTATGCTTTCGAAAACACGCCAGTGGAGAAACACCAGGAGTAAAACCGCGGAAACGGCGTTAAGAANATTTGATCCAAGTGAGGCGTATATCTTTCTCGTGGATATTTTGTAGCTCATCATCTGTTCCTCCGTTGGATCGCCCGGGGCCGTTTATGANCCCNGGCATTTTTGTCAGGCCANGTGCCCCCGGAACCATGCTGCAACCTTGTGGTGAAGCCNGGGACCTTCTTCCCAGTCGTGAAGCNNGACTTCCTTGAGCCACCCTTCCCAAAGGAGGCCGGGGACCCGGTCCATTTGAGGCTTCGCCTGGCCTTCCTGGAATGCTGTCTCTTGTTCCGGAGTCTTTTCCAGCACCGCATTTTGCAACAGGCGATCTTGCTGCAGAGAATCTTCATGCATCTCATCCTTGCCTCCGTCCGGTTTCTCATTTTCAGAAACGGCTCCGAAAATGGTCTTTAATGAAATCTCGGCGCGTCGGTTTTGCGGTTCCCTGATGCCATCCCCAGTGACAATGAAGGGCATGCTTTCACCTAACCCCTCCACCAAAATGATGACGTCCTTCATCCCCCGGTCACGGATTGCCTGCTTCACGGCCTCGGCGCGACGGTAGGAGAGTTCTTCGTTGTAGGTAATGGGACCTGAACTGTCCGTATGAGCCCTGATCACGATCTTACTGGCGGGATTTGCCAGTGTTGCTTCGATCACACTGGTGATGACGGCGATTGCGAACTCGTCGAGTTCCACACTGTCAAAATCGAAAAAAATGGTGTGGCTCGTATAACCTAAAAGTGAGGGTGTCCCGTTCATCTGCAGGGCGCCATCAACCGATCCATCTGCCACGATCTGCTCTTCTCCACCGGCGGTGACCCGGTTGCCGCCAAATGTAACGAGTGCGCACACCATGATTGCAGTGGCCTTGTGGGTTCTGGAAATTCTATTCATTAGTCAGTCTCCTTTATCTTGGTTTAGGTTGCCGTCATCCTGGTTAGAAGCCCCGCCCCCCAAGGGGGGGGGGAGGTCAGAGAGACCACGGGGGGGCGGGGCCAGAGCCAGAGACATCACTTGCTAGACGCCTCTGCCCCGTTCGTATTAAGTCTTTCTTCCTTTCCACCCCCCACCTGGAGGTGAGATTGCGTGGCCGTGCCGGGGCCATGCGNGGTCACACCATTTCCCAGGCGGTCCCGTTTAAGGGGGGGCTCGTCTGGCACGCAGTCCTGGATTGCAATAACCTTGTCTGTCAGTGGAATCCTGATTTGCAGCTTTTTCATTGTCTTATCCCTTGGTTGAAAATATTTTCGCATCGGGTTTTNCCTCCTTCATGAACACCGGACGTGTTTTCCTGACGGTTTCACCNCCGGACTTNTTTTTTGTGAAATCAGCTTGGAAAGAAGTNGCGGGAGGGTTCTTCATTCCGGTATTTGCCCCCGTGTCAGCTGCATGACGGACGTCGCCCAGCAGCTTGCCGCCACGGAAGATCCGCAGTCCGGTATAGGTGATCCTCCCAAACACCTTCGCCCCGGGGTGAATAATGAGGCACCCCTTCACNAGGAGGCTCCCCTCGAAGNTNCCCCGGATTTCGGCATCTGTAACGGTCACGTTTCCAAAGACGGTTCCTGTTTCGGAGATCTTCAGCCTGTAGCAACTGGCTGACGCCTCGAGTTTCCCGCTGACGATAAGGTCTTTGCAGATGATCGTTTCCCCCCTAAGGGAGATGCCATCACCTATGACGAGAACGCCGGGGTTGTGTTTTTTCTTGGATTGCTCATCACGATTCGTGATGAGGTCTTGAACGTCAGGATGCCATTTTTGGCCTCGGCCTGAATTCGGCCGGCCCGCGGAGACAACCAGGTTTTCCTCATGACGTTCGAGGTCATCGGATATCGGGGTCGGACTGGTCTGTTTTAGAGTTTTGTTCACCGCTTCCTCCATCAAATGATGGAGAAATTATNNCAATAAGTTTTGGTGAAAATTTGGCCGGAGTTTGGTTATTTCGTGGTCATTTCAAGGCTAAAATGTGGCAGCCCCGGCAGCTACAGATTTAAGAACCTTATTTTCTGAACCTGTAACCAACGCCGTATATGGTTTCGATCATGTCGAAGTTCGGATCAATGGCCTTGATTCTCCNNCGGATCCGCTTGATATGGCTGTCGATGGTCCTGTCNTCAACGTGGATATNCTCACCAAAGGCTGCGTCCATGAGCTGGTTTCGGCTTTTAACGTGGCCGGGATTTTTAGCCAGAGACTGAAGAAGCTGAAATTCCGTCACCGTCAGGTGAATGCTCTCCTCCTTCCACGTGCATTCATGGCAGTCCTCATCAAGAATAAGATCCCCTCTCTCCATTGAATTCCCTTTAGTGGAGAGATCTTTATCTCCATCTGGCGGCCGTGGGCTTCTTTTCAGTATGGTCCGAACCCTGAGGAGCAGAAGGTCCTGGGAAAAGGGTTTTCTTATATAGTCATCGGCCCCGAGCTTGAGGCCTTCCATTTCATCTTCCTGTTCATCACGGGAAGTAAGAAATATAACCGGCACATCGGATTGTTCCCGTAATCTGGTTAGCGCTTCCTTTCCGTCCATGATTGGCATGTTTATGTCGAGGACGACAATATCTACAGGGCTCTTACAAAGAGATGATAAGGCTTCAGCGCCGTTTGTGAATGTGGTGACGTCATATCCCTCGTTCTGGAAAGTCTTTGAAAGAGACACCAGGAGGTTTGCATCATCATCCACGAGGGCGACCTTGCTCATGATCTTAGCCTCACGATCATTCTCTTGGAGCAAGACCAATTACGAACCTTGCCCCCGTGACATGGCCCTCGTCGGAATGTCTGTTTTCCACCCATATCCTGCCCCCAAGCGTATCGATGATCTGCCGAGATATTGCCAGCCCGAGGCCCGAGTGAAAGGTCTCTTCTCCCGAGGGACGGCTGGAATAAAACCTATCGAAGACAGAGTTAAGGTTTTCTTCAGGAATACCCGGCCCCTCGTCATCCACAGTGATCCTGATCTCATCATCCTCCCTGGTTAATGCAACGATTACGCTTGACCCAGGCGGGCTGAAACTCACGGCATTGGACAGGATGTTTTCCAGCACCTGGACAAACCTGTCGGGGTGGACCTCGATCTCGTAGTCGTCACTCCCTGAGGTGGAAACCCTGATTTCACACCCCCCGGATGTTGTCTCAATATTCTGACATACCTGCGGAACGAGTTCTGAGAGATCAATTTTCTCCAGCGTTTCGTTATCAAGCTCATTGCCGAGCCCGGAAAAATCAGAAATGTCGGAGACGAGTCGGTCCAGTCTGCCTGTGTCACTCAGGACAATGCTCATGAGCTCTTTTCTCTCCACCTCGTTGTTGAGTCTGGACATTGTTTCCACGGCACTTTTGAGGGATGTCAAAGGGCGCCTGATTTCATGGGAAACATCGGATGAAAATTTATCCATGGCCTCGATTCTCGCTCTAAACCCTTCGACCATCTTATGGAGTGCGGAGCCCAAGCCAGACACTCTCTTGTCCAGCCTCGTTCCCCTCTCAAACCGGATGCCGGCATTGGTCGGGTACAGCTGAATTTTTTTTGTTGTTTTCTTGAGGGCTTTGAAAGGGAGAGTAAGGCTCCAGAGAAAAGGAACCATCAGAACCGCGGACACTAAGATGAAGCAAACCAGAACCGTGAGAACATCGAACAGGAGTTTTTGCCTGGCAGCAGTGACAGAAAACTCCTTATCAGAAGAGAGGACGACACCTATCACCTCCTCATCAACAATGATGGGGGCTGCCGATGTGAAGAACAGCCTTTTATCCGCCAGGAGTCTTGTTTTGTTTTCTGTGACGCCCCCGAAAGCATTTTGGACCTCATCCAGGAAATTTGGGTCTATCAGGAGATGATCAATTTCAGAAAAAGTGTGGGAACTTTTCTCCCTTCCCAAGCCCATAAGATATAGCAACAGATCATCGGCAAGCTTCTCATGGAGAGAAGGGGGTGGCAGAGTTTTGTCTGGAGAAGCTGGAGTGAAATCCAGTTCGTCGTAAAAAAAACGGTTGTCAGCGACGAATTTTCTCTCAGGGGATACAACGCGGGTATGGATAAAGGTGGCACGTGAGAGGCCGCGAAGGACTTTCTGGCTCTTCTGAAAATTGAGCTTGGGATCACCAGCTTCGTCTTGGGGGTGGTTATTCTCAATGGCCTCTTCTGCCAGTTTCGCGGCCAGAAACAGGCTGTTGTTATCAAGCTCCTCGAGCTGGGCGGCATCATCCTGGAGAAAGACAAGAAGCAGGGAGATCGCCAGGAATGTCTCGACGGCGGTGATCGCCAGAAAGTATGTCAGAAAACGGCCTATCGACCCGCCCCACCCTACTGAAATACGATGCTATTTCCCTCACGGAACTGCATGCTCAGATGATTATTGAATTGAAATAGTGGCTATTCAAGGGCACAGATTCTATGGCATGGCCAGCGGCATCG
>PBRC01000066.1 GCA_002725285.1 Gammaproteobacteria bacterium | reverse complement strand
GATCGTGGAGAGTAACTCAACCGATGGCTCGCGGGAGATTGTCAAGGCCTACGAAGGGCATCCGAATGTCCGGGTGGTCTATGAGGAGCGGCCCCGCGGCAAGGGCTACGCGGTGCGTAACGGTCTTGCCCATTCTACGGGTGATGTGCTGCTGATACAGGATGCGGACCTGGAATACGATATCGACGACTACGATGCTCTGCTGGAGCCATTATTTTCTCAACAGCAGCTTTTCGTGTTGGGTTCGCGGCACAAGGGCGACTGGAAAATGCGCAAATTCGAGGACCGCAAGTGGCTCAGTACAGTGTTCAATTTTGGTCAGGTGTTTTTCACCTGGCTGATCAATGTAGCCTGTGGCACCCGTCTCAAGGACCCTTTCACCATGTACAAGGTGTTTCACCGGGAATGCCTCTACGGCCTTGAACTTGAAGCAAACCGTTTCGATCTGGACTGGGAAATCGTCATCAAGTTCATCCGCAAGGGATTCGTTCCCCTTGAGATACCGGTGAATTATATCTCGCGCTCCTTCAGCGAAGGCAAGAAGGTCCGACCCTTGCGTGACCCGATACTCTGGGTTCGTGCTTTGTTAAAGTTTCGTTACGGGCCCCTGTACAGTAGTGACATCAACGAAGGGCATCCACAATGAGGACAATGGTGACTGGTGCTGCGGGATTCATCGGCAGCAATCTAGTAGACCGCCTGTTAGCAGATGGATTTCAGGTTGTCGGCTATGATAATTTCTCCACCGGTCAGCGCTCGTTTCTCAATGACGCTTTAGCAAGCAGTAAATTCGAATTGGTTGAAGCCGACCTGCTCGATGAGGTGAGCCTGGGCGAGGCAATGCGGGAAGTGGAATTCGTCTGGCATCTGGCAGCGAACGCCGATGTGCGTTTCGGCATCGAGCAGCCTTGCCGAGATTTGGAACAGAACACTATTGCCACGTCCAATGTGCTTGAGGCTATGCGCCAGAACAATGTTCGTAATATCGCTTTTTCTTCGACCGGATCCGTCTATGGGGAATCGAGCGTAATTCCAACGCCAGAAGACTGCCCCATGCCAGTGCAGACCTCGCTTTATGGGGCGTCTAAACTCGCCTGTGAAGGCCTGATCAGTGCCTACTGCGAAGGTTTCGGGATGCGTGGCTGGATTTTCCGCTTCGTCTCTATCCTCGGCGAGCGCTACACTCATGGTCACATTTTTGATTTCTATCGTGAGCTACTGGATGATTCGTCGACCCTGCATATTCTCGGTAATGGACGACAGAGAAAGTCTTATCTCTATGTTCAAGATTGTCTGGATGCGATGTTTCAGGCGGTGCAAGTTGCTCCGGATGCTGTCAACCTGTTGAACCTCGGTACCGATGAGTATGTCGAGGTCAATCAATCGGTCGATATCATCACCGCCCATCTCGGTGTGACGCCCGAACGCACCTATGCTGGTGGGGAGCGGGGCTGGATCGGGGATAATCCCTTTATATTCCTTGACTGCAAACGCATGCGATCATTGGGCTGGCAGCCACAATACAGTATCCGCGAAGGTATATTGAAGACTCTAAAGTGGTTGGAACAGAATCACTGGGTCTTGGAGAATCGACAATGAAAGTTTGTGTGCAGGGTCTTTGGCATCTAGGGACCGTCACGGCCGGATGTTTAGCTTCCGTCGGACATGATGTAACAGGCCTGGATTTTGACATCCAAACTATTAGAAATCTCCAGCACGGAATACCACCTATAAGCGAGCCTGGCCTTAGCTCCTTGATTGAAAAAGGTTTACATCGCGGTAATCTCAAATTTGCCAGCAAAGTGGAAGATGCAGTGAACGATGCCCAGGTACTATGGGTGACCTATGACACTCCTGTTGACGAGAATGATCAAGCTGACGTGGACTTTGTTTTCCAACAAATTAACAAAGTGCTACCGTTCCTTAACAGCAATACGATCGTGCTCGTGTCCTCACAGATGCCGGTTGGGTCTATAAAACAACTTGAAGATATTGCGTTAACAGAGTGCCCCGATAAGAATCTGAGTTTTGCTTATTCTCCAGAGAATCTTAGATTAGGCAAAGCCTTAGAGGTCTTTTTGGATCCTGATCGGGTGATTATCGGTGTTCGTGGTTCAGAAGACAGGCTTGCACTGAGTAAATTGTTCGAGGAAATCACAGATAATATCGCTTACATGGGTGTCGAGTCGGCAGAAATGACAAAACATGCCATTAATGCCTTTCTTGGGATGTCAATAACCTTCATCAACGAGGTTGCAGCGATCTGTGAAATTGTCGGTGCGGATGCTCGAGAGGTAGAGGTAGGCTTGAAATCTGAAACACGCATCGGTCCCGCCGCTTATCTGTCGCCTGGCGCTGCATTCTCAGGCGGGACGCTTGCGCGTGACATTAGGTTTTTGCAGAAGGTTGGATCAACAAATAAGTTGATTAATCCGCTAATTGCAGCGGTTGTGAAAAGTAACGATGAGCATAAGAAGTGGATTCAACGGCGAATGCGGTTGGTAATTGGTGATTTAAGAGGCAAGCGTGTCGCTGTTTGGGGCCTTACCTATAAGCCTGGAACAAGCACGCTTCGTAGATCACTTTCGGTAGAGACGTGTAATTGGCTTCGCGATCAGGGCGCACAGGTTATTGTGCACGACCCATCTGAATGTGAGCTACCAGATAATTGGGTAAATGAGGTCGAGCGAGTAGAAACGCCATTGGAAGCATTGCAAGGAGTGTGCGCATTGATAATTGGCACCCAATGGCCAGACTACCAGACGGTTAGTTTACAGGACATCCAAAATACAACAGAGAGAGGCTTCCCAGTATTTGATAGCAATAGATTTCTAAGTACCTTGGATGCAAGCCCTGCTATCTCATATTTCTCAGTAGGGGTTGGATAATGGCTGCTTTTTCATCACAACTGACTCTGCAAAACAAAGCAGCGATCATTACGGGTGCTAGCCAAGGGCTTGGGTTTGAGATTGCGAAACAGTATGTCTTAGCGGGTGCATCAGTCATGTTATGCGCTAGGGATAAAGACGTGTTGTCCGCAGCCACTAAGAGTCTGCGTTTGATGGCGTCGAGTGAGTCGATAGTGTTAAGTAAGGTAGCTGATGTGTGCGAGTCTGTCGAGGTCGATGCGCTTGTTAATTCCACCATAAAGAGGTTAGGGAGCATTGATATTTTGGTCAATAACGCGGGAGTCTATGGTCCAAAAGGCCCAATAGATTCCATTCTTTGGGATGACTGGGTTCAGGCAATTAACATTAATCTCCTGGGATCGGTGTTGATGTGCCGGGCAGTAGTGCCTCACATGAAAAGCAAAGGCTATGGCAAGATTGTTCAGTTGTCCGGTGGTGGAGCGACAAACCCAATGCCAAACCTCAGCTCATACGCTGTAGCTAAGGCAGGTATCGTACGATTCATTGAAACGCTGGCACTGGAAACGGCAAAGCACACGATCGATGTGAATGCGATTGCCCCCGGAGCATTGAATACCCGAATGCTCGATGAAATTATCGATTCAGGCCCAGGAAAAGTTGGAAAGGAGTTTCATGAGCGAGCTCTGGAGCAGAAGGCATCGGGGGGCGCAGGGTTGGAAAAAGGCGCAAAACTTGCCGTATTTCTCGGTTCTGCTGCCAGTGACGGTATCTCAGGACGGCTGATAAGCGCATTGTGGGATCCCTGGCAGGATCTCGCTCGGCATAAAGAAGAACTGGCGGATTCGGATATCTATACATTGCGCCGGGTCGTGCCCGCTGATCGAGGTGCCCCCTGGTGAGTGGGGGAATCGGGATTATCGGCTGCGGTCTTATCGGTCGCAAAAGAGCGAATGCCCTGGGCGGCCGGCGGCTCGCCGCATGCGCGGACCTCGACCGCTCGCTTGCTGCAGCACTGGCCGCCTCGGCTTCTGACTGCTTGGCAACGGATGACTGGCGTGAGGTGGTCAATCATGACGATGTGGCTGCTGTCATTATTGCCACGCCGCATCACATGTTGGCTGAGATCTGTGCGGGTGCTATCGACGCGGGCTGCCACGTGTTGGTCGAAAAGCCGGCGGCACGAAATGCCGATGAGTTGCGCCCTCTGCTGCGTTTGGNAGAAGAAAAGAAGGNGNTGGTGCGGGTNGGNTTTAACCACCGATACCACCGTGCTGTTCAAAAAATGCGTGAGATTATTGATTCGGGCGCGTTGGGATCGCTGATGTTTCTACGCGCCCGTTATGGTCACGGCGGACGGGTTGGCTATGATCGAGAATGGCGGGCACAACCGTTGCTTTCAGGTGGAGGAGAACTCATCGACCAGGGAGTGCACCTGATTGACCTCGCCCGATGGTGCCTGGGTGACTTTGTCAGTATCGAAGGGATTGCTCAGACCTGTTACTGGGATATGCCCGTAGATGACAACGCTTTCCTCATGCTCAGGACAGCCAAGGAACAGACAGCCTTTCTGCACGCCAGTTGTACCGAGTGGAAGAACATCTTTTCCTGGGAACTTTCTGGGAAAAATGGCAAAGTGCAGATAGATGGACTGGGGGGCAGTTATGGGGTTGAGCGCTTGACCTGGTACCGGATGTTGCCGCAGATGGGCCCCCCGGAGACCACTGCCTGGGAATTTCCAATGGCAGATAATTCCTGGGAAGTCGAAATGAACGAATTCTTCCAAGATATTGAGAACAGCCGACAGCCAGTTCCAGGCCTTGCAGATGCGTTGGCAGTGCTGGATATTGTTGACAAGATTTACGAGCGTAGTGGCTATGATCATCGCACGTAGTCCGCTACGCATCAGCCTGGGCGGAGGTGGTACCGATTTGCCCTCGTATTACCGTGAGCACGGCGGTTTTCTTATTGCTGCCGCTATCGACAAATATGTCTATGTCACTGCGATGCGACCGTTTACGCCAGGTATTTATCTCAAATATTCAGAACTGGAGCGAGTAGACACGGTATCACAGGTGCGCCACCCGATTGTTCGTGAGGCGTTGGATCTGTTGGATTTTAATACCCCGCAGATTGAGATCACCACACTGGCCGATATTCCTGCCGGTACCGGACTGGGCTCATCGGGCAGTTTTACCACTGCGCTGTTGCGCGCTCTTTGTGCTCATAAGCGGCGCCTGGTACACCCTCAGGAGTTGGCCGAAATGGCCTGTTATGTTGAGATCGAGAAGTTGGGTGAACCGATCGGCAAGCAGGACCAGTACATCGCAGCCTATGGTGGTGTTACCTGTTTTGACTTCAATCCCGATGACAGCGTGTCGGCAGTACCTCTGGATATTGACACGGAAACTTTGCACAGTCTGGAGGATAATTTGCTGCTTTTTTTTACGGGGTTTTCTCGTAGTGCCAGTAGCATCCTCGCAGACCAGAAAGCCAGAACCCGAAAAAATGATTCGGATATGCTGAACAACCTGCATTACGTCAAGGAGCTTGGCCTACGCAGTCGCCAGGCATTGGAGGCGGGCGACCCGGTGCTGTTCGGTGAGCTCATGCACGAGCACTGGGAGCATAAGAAAAAGCGTTCGGGGGGGATGAGTAACCCGAAAATCGACGAGTGGTACGCGTTGGCGCGTGGGAACGGTGCTATCGGGGGTAAATTGGTGGGTGCTGGCGGCGGCGGCTTTTTGATGTTCTATACTGAAGATCGGGAAAAGCTCAAAGAGGCGATGGCGGCCGTCGGGCTTGAAGAAGTACGCTTTCGTTTTGATTTCGAAGGCACGACCACTTCGGTTACTTGAGCGCCATGCTGCCGGTTGCAATTCTGGCCGGTGGGCTCGCAACCCGCCTGCGTCCATTGACCGACAGCCTTCCCAAAGCGCTGGTACCGGTTGCAGGCCGACCATTCCTACTGCACCAACTTGATTACCTGTGCGCTCAGGGTATTAGCCGGGTAGTGCTCTGTACAGGTTATCGGGCCAGTCAGATCAAGGCGGTGGTGGGAGACGGGTCTGATTGCGGCGTCGAGGTCAGTTACTCTGAGGACGGTGACACACTGCTGGGTACGGGCGGTGCGATCGTCAAGGCCCTGCCATTACTGGGCCCGGCATTTTTTGTACTGTATGGCGATTCCTTTTTACCGGTTGGGTTTGATCAGGTCGAATCGCGCTGGCGGCAAAGTCATTTGCCTGCGTTGATGACCGTTTTTCGTAACGCTGGACAGTGGGATACCAGCAACGTGCTCTTCGAAGACAGTAAAGTGGTCGAATATAATAAGCGTGTACCGCGGCCAGAAATGCACTATATCGACTATGGCCTTGGTGTTCTCTCGGCAGAGCTTCTCATGGATCATCGTGCCGCAGGCCCATTTGATCTTGCTGATCTTTATCATGAGCTCTCGCTTGTCGGAAAACTGGCGGGACTTGAGGTCTTCGAACGATTTTATGAAATCGGGTCACCACAAGGCCTGGTGCAGGCCGAGGCCTATTTCAGCAGGACCCATGCACAATAAGGAAGCAACTGCCATGACATATACCCAACAGCACCTTGAGGAGGCATCCCAAATCATTGCGGAGTTGGACACCAGCGCCATTGAGTCGATGGCGGAACTGCTGGCGAAGGTTCGTGAAGACGGTGGGCGGCTGTTCTTTCTTGGAGTAGGGGGGAGCGCAGGTAACTGTTCGCACGCTGTCAACGATTTTCGAAAAATTGTTGGGTTGGAATCCTATGCGCCAACAGACAATGTGTCCGAACTGACTGCCCGTACCAACGACGAAGGCTGGGATACGGTTTTCGTCGAATGGCTCAAGACCAGCCGGCTGGGCCCGAAGGATGCAGTTTTCGTGTTTTCGGTTGGGGGTGGCAACCTGGAGAAAAATGTCAGCCCGAATCTGGTCAAGGCGCTGCAGCATGCACGCGATGTTGGCGCCCGCATTACTGGGGTTGTTGGCAGGGACGGTGGGTTCACCGCTACGGTAGCGGATGTCTGCCTGGTTGTGCCCACGGTCAATCCTCAGACCATCACTCCACATTCGGAGGCATTCCAAGCGGTGATCTGGCATCTGCTGGTCTCCCACCCCGTACTCAAAGCCCGCCAGACTAAGTGGGAGTCAACTCGTTGAGAGGGGCAGTTTTTCTCGATCGGGACGGGGTGATAAATCAGGCGCTGGTGCGCGGCGGTCACCCTTTCTCGCCCGCTAGCGTTGGAGAATT